>JBAPUM010000021.1:0-148360 GCA_049282655.1 Xanthobacteraceae bacterium
ACGCCGACAGGCGAGCTGCCCCAAAAGGGCAGAGCCGCACCCGATGGTGCGGAGGATACGGATCAGCGTTTGTCGGCGTTCCGCTTCCTTTTTTCTTTCTTCGTAGCCCGGATGGAGCGCAGCGTAATCCGGGAGCAGCGTAAAAGCTTAGAGTTCGTCCCCGGATTTCGCGTCGCTCCATCCGGGCTACGGAATTTGGTTCGGCGAATGGGGGTGAGGCGAACGGAAAAGCAGAGACTCCACCGCTCTGTTTCGGTTCGTAAACCCAAGATTCGCGCTTCACGTGGCTGGAGACTGCAAAACTCGGGTGCGCATGTGCCGCGAGAACGGATGTCTATTTTCTCATCCCACTTCACGAAGAACCAGTTGGGAGCGCGACATGAGCGCCGCGCAAATCGCGGTGCCCACTCCCCTTGCGGGAGAGGGCTACGCCGGAAGTGCAGCATGCGCAATTGGGTGAGGGGTTGGGGCCCCGACCCCTCACCGGTCTGTGTTTACGCGAGGCCGAGCAGCCCTCTCCCCCAAGGGGCGAGGGCAAGCCCGGATGCGCCGCGAGAACGATGGCGCTTATCCGCCCCCGCGCTAGCGGCGGCGGATGCCTCACTCGTTACACGAGAGACCGAACTGCGCGAGCCCCTCTTCCAGATAATCGCCGAGCATGGGCATGCCGAGGAGATAAGACGCCGTGCGCTTGTTGTGGGCGCGGTCGGCTTCGGCGCGCAATTCGGCCCAGTCCTCGATTGTGCCGTCGCCGCGGCCGAGCCAGGCGAGCGCGACGAGGTCGACCTGCTCGTCCTCGCTCATGCCGAAGATGGCGGCGCGGATTTCCTGAACCACCGGATCGTCCTTGTGGTCCTCCAGAACCGACAGCATGGCGTCATCGGTGGCGTTGGAGGAATCGCCCGGATCGGTGACCACATCCTTAACGTCGAATTCATGCGCCTTGGCGATGAGGTAGCAGACCTTGTCGGACGAGATCGTCAAATCCGGAATGTTTTCCGGGGCCTCGTTCGAAATGACTTTGGTTGACATGACTTCCTCCAACTTGGCTTTCTGCAACGGCGCTTCACAAAGCTTCGGTCGGCGGCAAGGTTTCGCCTCTTCCCTGCCGGTCACGATGCGCGCGAAGCGCCGGAAAACCGTTGACCTAGCTCAAAAAACCGGCCGGCCGATGGTTAAGCGCAGCGCCGGGCAAAATGGCGGCTTAACATTAATCCGACGGTTTTCTGACGCACGGTTCCAAATCTGCTACCCGGCTATGCGCGAATTTCTCTCTGTCATCCGCGTCTTAACCATCACGCGGCTGGTGCGGTTCCCGAAGCCGATGACCCCAACACGAGCCAATTTACGAGCCAATAGCTGCGAGGTCGCCGTCATCGGCGCCGGTCCCTATGGGCTGTCGGTCGCCGCCCATCTCAAAGCTGCCGGCGTCGAGACGCTCGTGCTTGGCGAGCCGATGGCGTTTTGGCGGCGCCATATGCCGAAAGGCATGATGCTGCGCTCGCCGTGGCGCGCGACCCATATTTCAAGCCCCTCCGGCGCGCTCTCGCTCGACGCCTACGCCGCGGCCCACGGCATTGCCGCCGACCGGCTGCTGCCGCTCGAGGATTTTGTCGGTTACGGCGAATGGTTTCAGCGCCACGCGGTCCCGGATGTCGACCGGCGAGCCGTGCGCACGATCGAGGCGACGACCGACGGCTTTCGCTTGACGCTCGATGACGGCGATGCACTGAGCGCCGGCCGCGTCGTGGTCGCGACCGGGCTGCGCCATCAGGAATTCAGGCCCGAAACCTTTCGCGATCTGCCGGCCGAACTCGTCAGCCACAGCAGCGAGCATACCGGATTCGAGAAATTTCGCGGCAAGCGCATAGGCGTGATCGGACGCGGCCAAAGCGCCTGCGAATCCGCGGCGCTGTTGGCCGAAGCCGGCGCCGAGGTGGAGCTCATCAGCCGCGGCGATATCCATTGGCTCGGTGCGGCGGCACCCGGAGTCGGACGAACGGCGATGCGGCTGCGGCAATTGCTGAAGTCGCCGTCCGAGGTCGGACCGTTCCCCCTAAGCTGGCTCGCCGAGGCGCCCGGACTGGTCCGTTTTCTGCCGGAAGAACTTCGCGAGGAATTTTCCCGCCGCTGTCTGAAAGCCGCCGCCGCCGGCTGGCTGCACGCGCGATTTGGGGAAGTTGCCCGCAGGCCCGGATGCACGATCATAGGAGCGCGCGCCGTCGCCAATCGCGTCGCGCTCGATCTCGATGGCGGCGAGGCGAGCTTCGATCACGTTATTCTCGGCACCGGCTATCGGGTCGACCTCTCGCGGCTCGGGATATTGGCGCCGCAACTCCTGCAGCGGATATCTTCCCTCCAAGGCTCCCCGCTGTTGCGCGCCGGTTTCGAATCGAGCGTGCCGAAACTGCATTTCGTCGGCTCCTACGCGGTGCGAAGTTTTGGACCGTTGCTGCGCTTTATCGCCGGCGCGCCGTTCGCCGCGCGCGCGGTGACGACTGCGGCAAGGCGCGGCGTCGCACACGAACGCGTCGCCGCATTCGGCCCCGGCATGGCGCTTCGCGATGCCGCCGTCGCGCAGCCCTGGCCGCCGCAATGACTGAGCCCCCCGCGCCCGCCGCGATCTCGCGCCAAGGCGCCGTCATCCTCGGCGGCGCGCATGGCAGTCTCGAGATCGCGCGCAGCCTCGGCCGCCGCGGCATCCCGGTCTGGCTGATCACTGCCGACAACCCGTTGCCGGGCCTGTCGCGCTATGTCGAGAGAAGCCTGTCCTGGCCCGGACCGCGCAGCGACGGCGCCGTGCGTTTCCTCATCGAACTTGCGCACCGCCATGGCCTCGACGACTGGGTGCTGTTCGCCGGCAGCGACGAAGATCTGAAATTTATTGCACAAAATCATGCAGCGCTCGGCGCAGCCTTCACGCTCACCACGCCGAGCTGTAACACCGTGCGCGGCGCTTGCGATAAGCGGCACATGAATGCCCGCGCCGCCACACTCGGCATCGCGCAGCCGCGCTCGCATTATCCGCAGCACCGCGATGAGCTGAGCGATCTCGACATCCCGTTTCCGGTCATTCTCAAGCCGACCGTGCGTGAGACCCGCAACAGATTTGTCGATGCCAAAGCCTGGCGCGCCGACGACCGGCGCAGCTTGCTGGCGCTTTACGACCAGGCAAAATCCCTGGTCGGCGACGACAGCCTCATGATTCAGGAAATGATCCCCGGCGACGGCGCGGCGCAGTTCTCTTATGCGGGCGTGTGGCACGACGGCAAAGCGATCGGTTCGCTCGTAGCGCGGCGACGGCGGCAATATCCGATCGATTTCGGCTTCACCAGTACACTCGTGGAGACGGTCGAGAGGCCGGAGATCGAAGCGCTGGCCGTGAAATTTCTCGCGTCGCTCGATTTCAGCGGGCTCGTGGAGATCGAGTTCAAATTCGACGCGCGCGACGGCGCCTACAAGATCCTCGACGTCAATGCGCGGGCCTGGACCTGGCTCGGGCTCGGCGCCGCAGCCGGCGTCGATTTTCCGGCGCTGCAGTGGCGGCTTGCGAACGGCGAGACGGTGACGCCGGTCGCGGCGCGCAGCGGTGTGCGCTGGCGCTATTTGACGCGCGACGTTGCGGCGGCATTGGCCGAGATGATGGCCGGCCGGCTGTCGGCATTCCGTTATTTGCGCTCGCTGGGTCGGTCGTCGGCGTCGGCGGTCTTTGCCTGGGACGATCCATGGCCGGGGCTCGCCGATCTGCCGCTCAGCGCCATCCGGGTCGTCACCCGGCGGCTTTCCCGCCGCTATCGCGACCGCGCGGCCGGCAAGGCAGCACCTTACGCCGCGGTCACTTCGTCAGTCGCGCCGCCGCCACCGCCTGTTGGAACAGCGTCTGCATAGCCGCCGAGATGTCGCCGTCGGTGGTCACCGAGAAGAACATCCCGGGCGAGGCACAGCTCTGCATATTGGACGATATCTGGTTCTGAAACGGCGCGATCCAGTTGTTGTACCAGCTATTGGTCGGCAGCGGCAGATAGTCGGTGTAGATGACCGCGATCTGAATGCCGCGGTTCTTCACCGTCGTACACCAGGTCGTGTTGAACGGCTGCTGACAACGATTGCCGTCCAAGGATTGCGAACAGCTCGACGACACCTCGTCGTCGACGCCGTCGGAGACGATGAACAGCACCTCCTGCGGCGTGCTGGTCGGCGTGCCGGTGCCGGGCAGCGGCATGATGCCGTTGATTTGCGACATCGCCGTCTCGAAATTGGTATCGGTGTCGCTATTGTTGTTGGTCTTGGTGAGCCAATTATTGTCGTAGACTTCGAGCACGTTGATATTGGCGGCCGCCGCCTGCGCATTGGTGAGATTCGGCGTCAAGGCCTGGATCGTATTGAGGCCCGCATTGCTGAAGGTGTAAATTGCCGCCTGATACTGCTGGCTGTTCGGCCCTTCCATCGACGAGGCCGAATTCATCAGCGACTGGGTGGCGCTCGCCAAATTCTGCATCCGCGTCACGACATTGAGTTTTTGCGCGAGCGCGTAATTATCGATGCCGCCGGGGTTTCCCAAATTATCCGCCGAAGGATTCGATTCATGGCAGGCGAAGGCGCAACCACCCTGCGCCTGCGTATTGGCGACCATGGTGGAGATGCCCGCCGATGTGGCGGCGATGTTCATCGACGGCGAATTGTCGAGCAGCAGATAGAAATTGATATTCGTCGTCAGGCCGGCCTGGGCCGTCGCCGAGCCGGTCAGCGTCAGCGTCGGATAGCCGAAGATTCCCATGAACAAATTGGTCTTGGTCGCCGTGTAATTAACCACGGCGGTGCGGGCGGTCGTCGAATCCGTCACCGTCGCGGTCACATTGCTGATCGACAGATTGGCGAGATTCACCGCTTGGGCGTTGAACGTGCCTTGCGCGGTGGTTTGCGCCGCGGCGGCCGTGCCCGTGATCGCGAGATGATCGACCGCCGACAGGGCCGCGGTATCGGCGATCGCGTCGAGCTTCGATTTCACCATATTGGCGCTGCCGTAATCGATGCCGGCGCCCACCGCAAAAATAAGCGGAATGGCGGTCAGGCCCATCATCATGGCCAAAGCGCCGTTTTCATCGCGGCGAAATCGGCCGACTTGGGCCCCGACTTGGTCGATAAGGCGGTGCAATGAGCGGCTAAGGCTGGCCATACGCGATAACCCGTTGGTGAGACCACGCACGGGCAATCACGTAGCGGATAATTCTTGCTTCCGGCTGACGCTTTTCACAGCAACCTGGATAAAACTTTCAGAGATTTGGAAGAGTAGTGACGGTAAACGCGCAGGAGCCCAGCGAAGGAACGTCGTAAAGGATGAGCGGCAAGGCGGTCGAAGCGGCAATCTCGCTGAAATGGGCGTAGAGACCCTCCTGCGTCGGCTTATTGTAATAGGGCACGACGGAGAGGATCGCATCGGCTCCGTTTCTTTCCGCGTCTTTGCTCAATTCGATCGCATGTGCGGTCGCGTTGGAGCCCGCTCCGGCGACGACAGGCACCCGACAGCGCGCAACCCCGGCCGCGATCTGGATCAGTTCGCAATGCTCTGTCGTGGTCAGATTAGGCGCCTCCCCGGTCGTCCCACAGACGACCAAGGCCGTCGCCCCGTTCATTACCTGGAGCTCGCAGAACCGCTCGAACGCGCCGTAATCGATCGCGTCATCGTCGTCGAACGGCGTCGGCAATGCCGGTGCGTATCCTGTTAATCTCGAGACGTGCCGGCCGATCGCGCGCATGGGCGACCTCTCGTGGGTGATTGTGCCGCGGATTGGATTTCAGGCGACCCGGCGCTCACGCTGCGCCGCCATGTTAAACTGTCTTTGCGGCGTCGCCGCCGGCATCTGCCCGATGTCGAGTTCGATGACGCCAATGACCGGGATGAAATCTTGCGAACGATTTACGCTTTCGGAGCGAATGTAGCGGAGCGCTTGCGTGCGATCGACGAAAAGTCCGCCGCGGGTCCCGCTTTGATCTCGAGCCACCCAATTACCCCGGCTGTCCTGACCAACCAAAAAAGCCGGAGTTCGCGGTGAAGAAGGAGGTTCGGCTTGTTCTTGGTCTTTTTTCATGGGCGTGCTCCGTGGATCGACGTTGGAAACTTCTTGAAGAAACACGCAACCACAGCCGCGAGACCGACGCGTCAACCGCTTACTGAATCGGTAGATCGTCGTCGTTTTTCGACATCAACCGGCAGTGACCGTGGAAGAGTTCCCGCTCGATCGCAGCGCGGTTGCGGCGTTGGCCGGCAATGGCGCGTGAGATCTCGGCGACGAGTTTGCGCCATTCGACCACCATCATGCCGACGAACGTGGCCACGGCCGGCAAGCGTCGTGCCCCACTCTCAATGGCCGCCGCGACCAAGGCTGTAAGCCGACCGCCCTGATTCTCGACGTCGAGCTCGAACGGCTCATCCAGAACCATCGTCGCGCAGCCCTGCGGCTCGCTGAACTTTCTGGCGAAACGCAGCGCCGATCGCCTACGGAGGAACAGGCCGCCGATTTTCCCGTCTGATTCGCGCGCCACCCAGAAGCCGTGACGGTTTTGGCCGACGTAAAAGAACGGTATCGCTTTGCAGAGTGTCACGGCATCGGGCCGCAGCGGCAAATGCCGAACTTGGCTAACGGCAGCCTGAGACTCACAGGCTGCAGACGGCGCTGGATCGTTTACCGCGGCCGCGAACTGGGGGTCGGCGAATAGCGCCGCGCGCTTTAGGCCGCGTGGATCGAGTTGTCTGATCGTCGTCATGGGAAAGCCGCTATATTCAGCTCGCTTGTTCGCTGCGTCGCGCAGCAAGAAACAAGCGCTTCCACGACAGCGGCGTCGAATCAGATCCGACCCGGCTCTCGATTGTGCGCAGGATGTCGCGGAACTCGTCCAGACCGAGATTGGCGCCGGCGACGAGCTCGACACGCCGGCAGTCCGACAGGATCGACTTTGGTTTGATTTCGAACGTTACCCGGCCGAGGACTCCGAGGCTCTTGAGCACGATTTCCAGATCCAGCGCAAAATTGCCGGTCAATTTGTAGGCGCCGAGAATTTCGAGCGCACAGTCGTAGGTTCGCGACGCGGATATTTCGAGGATGTCGCAGACGTTCGCATTGCCGATATTCGAGTGCCCCGACGCATGGCTCGCGCTTGTGGCACTTTCGACAGCAAGGACACTCATCGCAGTGTCACCTCGTTGCTATTTCACTGCCGGCAATGTGCGCTCCGGGGCATATGAATTCGAGACGGAGCGGCATGCTTTGTCATAAGGGCGGCATAAGAGGGAACGGTCATCCCCGTCCGCGACGGATCAGGCAAAGTTGTCGCAGCAGATCATGGCGGCCAGGTCCGGTCGCAGCCGCGGCACACCCGAACTTTTCGGCTCGGCGGTCTCGGTCCGATGGCGCGCTTCGAGGAAGGCGCGCAGAATGGCCAAGGGCAGCCTTTCGTGGCGTCCATCCGCAACGTCGTCGAGTTCGAACGGCAAATTCGGTTGGCGTGACAGCGAGCACAGCCATTCGCCGCTCTCATAAACAAGGCGTCGGACCTTCCAGGCCGGCAATTCCAGGTCGACCACCGCCAATGCCGCATCGGCCCAGGCGCCGGCCTCGATCATCCGGGCGATCGGATCGGCTTTTCCCGATTTGCCGAGAAGCGGAATGCGGGTGCATATGCTGCCGATGATCTTGGCGTAAAGATCCGCAGCAGGACGCGCCGCAAGCCGGAGCTCGTCGTCAAGCCGGTCGATCAGGACTTCATAGTCGGCGGTAAAGGCCATGACACCCACTCAGGCGGTGAAGACCCCTCGGGTCGTCGCCCGGTAAAGTGGCGTGTTGGGCCATAAAGAAGCCAGACGGGCCTGACCCTGCCGATATAGGCAAAAAATAAGTGTCCGAATCCGAACCGGACATTAAAATATGGCCGATTTCGCTGTATTGGCTGCTTAACGCCGCTATCCCGGCATGGACCGCGCTGTCTCTGATGAGGGCAACATGACCCAGGCGACATTTGACCTGAGCAAGCTCCTGAATCACGCCCTTGAAATTGCCGCGCAGAATCTCAGGGTCGAGAAGCTGATCATGCAGATCGGCCTCGATCCCTCCAATGTCACTTACGAAGCGGTCTTTACGCGCCTGGTCGACATCACGGCGGCCAATATCAATTTCGCGAACTTGATGGCGCTGATGGGCGCGTCATTCTTCGTTGCCACGTTGTTGGTACGCACCATCGTCCCGCTTCGCATCATCGGCATCATCAGCAACCTCTTTTTCATCATTTATGGCGCGCTGTCGGGAACGATACCGACTTTCCTGCTCTATCTCTTGTCGCTGCCGATCAACGTCATCCGCCTGCGTCAGATGCTCAATCTGGTGAGGAAGGCCCGCGTGTCGGCGCAGGGCGATCTGTCGATGGACTGGCTGCGGCCGTTCATGAGCCCGAAGAAATTTCGGAAGGGCGAGGTGCTCTTTCACAAAGGCGATATCGCCAAGGAAATGTTCTTGACAGTAACCGGTACATTTCTGGTCAGCGAAATCGGCGTCGAACTGCCGCCGGGGCGTATGATGGGCGAACTCGGCTTTGTTACCCCCAACAATCGGCGGACGGGCACCGTCAAATGCATCCAAGACGGCGAGGTGCTCACCATCACCTACGAAAAGCTTCTCGAGCTTTATTTCCAGAATCCGGAGTTCGGCTATTATTTCCTGCGGCTGACCACCGAGCGCTTGCTACAGAATATTTCGCGGCTGGAAGGAATTATCGAAACAAATAAGGCGGCGGCACGCTAAAGTTTAATTCCTAAAACTCGGAGCCGATCCCTGCGCAACATTTATACGGAATTTATGCCGGCGACGATTCTTTCGTCTGGAATTTCTACGCACCACTGCGCAAATTTCCCTGCGATTGGTGCCTGACAAACGATAAGCCCTGGCGCCGGCATTTTGGAACTTGTCATGAAACTTCACCTTCAGAATGGCGAAACGCGTTCCGCGCTTTCGGCGCTGATGCCCGTCGTGGCGCTCCTGACGGCTGGCATCCTTGCTAAACTCGGGGTCATTGCGGAACTCCTCCACATTGCCTATTAGCGCCGATGGATTGGCACCGATGGCCGGCTGCCCGTCGGACATCGAGCATTCCAACCAGTTCTCGGTCCTGTGACGGCTAAGTGACTATAGTCTCGACGTGGATTCGATTATTCCACGAACCGCCGCCAGGCATGCGCCGCCGAGCCGCGTCGCAGCACTGACCATATCTTCCATTCACTCAGATAGTTGAGGCCGTCTCCACCTCCGCTTTTCGACTGCCTTTATGGAATTCCTATAACATTCTCGATGGGCCCCTCTCGAATTCCTACGCCGGGCGTGACACGTAATCGCCCGCAATGCCGCAGAATTCCTTTGCGCAAACTTGATTCAGATCATGCTTGCGCGCGTCCTAGAGGTATCTGCTGCAGCGACAGGAACTAGCTATTTGGAGCATTCCGATGATGGATGCCGTCATGATGGCGATCGGCTTTGTCTGTTTCGCGCTGTCGATCGGCTACGTTTACGCCTGCGATCGTTTGTGAGGAGATAGCGATGACGTTCGATTATTCACTCGCCGCCCTCGTGACCGTGGGGCTCCTCATCTACCTGACTTACGCGCTGCTCAAGCCTGAGCAGTTCTGAAGGAACAACGACCATGACCGTCATCGGCTGGGTCCAGATTCTGCTTTACTGCGTCATCATCGTCGCGATCACGCCGCCGCTCGGCGGCTATATGACGCGTGTATTCAGCGGCGAGCGCACATTCCTCTCGTTCATCCTGCGTCCGGTCGAGCTTGCGATCTACAAGATCGCGGGCGTCGACGAGCGCCAGGAACAGCATGCCGTGACCTACACGGTCGCCATGCTGCTGTTCCATGTCGGCGGCTTTCTCATCCTCTATGTGCTGATGCGACTGCAAGCCGGGCTACCGTTCAATCCGGCGGGCCAGTCGGCGGTCGAAGAGGGTTTGTCGTTTAATACGGCCATCAGCTTCATCACCAATACCAACTGGCAGAACTACGGCGGCGAAAGCACGATGTCCTACCTCGTGCAGATGCTCGGCCTGACGCACCAGAATTATCTCTCGGCGGCAACCGGCATCGTTCTCGCCGTTGCGCTGATCCGCGGCTTCGCACGGCACTCGATTCGCACCGTCGGCAGTTTCTGGGTCGATGTGACCCGTTGCACGCTCTATATCCTGCTCCCGCTGTGCGTTCCCTATGCACTGTTCCTGGTCTGGCAGGGCATCCCGCAGACGCTGGGCGCCTACGTGGATGGGACCACGCTTGAGGGCGTGAAACAAACCATCGCGGTCGGGCCGGTCGCTTCGCAAATCGCGATCAAGATGCTGGGCACCAATGGCGGCGGCTTCTTTAACGCCAATGCGGCCCATCCGTTCGAGAATCCGACGGCTTTGTCGAATTTCGTGCAGATGATCTCGATCTTTGCTCTCGGCGCGGCGCTCACCAATGTGTTCGGCCGCATGGTCGGCAATCAGCGCCAGGGCTGGGCCATTCTCGGCGTCATGGGCGTGCTGTTCGTCGCCGGCGTCGTGTTTTGCTACTGGGCGGAGGCGCACGGCAACGACGCGCTGAATGCGCTCGGACTCACCGGCGGCAACATGGAAGGCAAGGAAACCCGCTTCGGCATTGTCGGCTCAGCTCTGTTCGCCGTTATTACGACCGCCGCATCCTGCGGCGCGGTCAACGCCATGCACGATTCCTTCACCGCGCTCGGCGGGATGATTCCGCTGATCAATATTCAGCTCGGCGAGGTCATCGTCGGCGGCGTCGGCTCCGGAATGTACGGCATGCTGTTGTTCGCCATCATTTCGGTCTTCGTCGCCGGTCTGATGGTCGGCCGGACGCCGGAATATGTCGGCAAGAAAATCGAGGCCAAGGAAGTGAAGATGGCCATGCTGGCGATTTTGGTCCTGCCGCTGATGTATCTCGGCTGGACCGCCGTCGCCATGGAGGTGCCGTCCGCCGTCGCCGCCATGGGCAACCCCGGACCGCACGGCTTCACCGAGGTTCTCTATGCCTATACGTCGCAGGACGGCAACAACGGCTCGGCCTTCGCCGGGCTCAGCGCCAACACGCTGTTCTACAATCTCTCCGGTGCCATCGCGATGTTCGTCGGCCGCTTCTGGATGATCATTCCGACCATGGCGATCGCGGGCTCGCTTGCCGCCAAGAAATTGGTACCGGCATCGGCGGGCACGTTCCCGACCACGGGCGGCCTCTTCGTCGGCCTCGTCGTCGGCGTGATCCTGATCGTCGGAGGTCTCACTTTCTTCCCGGCGCTGGCGCTCGGCCCGATCGTCGAGCAGCTCTCCATCAACGCCGGCACGCTTTTCTCATCCAATTAAGGCTTGGAGTACTTCGATGGAATCGTCAAACCTCCGCAAGAGCCTGCCCGTTTCGGCGCTGTTCGATCCGAAGATCGTCGTACCGGCCATCGGCTCCGCCTTCGTCAAGCTCAATCCGCGGACGCTGATGAAGAACCCGGTGATGTTCGTGCTCGAAGTCGTCACGGCGCTGACAACCGTGATCCTGATCCGCGATCTGTTCACCGGCGGTGAACATATCGGGTTCGAGATCCAGGTCATTATCTGGCTGTGGTTCACTGTGCTGTTCGCCAATTTCGCCGAGGCCGTCGCCGAAGGCCGCGGCAAGGCCCAGGCCGACACGTTGCGCCGGCAGCGCACCGAGACCCAGGCCAAACTCCTGACCGGATCGGACGATTCGCAACATTATCGGCTCGTGCCGTCGACCGATCTGAAAGTCGGCAACGTGGTGCTGGTCGAAGCCGGCGACATGATTCCGTCCGACGGCGAAGTGATCCAGGGCATGGCCTCGGTTAATGAAGCTGCGATCACCGGCGAATCCGCCCCGGTCATCCGCGAATCCGGCGGCGACCGCTCCGCAGTCACCGGCGGCACGCAAGTGCTTTCGGACTGGATCCGCGTCCGCATCACCGCGGCGCCGGGCTCGACCTTCCTCGATCGCATGATCCGGCTGGTCGAAGGCGCCGAGCGCCAGAAGACGCCGAACGAGATTGCGCTCAATATTCTGCTCATCGGCCTGACCATCATCTTCGTGTTCGCGACCGCGACCATCCCGAGCTACGTCGCCTATACGGGCAGCACGATTTCGGTCGTCATCCTGGTGGCGCTGTTCGTCACCTTGATCCCGACCACGATCGGCGCGTTGCTGTCGGCCATCGGCATCGCCGGCATGGACCGCCTGGTGCGCTTCAACGTGCTGGCGATGTCGGGCCGCGCCGTCGAGGCCGCCGGCGACGTCGATACGCTGTTGCTCGACAAGACCGGCACCATCACGCTCGGCAATCGTCAGGCAACCTCGTTCCGGCCGTTGCGCGGCGTGACCGAACAGGAACTTGCGGACGCCGCCCAGCTCGCGTCACTCGCCGACGAAACGCCGGAGGGACGCTCGATCGTCGTGCTCGCCAAGGAGAAATACGGCATCCGCGGCCGCGAGCTCTCGGAACTGAAGGCAAGCTTCATCCCCTTCACCGCGCAGACGCGGATGAGCGGCGTCGAGATCGGCTCGTCCTGGGTCCGCAAGGGCGCGGTGGATTCGATCCTGAACTTCCTCAACGGCCCCGCGACGGCCACGGCTGGCAACACCGTACAGGCGCTGCGTCCGAATCTGAGCAGCGAAACGGTGCAAGAGGTCAACGCCATCGCCGACGCCATCGCCAAATCGGGCGGCACGCCGCTTGCGGTCGCCAAGGACGGCAAATTGCTCGGCGTCATCGAGCTCAAGGATATCGTCAAAGGCGGCATCCGCGAGCGCTTCGCCGAATTGCGCCGCATGGGCATCCGCACCGTGATGATCACGGGCGACAATCCGATGACTGCAGCCGCAATCGCCGCGGAAGCCGGTGTCGACGATTTTCTCGCCCAAGCTACTCCCGAGGATAAGCTTAAGCTGATCCGCGACGAGCAAGCCAAGGGCAAGCTTGTCGCCATGTGCGGCGACGGGACCAACGACGCGCCGGCACTCGCGCAAGCCGACGTCGGCGTCGCCATGAACACCGGCACCCAGGCCGCGCGCGAGGCCGGTAACATGGTCGATCTCGATTCCAATCCGACCAAGCTCATCGAGATCGTCGAGATCGGCAAGCAATTGCTGATGACCCGGGGAGCGCTCACCACGTTCTCGATCGCCAACGATGTGGCAAAATATTTCGCCATCATCCCGGCGATGTTCGTGGCCTTCTATCCGCAGCTGCAGACCCTGAACATCATGCGGCTGTCGACGCCGCAGAGCGCGATTCTATCCGCGATCATCTTCAATGCGTTGATCATCATCGCGCTCATTCCGCTGTCGCTGAAAGGCGTGCGTTACCGTCCGATCGGCGCCGCCGCGCTCTTGGTTCGCAATCTGTGGATCTACGGCGTCGGCGGCGTGATCATCCCGTTCATCGGCATCAAGGCCATCGACGTCATCGTCACGGCCCTGCACCTCGCCTAGCGCACACGTGCTCTAGGCTTTTCACGGAGCATGATCTTTTCGGAAAGCCGGCTTCCACTTTTCCGGATCATGCTAAAAAGGAGATAGTGTCATGTTGCGCGAAATCCGTCCGGCGATCGTCGTTCTGGTCGCTCTGACCCTCATCACCGGGCTCGCCTACCCGCTGGCGATGACCGGGATCGCGGAAGTGCTGTTCCCCTATCAGGCCCAGGGCAGCCTGATCGAGCGCGACGGCCGTGTCGTCGGCTCGGCGCTGATCGGGCAGGAATTCGACAGCGACAAGTACTTCCATGGCCGGCTGTCGGCGACCACCGCCCCCGATCCGAACGATTCGTCCAAAACCGTCGCCGCGCCTTACAATGCCGCGAATTCCGGCGGCTCCAATCTCGGCCCCTCGAACAAGGCACTGATCGACCGCGTGCAGGGCGATATCGTCAAGCTGAAGAAAGAGAATGCCTCGGCACCTGTCCCGATCGATCTGGTCACGAGTTCGGCCAGCGGTCTTGACCCTGAGATCTCGCCCGACGCGGCGCTTTTCCAAGCGCCCCGTATTGCCAAGGCGCGGAATCTGCCGGAAGATCGCATCCGCCAGCTCGTTGCGGATCATACCGAAGGGCGCTGGCTCGGGCTCCTCGGTGAGCCGCGCGTGAACGTTCTCTTGCTCAACCTGGCGCTCGATAAACTTGCCACCGGGTGATAGCACAGCGCCGGCCGGCGTCGGCGTTTTGAGAAATCTAATCCGTGATGGTGGATCAGCGGCTCCCGTCCGAACATCGACCCTCACCTGAAGCGCTCCTCGATGCGGCACGGCGCGAGGAAGGCCGCGTCGGCAAGCTTAGAATTTTCGTGGGCGCGGCGCCCGGCGTCGGCAAGACCTACGAAATGCTGCACCAGGCGCACGCGCGGAAAAAGGACGGCTACGACGTCGTCGCCGCCGTCGTCGAGACCCACGGCCGCCGTGAGACCGAAGCACTGCTGGAAGGTCTCGAAGTCGTCCCGCGCCGCCGCGTCGAATACAAAGGCCAGTGGCTCGATGAAATGGACATCGATGCGGTCATTGCCCGGCGCCCACAGATCGCTCTCGTCGACGAACTCGCTCATACCAACGCGGAAGGCAGCCGCCACCCCAAGCGTTATCTCGACGTCGAAGAACTGATGAGCTGCGGGATCGACGTCTATACGACGGTCAACATCCAGCACATCGAGAGCCTCAACGATGTCGTCGCGCAGATTACCCACGTGCGTGTGCGCGAGACCGTCCCCGACGCGGTGTTCGATCGCGCCGATGCCGTTGAACTGGTCGACCTCACCCCCGACGATCTCATCCAGCGGCTCAAAGAAGGCAAAATTTACGTCCCGAAACAGGCTGAGCGCGCGCTCGAGCACTTTTTCTCTCCCGCTAATCTGACGGCGCTGCGCGAATTGGCGCTGCGGCGAACCGCCGAGCGGGTCGACGAGCAACTGCTGTCAGAAATGCAGGCCCGCGCCATCCAGGGTCCATGGGCCGCCGGCGAACGCATCATGGTCTGCATCAGCGAGGATCCGCGCGCCGCGGGACTGGTGCGATACGCCAAACGCCTGGCCGACCGGCTGCACGGGCCGTGGATTGCGCTTTACGTGGAGAGCCGGCGTAGTCTCCAGCTCAACGAAGAAGAGCGCGATCGCATCGCCGACACGCTTCGCCTCGCCGATACGCTCGGCGGCGAAGCCGTCACCGTGCCGGGCGGCGCGCGCGACATTGCCGACGACGTCATCGCTTATGCGCATGAACACAATGTAACGCAGATCATCATCGGCAAATCCGCGCGCTCGCGCTGGTTTGAGATTGTGCATGGTTCAGTGGTGCATGATCTCGTCCGCAGCTCCGGCAATATCAGCGTCCACGTCATCGCCGGCGATCAACTGCCCGGCAAGCCGATTCCGAAGACGACCGTTCGGACAACCGCGGGCGAGGAACGTCTCGATCCGCGGCCATTCTTCCTCGCCATCGTGGCCGTCGCCGCCGGGCTCGGTTGCGCGGAACTCGTCGACTATTGGATCGGGGTCGAGAACGTCGACTTGGTTTTCTTGACGGCCGTAGTCGGCGTTGCCGTGCGCTATGGGCTTTTGCCCTCGCTCTTGGCGAGTGTCGTATCGGCGCTGTGTTACAATTTCTTCTTCCTGCCGCCGATCTACACCTTCACGATCGCCGATCCGCACAACATTGCGGCCTTTGCCCTGTTCACACTCGTCGCCGTCATCGTCTCTCACGTCGCGGCACGGGGCCGCACCGAGGCGGTGACCGCCAAGTTGCGCATCCGTACGGTCGAATCGCTTTATTCCTTCAGCCGCAAGCTCGCCTCTACCGGCACACTCGACGACGTGCTTTGGGCGACCGCCTATCAGACCGCGCTGATGCTGAAAGTGCGCGTGGTGATCCTGTTGCCGAGCAATGGCTCGATTGCGGTGCGCAGCGGCTATCCACCCGAGGACACGCTCGATGACGCCGACGTTGCCGCGGCGAAATGGACATTCGAGAACGATCGTCCGGCCGGACGCGGTTCGGATACGCTGCCCGGAGCCAAGCGGCTGTTCCTGCCGATGCGTACCGGACGCGGCGCCATCGGCGTTGTCGGCATCGACAGCGACAAACCGGGACCGCTGCTCACGCCGGACCAGCGGCGGCTCCTCGACGCGCTGATGGATCAGGGCGCGCTCGCCATCGAGCGGGTCAGGCTCGTCGAGGATATGGACCGCATCGAGCGCACGGCGGAAACCGAACGGCTGCGCACAGCGCTGCTGACCTCGATTTCACACGACTTGAAGACGCCGCTCGCTTCCGTGCTCGGTTCCGCCGGCACGCTGCGCGACCTCGCCGACAAATTGACCGACAGCGAGAAGGTCGACCTCCTGGCGACGATCATTGACGAATCCGAGCGGCTCAACCGCTTCATTGCCAATCTGCTGGATATGACCAAGCTCGAATCCGGCGCCGTGATGCCGAAGCTCGCGCCGCACGATCTTTCGGAAATCATCGGCTCGACGCTGCGGCGCACCGTGAAAATCCTGCGTCACCACGCCGTTCAACTCGAACTCGCCGAGGATCTGCCGATGGTTTCGCTCGACGCCGTGTTGTTCGAGCAAGTGCTGTTCAATCTTCTCGACAATGCGGCAAAATACGCCGCCGCCGGAACGACGATATTCATCCGCTCCTGGCGCAGTCGCAGTCAAGTCTCCTTGCAGATCATCGACGAGGGTGAAGGCATCCCGCCGACCGATCTCGAGCATATTTTCGACAAGTTCTATCGCGTGCAGAAGACCGATCAGGTCCGGCCCGGCACGGGATTGGGCCTCGCCATCTCGCGCGGCTTTATCGAAGCCATGCACGGGACGATAACGGCGTCGAACCGCACCGATCGGCGCGGCGCGATATTCACAATCACCCTGCCGGCTACGCATGAACGGCAACATCTGGACCTGGCAGCATGAGCGCGGCCCCCCTTCGGGTTCTGGTCATCGACGACGAGCCGCCGATCCGAAAGCTGCTGCGCCTCGGGCTCAACGCCAACGGCTATCAGACCCTTGAAGCGCCAAACGGCAGGACCGCGCTCGAACTGCTCGGTCAGAATCCCGATCTGATCATTCTCGACCTCGGCCTGCCCGACATGCAGGGCCATGACCTTCTGCGCACCATCCGATCGCGGAATGAGAACGTGCCGATCGTCGTACTCTCGAGCCGCGGCGACGAGGCCGGCAAGGTTGAGGCGCTCGATCTCGGCGCCGACGATTTTGTGACCAAGCCGTTCGGCATGGACGAACTTTTGGCCCGGCTGCGCGCCGCGCTCCGCCACCAATTACAGACCCATGGTGAGCGGCCGGTATTCCGCGTCGGCGATCTCTCCGTCGATCTGGTGCGCCGCATCGTCAAAACCGGCGATAAGGAGGTAAAACTTTCGCCGAAGGAATACGATCTGTTGCGCGTTCTCGTGCAGCATGCCGGCAAGGTGCTCACGCACAAATTTCTGCTCGGCGAATTGTGGGACGATCTGACCGACGCGCAATATCTGCGGGTCTATGTCCGGCAGTTGCGGCAGAAAATCGAAGCCGACCCGGAGCGCCCGCAATATGTCCTCACCGAAACCGGCATCGGCTATCGGCTGCGCGCGCCGGACTGAAGCGAACTCGTCCTGTCCAGCGATGGCGGCCGCGGATAAGCGTCATCACTCCCGCGATGCCTATGCATTCGAGTTTTGCCGTCGCGCTTCACGATCTTCCCCGCATCCCTCAGGGCCGAGTTCCATGTGGATAAAGGGTCTGAGCGCAATAGCGCGGGTTGGGCCTCGACCTTTTCGGCCGCTATGCTCGGGACAGTGTGGTCTGTTGTTCGGGTCGCGTGGTGATGTCGGTGCTAGAGCGTTACGTCCAAATTCGTCATTTACGGAATTGTGCCGCCGCCTATTACGATAGGGCCTCAGAGACATTCAGCTTCAGCGTTCGCGCGCGTTACCTGACGATTGCAGATCACTACACGGCGCTCGCTGAAGCCGAATTGCACGCCGAGAGGAAGAATAGGCGTGCGCGACTTGAACAATTGCGGATTGATCGCGAGAACACGGCGGCTTCTGCTGATTCGCAATGTACCGATCAGGTAACGCTGCGCGTCCCGGGTTCGCCAAAACTCCGTGTCATACAGGGTGACGGACCTTCTACCTCCCGGCAGTGGAATAAGGTTCCGCAAAAGGGGAACTGGAAGCCAGTACCCGACTGGGAAAAGATCGGCTCATTGCGAAAGTAAGCCGCGCGTCGATGTCGGCTACGAGGTTCAAGCTGTTGCGACGCCGCTGGACGACGCGCAGAGCGCGCCTATCTCCTTTCGCAATGACGTAATACCAACAATGCGCTAACTTGCAGGCCATTCGCGCTGCGTGAGTAAAGGAAACCGCAAAATGCCCGACGAACTCGTTCTCTATACCAACCCGATGTCGCGCGGCCGGATCGCGCGGTGGATGCTCGAGGAGGTTGGTCAGCCCTACAAGACCGAAGTGATGGATTATGCCTCGACCATGAAGGCTCAGGCCTATCTCGCGATCAATCCGATGGGCAAAGTGCCGGCGCTGCGGCACGGCGATGCGGTCGTGACCGAGACGGCGGCGATTTGTGCGTATCTCGCCGATGCGTTTCCGGAAGCCCGCCTCGCCCCGCCGCCGGGAGACCGGTTGCGTGCGCCTTATTATCGTTGGCTGTTTTTCTCGGCGGGCCCGGTCGAAGCGGCTATCAGCAACAAGGCGCTGGGCTTTGTGGTGCCGCCGGAGCGTGAGCGCATGATGGGCTATGGCAATTTCGCGCTCGTCATGGAGACGCTCGAGGCTGCGGTAACGCGGGGTGACTACTTAGTGGGCGACAGTTTCACCGCGGCCGATGTCTATGTCGGATCACAGATCGGCTTTGGCCTGATGTTCGGTTCGATCGAGAAGCGCCCCGCCTTTGAGCACTATTGGCAGCGCATCAGCGCGCGTCCCGCCATGGCGCGCGCCAAAGCGCTCGACGATGCGAAAGCCGCGGAATTGAAGAAGGCGGCTGGCTAGGATCTTGCTGAAATGAAAATCGAGGCCCTGATCCGGTTCATTTGAATTGGATCGGGGTGTGCACTACCGCATTCGTTTCAAGACTTTCAATACGGACGCGCGCCTGTTTTCCGGCTACAATGTATAATCTCACTTGACAATTAATAGTTGAGTCCATCACCCTGCCGGCAGTGGACGTAAGGCCTTCAATCGCAATGCCTGCAAACGCACGACCCGCAATCGTCTGACCGGCGGCGGCAGACCTCGCACTGCTAGAGAACACGTCTGTCCGAGGACTGCGATCGCGCGACACGCTTGCCGTCCGTCGGACTGCCGGAAGGAGAACGGTCATACGCGGTAGCCGCTCGCTTGCCATCGGAATTTTGGGCATGTGCTGGCTTGTTGGCTTCACGGGCTTTTCGGCCGACGCCCAAACGCGGCGAGACATCAATCCGCCGCTCGCCACATGCGATCTGACGCCGGACACGATTGCGGATCCGAAAGATCCAAGCAAGCGCATTGCGCAACCAGTCACGCCGGCGCTGCTGACATCCGGGCAGCCTTGTGAGGAAGTCGTAAGCACAGATGGACTGCTGCCGAACGACCCGTTGGGTAATCTGCAGCGTGGCTTCGATTTCTATTCGTGGCTCACCTTCATCGCCGTGAGTTCGCCGGCGGACGGCAAGACCATCGGTCAGGGCCCGCGACCGGGCGGCGATGCCCTGACCGAGTGGGAATCGCTGAAGAACTATCGGCCGCTCGCCGACGTCATGTTGCCCGGCGGCGCCAAGCCGACATGGGGAACGCGGATCGTTCCCAACGCTTGCAAGAAATTGGACGGCCCGGGCAAGACCGTCATGCAAGTCAGCGAGGAGGCCTGGAATCAGCCGTTCAAGACCGGGCCGCTGATCGATCAAAGCGGCCATTACGCGCTGTTCGACATTCTGATGAACGAACCGATGTTCGAATTCATCCTCGACAACGAGCTGTACAGCGTAGCGGGCCAGCGACAGTTCAGCCATGAAATTGTTTTTCCCGAGGGCATCAACCCAGACCAGTCAAAAAAGCCTCCGGACGCGGGCCGCATGGGCGCCGTCATGCTGAAGACATCGTGGCGCGTCCTCGACCCGGTCAAGGACAAGGGTTTGATCGCCAAGTTCCACACCGCCGATACTTTGATCTACTTCCCCGGCCCGCCCCGCACCGCGGCCGGTCCGATCTGCGTCGAGAAAACCCTCGGGCTCGTCGGCATCCATATCGGCCATAAGACCGCGGGCTCACCGCAATGGGTGTGGAGCACTTTTGAACAAATCGACAATGCGCCGGATGAATCCAGTGTCGCCCCAGGCCCGTCGTCACCGCGCTACAATTTCTTCAACGCCGCCTGCAAGGATTGTCCAGTCAACGAGACGCCGCCGCAGCCGTGGGACCCACCGGCTTCGTTGCAATTCCGTTCGGACTTCAGAAGCCAGGTCGTCAGGAAGAAAGACCTGCCGCAGGAGGTGGTCGACGAGGTCACGGACCTCAACCGCCAATTCCGCGCTATCCTCAAAGGTACGGTGTGGGAAAATTACGAGCTGATCACGACGCAATGGCCGAGCGATGCCAAAAACCCGATCGACCCGACCGGCGTGCCGGCGCCGACCTATCTGGCGAACACCACGCTTGAAACTTACAGCCAGGGCACCACGCCGCTTGCGTCGTCGAGTTGCATGGCCTGTCACGGCAATGCCACGACCCAGCACATCCCGGCGACGGCATCGGACTTCACCTACATTCTGGAAAAAGCGCAGTGAGCGATAACCCGCCGCGGCGCGCGCCGACCGTGTCCGCCACAATGCCGAGGAGACGATCATGACCGCCTTCACCCGCCGCAACATGCTGAGTGGCGCGGCCGCAACGGCGGCCACCGCCGTGAGTTCGGTGACGCTGCCGGAACCCGCCGCAGCCGACGCCGCGGAAGCCATGGAACTGTTCGTCACGCTGTCGGCCGCGATCACCGGCATCGAGCCGACCACGCTCGCGCCCGCCGTCGATCCGGTCCAAATCAAGCGGCAATATTTCGCCCAGGCCAGTACGGACGCGGCATTTTCTCAGCTCTTGAAAATCACCAAAGATGCACCCAGCCCGGCGGCAGCCGCCGAGCAGGTGATGAACAATCCGGATCCCGCGATCAAATATCTCGGCCGCAGCATCATCTTGGCCTGGTACACCGGCTGCTGGTATTCCCCGGCAACGCTGCAATCGCAACCGCCGGTCAATCCGGACACGGTGATTTCGGCCGCCGCCTATACCCAAGGCTGGATGTGGCGCGTCGGTCAGGCTCATCCGATGGGCTACAGCGAATGGCGTTTCGGCTATTGGGCGGCCGACCCGCCGCCGCTCGATGCCTTCATTGGCAAGCACGCGTAAGGAGCCGAAACATGTGCGCAGAGCGAATGAGTGACCCCGATGTGGTCATCGTCGGCTCCGGGCCCGCCGGCGCTTTGATCGCCAAGCAGTTGGGATTAGCGGGCAGAAAAGTGCTCATTCTTGAAGCCGGCGACAGATTGCCGCCGAACATCAACGACTACATGGAGCGGTTTTTGACAGCGACCGCAAAGGTCCCGGAAAGCCCTTATCAGCCCGACGTCTTCACCGGCAGCAGGCTGACCGATCCGGCGACGGTGAATGCCGGCCGGCCGACGGTGCTGTCGCTCAGTGGCAACGACAACCCATTCGGCGCCTGGCAGGATCCGAAACAGGCTTATCTGATCCAGAAGGGGCCGCTGCCCTTCGCCAGCACCTACGAGCGTATCAACGCCGGCACGAGCCGGCATTGGCTCGGCACCAGCCTGCGCTTCCTGCCCAACGATTTCGAGATGAAGAAGCAATACAACCGCTTTGTCGATTGGCCGATCAATTATCCGATCCTGGAACCCTGGTATGGCGCGGCCGAGCACGAAATCGGCGTCTCCGCCAATGTGAACGAGCAGGATTATCTGGGGATCAGTTTCGAGCCCAATTATTCCTATCCGATGCCGGGCATTCCGGAATCCGTGGTCGACCAGACCGTCGAAAAGGCGATGCCGACACTGAAAGTGGACGGCTACGGCTTGCAAAACATCGACTGGGCGATCGCGCCGACGCCCGCCGCCCGAAACTCGCAGCCGTATCAAAATCGGCGCGTCTGCGCCGGCAACACCAATTGCATCCCGATCTGCCCGATCCAGGCCAAATACGACGCCAGCGTCACGCTCGCCGATGCGCTGAGCACGGGCAATGTGGACGTCATGTATCGTTGCGTCGCCTCGCAAGTCGTCGTCGACGGCAACGGCAAGATCGGCGGTATCGATTTCATCCGCTACGATCGAATCGACGGCCCGCCGGTCGAGCGCGGCCGGGTGACGGCAAAGCTCTATGTCATTGCCGGTAATGCCATCGAGACGCCACGGCTCTTGTTGATGTCGAAGAACGACGGACGCACGGCGGACGGCGTGGCGAACGGCTTAGGTTTCGTCGGCAAATATCTGATGGATCATCCGCTCTATCTCGCCTGGGCGCTCGCCCCGCATCCGGTCTGGGGCTATCGCGGTCCACTGTCGACGAGCGGCATCGAGATCGCCCGAGACGGCGAGTTCCGCCGCGAACGCGGCGCGTTCCGCATCGAGATCGGTAATGAGGGCTGGAATTTTCCGATCGGCGACCCTTATACGACCACGGTGGATCTGGTCGACGGCTTGAACCAAAGCGGGTTGAACAAAGACAGGAAAGCGCTGTTCGGTCCGGATCTCACGCGCGAACTTAACGTTCGGCTGTCGCGCCAGTTCCGCCTCGGCTTCCTAGTCGAGCAGTCGCCGGAAGACGCCAACGCGGTAACGCTCTCCGACCGCTATACCGATCACCTCGGCCTGCCCCGGCCGCAGATCCAATACGACCTGTCCGACTACACCAAGAATGGCTTTGCCGCCGCGAAGGCGACCGCAAGCGCCATCTTCAAGGCCATGAACGCAATGGAATTCACCACCGAGCCGCCGGACGACGAGCCGACCTCGTTCGAATGGCCGCCCGGACAGAAGACGCGGATCAGATATTACGGCGCCGGCCACTTGGTTGGGACCCACCGCATGGGGACCGAGCGCAGCAATTCGGTCGTCGACGACATGCAGCGCTCGTGGGACCACGATAATCTCTATCTGGTGGGATGCGGCTCGTTCCCGACCGTGGCAACCGCCAACCCGACGCTGACAATGGCCGCGTTGGCGCTGCGCACCGCGGATCACATCGTGAAGAACTTTCCGCACTGAGCGGCAGCGTCACGGCAACCGTAGCATCGGCTGTCCCATGCGAATAGCGGCGCCCTCGCGGATGTTGTCGCAAAGTGCAAAGCCGTCCGGCGCAAAGACGATGATGGTCGAGCCGTGCTGGAACCAGCCGAGTTCCTCGCCTTTGCGGACTTCGCTGTCGCAGGCGATGACATTGCGGCCGCGGTAATCGCGGTTCAGCACGTCGGCAACACAGTGCAGCCGGATGCTGGCGACAAGGATTGCGGCGACCGCCACGAGCGTTACCGGCTGGCCCCCCGGCACAAGGCTCATGCGCACGATCGCGCGCTCATTCTTGCAGAATAGCCGCTCGATGCGCCTGAGAGCGATCGGATTGACGTTCCAGGTATCGCCGGACACGTAGGTCACCTGGCCGATGCGGCCGTTGAACGGCGCGTGGAAGCGGTGATACATGCTCGACTTCAAGCGCAGCGTGACATAACGGCCGTTGCGATGCGCGGCGATCAGCGTCGGATCGGGGAGCAGATCCTGCAGCGTGTAGGGGAAGCCCTTGGCTTGATAGAGCTCGGTACCCTGGATGCTGCCGCACGCACCGACAATCGCATCGCAGGGACTGACGAGGATGTCGGCGCTGCGGTCGATCGGTCGCGCGCCGTCTTTGAGCTCGCGGATGAAGCAGTCGTGCAGACTACGGAACTCGGTCTTTTTGGCCTCACCGAGATCGAGGTCCGAGAATAGCCGCCACAGCGCGATCGAAAAATCGCGCACCAGCGGCTGTTCGATCTGACTGAACCAACCGATGAATTGGGTGGCAAGCCGCCTCGGAATCCGGTTGGTGAGAAGGAAATTGATATCCTCCTGATCGAATATTCGCAGGATTTGAGTCCTCACTGTCATGGTATTGTAAGAACTCCGGTCTAAACCGCGATTCGATGGAATGGACTACACCTACTCTTGCATTCTACGGCATCGGCGCCGCCGCGGTCGCCACCTCGGCCGTGAAGTTGCGCAAGCGACTTGAACTGTCGAAGGCCAAGCACAAATCGCTCGCCGGTCATGCGCGGATGTCGCGTTGGCTCGCCGGCTTCGTGCCGTATTACGAGTATGACGAGGATCGCTTCTACTCCTCCGACGACGCGCCGGCGGAAATCGTGGCGCTGCGCCGCGCAGGGTTCGCCGGCCTTGCGGCCGCCTATCGGGCGCGCTTTGCCGAAACCATCCGCCGCACCGGAGAGGCGAGCGCCGCCATCTCCGATTTGCAGTTCACCGCTGCCTATCGCGTGCCGTTCCAATATAGCCGCATCGTCCACCAGAATTTGCCATCGGCATCGTTCGTGCAGTCGTCGAGCGGCGTCACCATCACCGATCTCGACGGCAACCGATTTTACGATCTGACCGGTTCGTACGGCGTCAATGTGCTGGGTTACGACTTCTACAAGGATGCGATCGAGCGCGGGGCTGGGCGCGTGCGCGAACTCGGGCCGGTGCTGGGCTCGTATCACCCGCTGATCATCGAGAACACCAAATTTCTCAAGGAAATCTCCGGCCTCGACGAAATTTCGTTCCACATGTCGGGCACCGAGGCGGTGATGCAGGCGGTGCGACTCGCGCGCTACCACACCGGGCGATCCCATCTGGTGAAATTTTGCGGCGCCTATCACGGCTGGTGGGGCGACGTGCAGCCGGGCATCGGCAATCCGGTGCCGGCGCACGAGACCTATACGCTCACCGAAATGTCCGAACAGGCTCTGCGGGTACTGAAGACACGGCGCAATATCGCCTGCGTGCTGATCAATCCGCTGCAGGCGCTGCATCCCAACGCTTCTGCGCCGAGCGATTCGTCGCTGGTCGACAGCGCGCGCTCCGCGCATTTCGACAGAGCGGCTTACGCCGGATGGCTCCGGCGGCTGCGCGAGATTTGCACCGAGCGCAAAATCGTATTGATCTTCGACGAGGTATTCGTCGGCTTTCGTCTCGCCAGAGGCGGCGCCCAGGAATATTTCGGCGTCCGCGCCGATGTCGTCACCTACGGCAAGACACTCGGCGGCGGCCTGCCTATCGGCGTGGTCTGCGGCAAGAGCGATCTGATGAAGCGCTTCCGCGACGATCGGCCGGCCGATATCTGCTTTGCCCGCGGGACATTCAATTCGCATCCCTACGTGATGGCGGCGATGAACGAATTCCTGCGTTACCTGCAAACGCCGCAGGCCGACGCGATCTACCACGACCTCGATCGCGTCTGGGATGACAGGACCCGGATCCTCAATGAACGCCTCGCAGCAGCGGCGCTGCCGGTTCAGGTCGCCAACATCTCGTCGATCTGGACGATCTATTATACGAAGCCGTCGCGCTATAACTGGATGCTGCAATATTACCTTCGGACCGAAGGGCTGGCGCTGAGCTGGATCGGCACCGGCCGGCTGATTTTCAGCCTCAATTACACCGACGCCGACTTCGCGGTGGTCGCGGACCGCTTCATCGCCGCCGCGGCGGCGATGCAAAGAGATGGCTGGTGGTGGCACAACCCCACGCTCACCAACAAGACAATCAAGCGGACCATCCTGAAAGAGATGATCCGCCATCGATTGTTCGGCGCGCATTAGCGGCAAGAGCTTACCGACAAGAGCTCAGCGATAGACGCATCGGTGCCAGGCGGACACACGCTCAGCTCGCGTGCGGCGCTTCCTCGGCTTCGTCCTCGTCCCAATGGTGCATGCCAATCTCGGGATCGATCCACTCACCGCGAAGGAGCGCGAACGGCGCCTTATGGTAGAGCTTAATGTCGTGGAATGGGTCGGTCAGGATTTTAGCGGCCCAGACCAGACCGGTCTGCAAGTCCTTGATAAGGAACAATTGGAATGTGCGGAACAACACGCCGCCGATGCCGACAACAAGCCAGATCTCGGCGACGTGGCGGACGAATTCGGCGTTGTTGGCGTGGGGCTTGAAGATGCCGAAGAAGGTCGGGTCGAAATAAAGCGGCACCGGCGACAACGCCCAGATCGTCAGCAGCACGACCTTGCGCCGCAGATTGTAGCCGACCTTGATCTCCTCCTTGTATTCGTGGGTCGCGTCGTTGACGGTATCGTAGTCCTTGGGCTCGAAGAAAAAGTGCCCGCACTGCCGTGTCGTCATAGCGATGAGCCAGCCGGCAAGAGCGGAAATCGCCGGATCCTTGAAAATCATCACATAGGCAAACAGAAAGCTGATGGCACTGACAAAGTGAAGCGATTGATTGATGCGACTATGGTGATAGTAGCGATGGTCGTCCCAGCGCTGGGTGCGCAGGGCGTCGAGAAAGTTTTCCATTTCATTAATCCCCGTCGTGCAGCCGTCCGACCTGGATATGGCGATTCGATGAATCCCCTGTGACATGGAGACATCGCCGTCGAGACATCTGCTGTTTGTGACAAACGCGTGAATATCAACCCGCGGCACGCGCCGGTTCGGATTCGTAACCTCGATCCTCGGCGCCTTCCTTGCCGAAGCGGATCAGGTTGAAGTGCCCGAACGGTGGCATGGCGCGGCGCTCGATCAGATGCATATCGCGCTTTTGCGCGGCCCAGCGCGAATAGCGCTCGAACGAGAACTCGGTCCGCCAGCCGAGCTTGCGCGCCGCCGGTTGGAACCAATGTTCTAGCGAACGCCGCAATCCGGCTTCGGCGCCGACGCGGCTAACCAGGATGATTTCGCCGCCCGGCTTGAGCACGCGAGCAAACTCGTCGAGCGTCGCCTCCGGATTCGGCACGGTGGTAATGACGTATTGGGCGACGACGACGTCGAACGAATTATCCGGGAAGGACAAATGCTCGGCGTCCATGACCCACAGGCCCTCGACGTGGCTCAGGCCGAGGTCGGTCACTCGCTCCTGGGCCTTGCGCAGCATCGGTGCCGAAATATCGACGCCGCTTAACCGGCAGTTCTTTGAATAATGCGGCAGCGAAATTCCGGTGCCGACGCCGACTTCGAGAATGCGACCGCCGAGCCGCTCGGCAGCTTCAATGGCCGCATGCCGGCCGTGCTCGAATACCGCACCGAAGACAAGATCGTATACCGGGGCCCACCGGGCATACGCCTTGGTGACCGTCTGTTTGTCCAGATCCGCGTCAGATAGAGTGCTCATGGCTTACCCTTGTGTTGCAGCCGGGCACCAATGTTTGCCCGTCCGACTCTTGTGTTGCCTCGGCGATAGGAATCGTCGCCTCGGCTTCTCGCGCGGCGCCGACGGCAACTTTATGCGCGTGACTGATGAATTGCCGGGCGCTGTTCTCCCAAGAATAATGCAGCGCGAATTCGCGGCATGCCTCGCGGGAAATCGATATGGCCTGCATGCAGGCGGCTCGCAGGTCCTCGTTAAGCACGCCGATGGGACTATCGCCGATGACATCCTTTGGACCCGTCACTGGGAATGCGGCGATCGGAACGCCGCTGGCGAGCGCTTCGAGCTGCACGATACCGAACGTATCGGTGAGACTCGGGAATACGAAGACGTCGGCCGCCGCGAGATGCGCGGCCAGAATGCCGTTGTCCAATTGCCCGAGAAATTTCGCGCTGGGATACCGGCGCTTGAGTTCCGCCTCCTGCGGCCCGGCGCCGATCACGACCTTGGTGCCCGGCAAATCGAGCGACAGGAACGCCGGCAGATTCTTTTCCACAGCGACCCGCCCCACGCTCATAAATATCGGGCGCGGAAAGTCGAGATCGATGGCGCGATCGGGCCGGAACAGATCGACGTCCACACCGCGCGTCCACATGCCGAGATTGTGAAAGCCGCGGCCGGAAAGCTCGGTCATTAGCGATGGCGTCGCCACCATGGTCACGGTCGCTGCTGCGTGGAAACGCCGCAGAACGTTGTAGACCCACGATGCCGGGATCGGGGAACGCGCCGAAATGTATTCTGGGAAACGGGTCGTATAGCTCGTGGTGAACGGGCGGCTGTTTCGAACGCAATAGGACCGTACCGCACGGCCGATCGGTCCCTCGGTCGCGACATGGATCGCGTCGGGCCGGGACGCCTCGATGCGTTCGGCGATGCGCCGCCGGTGCGGCAGCGCCAAGCGCAGGCCGGGATAGGTCGGCACCGGGAAAGTCCAGAAACCGTCCGGGGACAGGAACTCGACCTCGACGTTGAGCTTGGCGGCGGCGCGCGCCAACGAGTTCAAAGTTCGCACCACGCCGTTGACCTGCGGACGCCAAGCGTCCGTGGCGATCATCACTTTCATTGTGTTGTTTCCAGCCGAAAGCGCGTGGCCATCGCGTTGTCGAATCGCATTTATCGACAATTGCCATTTCATATCTCAATTGTGTGACGGTCGCGGGCCACCCAGAGGCCGGCGGTCGGCTGGGAGCCGGCTCGTAACAATGCTGTTACAAAGGGATGGGAAGTTGGCTCCCGATTCGTCCCGCGCTTCTTTTTAGGCTGGCGGCAGAGACTTGGTAGCGAAGAATTGGCAGCAACAAGTCCCTTTGCGCAGGCGATTATTCGTGGCGTCGGCCGCAACAGATTAAGCGTCGCGATCAGTGTCACGTTCATGGCTGTTGCCGTTGCAACGCTTTATCACCTGTTGCACGGCATCGACGTCAATAAAGTGGTCGCGGCGATTGAAGCCCAATCCGGCAGCCGTATACTGGTCGCCGCCGTGCTGGTGGCCGCCGGCTATTCCAACTTGATATTTTACGATCTGTTCGCGCTGCACACGATCGGCAAGCGCAATTTGCCGTTTCCGGTCGTCGCCTTTGCAAGCTTCACCAGCTACACCATCGGACACTCGCTCGGCGCCGCCACGCTCACCTGCGGCTTGGTGCGATTCCGGGTCTATTCGTTCTGGGGCTTGACCGTCGTCGACATTGCCAAGATCGCGTTCATGACCGGCGTGACGTTCTGGCTCGGCAATATATTCGTCCTCGGCGGCGCCGTTGCCTACGCGCCTGACGCCCTCGCGGCCTTCGACCAGTTGCAGCCGGCCCTCAATCGCCTGCTCGGACTTTCGGCTCTGTTCGCTATACTCGGCTATCTATTCTGGATCGCGGCGCGGCCGCGCGTCGTCGGCCGCGCCAATTGGCAAATCGTACTGCCCAATCTGCGCTGGACGTTTTTGCAGATCGGCATCGGAACAGTCGACCGCTGCCTCGCGTCGCTGTCGCTCTTCATCCTGCTGCCGGGTGAGCCGGCCGTCGGCTTCGTGACCGTCGTCGTGGTCTTTGTGCTGGCGACGCTGCTCGGAGCCATGAGCCATACGCCCGGAAGTCTGGGCGTCGTCGAGGCCGCCATCCTTATCGGCCTGCCGCAATATCCGCGTGAGGAATTACTGGCCATAGTGATTACTTTTCGCGTCCTCGACTTTTTTCTTCCACTGTTTATCGCGACGACGATGTTCGGGCTGCGCGAATTGCGGCTGATTGCGCGGATGCGTAAGGCCGAAACGCCGCCACTGCCCCGAACCTTGTAAGGCCCCCAAGCGCAAGTTAATGTCACCGGCGGGCCAAACGGAGCCGCTGGTGGCGAGTACAATGATGGCTCCAAGGGCGTGGCTCAGCGTCGTGGCAGGGCAAATTCCGCGCGGGTTTGCAAGGGTAATCCCGCTCTCTCTCGCCCTCCTCGCAGCCATACCTGGGCAGGCCGCGGCCGAGTCCATCGAAGCCGCGCTCGCCAGGGCCTACAGGAACAATCCGCAGCTCAATGCCCAGCGGGCCATCGTTCGGCAGGCCGACGAAGGCGTGCCTCAGGCGCTGTCGGGCTATCGGCCGACGATAACGGCCAATGCCAGCGTCGGACGGCAATACACCAGCACCAAGGAGACCATCCCACCGACACCTGGCTTCCTGGCCAATGGCGCATCATTCTCCGATAAAGGGTTGTCGACGCCGCAGACCTACGGCCTGACCGGCACGCAAACGATCTTCAACGGAGAGCGGACCGCGAACAAGGTACGGGCGGCCGAAAGCCAAGTTACCCAGTCGCGCGAAACGCTCCGCATGATGGAACAATCCGTATTGCTGGCGGCAGCGACGGTGTACATGGATGTCTCAAGGGACGGCGCCAATCTCGAGGTTCAGCAGAATAATGTTCGCGTGTTGCAGCGCACGCTCACCGATACGCGCAACCGGTTTTCCGCCGGCCAGGTAACGTCGACCGACGTCGCGCAATCGGAAGCGCAGTTGGCCGCCGGCGAAGCGACGCTCCATGCGGCCGAAGCAACGCTGATGACCACGCGCGCCAATTACCGCCGTATCATCGGTGTCGACCCGGCCGGCCTAGCGCCGGCGTCGTCGGTCGACCGCTTTGCGCCTCCGACACTGAACGCCGCGATCGCCGTCGGCATAGAGCAAAATCCCTCCGTCACTGCGGCGCTTTATGGCGTCGACGTCGCCCAGCTCCAGGTCAAGATCGCGGAGGGCGCGCTGTGGCCGACACTGACCGGGCAATACGGCATCCAACAGCAGCTGTTTCCGACCATCACGACACCCAAAAATTTCACCGATACGGTGGCGTTGAACCTATCGGTTCCGATCTATCAGGGCGGCGCGGAATATTCCGCTATCCGCCTGAATAAAGAAACTCTCGACCAGCAACGATTGAATGTCGACCAGGTGCGCGACCAGACCCGGTCCAACGTCGTTCAAGCCTGGAGCCAGCTCCAGGCGGCGAAGGCGCAAGTGGAAGCCTCCGTCCGGCAGAACGACGCTTCCGAGCGGGCCCTGACTGGCGTCCGCAATGAGGCGATCGCCGGCCAGCGCACGACCCAAGATGTCCTCAACGCCGAGCAGGCGCTGGTCAATGCGCGGCAAAATCTGATCATCGCTCAGCACGACCGGGTTGTTGCGTCCTACGCTCTGCTGTCTGCGATCGGAAAATTGTCGGCGCAAGTTCTGGCGTTGCCGGTTCCGCTCTACGATCCAATGGTGCACTATCAGCAGGTGCGCGACTCCTGGATCGGTCTGCGCACGCCGAGCGGTCAGTAAGACATCTGATCAAGCATTGAGGTCAGACGCACCCGCGATCTGCGCCAGCGCAGCGGCGACCGCGGCGGCGGCCGGAGGCACGACCAACGAGACATGATCGCCCGGCACCGTGATCGTGCGAACCGGTCCGTTGATCAGTCGCTTCCAGCCAAAGGCCGGGTCCGCGAGCAAGCTCGGATCGACCCCCGCAATATCTTCTTTGGTCGGACTCGCTGCGCGCAGGACGGTGGCGGCGCCCGCGTAGCACTGCGGCCGGTAGGCGCCGCGGGCGACCTGATGGGCGCGCACGACCGAGACAATGGCGGCAAAATCGAGGGAAGCGACCGCGCCGCCCAATACGTCCGCGCGGACGAGCGCGTCGCGCGCCGCCTTCGCCCGCACCGAAGGCAGCAGGGCAACCAGTTCTTCGCGCGTGATGCTCGGAGGCCGGCCGTCATAGCGCTCGAGCAGCTGAACGATTTCGAACAGAAGATCGAGGTCGTCGGGAATACGCCCAGCCGATCCAGCCGCGGACGGCGCCGGTGTATCGAGAATGACAAGATTCGCCGCGGGCGTTCCCTGTGCCGCGAGCTGGCGCGCCAATTCGAAGGCCACAAGACCGCCGAACGAATAGCCGACGAGCACCGGCGGCCGGCCACCAAGTTGAATGCGCAGATCTTGCAGATGCCGGCTGGCGAGCTGTTCTACCGTGTCGATCGCCGGTGTGTGGCCATCAAAACCGGGCGCCTCCAGCGCCCAGACTGGCCCCCGGACGTGTGGGGCGTCGGCCGCGAGAATACGGGCGAGTTCAACAAAGCATAGCACCGTGCCGATTAGCGGATGCACAAACACGATCGGAGCCGCCTCGCCGCTCGGCACCAGCGGCACGACGCAACTGCCCGGTGCCGTTCGCTCGCGCAAAAGATTAGCGACGCCCACAATAGAGGGAGCACGCAAAAAATCGGCGAGGCTGATCGTCTCCGGCCAGCGCCGCGCGAGACGCCCGATCAGACGCAGCGCATCGAGCGAATGGCCGCCAAGATCGATCAGAAAGTGATCGTCGGCCTGGACGTCGTCGCGGCCAAGGACGGCGCGCCACTCAGCTGCAAGCAGCCATTCGAGCGCGGTCCCAGGCGGGCGTCGCCGTCGGACATCAGGGCGTACGCTGGGCGCTGGCAGTGCGGCGCGATCGAGCTTGCCGGCCGGTCCAATCGGCAGCGCCGCAACGAAGGTGAACACCGAGGGGATCATCGCGTCGGGCAGCACGGCGGCAAGCTGACGCCGCAGTTCGGCGGGGTCCACGGGCTTGCCGACCAGATAGGCGATGAGCCGCGCATCACCATTGGTCTCTTCCTGATAGAGCACCACGGCTTCGCCGATGCCAGGCAGACGCTTCAAGGCGGCGGCGATCTCCTCCGGCTCGATGCGTTGGCCGCGAATCTTTACCTGCCAGTCGAGACGTCCGAGAAACTCGATGACACCGTCGCCGCGTCGGCGAGCGAGATCGCCGGTGCGATAGACCCGTTCTCCAGGAGCCGAGGAAAACGGATCCGGCACGAAGCGTTCGGCGGTGAGATCAGGCCGCCCTACGTAGCCGTGCGCCAGCGCGATGCCTCCGATCAAAAGCTCGCCCGCCACGCCGACCGGGCACGGATTGAAGTCGCGATCGACGATATAGAGGAGCGCATTGTCGATCGGTCGCCCCAGCGGAACAGCGACATCCGTCTCGCCTGGGATGGCCGCGTAATGGCCGACCTCCATCGCGGCTTCGGTCGGGCCGTAGTAGTTCAGCAATTCCGGGCCATTAAGGGAATGGATCGTGTCGCGTAATGTTCCTGGCAGCGCCTCGCCGGAGCAGATGACGTATTTCAATTTGCGAAGGCTGGCGCCCCGTGTCGGATCCTCCAAGAACAGCCGCAGCATAGACGGCACGAAATGCACCACCGTCACCTGCTGGCGCACGGCGAGGGCGGCCAAATAGTCGGCATCAAGATGTCCGCCGGGACGTGTGATAACCGATGTCGCACCGGCGAGGAGAGGCCAGAACATTTCCCAAACGGACACGTCAAAAGTGCAGGGCGTTTTTTGCATCATGCGATCGCCTAAGCCGATCGGCCGGTGGCGCTGACCCCAGAGAACGCGATTAAGGGTGCTGACATGCGACGTGACGACACCCTTGGGCTCGCCGGTCGATCCGGACGTGAAGATCACATAGGCGGCGCTTGCGGGGTGTATGGGCTTGCCGGGCGCCACCGGCGGCTGGTTTGTCCAGGGTGGATCGTCGATCCATGCCACCGCGCCGCCCAGCGCTTGCGCAAGATCGGCATAGCGGCGAGCGGCGATGATAAGTTCGGGCTCGACGCGGGCCACCATCGCCTTTAGCCGTGCGATGGGCTGATCGGTTCCGAGCGGCAGAAACGCTGCCCCGGCACGCCAGATGCCGAGCGTGGCTGCGGTCAAGCCGAGCGAACGCTCGGCGAGAAGCGCGACCGTGCATTCCGGTCCGATGCCGCGCGTCGCGAGCCAGGCCGCGAGCCGGTCGGACTCGCGCAGTAACCGCGCATAGGTCCAGGTCCCCTCTCCGGCAATAAGCGCCGGTCGTTCGCCATGGCGCTCGGCCAGTTCAGCAATCAGATCGGGCAGCATTCGCGCCGTGTCGAGCGGCATTTGCAAACCGGTCGCGGCCGCGATGGCACGGGCCGCTTCGGCATCCTCGATGATCGGCCACGCCCCGATGGGCTGGTTGATGACTTCAGGCAACCGGCGAAGCGCCACCGCCAGCGCGTCAGCAAGCCGCTGCGCGGTCGCAGGCTTCAGATAGCGGTGATCGGCCACCATGCGGATACGCAGTCGGCGTCCCGGTTCAACCAGCACTGTCAGCGGATAGTCAGTCCGCGCCGGCTCCGGCCTCGCAACGATTTCCAGTTCGTCGTCGTGTCCGGTTTCGCCCGGAAAATTCTGGACTGCAACCAGAGCATCAAATGGCAGCGCATCGGCGTCGAGCCCGATCGAGCGTTGCAATTCCGCAAGCTGCAGATGTCCATGCTCTTGAATGCCGGCCAGGCGTTCCTGCATCTGAGCGAGCCAGCCGCGCACGCTGCCGGTCCTCGGGACGATCAGGCGGCACGGTACCGTATTAACAAATAACCCGACCATCCGCTCAATGCGGTCGATTTCGGCCGGCCGACCAGCGACCACCATGCCGGACATGACGTCCGATTCTCCCGTCCAGATTTGCATAACGCGCGCCCACGCCGCCTGGATCGTCGTATTGAGCGTGATGGAGTGCCGGCCGACGAGTGCCGACAATCGCGCAGTGGCCGCCTCATCGAGTTCCGCGCTCACCGTCGACCAACCGGAGCCGCCGCCGTCCTCGACTGCGGCCAATCGGCTCGGCCGCTCTACGCCCGCAAGTGCGTCGGACCAGAATTGCCGCGCCGCAGTCTGGTCGCGCGTGGCAAGCCAATGCAGATACGCCCGATATTGCGGCGCGGGCGGCGCGTCCGGGCGGCGGCCTTCCCGGATCGAGCGATAGGCGTCGCGCCATTCGTCGAACAGGATCGACAGACTCCAGCCGTCGGCGATCAGGTGATGAACGGCAAGAATGAAACGCCACGCGTTCGGCGCGATGCGCGCCAGCATGAACCTGATCAGCGGCGCTTGTTCGGGATCGAGCGGCGCCAGCGCCGCCTGCGCGGCTTCGTCCTGCGCGGCCGCTTCGAGACCGCACCAGTCGGCCTCGACGACATGCGGCAGCGCCTGCACCAGAAAAGCGAGAACGGGATCGCCGTCGATCCAGCGCACATGAGTGCGCAAAACTTCGTGGCGGTCGATAAGCCATGACCAGGCGGCCTTAAATGCGGTGGGATCGAGCGGCCCGGTGATGACAAGATCGAAGCGCTGAACGTAGAGACCGAGCGCGGGCGCGCGCAAATGATGGTACAGCATCCCAGCTTGGCTTGGCGTCAGCGGCCAGGTCTCCCGGCTCGATGACGTTTCCGCAACGGTCGGCGCTGAGGTGACGCGCGCCGCAAGATTGCTCAGCACCGGCGCGGCAAACAGATCCGTGAGTTTCAGGATCCAGCCGGCGGCCCGCAGCCGCGCATTAGCTTGAACCGCAAGGATAGAGTCACCGCCGAGTGCAAAGAAGTCGTCGTTCCGTCCGATCGACGCACGGCCGAGCACTTCGCCCCAGATGCGGGCGAGCATCGCCTCCACTGGTCCTTGGGGCGGGGTCGCCGCCGCCTCCGAGGCTTCCCAATCGGGTGGCGGCAAAAGCTTGGGATTAATTTTCCCGTGTGCATTCGCGGGAAACGCCGGCACCGGTATGTAACAGGCCGGCCACATATAAGACGGCAGACGGTCCGCGACCGCCGCGCGCAATTCGGTCAAGTCGAGCTTTTCGTCCTTTCGCGGCTCAATCCAAGCAACAAGGGCCGTTCCTCCGGCTAGCCGCTCGACGGTCCCGACATGGGCGCGCGCAATCATCGGCAGATGCTCAAGCGCGCGGGCAATCTCGCCGGGCTCGATCCGAAAGCCGCGAATTTTTATCTGATCGTCGCGGCGTCCGAGATAGCGCAACCGGCCATCGGGGAGCCAGCAGCCGAGATCGCCGCTGCGGTAGAGGCGCGCACCCGGACGGTTTGCGAACGGATCGGGGACAAAACCCGCCGCCGTGAGATGCGGAGCCTTGAGATAGCCGCGGGTGACGCCGCTTCCGCCAATACAGATTTCGCCGACCGCACCGACCGGCACCGGTGACAAGCCGTTGTCGAGAAGGTGCAACGTGCCGCCGGCGATGGCGTGCCCGATTGAAGGTTGAAGACCGGAGCTTGTCTCGCCGAGACTGGCCCATATCGTCGCTTCGGTCGGTCCATAGGCGTTGACCATCCGCCGACCGACCGACCAGCGGTCGACGAGGGCGGCGGGACACGGTTCGCCAGCCGTCACCAGCAATCGCAAGGCCGGCAAATCCTCCCGCGGCAAGCTCGCGAGCGCCGACGGCGGGATGGTCAGCGCGGTGGCCGCGGAATCTCGAAGCAGCCCGGCAAGGCCGTCGGCGGGCGCAAGTTGATCCACGGTCCCAAGCACGAGCGCGGCGCCGGCGCCCCAGCCCATGACGATATCCCAGACAAAGGCGTCGAAAGTGACGGCGGAGAACTGCAAAATGCGGTCGTGCGGACCGAGGCCGAATTGCGCGCGTTGCGCGGCCGCGAGATTGCCGACACCGCCATGCGTCGCCACGACGCCTTTCGGCCGTCCCGTCGAACCGGAGGTGAAAACCAAATAAGCGGCATCGTCAGGACTGACGCTTCGGATCGGAGCCGTTGCGGGTAAGGTTGACGCGCGTTGCCTGAGTTCCGCCAAATCGAGCGCGCGCCAAGGTCCCGAAGGCGGAGCTTCGCCGGCCGTCAACACCAGAGCCGGCGCTGCGTCTTCGAGAATCATAGCGTGACGCGCGGTCGGCTGACGCGGGTCGAGCACGACGAACGCCGCATCCGATTTGAGGATCGCGAGCACCGCTACGATCAGATCGGGACCATGATCGCGATCGATGAAGACGGCGACGTGGCAGCCGCGACCGGCGCCCTCGGCGCGTAACGCATGTGCCAAGCGGTTGGCGTCGCGATCGAGCGAGCCGTAGTCCGTCGTGCCGCCTTGGAACAGCAGAGCCGGCCCATCCGGTGCGCGCGCGCAGGCAACCTCGAACAGGTCCGCGAAGCTTGCCGCTGCGGATTGGATGTCGGCGCCGATCGAGCTCGGCTGCGGATGTGCGAGCGGAATTTCATCGAGGCGGCGATCGGGATTGACGAGCGCTGTCGCGAGCAGCGCTTCGAACGCAGCGGTGAAGCGATCGAGCGGCGGCTGCGCCCACAGCTGCGCATCCGCCTCGAGCGTTCCGGCAATCTCGCCTCCACTATCGATCAATGACAGCGACAGGTCGAATTTGGCGGCGACCTCGCGATTGCTGCCACCCCGATGCGACGTCACCGCGAGATCGCCAAGCGAAACGGGTTTGTCCGCTTGGCCTTGCATTGTCATCGCGACGTTAAACAGCGGCTGCCGATGACCGGCTTGTTTGAGATCGGCGACCAGCCGCTCGAATGGATATTGACCATGCGCGAAGGCCTCGGCGAGACGATCGCGGACCTGCGACGCGAGCGTTCGCAGCGTCGATGCGGGAGAAACTTCCAATCGGATCGGCAATGGATTGACGAACAGGCCGATGAGTCCGTCGAAACGTGCCGGCACCGCGGCCGCGGACACGACGCCGATGACTACGTCGTCGACCCGGCTCCAGCGGCCGAGCAGCGCCGCCAAGGCTGCCAGCAAAACCGCGAACGGCGTCATGCGCTCCGCTGCCGCAAAGTGTCGCAATACCTCGTAGTCGTCGCGGCCGGCGCCGAAATTCGCCGCGATCGTGGCGGCGGATTGTGGCGGCCGCTCCGGCGCGGAGCCGGGAAAACGAACCGCGCTGGGCGCGCCGTCAAGCCGGCGTAACCAGGCGGAACGTGACGCCGCAAATTCATTCGCGGCGAGCATCGCCGTTTCCCAATCGGCGAAATCGGCATAGCTCCAGCGAAGCGGCGGAAGAGCCGGGCCCTCGCCATTGCAAATCGCCGCATAGCCGCGCTCAAGTTCGTCGAGCAGCACAGAAATCGAGCGTCCGTCGAAGACGATATGATGAAATACCAGCGCGAGCACATGATCGCGCGGCCCACATGTCAGGAGCCCGGTTCTGATCAAACCGGTGGCTGGGTCAAATGGCCGCTCGATGAAGGCATTGACCGCGGCCTCCGACGTGGCTGCGGCGGCGATGGGCTCCAAAGGCGGAGCATCGGCGCGGTGCCGTGCCACAATCTCGCCGTCGCGTTCGGCAATGACCAGCCGTAGCACGGCGTGCCGATCGACGACATGGCGTAGGGCGGCGGCAAGCGCTGCAGCATCGAGGGCCCCCGCGAGCTGCAGCACAACCGGGACGTGATGCGCCCGGCCTGAACTATCGAGCTGATGGAGCGCCCACATCCGGCGCTGGGCCGAGGACAGCGGCACGTTGTCGACGGCACCATCGGTGGCGGAACGCGGCGAATAGCCGCGTTCGACAAGCCGCGTTGCCAGCAGCGCCCGCTTTTCCGGCGACAGCGCGGCAATGCGTCCGGCCCTCGACATTAGCACTTTCTCACAGGTTGCATTATTAAATCACTCGCATAATTATTGCATGGCGCCGGGGCAATGAAAATCGAAACCGGCGCTCACGGACACGCCCTCTTCCGTGGAACCGGGTGCGTAGATGGACATCGCTATTGTCGGGATCGACTGCCGTTTTTCCGGAGCGTCCGATCCGGCGGAATTCTGGTCTATGCTTGTAGCGGGCGGGACCGGGCTGATCCGGTTGCCCGCCGCGGGCGATAATGCGGCGGCCGCTGACCGACAGGGTTCCTCCGCCTACGTACCGGTGTCGGGTCCCATCGGCGACGTCGATCGCTTCGACGCGGAATTTTTCGACTACACGCCGCGCGAGGCGGCCTTGCTCGATCCGCAGCAGCGCATCTTTCTGGAAATGTGCTGGCGCGCGCTCGAAGACGCGGCGCAGATTCCTGCAGGTCCGGCGCGCATCGGCGTGTTCGCAGGCACCGGTCTATCCACCTATCTCTTGAACAATGTCGCGCCGGTGATGATGGCCGGCGACGAGACCGATGCCTTCCTCGCTTACACCGCCAACGACAAGGACTTTTTGGCGAGCCGGGTCGCATTCAAACTCGACCTGAAAGGGCCGGCGATTACCGTACAGACCGCCTGTTCGACCTCGCTCGTCGCGGTCCACCTTGCGTGCCAGAGTTTGTTGCTCGGCGAATGTGACGTGGCGCTTGCCGGCGGCATTACGATCCGCGTTCCGGAGAATGTCGGCTATCGCCCGGTCGCCGACGGCATTGAATCGTTCGACGGCCACTGTCGGCCATTCGACGTCGACGCATCTGGAACTGTCTTCAGCAATGGCGCCGGTGTGGTGGTTCTCAAACGCCTCGCAGACGCGACCGCCGACCGCAACCGCATCTACGCCATCGTCAGAGGCACAGCAGTCAACAACGACGGCTTTGCGAAGGCCGGATTCACCGCGCCCTCGGCGGCAGGACAGGCTGCGGTCATCGCCGAAGCGCTCGCCGTCGCCGGCGTCAGCGCCGACAGCATCGCCTTTGTCGAAACCCACGGCACCGGAACGGCCCTCGGCGACGGTGTCGAACTGGCGGCGCTGAAGCGCGTCTTTGTCGATTGTCCCACCCAAACCTGCGGGCTCGGCGCAACAAAAGCAAATATTGGGCACACCGACGTGGCCGCGGGCATTGCCGGTTTGATCAAGGCCGCGCTCTCGCTCTATCACCGCAGACTGCCCCCGCTGTCGGCGTGGAAAGCGTGGGGCGCGGGTCTTAAGCGCGACATTGGTCCGTTCTATGTGCCGACCAAGTCAACGGCGTTGTCGCCGCGGGGCGGCGCGTTGCGCGCCGGCGTCAGCGCCTTCGGGGTTGGCGGAACGAATGCGCATGTGGTCTTGGAGGCGCCGTCATCGCGCGCCGCGGCGGCTGCCATTGCGGATGAACGCCCGCAGCTTCTGGTGCTCTCCGCGCGCGATGCACCGGCGCTGTCACGGCAAATAAAAAACCTTGCCGACGCTATTCCTCAAGTCGAACACCTCGCCGACGCATCCTGGACGCTTCAGACAGGTCGCACTGCGCTCCCCGAACGCGTTTGTGTCGCGGTCCGGGATATCGCCGAAGCGTCGCGCGTTTTGCGCGAACCGCAAAGGCTTCGCGCCGGCCGAGCCACCGATCTGCCGCCCCGCTTGGCATTTCTGTTCCCGGGTCAAGGCGCCCAATTCGTCGGCATGGGCGCGGCGCACTACCGCGACGAACCGGTATTCGCGGCGACGATCGATGCCGCCGCGCAGCGGCTGCAACGCGTGCTCGGTTTCGACTTGCGCGATGCGCTATTCGCCGACACGTACGACCTTGCCGCTCGCGAGCGCTTGCGCCAGACCGCCGTCAGTCAGCCGGCAGTCTTTGCCATCAATGTTGCGATGCTCAATTTGCTTCGTGACTGGGGGCTCGAACCCGATGTCGTGGTCGGCCATTCGCTGGGCGAATACGCCGCAATGGTGGCGGCGAGCGTGCTCCGTTTCGACGACGCGCTCGACATCGTCGCCGAGCGAGGTCGGTTGATGCAGACGCTACCGGGCGGTGCCATGGCGGCTGCCCTCGCCCCGATCGAGCAAGTCCGCCGGCACATCGCGCCAGGGGCCGAAATCTCGGCCATCAACGGGCCGAGCGACTGCGTACTGTCTGGCCCGACCTCCGCGGTGGCGGCAAGCGTAGAAATACTGGACCGCGCCGGGGTCGCGACGCGGATGCTGGAGACCTCGCACGCATTTCACTCGGCGATGATCGAGCCGATGCTCGGCGAACTTGCACGCTTCGCCGCCGACCGGCCGCGAGCGTCACCGCAGATCGGCTTGGTTTCCAATCTTACCGGCCGCCTGCTACTGACGGCGCCGGATGGCGGCGATTTCGCCGATCACGCCCGGCAGCCTGTTCGTTTTGCCGACTGTATCGCTCATATGCTTGGTGAGGGTCCGATCGTTGGCTTGGAGGTCGGACCCGGATCTGCGCTCAGTTCGCTCGCGCGCCGCCAGGGATTGAAGGGCGTGCATGCGACATTGCCGCCCGACGGTGATCGACGAGCCGTGCTGGACGCGGTGGGCGCGCTGTGGTGCGCGGGCTTGAGTCCGGACTGGGCGAAGCTGCACCGGCTGCCGCGCGCTCTTGTCAGCTTGCCGTCATACCCTTTCGCAAAGATACGCCACTGGCTTGAACCAGCCGATACCGGCCGCGCGAAACCAGCGACAAGCAAACTCGATGTGCGGATCGCCGGATGGCGCCGGCATCACCCAGACCCCGGCGCGATACCCCCAGGATATCATGCCATCGTCGGCGCGGAGCAAAACGCATCGCGCCGGATCGCCGAGACTCTGGAACAATTTGGCGCGACTGCGCAGTTTGGTGTCGATCATCTGCGCCAACCGATCGAGAGCCTGATCGTGACACCATTGCCGGAGACGGAGTTGCCGACGCTGCTCGGTCGAGCAATGGCCGGCGGTCGGCTGCGGCATTGTTTGTTCTTGTTGCCACATCTTTTCGATGTCGATGGCAGCGAATTGCCGCCATCCGACGCGACCAACCTCGCCGGCATGGCACTCGCGCTGGCGCGGGAACAGCCGGAGATCACGGTCCGGATCGTCGATGCCGGAATGGCTGACCCGGCGACACTACTGCCGCTTGCCCTCGCCGCACCCAAACCAATCAGCGCCTGGCGCGGCCGATCATGCTGGGTACCCGACTTCCAACCCATCGCCCTGCCCGCCGCGACCAAACAATCGACCGGCTCGGCCTATTTGGTCATCGGCGCAACCGGCTTGGTGGGACGCATCGCAGCGAGCGCCTTCGCCAGCGCCGATCCGTCGGCAACGATTTATCTTGCGAGCCGAAGTGGTCGCTCCATCGACGGGATAGCCGGCGAAGCACGACCCATCGACCTGCGTCATCCGAAGCCGCTGATCGACGAGATCGTCGCGCGGCATGGACGCATCGGGGGCGTGATCTTCGCAGCGGGGTCGCTGGAGGCCGGCACCTTCGCCGCAGTGACCGAGCCATTGCCATCGGCATATAGGTCGGCGAAACGCGACGGCCTTGCGGCGCTTGCCGCCGCACTCGAAGGCGTGCCGTGCGAATTCGTGATCGTCTGCGGCTCGATCTCGGCCTGGCTCGGCGGCGTGGGCTACGGAAGCTATGCGGGCGCCAATAGGGCAGCTACGAACATCGCGCGCTCTGCTGCGCGCAGGCAAAACACGCGCTGGGTCACGCTTGCGCTTGACGCCATTGCCGGTTCGGCCCGGACGCACCCGGATCTTCCTGAAATTCTGGGCGATCAACTAGCCGGCGTTCTGGCTGGGGTGATCGCCGGTAGTTCGCTCAGTGGCGCCGAAGTTGTCGTTGCGGCATCGGATTTTGCAGCGCGCTATGCCGACTTTGCCACGGCGATTGGCCGAGGCGCACCGGCGTCAGACGTCCCGGTCGCAAAACCGGGGGCGGTTGATTCAGAACCCTTCGCGGAGGCGTGGTGCGAGGTGCTCGGGGTGGAGACCGCAAACGACGGCGACAGTTTCTTTGCGCTTGGCGGCTCTTCATTGCAGGCCCTGCAATTGCTGGCGCGGCTGCGGCGCAATGCCGGGGTCGAGTTGCCGCTTGCTGGCTTCTTGCGGGCTCCCACACTCGGTGCATTGCGGCAACGAGCGAGCGTAGCTCCCGCCATCGCCGCAGATATCGGGACCGCGGCTGCCGGCGAACCGTCATTGCCGTCACCCCTGAGCAAGGGCCAGCTCAGTCTTTGGTTCGCCGAGCAACGCCGGGAAACGGCGGGAGCCTTCAACATTACCGAGCTCTACCGCATGGACGGCCCGACTGATGTCACATCGCTGCGGTCTGCTTTTGCGGCTATCGAAGCATGCCACGAGGCGCTGCGTACCCGTTTCGTGGAACAGGAAGGCCGGCTGATCCAGATGATCGATCCGCCCGGCCGCTGCGTCCTCGCTGAGGAAACGATCGCGGCCGAGAAATTGGAAGCGTGCCTATCGGCGGAGGTATTCCGGCAGCCCGATCTCGCGGCGGCGCCGCCGTGGCGGGTGCGATTGCTCGACGCCGGTCCGAATGGACGCTTCCTGCTGGTTTCGGCCCATCACCTTCTGCTCGATGATTGGTCGATTGGCGTGATGTTCGACGATTTTGCGCAAGCTTACGATCATGCGCGTGGCGGACAGCCGGCGCCCATATCGTCACCGCGCCGGCGCTTTGCCGAGTTTTGTCGCGAACAGGCCGAGTTATCGCGAGCCGGCCATTACGATACTTCGCTGGAGCATTGGCAGCGCCGGCTCGCGGGCGCGCCGCGCCGGCTGCCGCTGCAGCCGCCATTGGGCGCGCGCACAGCCGATGGTGCTCTACCGGTTCATCTCGACGCCGGCGCCGTCGTCGGCCTGCGCGCGATAGGACAGCATTGCGAGACCTCGCTCTTCACCGTGCTGCTCGCGGTTTTCAAGACCTGCCTCGCCGCGGAGAGCGGCGTGCGCGATGTGGTGGTGGGCGTGCCACAGGCCGGACGTCCCGCCGGCGATTGGGAACGGGTACTCGGCTATTTCGTCAATCCGGCGGCGTTGCGCACGGACATTGGCCAGGCCGCGGATTTTCTGTCGCTCGTGACGGCAGTCAAGGCGACAGTGACCGATGCCGCTGCGCACGATCAGGTCCCCTATGAGCAAGTTACGGCAGCGCTCGGCAGTCATAGCCTGTTCAATGCTTGGTTCACGATCCTGACCCATACCGCGCCCCGCGCCATGGCGGGCGGCCTCACCTTGGTGCCGACGCGGCTTGGCCCCCGTCCATCGCGCTTCGATGTGGCACTCGTGCTCGAACCCGACCGCGACGGGTTGACCGGCTGCCTGGAATATTCCGGTGCCGTCGTCGCCCGCAAAGCCGCACAACGGCTGGTCGCGCGCCTGAGCAACGTCATCGAGCGGATTGTTGCGCACCCGGGAACGCCCATGGCCTGGCTGCTCGGCGGCGATCTCGGAACCGACAGCGTCATCGATCTGCCGACGACTCGCCTCGATCTGGGCGGCCGCTTGCGGCGGCGCGGGAGTTCTTCGGACTGACCAAAAAGCGAGGTTACGGACACCATGACGAACCTTAGCGCCCATTATCGACGCCGCGCGATGCCGCAGGATCCGATGGGATTGATCCGTGTGAGGCCTTTCGACGGGGCGACGCTGCCCATCATTATCGAACCGGCCGTGGCCGGCGTCGATCAGGTTTCATGGGCCAAACAGGCGCGGCAAGCGATCGAAGATTTGCTTGCACAACACAAGGCGCTGCTGTTCCGCGGCTTCGAAGGTCGAAGCGCGGACAACCTCGACGCCTTTGTCGCCGCGACGTCGACCGGCGATCCGCTGGAATATATCGACCGCACGACGCCGCGCACGCGCATAGGCGGCGGCATCTACACATCCACCGTCTATCCTGCCCGCCACACGATTGAGCAGCACAGCGAGGGTACCTACTGGCACCGCTGGCCGTGCAAGCTCTATTTCGCCTGCGCTATCGCTGCAACGCGCGGCGGCGAGACTCCGCTCACCGACAATGCCGCCGTTCTCCGCCGGCTGCCGGCTGAGATTCGCGATGCGTTTACCCAGAAAAAATTCATGCTCAAGCGTACGTTCAACAAAGGCTTCGGACTGACCTGGCAGGAAACATTTCAGACCGAGCAACGATCCGCCGTCGAAGAGTATTGCACGACCCACGACATCGCATTCGAATGGCGGGCGGGAGACGTGTTGCTGACGCGCCAGGTTCGGCCGGCGATTCGACCGAACCCTCGTAACGGCGAGGCGGTGTGGTTCAGTCACGCCGCGTTTTATCATGCGTCCTCTTATGCGCGGGAACTGGCCGCGGGCCTGGTCGAGGCCTGCGGTCCCGATGAACTCCCCTACGACACCTGCTTCGGTGACGGCACGCCGATCCCGACGCCCTGGGTAGAAACGATCCGCGCCGCAGTCGCGGCCGAAACCCGCAGCTTTCCATGGCAGAACGGCGACATCCTCCTCGTCGACAACATGGCGGTGGCCCACGGCCGCGCGCCTTATGAAGGCGAGCGTCGCGTACTGGTCGCAATGACGGAGCCTTGCGATGGCACTGCTTGACGCGGTCCGCGACGGCGCCGTTGCCGCAAGTCCCGACGTCGACGCCGAGGTCTATCGCCTCGCACCCGCACAGGTTCCTTGGGCGCAGTTCAGTCTTACGGCCACCCGGCGGCTCGTGCTGGATTTCGAAAGTCCGCTTGATGGCCAGCGTCTGACGCAGGCGCTAGCGGCGAGCGCAACCGCTTTCGAGGCCTTGCGCACGCGCTTTCTGCAACGACCCGGCCTCACTTTGCCGGTGCAGGCGGTTTCCCCGATCTGCAACCTGCTGACGGACAAACCGGGATTGGACGCGCACCAAGGCCGCGTCGCCGCCGCGCGGCTGAGCGTCGACGGCCGGCAATTGAGCCTCGATGCGCTTGCCGTTGCGCTCGATCGGCGCTCGCTGCTGCTCTGGTACCGAAGCATCGGCGACGCCTATGCGGGACGTCGCCTCGCCGCCACCGTACAACCGGCCGACGCCGCAGACGGCTTGGCCGCATTGGCCGAAGACGCCGCCGCAGAACCCGCGCGCCGCTTCTGGCGCGCCACGCTGGCCGACGGCGTGCCGGCCGGGCGTTTGCCGGAGGAGACCGGCACCGTCAGCGGTCGCGTGGCCGAACTGACCATGCACTGGGGCGACGCCAACCATACGTACGATACGGCCCACATGCTCGCCCTTTGGCAGAGCTGGCTCCGCCGCGAAACCGACCTTGCCGACGTTACAATTGGCGTCGAGATGCCGGGTCGAGATGCCGAGCTTGCGGATGCGCTCGGTCATTATGCGCGGATATTGCCGATTAATTTCGCGGACCGTAGCAATGAGGCCCTGGCCGGGGGCGACGAGGCGGCGCGCAGCGCACTCGACCGGGCGGAAGCCTGGATGCTCGTGGCGCCGCAGGCCGACGGTCCAGCCACTCTGCGCCTCGGTCAACTCTCTTTCCTTCCCTATGTGTTCAGCGATCATAGGGCCGATCCGGCGCCATCTTGGCCCGGTGATGGGACGAGCGGAGCAACGCTCGAGGACGCCGCACTCCCCTGCGCGCTGCACCTGATATTGGTCGAGCACGGTTTCCATCTCGCCTACGATCCCGGCCGCTTCGCCCTAGCAACGGCCGAGCGGATTGCGGCGCGTTTCGCGGCGTTCGCGCGAGCCGCGGTTGCGCAACCCAAACTGCCGTTCCCGCTGTTGCCGCGGCTCGCGCCTGACGAATTCGCCGCGACGCTCTACAAGAGCCGCGGACCCGCGCTGCCTCCGAGCGCGGCGCCCAGCATTCTCGCTTTGATCCTGCAAGCCGCGACCGAAAGGCCCGACGCCACCGCGCTGATCGATGCAAGCGAAACCCGTAGCTTCAGGGGATTCGTGGAAGAGTTTGAGCGCGTTGCTGGCGGCCTAGTGGCGGCCGGGGTGAGGCCAGGCGATCGGGTCGCGCTGGTAGTCGAGCGGTCGGTGCCTGCCATCACCGGACTTTTTGGCATCCTGCGTGCCGGCGCCGTCGCCGTACCGATCGATCCTGCCGTGCCGGTGCTGCGGCAGGTCGGACTCATTGCCGATGTGGGCGCCGTCCTTGTGCTCGGCAGTGCGGAAAAAGCCGCGGCGCTCAGCGCGCATGATGTGCGCACGCTTACTGTCGACGAGGCGACGCTTGCGAGCCCGGCACCGCTGCCGCCCATGCCCAGCCGCGATGACGGCGCTTACATTATACACACGTCTGGCTCGACCGGCCGCCCGAAGGGCGTCTTGGTCCGTCACCGCAACTTGCTCGATTCCACGCGCGCGCGCCTCCAGTATTATCTCGCGCCGCCGCGGTGCTTTTTACTGACACCATCACTTTCGTTCGACAGTTCTGTTGCGGGTCTCTACTGGACTCTGGCTACCGGTGGCTGTGTCGTGCTGCCCGCCAGCGGCGAGGAACGCGATCCGCGCGCCTTGGCGGTTCTGGTCGAACGTCATCAGGTGAGCCATTGGCTGACCGTCCCGGCGCTTTATCAGGCCGTGCTCACCGCCGCCGATGATCGACAACTGACCGCGCTGACCGATGTCATCGTGGCCGGTGAGGCCTGCGCATCCGCGATTGTCGCAAGCCATGCAGCACGAATGCCCGGCGTCCGGCTCCACAATGAATATGGCCCGACCGAAGCGACGGTCTGGAGCACCTGCTGGTCCTGGGACGGCAACGGCGTGCCGGACGAGATCCCGATCGGCGGGCCGATCCCAGGCGTCGCGGTCTATCTGCTCGATGCGGCCAATAATTTGGTGCCGGACGGCGCCATCGGCGAACTTCACGTCGGGGGCATCGGGGTGGCCGCCGGATATCTCGGCCAGCCGGACGGCAGCGCCGGCGCCTTCAGGCCCGATCCATTCAGCGATGATCCGGGCGCGCGCCTCTACGCTACCGGCGATCTTGGCCGCAGGCAGCCCGACGGCACAATCATCTACTCGGGCCGCATGGACCGACAGCTGAAGATCCGTGGCCGCCGCATCGAGCCGCGCGAAATCGAAACCGCGATCGAAACATGCTCCGGTGTAATGCGCTCGGCCGTCCTGGTGCGCGAGGATCGTGCCGCCATGCGGCAACTCGTCGGCTATGTCGAACCGGAAGTCGGGCATCGGCTCGACGGCAGCGCCATTCGCAGCGAACTCGCGACGCGGGTTCCAGAGTGGCTGTTGCCGGATGCGATCGTGGTGCTCGATCGCTTCCCGATGACCCCGAACGGCAAGATTGATACCGAGGCACTGCCGGCCGCGGAAAAGTCCGCCCGCCCAAGCTACCGCGCACCTGATTCACCCGCTGCAACGGCCCTCGCCGCGGTGATTGGCGCCATGGTCGACATTAAAGATGTCGGACTGGACGACGACTTCTTCGCGATGGGCGGCGACAGCCTTATGGCCTTGCAGATCGCCGCCAAATTGCGCTCGGCCGGCTACGCCCTTTCGGTCCGATCGATCTTCGCCACACCGAGGCTTGCTGAACTCGCGACCGCCGCGGTGCCGATCGAGGCGTGCCCCGCGATCGATCGCAGCCGGAGCGATGATCGGCCGGCGCCGCTGACGCCGATCCAGCGCTGGTTCGTCGCGCGCAATCTGCCGCAGCCCAGACATTATAATCAGGCCGTTGCTTTCGCCGCCGCCGAGCCGCTTGAACTTGCCCGCCTCCATACGGCGCTGACCGTCGTCGCGGACGCGCATCCGGCGCTTCGCCTGGCGGTCGAGACGGACGACAAACCGCGCCAGCGGCCGATGCCGATCGACGTGCTCGTCCCGCCGGCATGGTTTGATCTCAGGGCATTGCCGGAACAGCTTCGCGAGCGAACGATTCACCGGAAACTTCAGGAATTACAGCAGGCGCTCGATCCGGCCGTCGGGCGCGTGCTGCGGGCGGTCGTATTCCGCCTAGGCGGAGACCAGCCGGATCTTCTGGTGTTGATCGCGCATCATTTAGTGATCGATGCAAGATCATGGCTGATACTCGCGGAAGACTTGGCGGCGGCCTATCGCGGCACGGTCGTTGCGCCCGCGATCGGATTTCCCGATTGGGCACGCGCACTTGCCGAGGCGGAGATTTCTGCCGATGGCTGGAGCAAGTATCTCACGGGTGCGATGGGCGCCCTTCCCCGCGATCGCAGCGTCGCAACAAACGCCGAGAGCGATGCTGCGGAATTCACACTGAGCCTGTCCAGCGCGCGGTCTCGCGCGCTCGCGCGTTGGCCGGGCGGCCGCACCGGACGCTGGCTCGCCGATGCGGTCTTGGCCTCGCTCGGCCTCGTGCTCGGCGATTGGACCGGGCACGAACGAGTCCTGATCGACGTGGAGGGCACCGGCCGCGACGTGCCCGCATCGCTTCCCGATCCGAGCCGCACCATCGGCTGGCTGACCACGCTCGCCCCGGTCGTCGTGCCGCATCGCCCGCAAGTGCCGCGTAACGCGCGGCTTGCAGCCGCCGTCGCTTCAATCGGCGCGGCACCGGCAGACTGGACCTATGCGCTGAAGGAGACTGACGGCCCGCGCTCGGGCGCTGCCTTATGCGTCAACTTTCTCGGCCGTCTTGCCGAACAAAATTATATCGGCGAGCTGTTCAAGCCGGCCGCCTTCGACGCCGGACCGTTGCGCGGACCGGACAATCCGCGCGCCCATCTCATCGATCTGGAAATCGAAAGCGGCGCCGACGTGCTTGAGCTCACTTGGCGCTACGCCGCTTCGGCGTTCGAGGCTGCGACCGTGAAAGCCGTTGCACAACGGCATCTCGATCTCCTCATCAGCATGGCGGAATCGTGACGATGAATCTCGATCTTTTCAACAATGCCGAGGCGGTCGTCCGGCTCACGCCGCTCCAGCAGGCCATGGTCGCACATACCAAGCTCGCCGGCGCGGGCGCTTCAATCGGCCAGATGTCGGTGCGTTTGCGCGGCGAGCTCGATCCCGAACGGCTCCGCGCAGCATTCCAGCAACTCGTCGCCCGCCACGCGGCGCTGCGCACGCTGTTCGTGACCGAGGACATCGAGGAGCCTCTGCAGATCGTGCTGGCGGCCGCGCCGATCGCCGTCATCACCACCGACCTGACGGGACGCGCCGATGCGGAGGCTCACCTCGATGCTTTTTTAACGGCCGATCGGCTGATCCCATTCGCGCTCGAAAGTCCGCCGCTGATGCGGATCGCGCTGTTCAAGCTCGGCGCCGAACTCTGGCAGCTTGTGCTGACGCGCCATCATCTGATCATGGATGGATGGTCCGCAAACCTCCTCTTGCGCGAGCTCGAAGTTCTGCTCGCCGGAGAAGATCTTCTGAGCCCAGCGAAGCCGTTTCACCATTTTGTCGACTGGCTCGATCGCCGCGACAATGCCGCCGTCAACGCATATTGGCAGGATCGACTAAAAGACGCGGGTGAAGGGACGTCGTTGTTGCCGGGCGAGCGGCTGATGCGCGGTGAGGTGCCGGCGGCGCTCCAAGAAATCATCCGACCGCTCGGCGCGACGCTGATGGCTCGGCTGGTCGCCACGGCGCGCGCGAGCGGGCTGAGTGTGCAGACCTTCTTTGCCGGCGCCTGGGCAATCCTCGCTGCGCGCTATGCCGGCGCCAATGCCGCGCAGTTCGGCCTGACCATCGCGGGGCGGCCGGAACACACGCCCGATATTGCCGGTTCGGTCGGGCTCTTCATGGACATTGTGCCGTTCCGCATCGCTGTCGATGATACTGTCGCGGTCGACCGCTGGCTTAAGAACGTCCAGCAGCAATTGGCGGATGCGGCCCGGCATCCGCATATCGGTATTCCAACGATGAACCGGCTCGCCGGTCTGGAGGGCGGCGAAAATCTGTTCAGTCACATTCTCGTTCTCGAGGCCTATGGGACGCGGAACGCGCCGCAGACCCGCTGGGTGATCGAAGATTACAAGTTTGTCGATCAGACCAATTTCGCGCTCAATATCGGCGTGGTGCAGGACGACGACGGCGCGCACCTCGCAGCGGTGTTCGATCCGACGCGGCTCGCGCCGGCGGCGATGGAACGCCTGCTCGCTAATTTCGAGACGGCGATCGAGACGGTACTGGGCGCCGGCGCGGCGCCGCTCGGTACGATCGACGTTACGAGCGCAAGCGAGCGACGCGCGCTCGATCGAATGTCCGGCAGCGCATCAGAGCCCCTCATGGACGGGGTCGAAGACCTGCCGCACCGATTGGCGGCGGCGGTCGCCCGACATGGATCGCGCACCGCACTGGTCTGCGGCCGCGACGCCTTGACCTACGATCAGCTCTGGCAACGCGCCGGACAAGTCGCTGGAGCCCTCGCGCGTCGGGGCATTGGATGCGATGGATTGGTCGGATTGGCGCTACCGCGCTCGATCGCACAGGTCGTCGCCCTTCTGGGCGTGCTGCGGGCCGGCGGTGCATTCGTGCCGCTCGATCCGGACGATCCGCCGGCGCGCCGCGCAGCCATGGTGGCCGATGCCGGCCTCGCGGTTGTCTTGGAGCCCGACGACCTCGATGCCATGACGACGCGCTCGGCCGAGGCGCCGAAGCTTTCCGATTTGCCGCGAAGCGCAGCCGCTTATGCGCTGTTTACGTCGGGCTCAACCGGACGGCCGAAGCTCGCCCTGAACAGCCAGGAAGCCATCATCAACAGGCTCGCGTGGATGCAAAAAGCCTTTCCGATTGGCCCTGACGATCGGGTCCTGCAGAAAACCGCGAGCACGTTTGACGTATCGGTGTGGGAATTTTTGTGGCCGTTGCTGGAAGGGGCTGGCCTGGTGCTGGCAAGTCCGAACGCGCATCGCGATCCGCAAGCGATTAGAGACGCGGTCGGCAAGGACCGTATCACTGTCCTACACCTCGTGCCGTCGATGCTGCGGCTGATCGTGGCGATCGGCGGTCTCGAAACGTGGACCTGTCTGCGCCACCTCGTCCTATCGGGCGAGGCGGTCGACGCCGATCTGCCGCAGCTGCTCCGGGAAGCGCTGCCGTCGACCATAGTGCATAATCTCTACGGCCCGGCCGAAGCTGCCATCGACGTCACCGTTCAGGAGCTTGACGAGCTCGACCGCGGCGAGCCAGTGCCGATCGGCCGTCCGATCGACGGCGTGTCGATCCGACTCCTCGATCGCGCGGCGCGGCCTGTGCCTTGGGGCGCTATCGGCGAACTCGCGATCGGTGGCATCGCGGTCGGGCGCGGCTATGTCGGGCGGCCGGACCTTACCGCGGAACGATTTGCTCCAGATCCTTTCGCGGGTCCCTGCCGCCGGCTTTATCGAACTGGCGACCTGGCACGCTGGGACGAAGCCGGTCGCCTGATTTTTCATGGACGGGCCGACCATCAAGTGAAGCTGCGCGGCCAGCGTATCGAGCTCGGCGAAATCGAAACCGCGTTGCGGGGCTGCCGCGGCATTGCCGATGCCGCCGTGCTGGTCGCCCACAAAGGCTCCCCGGATGCCGCGCTGATCGCCCATGTGGTCGGAAGCGATCCAAGCGAACCCACGGAAGCTTTGATCGAACGGACCCGCAAGTCATTGCGCGCGATCCTGCCGTTCACTTTAGTGCCGGCGCAATGGCACCGACACGAAGCCCTTCCCCGTCTCGCGAGCCAAAAGATCGATCGCAAGGCGCTCGTCACAAGACCCGATTCGCTCCGCTCCCCTCCCGTCGCGCCGCGTAACGACGAAGAGCGGCAGCTTGCGGAGCTATGGTCGCAGGTGCTCGGCCGTTCCGATATCGGTGTCACGACCGACTTTTTCGAGCTCGGCGGCCACTCCCTTTTGCTCGTGCGGCTTGCCAATCTGATCCAGCGCGATTTCGGCGTCGCGGTCGAACTCGCCGAACTATTCGATATGACAACGGTGGAGCGCCAGCTCACGCTGATCCTGGATCGCTGGCTTGCGGCCGCGGATTCCGAAGTCGCGACGCGAATGCTGGCCGACGTTGCCGCGGCGGGTTGAACGCCATCCCGCGAGCTATAAGGTCAATTCAGCTCACCAGTTGGCTGAGCCTTTGCCCTTGCGCATTGAGTGTCGCCGCCGCCGCCATGATCTGTGGCCAGGCGGCGTATAGCCGCCCGAGATCGACGATGAAGCACTGCAACTCCGATTGAGCGACTTCGGCGGAGGCATTGCCGAACGCCTGCCGTGGCAACAGCGCGCCATCGACGGCGAGACGGCCGCGCAAGATCTCGCTAGTGACGCGCGCGTCGCGCGCCCAATAACCGCGGTCGGCCGGGCAGCGGCGGATGCGCTCGTCGAGCAGATTCAGTTCGCGCTCGAGCCGCGGCTTGATCAAGTCCTGAAGGTAGGTCTTAAACGCCGCCGGCGGCATTCGTCCGACCTGCGCCAAGTGATCGCCGACCGAAGCCCAATTCGCACCAGCTTCATCGTCGGGCACGCTCTCAAGAATCGTTTCGACGACTTCCGCCACGTCGATCAGATCTTGGCTCGGCGTGCCGCCGTTCCGCGGGCGCTCGTGGCCGATCATCAGCGGCAGGTGAGCGACGAAACCGCCGGGCAAGCCGCGCAACAGACTGACGCCGTAAATCACGTCGGCGCGCCGGTAACGCGGAAGAAACGGCGGCAGCGCTTCGCGCGCATCGAAACCGGCGCCGACATTGAAGAATTCCGGCGCACGCGACAACACCGGCCGCGGTACGCTGCGCACGACCATGGGTCGCTCGATGGCTTGCGCATAGGCGTCGATACTACGCGTGGCCCATTCCCACGCCGCTCCAGTCAGGAAGCGCACATCCGCCCCGGAGGGCCAGCCGGAATCGCCGACCCAGCCGTGATAGGTCGCGACCACGCGCGCCTCGCCCGGAGCGCCCAGCGCAGCCGGTTCGGCGGCAGTGCCGTCGGCACCGCCAGCATCGCGAATAATAGCCCCGACCGACCGTCCGAGCATCTCTTGATGCGCGCCGACGAGATCCACCGGGGCGTCGACCGTAAAATCATCCGCCTGCGCGCCGTCCGACAGCATGCGCAACTCACTGACGCAGCGGCTGCTTTGCAACTTGATGCCGGAACACGGCACACGCGGCAGGCGCAGCCGCGCCGTGGCGTCGTCGTCGAAGACAAGCGCCAAACCGCCGGCGGCGTCGAGCAAAAGCGCGTTGCGGTTGGCGGACCACGCCCGGCCTGAACCGGTATCGTCTCCGATGGCCCAGGCGATCAGCGCGGGCTCAATATCGCTTTCCTTGCCGAGCCTCTCGACATAAGCGCGTTTTTCCCGATGGCCGGCGTAGCGCATGGGCAAGCCAGTCTCTCGGGCAAGCTGCCCCAGCGTGCCGCGATAGGTGCCGTCCGCGGCGTCATCCGACGGATCGCTGGCGATGACGATGTCGACACGGCGTCCGTGCGCCAAAAGGTTTGCGGCAAAGCTGCGGACCGCGCGCTCGAGCAGCTCAGCTCGCCCGCTCGACGGAAATCCGATGGCACTGATCGGTGCAGGGCGGGTCTCGCAGCCAAGTTCGCTCGCCGCGCTCAGCCAAGCTTCGACGGCTTGCGTCGGCTTGACATGACCTGCCTCAAGTCCGACTAGACGCCTTGCCTCTTCCTCGGGAAGCGCCTCGATCTCGTCGAGCAGGGCTTCAAACGGATCGTCTTGCGGCGGGTGAGCCAGCAACTCCTCGACCACGCGAGCCTGCGTCCTGACGGTCGGGTGATCGAAGAATTGCCGCACCGACAATTCCACGTCCATTTTTTGCGCGATCCGCCCGCACACTTGGATCAACAGCAGGGAATGGCCCCCGAGCGCGAAGAAATTATCGTCAATGCCGAGGGCCGGACGCCTCAGCACGTCGCACCAGATTCCGGCGAGGATCGATTCCAATTCACTGCGCGGCGCGCCGCCGTCTAAATCCTCGCCGGCTTCATTGTCGGCTGCGGCCGGCTCCGGCAATGCGCGGCGGTCGATCTTGCCATTGGTGGTGAGCGGGAAACGATCGAGAAAAACGAACGCCGCCGGCACCATGTAGCTCGGCAGATTTTTTCGCAGATGCGCGGCGAGAGCGCGCGGCGCCGGCGCTGCTCCCTCGCGGGCCGCAACAATGTAGGCGACGAGGCGCCGTTCCTCGCCGATCTCACCGGCAACGACCAGGCTGTCGGCGACGCCCGGCAGTTCGCGCAGCACCGTTTCGATCTCTCCCGGCTCGATGCGATGGCCACGAATTTTGATTTGCTGGTCGATACGCCCCAGATAAGCGAGCATGCCGTCACGGCGTTCGCGCACGAGATCGCCGGTTCGGTAAATCCGACCTCCGGTATTCGAATCGCTCACATCCGGCAAGAACTTCTCGGCCGTGGCCGCAGGTTGCGCGTGATAGCAGCGTGCGAGGCAAGCACCCGCCAAGAATAATTCGCCGGGAAATCCGCGCGGCACGGGATTGAGATAAGCGTCGAGTATGCGCAGCCCGGTGCCGCGAATGGCGCGGCCGATCGGTGGGAACGGCGCGCCGTGGCCGGGCACCTCCGCCAAATCCACCGACGTAACAACGTGGGTTTCGGTCGGTCCGTAATCGTTGTGCAACGACAGCTCAGGCGTCCGAGCAAGCCAGGCTTCGATCGCGGGCGTCACCTTTAGTGCTTCGCCGGTCGAGATCAGATGCTTCAACGCCAGCAAAGGAGCGTCCGGCTCTGTCATCGCCTCGGCGAGGCGGTGGATTGCCACGACCGGCAATATCGCGGTCTCGATGCGATGGCTGTTCAGGTACGACGGTAAACTGTCGAGATCGCGACGCTCAGTCTCGTCGAGCAGATAGATCGTGCCGCCGCTGGAGAGCGTCGCCAAAATCTCCCGGAAGCTGGAGTCGAAACCGAGCGACGCGAATTGAAGCATCCGCCGCGGACCCGGAAACTTGTTCACGTGCCACATGATCAGATTGACGAGAGCCGTATGGGGGAAGCTGACGCCTTTTGGCCGCCCGGTCGATCCGGACGTGTAAAGGACATAGGCGAGGCCGTCCGGCTGCGGCGGCGGTCCCTGCCAATCTAGCCCGACGTCGGGGAGTGCAAGCTTGGGATCGTCGAGAATAATGACCGGCTCGACGGCATCGGCGAACAGGCCGGCATGGCGGCGTTCGGTGACAATCGCGGACGGTGCTATGTCGGACCGCATCCAAGCGAGCCGTTCGGCCGGCAGTTCCGGATCGAGCGGCACGCACGCCGCGCCGGCCTTGAGCACGCCGAGCATCGCGGCAACCATCGCGCTCGAGCGGTCGAGACAGATAGCGACCAGATGATCACTTGCAGGGCGTGGCGACGCATTTAATCCGGCGCGACCACATGCGACAAGACCTGCGGCGACGCGGTTCGACCAGATGTCAAGATCGCGATGATCGACCGCTGCGCCCTGGCACCAGACTGCCGTCACCGCCGGGTCGATCGCGGCGCCCCGGCGTAGCATCGAAACGAGATCGGGATCGCCCGATGGCGGCGAAAGCGGCGCCGCAACCGGCGTCGTCAGCGCCAGTGTGCCGATGCGCCGATCGGGAGTTGCGACGGCCGCACCGAGCAAATGCGCAAATGACTGAGCGAGACATTCAACAGTATCGCGATCGAACAATTCGGCATCGTATTCGAGCGTGCCTTCGAGGCCACCATCGGTCTCGGTCAATTCGAGATTGAGATCGAGCTTAGCCGTGCCGCTGTAGACGACGAGCGGCTCCGCCGAAAGGCCTTCCATTATTGGACCTCGCGGCGGCATCGCGTGCAGTGAAAACAGCACCTGAAATATTGGTGTGTGGCTCTGTGTGCGGGACGGTGCGAGCGCCTCAACCAGCCGCTCGAAGGGCAGCGCCTGATGCGCCAGCCCCCCGATGACGGTGGCACGGACCGCTTCGAGCAATTCCGTAAAGGGCGGATTGTCATCGAAGCGCAGGCGGAGCGGCAGCGTATTGGCAAAAAATCCGACGAGGCGCTCAAGCTCGACGCGCGGGCGGTTGGCGATGGGACAGCCGATGACCATGTCGTTGACGCGGCCGAGTCGATGCAACAGCACGCCGAAAGCCGCCAGCAAAGTCATAAAGAGTGTGGCGCCATGTGGCCTGCCGATATTTTTCAAGCCCTCCACCACTTCACGCGGTACGGCGACCGAACAGTTACCGCCTGGACGGGCGGGGTGGGCGGGCCGCGGCCGGTCAGCCGGCAAATCCAGGAGTAGCGGCGCACCCGCGAGCGCGCCAGCCCAGTAATCGAGCGGGCGTGCGAAATCGGAGCCGGCCATGCGCTCGACCTGCCATGACGCGTAATCGGCATAATCAATGGCGAGACGAGTCGGCGCTTTGCTCGCTTCGCCGTTCGCCATGCACCGATAGAAAGCGAAGAGATCGTCGAGCACGATTGGCGCTGACCAACCGTCGGTCGCGATGTGGTGAATGTACAGCGACAGCAAATATTCTTCCGTGCCGACGCGGACAAGGAGCGCGCGAAACGGCGGCTCATGAGCGAGGTCGAACGGGCGCGCGGCCGTGCGCGCCAGCAAGGCCTCGGCCACTGCCCGGGCGCGCTCAGGCGAACACCCAGTCAGGTCGTGGCGCTCGAGGGCCGGCGGCCCGGCGGGGAGGATTTTTTGCAGCGGACCCGACACGCCGTCGGTGATGACGGTGCGAAGGGTCTCGTGCCGTTCGATCAATGCACCCAAAGCGCGTTCAAGTGCCAATTCGTCGAGAGCGCCACGCAGCCGTACCGCGCTGGAGCAATTATAGGCGGCGCTATGGGGATCGAGACGCCACAGGAAATAAAGCCGACGCTGCGCAGAAGACAGCGGCAGCGGGCCGTCGCGCGTGACGCGCGGGATCGCTCCGGCGGCCTGTGGCGGGACGGCGCCGGCGCGCAAGCGCCGTAACAGTTCCGCGCGCTGCTGCGCATTCAATGCTGCGGTCGCGGATTGGGGCGGTACACCGGCGGCGGCGGCAGGCGCGGCGTGGCCTTCGGGCGTCTCGGCAAGCTTGTGCTCGAAAGCTTCGACACTCAAACCGTCCACATAACGGATCGCGGCGCTACGCGCCGCGCGCGATGCCTCGAGCCAGCGCGAGCGGTCATTGACGAGCGCCCCGAGGGCCTCCACCCAGGGCGCGGCGTCTTGATCCGGCACTATCGGTGCCGGCAAAAGGTTGTCGTCAAGTTCGCGCCCGTAGCCGGTAATCGGCCGGACCGGAAGCAGCGTCGCGGTGGCGAGGCTTGCTTCCGGCAGCGCGCCGTGGTCGGCGGCGAGAACCGGAATGCCGCGCAACATTGCATCGACCACCACCATGCCGAAACTTTCCATCCACAGCGTCGGCACGACGACGATCTTGGTCCGGCAGAAAATATCGTCGAGTTCACGTTCGTTTCGCCATAACTCGATATTCGGAACCAGGCCTAGCGCATCGCGGTCGGCGGCCGTCGTGCCATAACCTGGCAGCGCCGCGAATCGAATATTCGGAAAGCGGCGCGCGAGCTCGAGAAATATCGGAAGCCCCTTGACGGCGCAGGCGTTCATCAAAAGCACGGCGCCGTCGTCGAAGGCGTCAAAAGCCGGGAATGGTCCGGAGCCGAATGAAGGCGGGGCGTAGACGAAGGCCGGGACACCGGCATGTTGCTGCACATAATCCGCGACCACCTGCGACAGACAACCGATGGCCGCGGCACGCCGCACCAGCGCGGTCCGCAGTTCACTCGGATAAAGGCTCTCCGGGCCAAAGGGAAACAGCGGCGGGGTCAATGCCAGGTAGACGGCACGTCCCGGCGCCCGATCGAGCGCGGCGGCAAGGAGGCTCTGCGAGGGATCCTCGCTCGATACCAGAACGCGGTCGGGCGACACGCGCTCGATCATCCGCGCGAGCACGCCCCGCACCCTGCCCGGCTGCCTCACCGCGAAAACCCGCACCCCACCCCACGTGAAGGCAACAGTGTCTTCATCCTCCGGCTTAACCGCGACGCCGAGGGCAGCGAGTTCTTCGATCCATTCCTCGTAGCTGATCGGACTCGGCTGGGCGAGAGCCGGCGCAACCACAAAGGCTTCATGGCCGCGCCGCGCCAGCCCCTCGATCAGCCCGCGGTTGGAGCGATTGGCGCCGCCGTGGCTCCGCGTGTAGGGGACGTTCATTGTCATCAACAGACGCATAAAGCCTCGGCTCGGCAGGTGGGGCGGACGGCGCAACGCGCACGGGGCGCAAGGCTGTTGGACGGAACACCAATCAAACAAAAACGCCGCGCGCCTTCTTGCGGCACGGCGCGAGAAACGAATTCATTCGAGCGACCGGCGCAGCCATGTCTCCAGAACAGCGCCGACGGCGGCTGGATTTTCGCGCACCACGAAATGGCCGCCGTCGACGATGCGGTGCTGAGCAGAGGCCGCGGTGAGTTCGCCCCAGGCCATCAATTCGGCGGGACTCACTTGACGGTCGTCGCTCGCGGCGATCGTGAGAAGCGGCACATCGAGCCGCGGCCGACGGCTCCAGCGATAGGTGTCGAACAGTTGCATGTCGGCTCGCAACGCTGGCAGCAGCAATTGCCGGAGCTCGACGTTTTGTTTGATCACATCGGGTACGCCGCCGAACTGACGATCGATCGCTTCGACAAATTCGCCGTCCGCGAGCACGCCGAGCCCAGTCGGCTTGCGATTGAGATGTGGAGCTGCACAAGCGAGCGCCACCAATCGGTGCGGACGCGCGCCCATCGCGGCAAGCCGGACTGCCACTTCATAGGCGATGAGCGCGCCAAAGCTGCAGCCCATAAGGATCACGGGCGACCCGGTCAAACCGGCGAGCGCCGGCAGCACTGCCTCGACGACATCCGCCATCTGCGTCAGCGGCGCCTCGGACAGCCGGCCTTCACGTCCCGGCAGTTGCACCCCATGAACCGCTACCGGCAGATCGAGCACACGCGCCAAGCCCGCGGCGAGCGACCCGCCGAGCCCCGCATAGGGAAACACGACCAGGGCCGCCCTTGCCTCGAGACGCCGGGGTGGCGTCACCAAATAGCGCAGCGAGATCGCGTCGGCGAGTTGACCGCCCGAGCGGAGCGGAGCGGCGTCGCGCATCAGCCCTTGCCTTCCATCTGCCGGCGCAGCGACAGTGGACGCATGTCGGTCCACACCTCACTGATATAGGCGAGGCACTCCGCCTTCGGCCCGCTCTTGCCGGTGGCTTGCCAACCGAGCGGCAGCTCACGCCAATCCGGCCAAATCGAATATTGCTCTTCGTGATTCACCACGACTTTGTAGATCGTGGTGTCGGTGTCGTCGTTCGCGCTCATCGGCAGTCCTCCGTTCAATGAGTCGGAATTGCGGGCGCCGGCTGTGGATGCGTCACGCGCTGCATGACCGCGCGAGCGACATCCACGAATACGTCAGGCAATTGCGGCGCGAAATATTGGCTGATCCGCGGCATCCACCAATAATTAGCGCTGATACCGATTTCGAGGCTGTAGACCTGGTGCCACCAGTAGGGCGGGATGTAGAGCATATCGCCAGGACCGATCTCGGCTTCATACGGCTGCGCCTCCGCGAGTTTCGGAAAGCGCTCGAAGTCCGGTTTGTCAATGTCGGTCTGGCTCATATTGTAGGCCTTGGTTCGGAACGGGTAGAGCCGGGCCGTGTCTTGCGGTGAAAACAGCGTGATGCGCTTGCGGCCGTAGAGATGGACCAAGAAATTGTTCGGCACGTCATAGTGCAGGCGCGTGATGTTATTGGCCGGACCGAACCAAAGATTGATCAGGTAGATTTTCTTCGGGTCGACGCCGACGGGCATCCGCAAATCGTCGAGCAGCGCCGGCAGGCGATCGGGAATGGATGCGCGCTGGAGATAGTAATAAATGTTGTTGCTCGGCGGCGCGAAAGCCGTGGAGACGAATGCGTCGAGCGTCATCTCCTCTTCCTTCAGCTTTGGTCCGCCGTGCTTCTCGTCAAGGCCGAAATACGGCGTGTCCGAACGGTGCGTCAGCACCTTGGCGGAGCCAGCCTTGGCGCGGAGCACCTCCGGCGTCCAGCGCGCCGCGGGCCAAGTGGAGGCCCCCCCGGCGACCACCACAGGCTTTCCTTGGTTCAAATAGTTTCGCTGCATCTCGCGATCCGGCAGCGATTGCACGCGGCCGACGGGAATAGGTTCACGCATTGAGTTCTCCTCCGCTGAAGCCGGCGAGCCGGCGCAGGTTTTCGGCCCGATCGCGGCCGCGTGCTGCGGCCTGAACGAGATCACCTGTAGATTCGCGATCACCGTCGCCCACCATCGCATCAAGATGGCGGGCGAGCGAACGCAACGTGGGAAATCGCACGCAATCAACCAATGGGAAATCCGACCCCGTCGCTCGCACGACTTTCAGATGCATATGCGCCAGCATCAGCGAGGTACCGCCGAGCGCAAAGAAGCTGCGGTTAGGATCGACCTCCTCGGCGCCGAGCACGTCGGCCCAGATCGCAGCGAGTTGCCGCTCGAGGCCCGCAGCCGGCGCCGTAGGTGCCACGACAGGCTGCTCGACTGTCTCGACCGGAGAGCGGCTGACTTTTCCGTTCGCGGTCAGCGGCAAGGTTGCCGCTACGGTGAGCCGAGACGGCACTAGGTAGGGCGGCAGAATGTTTTCAAGCGCTGCGGTCAGCGCCTCAGGCCGCAGGATTACGCCGGGCTTGGGCTGGACCCTGGCGGTAAGACGCGCCGATGCACCGACGCCGTCGACGCCGGCAATGGCGCGAGCGACGCCCGACAGGGTCTCGAGTGCGGCGGAGACTTCATCCAATTCGATCCGATGCCCGGCAATCTTCACCTGGTGGTCGCGACGCCCGAGGAAATACAGCCGCCCGTCGGTCCCGACCCGAACGAGGTCGCCGGTGAGATAGACACGCTCACCCGTCCGGTCCGGACGGAAGCGATCCGCGGTCAAATCAGGGCGGCCCCAATAGCCGCGCGCCAAACCGGCGCCGCCGATCGCAAGCTCGCCGATGCCGCCCGGCGCCACGGGATCAAGATGGGCGTCGAGCACAGTTAAAGTAGTGCCACGGACCGGGGCGCCGAGATCGATGCGGGACGGCGATGTCACCCGTCCGCAACTCGACCAGATCGTGGTCTCGGTCGGCCCGTACATATTCCATGCGTCGCAGCCCGCATCGATCAAGCGCTCCGCGAGCGGCGCCGGCAGTTTTTCGCCGCCAACCAGCGCTTTCATTCCGCGCGGCGGCTGCCAGCCGCCCTCGAGTAGCAGCGTCCAGACCGAGGGCGTCGCCTGCATCACGCTTGGCCGAATGGCGTCCGCCATTCGCGTCAAAGCACGGCCGTCGCCGCGATATTCCGCCGGGGCGATGTTCAAACTCGCGCCGACGACGAGCGGCAAAAACAGTTCAAGCGCCGCGATATCGAATGTCAGCGGCGTCAATGCCAGAAGGCTATCCTCCGGCGAAATCCCCGGTATTTCAATCATCGAGGCGAGAAGGTTGAGCAATGCCCCATGCGATACGGCGATCGCCTTAGGCGCGCCGGTGGAACCTGAGGTTTGCAGCAAATAAGCAAGCCGCTCGGGCGACAGCAATGCGGAACGAGGCGGGGATTGAGCGCCGATATCGTCGACGACCAGCATCGGCAAGCCGAGACGCTCGACCGTCTCGCGATGGATATTGTCGGTGAGGACGAGGGCTGCGCCGGTTTCAGCCAACAGCGTGCGTAGCCGCTGCATCGGATGTTGCGCGTCGAGCGGCAGATACGCATGGCCGGCCCAATGCACGGCCCACAGCGCTGCCGGCAGGTCGACCGAAGGCGCGAGCACGATTGCGACGATTCGCTCCTCGCCGGGCACTGCCGCGGCGATTGCCGCGGCAAGGCTCCCGGCGCGAGCCGCCAAGGCGCCGTAGGTGATGCTGTCCTTCCGGCAGGTGATGGCGATCTTGTTGGGCGAGACAGCGGCCGTCGCCGCGAGCCAATCCGGCAGCGCCGGATGCGGCAACGGCTGTCTCGGCGCTCCAACCGGCGGCGCAGCCCAAATCTCCGCCGGACGGCGCTGCGGCGTATAACAGAGAGCCTTCAGCAGCGCGATGAACCCGTTCAGCGACGATGTCGCGGTGGCCTCGCCAAACAGATCGGTACAGAGGTCGAGCCGCGCTATCGTCGCGCCGCCGGTTCCGTTCGATGCCGGCCGGTGAAAGACGTTGAGCGCGAGTTCGAATTTCGCATGCGTCGTCGGCATTGAAATCCATTCAATGTCGGAAGGCGCGATCGTATCCAAATTGAAGACCAGCGGGATGGCGGCCGGACGCGAAGGATCGAACGGCCGGGCCGCAGTCTCGAGGACCTCGGCCATGACGACGTTTTGCCGGTCATAGACTTCGAGCAACGTGTCGCGCATGCGGCGAAAATGTCCGAGCAGATCATCGCTCGGCGCGAGCCGGCTTTCGACCGGCAGCACCTGGGCAAAATTCCCGATCCGCGTCTCGTCCGATCCAGGACGGCGTCCCGACGTGACCACGCCCAACGTCAGGCGCTCGACACCGGAGAGGCGATGGAGAGTCGCGGCCCAGGCGGTCGCGAGCAGCATATAGGGGGTGGCTTCCGCCGCGGCGGCACGACGCTGGACGGCGGACCACAGGTCCGGCGCAATTGCACATTCGATCGAGGCGCCGGCGAAGCTCGGCAGCGCCGGCCGTGGCCGGTCGAGCGGAAGGTCCGGCGAGGGCGGCAAATCGCGTAGCCGCTCTTGCCACCATGGCGCGTCGGCGGCGACTGGCGCGGCGCCGTCTACGGCAGCAATGTCGATATCGGCTGCGGCGCCCGCAGTCAGCGCGGCCGCCTCGCCGAGGAGCGCGCCGAGCGATAGGCCGTCGATCATCGCGTGATGCGCGACGATCAGGAGCAGCATCGTATCTGCTTCTTCGATAAGTTCCGCGCGCCAAAGCGGCCGGTCGCGCTGGAGCGGTACGGCCCGTGCTTCCGCCAATATGGCCGACAGTGCCCGGTCCGTTCCGACGCGGCGGCGTCTGACAACCATGTCGGACGCCGGCTGCAATCGCGCGCACTTGCCGTCCTTGTCGACGACAAGGCGCAAGGCGTCGTGGCGAACGGCAAGTTGCTCGAGCGCAGCCTTCACGCTCGCCGGCGAGGTCCCGCGCGGCAGTCGCACCGCGGCGGCTTCGTGATAGGCGAACCATGCGCCTGGCGTGAGCTCCGCCAGCAGCAATATTTGTCTGGAGGCGGCGGACAGCGCCACCGGCAGCTCGGCGGGAACCGCCGGGACGGCAACGGCCGATCGCTCGGTAAGTTCACCGACCGTCGCTTCGACCGCATCGACAATCCGATCGATCTCGGCAGAACCGTGCGCGGTCGACAGGAAGCAGGTCCTCCCTTCCCACATATATATGCCGTGATGCAGCATCCGATAGAAGAAGCCGTCGGCATTGCCGGCGTGTGAAAAACGGAACAGCGAACCGAAACGCGCGAGGCGGAAACCGGCGGGCGCAAGGAGCGGAGCGAGCCGCGCCTCAAGATCGGCAGCGGCTGCATTGAGTTTTTCGTAAAACCCGGGTCCCTCTTTCAGCAAATGACCCAGCACGGCATGGGCGCCCGCCATGGCCAAGGGATGTTTGTTGAACGTGCCGGCAAAAAAGGTGGTCTCGACCCGCGGACCTGACTCATCGCCGTAACGCCAGGCGCCGCCATCGAGCGCGTCGAGAAACCGGCGCGTTCCGGCGACCGCACCGATCGGCAGGCCGCCGCCAAGGATCTTGCCGTAAGTCGCAATGTCGGCACGAACGCCAAAGTGCGCCTGCGCGCCACCGGCAGCGATCCGGAAACCCGTAATCATCTCGTCGAAAATAAGCGCGGCGCCGCTGCGATCGCATATTTCGCGCAGCGCCGCGAGGAAGGCTCCCGGCTGCAAATCCGGCCGCCGGCTTTGCACGGGCTCGACGAGGACGGCCGCAATCGTATCGCCGAGCTCGCGGATAATCTGCAACGAACGGTCTTCGGCGTAATTCAACACGATCAGGTCGGCAATAGCACCCGACGTCACGCCCGGCGCCAGCGCACGCGTGCCAAGCCCGTCGCCGCCGGCGACGCCGAGCACTCCATCGAAATGGCCGTGATAGGCGCCATCGAAGATGACGACCTTGCTGCGCCCGGTGGCGGTGCGTGCCAGGCGCAGCGCCGTCATCACGGCTTCGGTGCCGGTCGAGGTAAAGGCTGTGCGTTCCATGCCAGTCATGCGGCAGAGCATCGTCGCGACCTCGCCGGCAAGCCGGTTCTGCGGTCCGAGCGCCATGCCGCGGCCGATTTCCGCCGACAGGGCGTCGGCGACAAACGCCGGCGCATGACCGAAGAGCAAAACGCCGAAGCCCATCGCGATGTCGACATAGTCGTTGCCGTCGATATCGGTCATGCGCGCGCCGGCCGCACGGTCGCTGACGATCGGATAGAGCATCTCTTTGATCGATTGCCGAAACCCGGCTGCGGCGCGTACGTCGGCCAAGACATCCCGCGCCGAGGCGGCGAGCCGTTTCGAGCCGGCGGTGCGCGGGATAAAGCGTTGTGCGAGCGCTCCGAGCCCGCTTGATGCGCCGTCGGCGAGGCTACGCCGCTCGGTCGCAGCGGACCGCTTTAGCGGGACGACAGGCGGCGTTGGAATTTTAATGACGTTCGGCGCCACAACCGTGGGTGCCAAGCCCGTGGGTGCCAAGTCCGTGGGTGCCAAGTCCGTGGGTGCCAAGCCCGTGGGCGCCAAGCCCGTGAGTGCCAAGTCCGTGGGCGCCAAGTCCGTGGGCGCCAAGTCCGTGGGCGCCAAATTCGCGGGTGTCATGGGCGCCGGCACGAGAAGCTGGCGCAGCCTATTCTGCTGTGCGGTCAGCGCGGAAAGCGTCCGCTCGGTTTCCCCAAGCAGTCGGTCGAGCGACACTTCCCCGCTCAGCGGAACGAAGGGAACGTCCGGTCCAGGCTCGGGCGATAGAGACACCGCCGCGGCGAGATGGCTGGCGAGCCCCGCGATGGTCGGCGTTTGTTCGAGAATCTGGCGAAAGCCCACGGTCACACTGAAGGATTGCTCGATCTCCCGGAGCGCCCTTGCCAAGACGATGGAGTCCGCGCCGATTTCGATCAGCTTCTCGTTGCGGTCGATCCTCGCGGGGTCGAGGCCGAGGAGTCGCCCGAGAATTTCCGTCACTGTTTCTTCGATGGAGGCCGAGTTCGGCGTGCCGCGGACGGCCGCCGGCTCCGCCGGCGCGCCGTTCGGAATCGCAGCCGCGACCCAGCAACGCTCCCGCTGGAACGGATAGGACGGCAGCGGGGCGAGCGGCAGCGGCGCGTCGGTCCAAGCGCCGCGCCAATCCGGTCGCTCACCGGCTAGCCAAGCTCGTGCGATGTCGCCCGCGACGCCTGCGACATTTCTTAGCGCCGGATCGTCCGCCTCAATGATGGCGGCGCCATGCTCGCCTGCCAGCCAGCGATCAATCCGCTCGGCGAATGTGGCGGCAGTTTCGCCGATGACGACGAGACGGGAGCGCATCGCTGTGCGGCGGCGCAGTGCATTCGCTGCCCACACGCGCCCCGGCACGTCGCGATGCTCATGAAGTGAGTCGCGCCATCGTTGCGCCAGCATTTTGAGCGCGGCGGCGTTGCGGGCTGATAAGCATAGCGCGACAGCGCCATCCGGCACCGCAAACTCAGCTTCGCGAACGGGCTCGGGCGCGCGCAGCACAACATGAGCATTGGTGCCGCCAAAACCGAAAGATGAAACCCCCGCGTAGCGCGCATCGATGGCGAGCGGCACTGCCGTAAGCGGCAGCTCAAACACCTTGGCGGCCGGCGCGATAAGCGGATTAAGCCGGCGCAAGCCGGCGCATGGAGGCGCGACGCCGTGCTGCAGAACGAGCGTCGCCTTGATCAGCCCGGCAATGCCGGCGGCGGCCTCGAGATGCCCGAGATTGGCCTTTACGGTGCCGGCATAACGCCGGAGCCGCGGCGGGCCGAGGGACTCAGCAAGCGCATTGGCCTCCACCGGATCTCCGAGTTGCGTACCGCTGCCGTGGGCCTCAACATAGGCGATGTCATCGCCGCCAATGCCGGCCGCAGCGAGAGCCGAGCCGATGACGTCTTCTTGGGCACGCCCATTGGGGGCGGTCAGACCGTTGGAAAGTCCGTCCTGGTTGACGGCAACGCCGGCGATGAGACCGAAGATACGATCGCCGGCAACGTGCGCGTCGGAAGCGCGCTTGAGCACGACAACACCGCACCCCTCGCCGCGTCCGTAGCCGTCAGCGGTCGCGTCGAACGATTTGCAGGCGCCGTCGGCGGCAAGCATACCGGCGCGATACAGCGATTCAGTGATTTCGCCGTCGAGCGTGAGATTGACGCCGCCGACGATCGCCATGTCGCAATCGCCGGCCTCGATGCTGCGCACCGCCGTCGCGACGGCGACCAGCGACGATGAGCAGGCAGTGTCGACGACGACGCTCGGTCCCTTGAGGTTCAGAAGATAAGACAGGCGGTTCGCCGCCATGTTGCGCGCGGTACCGGTCAACGCTTGTGCCGCCGAGACACGGCCCGCCCGCGCGAGGAGAGAAAAATAATCGCTGTGGCCTAAGCCGAGGAATATGCCGACGCGGCGCCCGGCCCAGCGATCTGCTGCATCGGCGAGTGTTTCGAGCGCGGTCCATGCAACTTCGAGGAAAAGCCGGTGCTGCGGGTCGACCAGGGCCGCTTCCGCCGGCGACATTCTGAAGAAGGCGGGATCGAAACCGTCGATAGCCTCTAGGAAGCCCCCGCGTCGGGGGACGTCGGCACTTACCGATGCAAAGCTCGCCGCAAGATCTGATCGGCTTCGGGGTGGATCGGCGATCACGCAGCGGCCTTCGACAACAAGCCGCCAAAAGCTCTCTAAATCCTCGGCGCCAGGAAACCGGCAGGCCATGCCGACGATCGCGATCGCGTCTTCGGCGAGTGCTGGCGAAGGTTTTGTGAGTCCAAGCGCCTCCACCGCGCCGAATGCGGTAGCAACCGCTTGCTCGGCGACGCTGCGCGCGCGCGCCGTAATCAGGTCGGCCAGCTGCGCGAGCGTCGGATGCGTATAGGTCGCAGTCGGGTCGACCGCCGCTTTGAATTCCGACTCGACGAGACCGATGAGACGCGTCGCCTGGAGTGAACCCAAACCCAACTGTGCCAGCGGCTCCGTCGGATCGATGCGCTCGGGCGGAAGACCGGAGACTTCCGCGGCTAGACTGACCAACCGTCTGAGCAGAGTCGCATCGGACCGATTTCCCGCGGCTGCCCCGTCGGTCGCCGTCGAAGCGTCGGTCGTCTGCAGGTCGCGTGATCGTTGCCATTCGCCGACGACGACAAGACCTGCGTCTTGCCAAGCCCGCCGCGTCGCCGTCCGCTGGACCTTGCCGCTACTGGTCAGCGGCAGCGTGCCGGCGCGTACCAGCACGACTGCGTCAAGATCCACTTCGTTTTCGTCGGCGACGGCATACCGAATGCGGGCGACGACATCGTCGATGTCGAGGCCACCGTCGCGGCGCACTTCGTGCACAAGCACGATGGCCTCGCGGCCGTCCGCATCGATTCCAAAGGCCGCGCCACGTCCGTCCGACAGGTGAGGATCTGCGGCGCACGCACTCGCCTCGATATCCTGCGGATAATGATTGCGGCCATTGATGATGATGACGTCCTTGAGCCGGCCGGTGATGTGGATTCGGCCGCGCTCATCGAGGAAGCCAAGGTCGCCAGTTCGGAGAAACGGGCCCTGACCATCGCTGGTATGTGCCCCGAATGTATTCCGCGTCGCGTCCGGCAAGTGCCAATAGCCTTGCGCGAGCGAAGGGCCGGCGAGCCAAATCTCGCCGACCCGGTCCGACCCCAGCAAACGCCGGTTGGCGGGATCGACGACGATGGCGACTGACCCGGCGAGAGCCGCACCGCAGTTCGCGATGTGCCGGCAAGATCTTCCTTCGGCAGCCGGCTGGACTAAGCCTTGCTCGAGAGCACCAGCATCGACAGCGCTATAGAGCGGCGACTCCATGCACATCGACGCGACCAGCGTCGTCTCGGCCATGCCGTAGCCATACACTAGCGCCGACGGACGAAATCCGATGCCGGCCACAAGATTGAGGAACCGGTCCATCACGGATTTCCGAATGGGCTCAGCTCCGGCGATAACGTGGCGCACAGATGACAGATCAAGACCTACAAGCTCGGAAGGCTTGACCGCGCGTGCCACCAATTCGAAGGCAAAATTCGGCGCCTGGCTCTCAGTCGCGCGGAACCGCGACATTGCTTGCAGCCAGCGCAGAGGATTCTTCACGAACTCGGCCGGCGTCAAAATATAGGCCGTGTGGCCGCGCCAGATTGGCTGAATCGTTCCTTGGATCAGGCCCAGATCATGGAACGCCGGCAACCAGCTGACGGTCACGCCGTCAACAGAGGGTCGCATGAGCGCGTTGACCGCGTTCAAATTGGCGGCGAGAGCCGCCGCAGTGACGGCTACTCCCTTGGGATCGGAGGTCGAGCCGGACGTGTATTGGATCAGATGAACCGCATCTGGAGACCACACGAACCAGTCCGGCGCCGCGCCATCCTCCCGCAGTGTTTCGATATCGAGGCAGTCGAGGCCTCCCGCCTGCAGGATCGAACGCGCGCGGCCGTGCAGACCGTCCGACACGAAGGCAATGCGCGCGCCCGCATCTCGCGCGATCACCAGCGCCCGGTCGTTGGAACGATTGGGGCGCGGCGGATAGGCTGGAACCGGAATCATTCCCGCGCGCCAGCAGCCGAAAAGTCCGATCGCGAAGGCCGGTCCGGGCCGTACCGCCAACAGGACTCGGTCACCAGGCTTCGCGCTCCGCAATAACGCCGTCGCCGCTACCTCGGCGCGTCGGCAGAGCTCCCCGTAAGTCAGTCTCGCGTCGAGCAATTCGCCATCGCCGCGCGGATAGCCGAACGCCAATCGATCCGAGGACGAAGCAGCAACGTTCACCAAGCTTTCGATTGGCGTCTCAACCCGACTCATACGACATCGATCCCGCCGACGCGCCTGCCGCGTCTGCCGCACCCTGTGGCAAGGATATGCCCGGGTGCGGCAGCTAGACCGCTATTCGAAGGTTGCGACCCAGGTGTCGCAGACTTTCACCAAGCGTTCGATGTCTTTGCCGAAGTCGGCAAGGATGCCGCCCAGATCCGATTGCATCTGACCGAGGCTCGCCTTCAATGAGCCGACGTCCACCACTTCGTCGTAGGCCTGGAGCTTGGTCAGTGACTCGTTGAGCTGCTTGAACGCCACCACCGTGGACGGCTGGACTTTCTTCAACGCCTGCCGAACCGCCGCGAAGTCCACGTTTTTGGACTCGCCGCCGTAGCGCTGTTTGAGCTTGGCGCTGACAGCTGGATTGGTGAAGAACTTTTCAAGGTGATTGATGATCTCCTTCATCGGCAAAGCGCCGCGCAAATTCGCGATACCCGACTTGAGCTTGGCTTCGTCGAGCGGCACGCCGCCAGCCGTGAGCGCGTTGGCAACACTGACCGCACTGCCGACCTCGGTGAGGGCGGCGCTGAGGCGGCCCGCATAGGCCATGGCCGCGGACATGAATTCGGCGGCGCCGGGAATTCCCTCGATCGCAGGCCCTGCATCTTTGGCCGCGTCCGTCATGGCCGCGAGGATCGTCGGCTGAGCCAATCGAGCGCCTTCAAGCTGCGCTCCCATTCCTAGTGTAGTCATTTTGTCTCTCCTGGCTGGATGTGTGCGGCACCTAAATTGCTCCCGAGCGACCGAGGTCAAAACTCCAGCAGATCACGACCGCGAGGCAATCTTTGCATGAACATCAATGAGTTGTGGCCGCGCTGTGCTGCCACTAACGTAAAATCCTACACTACAACTGAAAGTAACGCAATGAAAAGCTGCGCGCAATTTCGGCCCGGATCGTGGCATATGAACGGCATATGAAAGACATCAGCACCGTTGTCGTTTTTGCCGCACCACTTGGCGATGCAGCCCGGGCGAAGAATTGGCAACGCGGCCTCGCACTCGACGAGCAGGAACGTGCCGAACGGTTCGTCGACCCGGTTCATTGTCGAAGATTCGTTCTACGACGATGGATATTGCGTTGTGTGCTAGGAATGCAGCTCGGCAGCGCGCCCGAATCCCTGACTTTCAGAACCAATGCGTTCGGCAAGCCGACGCTTGCGCCTCCATTCGACCGGGCCGGCTTATTTTATAGCGCATCGCATTCCTGTGATTTGGCAATCATCGGCGTGCGTCGGGGAAAGTCGGCGTTCGCGGTCGATGTCGAGCAAGTTCGCACTTTTGACGACGCGGACCAGATCGTGGCTCGCTTTTTTTCGCCGAGCGAACAGCAAGAATATTGCGCGCTTGCCCCCGCAGACAGACAGGAAGCGTTCTGGCGCGGCTGGACCGTGAAAGAAGCTTTCATCAAAGCGCTCGGTTTCGGCCTGTCGTTTCCGCTCGACCAGTTCGATGTCGCGCTTCATCCCGATCATCCCCCCGCCATCGGACGGGTCCAGGCCGATACCGGCGAGAAATGGGAGGCCCGTATCATCGAGGCGGGACCGGAGTTTCGCGGTGCGCTCGTCGGCCGCGATTTACGGACTCTTGTACCAAGGATTGTGCCGGAACCGATCAACCTGGATGCGCTCCCCTCTCCTTGCGGCGACTGCTGAACCTTGGCGAGACGATGGAACTTGCGTCAGGCGGTCATCGGTTCGATCAATTCCAAACCCTCAAGCGGGACAAGCGGCGTGACATTGCGATTGACGAGAAACTCAGGCCGTTTGGCGTTTTTCGGTGCATTCGTCACGCTGTTATATGTGATAAATAACATCCGGCGTTCCATCGGCGAAATATTCGCCGGTGACGCGTGCACGACGTTGCTGTCGAACAACAGGATGGTGCCACCCGGCCCCTTTGGCGCCAGCATTCCTCGCGCCGCGGCCAGGGCGGCCACCTTGTCCCGATCGGTCTGATAACTCAACGACGCTGCGACATGACGACGCCATGCCTCGGTGGGCGCGTCAGACTTTCCCACGTCAAAATCGTGACATCCGCTCCGATGCGAACCGGGAATGAAATACATTGGGCCGTTGAACTCGGTGACGTCGTCCAGGAATATCCCGACCGTGACGGCACGGGGCGACGGCATCTCATCCTCTTTGGCCCAGAAGCTGTAATCCTGATGCCACGGCCAAAAGTCGCCGGCGAAGGCGACCTTCAGATTTACCTTGAATTGATAGACATAGACCCGATCGCGAAGAATTTGTTCAGCCGGGCGCATTAAGGCATCCAAACGCGTCAGACGATCGAAAACTTCATTTTCCGCGTGACCGCCGTGAAGCGCGCGCGGCGTCTTTCCGTCCGCCTCGAGCGCTACGGTATCGACACGACGGGCCAAAGCCGGCAGTTGCTCAATCAATGTTTGAACATGGTGGCTGCTCAGCCGCCACGGCAGCAGCAGGACACCGTCGTTCGCGAATCTGTCCAAATCGGTCTGATCGAGGGCGATCAAGGGCATTATCCCCATCCAAAAACGTCCGCAGACCGCAGCGAGGCAACTAAACTTTATATATCGTATATTTTTTATTACAACTAAAAATAACGGCTGACAACCGCTAATTCGCGGGCCGCCGGGAAAACGCCGATCGCCGGTGTCGCGAGCTTGCCGCTTGGCGCGGCGAGTGCAATCCGCCAACGCTCGCGCGAGGTCACTACCCAGTCAACCTATTCATTTCGAAAATTATGGCGAAGATTATGGCGAAGAATGAAACGCAGGGCGCAATGCTACCGAGGCGCCAACACCACCAATTCTACAAATTCTTTTCGGATTATTCGGGACGCAATTGCGGCCTGCAAACAATCTACGAAACGGTCTCAGCGAACGATCCGAACCTCAGTCCTCTGCATCGTCGAGAGGGATTAGCTGGCGGAGAGGTTCAGTCGCCAAGGTAATTTTCCGACGACCGAGGGTGTTGGCATCGATCGAAAGCGATTTCGGCGCTTCACGCGATCGCTCAAACAGCGATGCGCCGGCGTTGCCCCCGAGGGAAGTCAAATCCTCTTCCTCGCAGCTCGCCGCGATCACCAACCCGATTGAAGCAAGATGGGCACGACGGTAGCAATACACGGCCAGCAGAGCTCTGGCGGCCGGCGAGACGGTAGCAATCAGTTCGTGCAGCCCATGCGGACTGGCACGATACAAATCGCCCAGCATTTGATCAGTCACGGGACAAGGTTCGTTCTCAAGAAGCACACGGCTTTCGGATAACATCGCTAGGACCCCCAGACGGTTTTTCCGCAACCACCATCCAGTGCATCACCTTAACGCGGCGTTAACCGAGCGACATCCGCTTCGGATCGATGGCAAATATCAAGCCGGAAACGGCGACCGATCTCAATCCAACCTAATGCCGGAGGCGCGAATGAGCTTGCCCCATTTGTCATTTTCGCTCGTGATGAAACCGGCGAACTGCGCCGGCGTCATTGGCATCGGCTCGACGCCGAGGTCGGCAAGCCGTGCCTTCGGTCCGACCTCGCCGAGCGCGGCGGTGAGCGCCCGATTGAGCGTGTCGACGATCTCCGCGGGCGTCTCCTTCGGCACTCCGATGCCATACCAGCCCACGGCCTCGTAGCCCGGCACGAATTCGGCCACTGTCGGAATATCCGGAAGTGCCGCCATGCGCGTCCCTGTGGTCACCGCGAGCGCACGCACTTTGCCGGCTTTGACGAATTCCATCGACTGCGGAATAGGATTGACCACAAACTGCACCTGTCCGCCGATCAAGTCAGTCATGTAATTGGTGCGATAAGGAACATGCACCAGATCGACCCCGGCCATAGTCATAAACAGCGCACCGAAGAGATGCGACGAGGTGCCGATGCCGCCCGAAGCCATATTGATCTTGCCGGGGTTGCTTTTGGCGTAGGCAATGAACTCAGGAATGGTCGCGGTCGGCAGCGTGTTCGTAACCAGCAACGCATAGGGCGCGTTGGCGGTGGTCGACACCGGCGCGATGTCACGGATAAAATTGAAATTGAGATTTTGGTAGAGCGAGACATTGAGCACATTGGTCAAGACGTCGGCGAGAATCGTGTAGCCGTCCGCCTCTGCCCGTACCACGGCCTCGGTGCCGATATTGCTGCCTGCGCCCGGCCGGTTATCGACGACAAACTGTTGCCCGAGCCGTTCCGACAACCATTGCGCGGCAAGCCGAGCCATGATGTCGGGTGCGCTGCCGGGGGGAAAGCCCACGATCATGTGCACCGGCCGCGACGGATAGGTCTCCGCTCTTGCGCGCCGCGGCACCGCCGAAAGCGCGGCGGCACCTGCCGCGAGCTGCAGGAAGTTTCGACGTAACAGTTTCAAGGCGTGAACCCCATGGAAACATTAAGCGTAGCCCAAGTGCCATGCCGGCGAAAGCACTGGCGATTTCCGCCGCAGGCTGAAGCCTAAGCCGATAAAGTGCCAGGGCGGGGTCGGCCTTTCGGCGCGGACGGAAGTGAAAGTAGCCCGCAGCCGTGACGTTTTCGACATTTGCGGGTAATCGCAGAGCGGGAGGGATGGATGAACCCAGCAATCCAGAAGGTCGCACTCGTAACCGGCGCCGCGCGCGGGATCGGTTTGGCGACCGCCAAGCGATTCCTCGCCGACGGCTGGCTTGTCGCCTTGCTCGATATCGACGATGAGACGCTCAACCGTACTCATGCGGCCTTGGCCTTCACCGACGGCCCCATGGCCATATGTTGCGACGTCTCCGACGCCGAGGGTGTCGCCAGAGCGATCGGGACGGTAGCAGAGAAATTCGGCCGCCTGGATGCGCTCGTCAACAATGCCGGAATCGCCATCTTCAAGCCTATCCTCGACATTACCTATGAGGACTGGTCGCGGGTGCTGGCGGTCAATCTCACCGGACCGTTCCTATGCGCACAGGCGGCAGTCCCGCTGATGCGCGCCGGCGGCGGTGGTGCCATCGTCAACGTCACCTCAATATCCGGATTGCGCGCATCGACCCTGCGCACTGCCTACGGCACGAGCAAAGGCGGCTTGGCGCATCTGACCCAGCAACAAGCGGTCGAACTAGCCTCATACGGCATCCGGGTGAATGCTGTCGCGCCGGGTCCGGTCGACACCGCCATGGCAAAGGCCGTCCATACGCCGGATATCCGCGCTGCCTACCACGACGCCATTCCGCTCAACCGTTACGGCTTGGAGCAAGAACTGGCTGAAGCCATCTTCTTTCTGTGCAGCGATCGCGCCAGCTATATTACCGGCCAGACGCTGGCGGTCGATGGCGGATTCGAGGCGACCGGCATCGGCTTGCCGGACTTGCGCGGAGACGGTCGCAACAATTAACGCCCCATGCCTATGACGAAGTGGCATACGAACGGTCGCGGGTTGAACATACAGAGACACGATGCTTATGGAGTGAATATCGACTCCCACTCTTCTCGATACTTCGTCAGGGTCGCTGCATCCATATTTTTCCAGTCGACATTGACGACTTTGAGTGATCCGAGATCGGGCGCGATGTCGGGAACCGGGCTCTTAAAGCCTGCCCGTCCGGAGATCAGAGCTTCCTTGCGGGCCAGGATCGCCTGGCCCTGTTCGGACAGAATGAAGTCAATCCACAATCTTGCAGCATTCGGATGCGCCGCGCCTTTCAAGATGAACGTGGATTGCGGCAACAACGCAAATCCTTCCGAAGGATAGAGCACCTTGAGCTTGGCACCCTTCTCATCGGCTTGCATGACGCGCGCCGCGCCTCCTCCCATCGCGATCGTGTCCTGCCCGGTGAGGACGCGCTGCGCCGAAAGCTCCGAGCGGTAGATAAAGGTCGGCTTCTTGGCGGCAATGCCTTTGAAGAACGGAATATCGAAAATCTGGCGCAGCCCCACATAGGTCGTCAGCTGAGATTCCGAATGAGCGGCGTCGCCGATGCTGAAGCGGCCCGGCTCGGCCGCATCGGCGACATCCTTGTATGATTTGCCTTTGAAATCGAAGACCTCGGCGTTCCAGATCGGAATCTGCGCGTATCCGCCATTGAAGATAAAGTATCCGTCGACCCCCAGCCCCGCGGCGAAGGCGGAGCTATAGAAGGTGTATTGCGGGGAATGATATTCGAGAAAATCGCCGCGTCGATTGGCGTCGAATGCCCAGATCGGCGATGCGACTGCCGCGACATCGAACGATACTTTGCCGGCACTTTCTTCCTGTTCTAGCCGCGTCACCATTGCGGCGCTGCCGAGCAGCGTGAAATTGACGCGGAACGAATCGGGCAGACCGTAATAGGTCCGAAAGGCCGCAACGAGATCGTTGCTCGTCGTCGGTTGAATAATGGTGTCGGCATAATTAAACGTGCCCTCCTTCTCCGCAGCGCTGATGAGATCCTTCAACGCGCTTTGCGCAGCCGGACCGAGGCCGACGGACGCGGGGATATCCTCCGCCCAGGCATTTTGCCCGAGGGCTAAAAGTACAATCGCCGCAATAGTGCTCTTGAGCATATTTATCTCCCGCATTCTTCTTGAGCCGCTTCTTATTTGTCCTCGCCGTTCCGCCAAACCACGATGTGATCGAGCGCGACGACCATTTCGACGTCGGCGCCGCGCTGTACCGCGATGTCGGGGTGCAGGGCCCGAACAAAAACGCCTTGACCTAAATCGAGGAGATACTCGTTCTGAAGGCCCTGGAACGAGCCTGTCACGACTTTCGCGATTACGGCATCGTTGGTGGCTCCGCGCTCGGCTGCGACCGGCTGGAGCGCGGCGTGCTCTCGACGAAAGCCGACCTCGACATGTTCCCCGGCCGAGGCCGTCGAGGCAGGCACGCGTAGCTCGGTGTCGGCAATGCGTACTGTCGCCGTGCCGCTGTCGGAATGGACCCTGGAGACGATACCGGGAACAACGTTCCAGCCGAAGAAGCGTGCGGAGAACGCCGAGTCGGCGCAACGAAAGACATCCTTTGCCGTACCCCTGGAGTTTATTTTTCCGGCATTGAGCAAAACGAGCGTGTCGGCAAGCCCAAGCGCTTCGTCCTGGTCATGCGTGACATAGATCGCGGTGAAGCCAAGCCGGTCCTGCAGGGCCTTGAGTTCAAGACGCATCTGCTCCCGCAATAGCTTGTCGAGGTTCGACAGCGCCTCGTCGAAGAGAACGATGTCGGGCTCGTGAACGAGCGCCCGTGCCAGTGCAACACGCTGCTGCTGTCCGCCGCTTAATTGGGTTGCGGGCCGATCGGCGAAGCGCGCCAAGCCGACCGCCTGCAGGATGCGCTGGACGCTTTCGCGACGGCTATCGGCATCCATTTTTCCTCGAACACGAAGCGGAAATCCGACGTTTTGCGCCACCGTCATGTGCGGCCACACGGCGTAGGATTGGAATACAACGCCAAGTCCGCGTTGCTCAGGTAATAGATTGATACCTTTGGCGGCATCGAATACCGCACGCCCTGCAATTGAGATGCTGCCCCGCTCCGGCGCTTCAAGGCCCGCGAGACAGCGTAGAATCGTGGTCTTGCCGCAACCACTCGGGCCGAGGAGCGCCAGCGTGCTGCCCTTTTTGACGGAAAACGAGACATCGTCGACGACGGTGTGGCCGGCAAAGCGCTTCGTCAGGCCCGAGACCGCAAGGGCGAAAGAAGGTTCGTCGGATGTCTTCATCTCAGGGTCCGGCATATCGGTATTGCATCTCACACAATCTCGGCTTTGCTCAGACGCAACGCCGCGAATGCCGCGAGCAGAAGCGTCAGTTGCACGAGCGCGAGGGCGGCGACATATCCGGCGCTGTTTTCGCTCAGCAGAACCATGGCGACGCTTAGGGTTTCGGTACCACTGCTGTAGAGCAGGATGCTTGCCCCGAGTTCGCGGATGAAGATGACGAATAACATGATCCAAGCGGCGATTAGCGCAGGGCGGGCGAGCGGCAAAACGATGTAGCGGATGGTCTGCGCCCAGCTCGCGCCGCTCGTCCGCGCGCTCTCCTCCAGTTCCGGATGCAGGGCGGCGATCATCGCGCCAATGGTCCGTGTCGAGAACGGAAAAAAACGCGCCACATAGGCGACCAGCATGATCGCCAGCGTACCGTAAAGCGGAGTCCTGATCGCAAGGATGAGGAAAAAGAGCGATAACACGATGCCGGGAATACCGAGCGGCAACGACAGCAGGATATCGACGATTGGACGGTATCCGGACCGCCCTCGCTCCAGGAAGTGAGCTTGCAGAAAACTCAACGTTACGCCGATCGTGGCCCCGGCGATTGCGAGAATGAGGCTATTGAGTAATGCGTTTTGTGTAAGCGAATACTCGAATAGCACGTAGTGAAAATTGGCGAGTGTCGCCGCGGCAAGGTGTAGCCGGCCGGTCCACAACGGCGAAATCGCAACTGCGGTTAGTGCGCACACCGGCAGGATCACGCTTGTTACAATATAGAGCATTTCCACGGCGATGGCCGCGGCCGTGCCGCCTCGAGACAATTGAACCCGGCGGGCGCGGTAACCCTTGCCGGTGACGATCGTATAGCGGCGGCGGCCGAGGTGACGCCGTTGCAACAGCGTCATGCCGATGGTCACGAAGACGATAACGATGCCATAGGCCGAGGCGCGGCCGAGGTCGGACGGATAGTTGACGAGTGTAAAAATCTCTGTCGGCAGCATCCGGATGCCTTTGGTCGCCGTCAACGCGAGCGGGACGTCGAACAGTCCGGCGCTGGTTATGAAAACAATCAGCGCCGCCGAGAGGATTGCAGGCTCCATCAGCGGCAAAGTGATTGCGCGAAGCGTCAGCCAAAACGATGCGCCGTGGACTCGCGCGGCATCTTCCAGCGCCCCGTCCATCTGCCGCAGCGGCGAGATCACCAACAAATAAACATAGGGCGTATAAAACAGAGATAGCACCCAGATCACACCGCCACGGCTATAGATATTCAACCAGTCGGCGCTCAGGTGTAAGGTATCTTTCAAGGCGTTCTGCAAGAGGCCGCTGTAAGGCGCGATCAAGAACGTCCAGGCAATCGCACCCACATAAGGCGACATGAAAAACGGCACGAGATTCAGGGTTTCGAACAAGGCTTTGCCGGGCAGATCGGTACGAGCAATGATCCAAGCGAGCGAAATGCCCAAGACGGCACTCAATAGGGTCGTTGCGACGCCACAAAGTAGGGTGTTGCCGACGGCCATGTAAAATCGGGAGTCGCCGAGCAGGTTACTGAAATTGACAACAGAGAGATGAGCGCCGTCGTCCTGCCAGACCAGTATGCTTCTGATGAGGCCGCAAAGTATCGGGCCGGCGATAAGGGCAATACCGATGACAACGCCCAGCATCGGCAGCCAAGATTGCAGTTGGAACGTGCCCTCCAGCGCGCCGGTAGCGCGATCGCGGCGGATCAATCGGCTCGCTCGCAGATTCATACGTCGTGTCTCTGATGGTGCGACGGGCAGACGCTCATGTCTTTTGTGACCCCGGCATGTCGGCGTAATGCCTCGTCGGAGGTTTTGGTGCGGCGGCCCAATTCGGCATGGCGCGACAACGTTCCAACCACGCACGAATTCCTGGATAGGCGTCCAGCGACAAGTCCGCCTCATGAGCATGAAACACGTAGGGGTAGCAGGCGATATCGGCGATGGTTATGCGGTCGAGCGCCAGCCAGTCGTGATTGCCCAGGCGGGATTCCATCGCCGTCAGCGCCATCCGCCCGATTGTTTGATACTGAGCCTTATTGGCGGCCGAACCGATCACCCACCGATCGCGCATCACGCCGCGGCGGCCGTATTGCAGGCCGAATTGGATCTCGGTCTCGGCCATGAAGACCCATTGGAGCACTTCCGCCAAAGCCACGGGCTCGATCGGCAGCCAGTCCAGCCGCTCATATTTTCGCGCGATATAGACGAGACAGGCGCCAGAATCCCAGAAGCGATGGCCCTCATCTTCCAGCACCGGCACCTGACCGCGCGGATTGACAGTCTCGACAAATACTTTCGTTTTATGCTCCCATTTGAGAAGGTCGATCAGCACTTTCTCATAGGGCACGCCAAGCTGTTCCAACAGGATGCGGATCTTCCAGGAATTGCCGGACTCGGCTCCGGAATAAAGCTTCATTGAAAAACCTCCGCTTGCGATGGATGCCGCTTCACGTTGCGGTCAAGCCGCCATCGATGACGATGGTCTGTCCGGTGATCGATGCCGCCCCCGGTCCTGTCAGGAAAACTGCGGCCGCGGCGACTTCGTCAGCCGTCGCCAAGCGATGCAGCGGAATACGTTTCAGCATCGCTTCCATGTAGGCCTTGTCGGACCCGGTTCCTGCCCGCGACGGCGACGCCGTATCGAGGCGGCCTGGGGCGATCGCGTTCACCGTAATGCCGTGTTCGGCCCATTCGATCGCCAGCATGCGAGTCATTTGCAGGATCCCGGCCTTGCTGATGCCGTAGGCCGAGCGATCGGCAGCGCCAACCAGCCCGTGCGCCGACGCGATCATGACAATGCGCCCCGGGGCACCCTGGGCAATCAGATAACGCCCGATTTGCTGGGTCAGGAAGAACGTGCCGGTCACATTGGCGGCGATTACGTTTTCAAAGTCTTCCCGCGCGGTCTCGATCGCCTTGCTTCGCAAGTTGACCCCGGCATTGTTCACCAGCACATCGATGCGGCCGAACGTTCCGATAGCGGCGGCAGCCGCCTTTTCGATGCTCGATTGCGACCGGAGATCGAGTTCGATGGCGACCGCCGGCCGCCCCACCTCGCGTAGGGCGGCCAAGGTCGCATCGAGGTTGCGCTCCCGTGTCGCGGTAGCGGCGATGCGGAAGCCATCGCGGGCAAGCGCGAGAGCGATCGCGGCACCGACCCCGTAAGAAGCGCCGGTTACCAGCGCGACTTTCATCGAAACCGCGGCAGCCATAGCGCCCGCGCCGCAATTGGTTCTGTCATTTTATGCCCAGCCACGCAGTTCAGTATTCATCACGCCCGCAGATGTAATCTCGGCGAAGAGCGATTTGGCACTTGCGTCATCGAGCCCGGTCAATGGTGGACGCGGCGCGCCGCAATCTCGGCCGAGCGCCAGAAGTCCGGTTTTGAAGCCGGCGACGCCGGAGTCGCGCATTGCCCGAAACAGAATCGCGGCCTTTTCCTGCACCGCCCTGGCTTCCGCAAATTTTTCGGCCATGCATAGGGCGAACAGGCTGCCGATCAGTTTCGGCGCGACGCCGCCGAGCGGCGAGAGCAACCCGGTGGCGCCGATAGCCGCAGCCGAAATCATATATTCGGTGCCGGAGACGAGCTGAAAATCGGGTCGCTTCGCGCGCGCCACGGTGATCACCTCGATCATATATTGCCAATCGAGGCTCAGATCGATCAACCCGGCCATATTCGGCAGACGGTGCAGGAGGTCGACGACCGACTTGCTCGCGATCTCGACTTCGTTCATCTCGGCGGGTGAATTCAGGACAAACAGCGGAATTTGACCGGCTTCTCCGATCGCAATGAAATGCTCGACGAGCATGTGCTGAGGCGGCTTCCAGTAATATGGAACGCTGGCGGCCATCGCTGCCGCGCCGGCCTTCGCGGCGTGGCTTGCCAGGGATGCGGCGATTGCAGTGCCGGCTTCGCTCACGTTGCCGATGATTGGAACGCGTTCTTTGACATGCTTGACGGCGAATTCAAGCAGAGCCTCGCGCTCCGCCACCGTGAGGCTCACCGATTCGCCGATATGCATCGGCAACGCCAAACCCTGGGCGCCGCCGGCGAGATGAAAGTCTAACACCTTGCCGTATGTGGCAAAATCGATGCGGCCGTTCGCGAACGGCGTAACTGGTGCGTGCACCAGGTTGAATTTGAAATCGGCCACTGAATTGTCCTCTCTTGCCCGATGATGCTCACCAGCCGTGCGGTTCCGACTGCAGAATGCCGAGCTGATCAAGTCGTTTTTCGATGAATTTGATGCGCTCGGCGGACGCGGTCGGCAGCGGCGGCCGCGTCGGTCCAACCGGCCGTCCCATGATGACGCAGCCGCCCTTAAGCGAGGACGGATACTGGTCGCGGAAAATTAGCCAAAGCTGAGACAGCTTGTATTGCAATTCGCGGGCGCGCGCCCACTTGCCGTTGGCGCAGCATTCGTAAAGCTCGACGCATAAATTGGGACAGATCGCTCCGGCCGAGGAATAGGAACCCGCTCCGCCCAGCGACACTGACGGAAGCAGATATTCGACGCCCGCGATCATCGCAAAATCGGGCCGCAGCGGTAAGGCCGCTCTCAATATCTCGAAGAATTTTTCGCTGTTGAAGCTAGCTTCTTTCATGCCGACGAGATTGGGCAGCCGTTCAATGAGACGCGCGGTCAATTCGCCAGTGAACTCGATGCCGTCAAGATAGCTCGGCGAGTTGTAGGCGATCAGCGGAAGATCGATCGAGGTGGCGAGTTGTACGAAATAATCGTAGATCGCCTCGGGAGAATATTTCCAGAAATACGGAGTTATGGCGATGATGGCGTCGGCACCTGATTTTTGGGCGTGCCGCGCCAGATCGTACGTGTCTTCGAGCGCCAATGCGCTGACGTGAATGGAAATCGGGACGCGCTTGGCGACGGTCTTGATAGCCACTTCGGCCAGCGCTTTGCGCTCGGCTATAGTGAGATTGTGCGACTCCGCCTTATGGTGCGGCCATGAAATGGCGGTTGCTCCGGTGCGGACATGGAAATCTACCAATTTCTCGAACGTTTCGTAGTCCGGACTGAAATCCTCCCTGAGCGGAGTCACCGGACTTTGCATGACGCCCTTCAGAACGAGTGTCATCGTTGCTCCTGCTTATTCTCTGATGTGATCATGACGAGAAATTTTGCTCTATTGCGCGACGATATGGGCGTCGGCGACCACCTTGCCCCACCGCAGGCCCTCGTCATGCACGAACTTCGTGTAGTCCTGCGGCGACACGCTCGGCGCCGGCGTCATGGCCAGTTCCTCGTAGCGTTTCTTGAGAGCCGGATCATTCAGCGCCTTCGTCACCGCGCCATTGAGCTTGTCGACAATGTCGGCAGGCGTGCCGGCTGGCGCGGCGATGCCAAACCATTGCACGGCTTCGAAGCCCGGCAATCCGGCCTCCGCAACCGTCGGCAAACTCGGGGCCGCCGGCGACCGGGCGGCGCTGGTGACGCCATAGGCGCGTAAATTTCCGGCTTCGATATTGCTGAGTGCGATGGTCAAGTCGGGCATCATAATGGCCACCTGACCGCCGAGAACGTCGTTGAGGGCCGGCTGGGTTCCGCGATAAGGCACGTGCAGGAGTTTCACCCCAGCGTCTTGTGCGAATAGTTCGACGATGAGGTGCGACAGACTGCCGACGCCCGCCGAGCCAAACGTGACCTTGCCCGGATTGGCCTTCATGAAGGCGAGCAGTTCTGTGAGATCCTTCGCCGGTAAGGATGGATTACCGACCAGAACTTCGGGCGCGGTGACGGTGCGCGAGATCATCGCAAAGTCATGATCGATATCGTAGGGCACGGATTTGAGAACGAACGGGTTCATGACGTGCGAGGAGATCATGGCCAAGAGCGTGTAGCCGTCGGGCGCCGCCTTGGCGACGGCCTGGGCTCCGATATTGCCACTGGCGCCGCCGCGGTTCTCGACGACGACAGGCTGCCCCAGCAACTCGCTTAATTTGGGCGCGAGGATACGGGCTTGCGTGTCGGTTCCACCGCCCGCAGGCGCCGGTACGATGAATGTAATGGGGCGGCTCGGATAACTTTCCGCGCGCGCTGGCGGCGTAAAAGCAACGGCAATTCCAACAAACGCCGTCAATGCGAGCGCGACGGATTTCGCTGTCATAAAAGACGTATTGGGCATTTCCTTCCCCCGCTTGCCGATACGCTCGATCGGCGTCGTGGCCGGCGTCTTAAGGCGCCGCTATCCCCGTCGCCCAGTACTACTAGATTTTCCGGCCATAGAGTGGTTCATTGAGTTTCAACTCTAGCATTTATAATGGAGGATGCCATCGATCGCCTGCACGGTATTCTGGTGTTTATCAATGTCGTCGAGACCCGAAACTACAGCGCGACCGCAAGGTCGCTCGGCGTCAGCACGTCGGCGGTCAGTGCCGCGGTCCTGCGGCTTGAACAAAAACTAGCCGTACGTTTGTTGAACCGCACGACCCGGCGGGTTTTTCCGACGCCGGAAGGGTTCGAGTTTTATCAGCGCTGCAAACGCATCATTGCCGATCTAGAGCAAGCCGAGACCGCCGTCGGTCGGTCGGGGCGGCTACCGAGCGGTCGGATACGGATCGGCATGCCTTCCGCGCTCGGACGCCTGTGGGTGATTCCGCGGCTGCCGGATTTTGTCAGGTCCTACCCCTCGGTGTCGCTTGAGATCGTCATCGGCGATTTCTTCACCGCGCAAAGCCGTGACGGATTGGATGCCGCGATCCAGGTCGGCGAATTGCCCTCATCGCGGATGATCGTGCGCAAGCTCGCCGCGGTGGATTATGTAGTTTGCGGCGCGCCCAACTATCTCCTCGAACGCGGCAATCCGCAAAGCCCGTCCGACCTCAAGGATCATGTTTGCCTGAGTTACCGGAGGCCCCGGAACGGCCAGATCAGGCAATGGCGATTCAAGCGCGGCAAGACCGTCGAAACACTGACCCCCGGCAGTGAAATTATTTTCAACAGTGGCGAGGCATTGATCTCCGCCGCGAGCGCCGGGCTCGGCCTGGCGCAAGTCGCCGAGTATTACGCACGGCCAGAGATTGAAGCCGGACACATGGTCGAATTAATGCGGGGTTATAATCCGCATGCGCACGACATCTCGATCATCTTTCAGCAGCGCCGGCGCATCGCGCCACGGCTACGCGTATTTGTCGATTTCCTGGTCGCCATGTTCGATCCGCCACCCTGGCGGCACGCAATTTCGGATGTCGATTAGAAACTATTCGCGGCCGGCGGCAGACTAAAGGGATCAACAGCGTGCGGCTCGGCAATCGCGTCCAGGAGGCCTAGTCCGACGCTCCATAGCCGTTCGACAGCTTGCAGTCCCGCGGCAGCCGCGAGCCGGTTGAACTTCGATTCCAGCTCCGAAGCCGGCATCGGCCGACTGGGGTCTCCCGGGACTGCGGCCACGGCATGTTCGCGCTCACCGTCAACTGTCTCGACGACAATTCGCGCTCGCCACTCGCGCGGATACGGCCCCATCAGATTTTGGTCGGCCTTAACGGTGACCCGTTTCATGAAATCCATGACCGGGCCCGTCAGCAGTTCCTCCGATGGACCGACATCGAAACGGCTTTGAGGCTGCAACGCCGCGATCGCCATCTGGTACGGCAGACTTTTAAAATAGGAACCTCGATCGCCGCGATGGATTCCCTGATCGATCATTTTCAGGTGCAGCGGAACGACAAAAGCTTCGATTGCGGTAATACGGTCCGGCGACAGCCCGCCAGCGAGAACCTCGCGGAAAGCCTGCGTCGCCGCCATCGTTTGGCGCGCCGCGCACCAGGGCTTGAATGAGACCTCGGACAGCGCCAAAGGCTGATCCTGCGCGCCAGCCATCGCCGCAAGATCGGGTTCGATGCCAAAAACTTCAGGCAGCAGCCGCGACCGCATGATTCCGACGTCGGCGGTAAAGCCCGCCTGCGCCGCCAGCGCCGCGCTCACGCCCTTGCGCACCGCCTGGCCGAACAACCACCAACGCGCCGTTGACGCCGTCTCGTGTCCGCCGACGGACGGGGCACTCATGGTCAGCGCATGAGCGAGGGCATGCGCTGTCTGCTGCGTATTGAGATTGAAAAGCCTGGCGGCAACCGCTGCGGCACCGAACGGAGCGGCGAAATAGCTCGCCCAGATACCGCGAAAGAGCACCTCGGGTCCCCTGATGGTCCGGCCCATCCGGATCATTGCCTCGTAGCCCGCAAGTATCGCCGAAGTCAGCCCCCGCGGGTCGCAACCCTGAAACCCCGTCACCATGCACAGTGCGGCCGGGATGACGACTGAACCCGCTGTGATCATCGACCCGATGTGGATGTCGTCGACCTCACTCGATCGGGTCAGTGCACAATGCAGCGCGATATCGTCGAGTGGACTGGACGTGCCCGTTATCCTCTTCAAATGCTCGCGATACGCGATCAGCGCGCGGCCTTCTTCAGTCCCTGTTGCAGCAATCCACGCCCCGAGCGTGTCGGCAACGTGCAACCGGAGCTTCTTCAGCACGGCCTCGTCGGCGCCGCGCAGAGAGGTGATGAACGTGGCGAGATCTTCAATGTCGTTCATCGCACTTCCCTATCGGCCAGAGCCGTTCCACGCCCATATCGGTCACGCAGACCATGCTCGATGCCAGCGCCGCGTGGTCGGAGTCACGAAGCCCGACATGCACGGCGTAGACCTCGCCCGCGAGTAACGGCGCTTGGCTATCGCGGGTAAGCGAGCCGTCACCCAGTGAGAGACCAATGACGCCTCCGAGACTGCGCACACACAGCGGGTGGAGCGAAAGCGGACCACGCATTTCGTCGGTGATGTTCCACAACGCCGCCGGCGACAAGCCGGGGCGCGCTGCCGCACTTAATGCCTCCACAATGCGTTGAGTGTGTAGGGCGAGTTCGTCGCGGCCGGACGACAAGGACACAAATGCTTCGGCCCAATAGCCGTCAAAGCAGACGGCAAAATAACTCCTCAGCAGATCCGGCTTTGCCGGCACCGGAAGATCAAAGGGCCGCAGCGTCATGCTGCTATCCAAGCTGAAGAGACTGCGCACATCCTGCGCGCCCTGCCCGATGACGGCGTGCTCGGCAGCAAGGATGATGTCAGTCACGCCAGCTCCGCGGCGAAACTCCTCCTGCAACACATCGACGCCGTTCGATAGCAGAGCGCAGGCCCGGCGCAGGATCATCAGTTCGCGCGCACTCTTTACTCGCATGCGACCTGCAAGCTCCGCGTCTCCCGGCACCGGGTCGCGGCGGTCACGCAATGCGTTCTCCAAGGCCCGGTGGAAGCCAAACGGCATAGAGTTGCCGCCGAGCACGACGAGCTTTGTGGCGTTGGGCAATCGACGCGCCCATTCGGCCGCAACCGCAACCCCACGCAACGCCTGCAACTCATCGACGAAAGTAAGGGGCCGAGCCGCCGGGACCATGTTCGGACCCCCGCCGACCAGCAAGCGGATAGTCCCATCGCGCAGAATGAGGGCGAGCCCCGCCTCGAGCTTCGGCGTGAAATGCGTGAGGTAGCTGAGCGCCGAATGATCGTGCGGATCGCCATAGACGAGCGCACCGCCGGCATCGGGATGATCCACCCACAACTGTGCAATGCGGTCCTCGAATTCATCGCGCGGCAAGCGGGTCGGGTTCCAGTCCGCGGGTCCAATGCGCAACGTCGGATGCATCGTGTGCATTGGGCGTTACACCGGAATTTCGGCGAGCGCCGCTTTTTGCGACGTGAGCGCGCGCGCACCGTCCGCATTCATCACCGCGGGCTCGCCGCAGAGGAGGTAGCCGGTCTCCGGCAGGTATTGATTAGGATGAATCATGAAGAGCATGTCCGGCTCAAGCAGGGTCGCGTTATCGAGCGCCACATCGCCCGGCCCGTGTGCGGCAAAACCGAGCCCGTGCCCCCGGCGGCGGATGTGCGGCGGATAGCAATATTCGCCATACCCCTCGGCCTCGAGGACGCCATTGATGGCGCGGCAGACGTCGGCCATGGTCGCGCCGGGCTGCGCTGCGGCAAATCCCTTATCCATCGCGTGGACGACCAACGCGTATTTCTCGCGCAGCAGGGGTGTCGCCTCGCCCAGCACCACCGTTCGGCAAATCTGCGCAAGCTGGCCACGATAGCTCGGCGTCAATTCGCAAACGATGATGTCGCCGGCCTGCATTTGCCGGCCGTTGGAAGGCGCAACTGCCTTGTTGTGGGGGCCGGCGCACATCAGAGCGAAATTATCCTCGGCGCCGAGAGATTTGGAATGCCAGCGCAACTCGGCCGCTAAATCGTCCTCGCTCATCCCCGGGCGTGCGATCTGCAACAAGCGGGCAAACCCAGCTTCCGCGATCCGTGTTGCCTCGCGCGCATGCGCGAGTTCGATGTCGGTCTTACGGCGCGCCGGCACGAAGACGGCGTCGTCGGCGACGGCTGACCGCGGCGCCCATTCGAAAAAATGCCGGGCAAGCCCAAACGGAAATGCGGCGAGCCCAGCAACTCCGATCGCCCCACAAAAATCAGGAAATACCTTTTTCAGGCCGCCGATCACGTCATCGGCCGCGACGATACGCACGGCAGGGCACATTTCTCTTGCCCTCTCGGCGTCCCATGAGGGTGTTACGACCAAGGTAACGGCGCCCTCGCGATCGAGCAGCGCCGCGACCGGCCCGAGCGCCTTGAATCCCGTCAAGACCATCACGGGGTCGGGCTTTTCGATGAAGTGCGCCCCGTCATGCAGCGCCACCAGAACATCGAGTTTCCTCTCGCGGCAACGGGCAAGGATCTCGGCAAGGCGTTGTTCGAATGTCATGGGCGCTCAAAACTCGTCGGCGCCACTGCCGGCCGCATCGCCGAGATCGGTATCTTCAAAAAGCCGATCGAGCGGCACGACGGCGCTGATGAGCCCCTGCCGATGGCAGTAACGCTGCACCGTCTCCAAGTTCGTGCGATTTGCCGCCGTCAGCCCGTATGACCACGGATCCTTGCCGAGCGTAGCCTGTTGCTCTTCGACCGCAGTGCGCACAAAGGCAAGCGGCACCATCCGCGGATTTGCGAGCCGCCGGTAGGCGAGCTGTTTCGATTTTTCGAAGGCCTTCACCAGATTGGTGGCCACCCAAGGATATCTTTCGGCAATCTCCTGCTTGATGGTGGTCACGTGCATGATCGGAAAGATGCCGGTTTCCTTGAAGTAATTAAGCTCGACTTCCTTGTGGTTCGGAAACAGCCGCACGATGCGCTTGTCCCCCTCGACAAACGGCGCCGGCAGCGTCGGCGAGATCATCGCCGGAATATCGCCGTCGGCCAGCATGGTGCTGAGCGGCTTATCGGTTTTTTTCATTTCGATGCGCAGGCCCGGCGGCGACATGAACGCAATGTCCTCGCTGCGGTCGACCAGCCAAGTGATCGAACGATGATCGAGACCGTAAAAGTCCTCAAGAATACCTCTGATCCAGATGCTGGCTGCCGGCTGAAAGTTGGTACCACCCACCACTTTGCCATTGAGGTCCTTCGGCGAATTGATTCCGGCAGCCGTGTTGACGAAAACGAAGCCGTGACGGAACCGTCGGTGCAAGAAGATCGGGATGGCCGTCAGCGGCTCGCCCTGGTCGCGGATCATAAAATAGGCGCCGACATTTTCCTCGCAGACGTCGAATTCGTGCTTGCGGCCCATCCGCCAGTGGCGTTCACGGGGCCCCATATCGGAAAGAAAGATGAGATCGAGCCCATCGGCCTCGACGATGCCCTCCTTGAGAGGGCGCACAATATCGTAGTCGCCGCAGGCCACAGTCAGTCTTAGCTTGCCCATTATGTTCTCTTGCTCACGCTTTGTTTCTCTCGCTCACACGCATGTCAGGCGCGCCAGCGCTCATAGTATAATTCGGCGCGACGCACGCCTTCGTTGAGGACAATGGCGATCAGCGCCAACATCGAGACCAGCCCGATCAGCTTCGCCGGCTCGAGGTTTTGCGTAAAAACGCTGGTGAAATAGCCGATGCCGGCCGTCGAGACGTAAAGCTCGGCCAAGAGCACGCCGAGCAGAACTCCGGTCATGCCGAGACGCAGGCCCGTGAAGAACGACGGCACCATATGCGGGAAGATCACATGCTGCAGAACCTGACTGCGGCTCGCTCCCATCGACCGGGCACTGGTCAGAAGAATTGGATTGACCTTTTGGACGCCGGCCGCCACAGCAATCATGATCGGAAACATGCCGTGACTGACGCCGAAGGCGATCTTTGAGGCTGACCCGATCCCGAACAGAAGGACGAAGATCGGCAGAATCGTAACCTGCGGCAAGCCGTAGAGCAGAAGAATGATCGGCATGAAGCTGCGGTGGGCGAAGCGGCTGAGACCGACGACGAGGCCTACGACGGCGCCGATCACCGCCGAGACTACGAAGCCGACCGCGATTTCGTAAAGCGTGAGCCGCAGCGCGGCCGGCACGCCTGGCGTGGCGAACAGGCTGCCGAGCGACATCAGCACGACAGAAGGCGGGCTGATGAAGTCGCGATCGAGTAAATATCGCGCCGAAATCTCCCAGAGCGCCAGAAGACAGACGACGACACCCAGCCGCGCGATACCGGGGCGCAACTTGAGCCAGCGCGCCAGAGCCGTGTCGGCCGCGCGTCGCTGCGGGTAGAGGTCCGTCACCGCCATCGCCCATACGCCTCGAACGCCGACAAAGCCCAGTTCAGGAAAGCGACGATCGCCACGACAAAAACGATGTAGGCGAACATTCGCGCCATCTCCATGCTTTCCGCCAGATTGACGATGCGATGTCCAAGACCGGCTAGCGACGCGATGGTTTCGCTCCCGATCACCGAGAGCAGCGCGACCGTGAAGCCCATGCGCAATCCGGCGAGCATCACAGGCAGCGCGGCCGGCAACAGGACATGGCGGAACATCTGAGTGTTGTTGGCACCCATCGATCGCGCCGCCGCGGCCAAAGTGCGATCGACGTTGCCGAAGCCCACGATGGTGCTCAGCACGATCGGAAAGAAGCTGATGGTGGCGCCAAGCGCAATCTTCGATGCCGGGCCAAGGCCCCAGATCATGACATAGAGCGGCAGAAACAAAATGATCGGGATGGCGTAAATGGCCGCGAAGAGCGGCTCGAACACTTTGATGAGATAGGACGAACGGCTGACGAAATAGCCGGCCGAAACGCCAAGGATCGTCGCAAAGGCGAAGGCGGCGGCGAGTTCGCCGAATGTAACCCGGAGATCGCGAATGAATTCGCCGGACCGGACCACATCGATCAACTGATACCAAACGTCGAGTGGGCGGGGCAGCAGAATGCTGCTGACATGCCAGACATTGGTCGCGAGGAACCACAGAAGGAGCATGCACAAGAGAGCGGCAACTTGGATAGCGTAAGTCGCAAGCCGGATCGGCAACGGATCACGAGCGTCACCGTTCATGACTTGCTCCCGCCGGCGTCAGCGGCCTCGCCATAGCGGCGCCGCGATTGTGCGGTTTCCGACATCGACTTGCGGATTTCGTCATGTAGAAGGCCGTAAAGCCGATCACGCAGCATGTGGAACTTTGGCGCGGTCATAAACGACGGCTTGCGCGGATGGGGTTCGTCGACCGAGATGATCTCCTTGATGCAGCCAGGCCGCGCCGAGAATACCGCGACCCGGTCGGCGAGAAAAACGGCCTCGCCGAGACTGTGGGTGACAAAGACAATCGTCTTGCGTGAGCGGGAAAGCAGAACCGAAAGATCTTCGCCCAGCACCGTGCGCGTCTGTTCATCGAGCGCGCCGAATGGCTCGTCCATCAGCAAGATATCGGTTTCCAGGCTAAGAGCGCGCGCCAGCGCCGCGCGCTGGCGCATTCCTCCTGACAGTTGTGCCGGGAAATGCCCGGCGAAAGCGTCGAGTCCGACTGCTTCCAACGCGCGGCGCGCGCGCTCGTGCCGCTCCGTCTTCGGGACGCCCTGAAATTTCATGCCGAGGACGATGTTCTCGAACACCGTATTCCAAGGAAACAGCGCATTCTCCTGGAAAACGAAGGCGAGATCGCGCGGCATTGGGCCCCCCACCGGCTTGCCGGCGACTGTCACGGAGCCGGTCGTCGGCGGGGTGAGGCCGCCGATGATATTCAGCAACGTCGACTTACCGCAGCCCGAAGGACCGATCAGGCAGTGCAATTCACCGCGTGCCACATCGAGCGAGGTATTTAGCAGCGCTTGCACATGCCGTGCCTGGCCCGCCTCGCCGAACTGGTGCGAGACGTCACGGACGCGGATGGCTACTTCGGCGGGGCTCATTTGTAGGGAAGCAGGATGCGCTTACTTTGGGAGGAAATCTTCAGTGTAGAGCATCTTGAGATCCGGTTCGCTCGGCAGCGTGCCAAGCTCGACCCAGGACTTTGACAGGACATCGAGGGCCGCCGGCGCGAACTTGCCGTCGTCTGAAAACATCGGCATCAGTTCATCGTAAGTGCGGCTAACGATGTCGGGGTCCTTGCCGATGACGGAACCGGCAACTTTCACGGTCTCGTCTTTGTGCGCACGCATGAAGGCGATGGTCTCGAACCAACCCCTGACGAACTTGCGCAGAGCATCAGGTCGATTGGCAATGGCTTTATCGGTCGCATAGATGACGTGGATAATGAAATCCTTGATATCCGAGAAGCGCACCAGAATGCGGACTTCGCCTTTCTTCTCCAGATCGAAGGCGGTGCTGATATCCATGATGACGCCATCGATATCGCCACGCTTGAGCGCCGCGATCTGGCCCGGCAATGCGCCCATCGGTTCGATATTGATGCCCTGCGGCCCCCAGCCCTGACGGCGCGAGGTCTGGCTGACAAGCCAGGCCGTCAAAGAGCCGACGGTGGAGACGCTGACCTTCTTGTCTTTGAGATCGGCGACCGTTTTTGGACCGTCGGGGCGCACGACGATAGCCAGCAATCGCGGCGCTCCGGCCATGGCGGCGATGGCCTTCAGCGGCGAGCCCTTGGCGATAAAGGCCATGCCGGGGCCGGAGCCGAGCCCGACATCGATACTGTCGGCCGCCATGGCCTGCTGCAGCTTGGCATCGCCGCCAAATGCCGTCGGTTGCACATCGAGACCATATTTCTTGAAGATGCCTTCTTGGATGCCGACATCGAGCGGCACGAAAGAGAATGCCTCCGGGACGGCCTTGCCGACGCGCAATGTATCCTCTGCCCGGGCATGCGCAGAAAGCGTGATCGCGGCGGCGAACACGATGACTGCTGCTGCGATGTTAGGCAACTGCCGAAAGACGGCGATGAGTTTGCGCATGACTACCAATTTCCTTCCCGTCGTACGTTCAAATTATTTAGGCAGGAACGTCTCATCGATGAGCTTACTCATGTCGGGCTCCTGCGGCAGCGTTTTCATGTCGACAAAGGAGCGCTGCAGTACGGCCAACGCCTGAGGGTCGAAGCGGCCATTGTCGGAGAACATCGGCATCAACTCATCGTAGATTTCCGAGGTGAGAGAGATGTCGGTATCCAGGACGGGCATGGCGATCTTTACCGTCTCTTCCCTATGGCTACGCATGAAAGCGATGGTTTCGAGCCAACCTTTCAGGAACCGCCGCAATTGATCGGGCTGCGCGGCAATCGCCTTATCGGTGGCGAAAATAACGTGGGCATGAAAGTGCTTCACCAGATCGCCGAAGCGTAGAATGATGCGCCCGTCGCCGTGATCGACATAGTTCAGCGCAACCGCAAGGTTGACGATCGCGGCATCGAGGGCCTTCGACTTTACGGCCGCGACGCGGGCGCCGTCGTCGCCGATTGGCACCTCGGTCATGGCGTCGTCGCCCCACCCTTTTTGCCGCGACACTTCGTCGACGATCCAGCTCGTGATCGAGCCGACGGTGGAAACGCCGATCTTGCCGCCCTTGAGATCGTCCACCGACTTGACGCTGCCGTCGTTGCGAACGACCAGTGCGAAGATCAATGGCGGTCCGGCCATCGCGGCAATGCCCTTGACGGGCGAGCCCTTGGCGATGAAGGCAAGACCCGGGCCCGAGCCCAGGCCGATATCGATGCTGTCCGCCGCCATCGCCTGCTGAACTTTGGCGTCACCGCCAAAGCTCGACTGCTCAAGATCGAGGCCGTTATTTTTGAAGATGCCGATTTGGGCGCCGACGTCGATCGGAACAAAGGAAAACGCGGTCCTTCCGGCTTTGCCGACGCGCAACGTGTCGGCATAGGCGTGGGCCGGCAGCGCGAAGGCCGCGAAGCCGAGGAAGACGATGAGCGCCGCACGAATCTTACCGCCGAAACACCCTCGGGCCATTTGTGACACCATTCTGTCCCGAGTTGTTCCTGCCCGCGAGCTGTATTCTTAGGTATTTGCCGCGGCCGTCACCGCGTCGTCCGGCTCGGCTCGTTTCTCGCTACGCAAAGCCTTCATCGCTTCAGCGTCAAGCGTGAAATCGTCGCGCATCACGACACCATAAAGCTCGCTGGCGGCTTTGCGGGAGATGAGCCCTTCGCGCACATCGTCAATGACGCGGGCCGGATCGCGCTCGTAGGGATCGCCCCATCCGCCACCACCGCCGGTTCGGACGATCGCCGAGGCGCCAACCGGAACCGGTAGTCGGGCACCCGCAAGCTGGCGGAATTCGGTCTCCCCCGGCATCCGCAGCAGATAGCTGCCGGGTTCACCCGCCGTCCCGCCCCACAGGCCCCACGGCGGACATTGAGCGCGTCGTGTCTGCTCGAAATTCCAATGACCTTCGACCAGATTGCGGACCCGCATGTCGATGCCGAGGCCGCCGCGATATTTGCCGGCGCCGCAGGAATCCCGGCGCAACGCGCGGCTTTCGACCAACACCGGACATTTAAGCTCGATGCCCTCGATCGAGCCATTGCGCACGTCACCCTGGCAAACCGACACCGTACCGGACTCACCGTCTTCGGAGGGGCGCCCTCCCCAGCCGCCACCTTCGAGGCTTTGCACGACAAAACGTTTGCCGGTCTTCGGGTGCAGACCGAAAAATACAACGGCCCCGCCGAGGAGCCCGTGATGGCCGGCCGGCACGCGGTCGGGCATGGCTTTGGCGAGCGCCGCGACGATGCAGTCGACAACGGTTGGCACGATCGCGCTCCAGCCCGCCATCGGCGCCGGAAAGCGCGCCATCATGATGTTGCCCTCCGGAATGACGACGTCGAGCGCGCGGAACGAGCCTTCGTTGACCGGATCGAGCGGACCCGTGAGCGCCTTGTAGGCGACGCGGGCTCCGGCGAGCGTCCGGGAGTTGATTCCCGCTTTCCGCTCCTGTGAACAGCCGGATAGGTCGATGGTCATCGACGAGCCCTTGATCGTGACCTTGACCTTGATTGGGACCGGCTCGTCCTTGAGCACGCCGTCGTCGTCGATGGAGGCCGAGGCTTCGTAGACGCCGTCGGGAAGTTGCGCCACGACGTTCCGGCACTTGCGCTCGGTTTCATCGAAGATACGATCGATCGCCGCCAGGATTGTCTCGCGGCCGTATTTGTCGAAAAGCTCGTCCATCCGGCGCGCGGCAAGCCGACAGGCCGCCATCTGAGACTTCATATCGCCGAGGGAGGATTCCGGAAAGCGGATGTTGTCTTTGATGACGCGATAGAGCGTCTCGTCGAGCATCCCTTCGCGATAGATCTTGAGCTGGTCGAGCTGCAATCCCTCGAGCCAGGGGTCGGCGACCTGCGGCCCAGCGCCGAAACCGGTCGAGGTGCCGCCTACGTCGATCCAATGCGCACGCACCATGGCGAACATCAGAAGCTCGCCGCGATAGAAATAGGGCATGTAGATGACGATGTTGTTGAGGTGTTGGCCCGCGACCGCCTGATGGTTGGTGATGATGACGTCGCCCGGCGCAAGCCCTTTTTCGCCGTATCGTTTCATGCAGTCGGTAATGACGACGCCCAGATCGGCGACGAAGTGGGAGACGCCGCCGACGTTTTGCGAAATCAGCTGGCCGCTCGGATCGACAAGCGCGGTGCAGAAGTCGCGCACCTCATAGATCATCATATTATACGACGTGCGCTGCAGATCGGCCGCCATTTCGTTGGCGATAGCCGGCAGCGCATTGCGGATAACCTCCAGCGTCACCGGGTCGAGCGTGACGCCGCGCTTGATGCTCTTGCGTTGTGTCGAAGAGGGCCTTGCCGGTCGCAACGGCTTCGCCTCGATTGCCCGCTTCCGCCTCATCGGCCTGCTCCTACGGAAACAATTAGTTCGCCGGAGGATGCGACTCGGCACTTATCTCCGGCGTATATAACCGTCGTGGTCCCGTGCTCTTCGATCAGTGCCGGGCCCGCAATACGGGCGCCGGCCGAAAGTGTATCGCGGCCATAAATCGGGCAAGCGACGGGCTTGGCAGCACTGCCAAGATGGACCAGCCGGCGACGCGGCGTCGGACGTTTGGCGCCGCGTTTTTTGGGAAATTCCAGCTTCGGTCGTTGGCCAACGGCGGCAAGGCGAATATTGACCATCTCCACCGGCTCGTCGGGCGAGTGATGAGCATAACGTTGCTCATAAAGCTTGTCGAAGGCGATGCGGATGCCGCGGCGGTCGCCCTTCTTTAGCTGCGCCGGCGTGACTGGAACAGACAGGGTGAATTCCTGACCGGTGTAGCGCAGATCGAGCCGCACCTGCAGCTCGGCCTCCTTCGCGTGACGCAGTCCCCCCTGCGCCTCCGCGATCATCTCGTCGCGAACTTCAATCAGCTTGGCGAAATCGACGCCGGCGAGATCGGCATAGTATGTCCGAATGAAATCGTGACGCTCATCGGCAAGAAGCATGCCCAGCGCCGAGAAATGCGACGGAAACAACGGCACGACGACGGTCGGGATGTGCAATTCCCGCGCGACAGCGAGAACGTGAAGCGGCCCGGCGCCGCCCGACGCGAACATGACGAAATCGCGCGGGTCGTAGCCCTTCTCCACCGACACCTCACGCACGCAAAGCGACATCTTGTTGACGGCGATGTCGATGATCGCTTGTGCCGCTTGCACTACATTCATGCCGAGCGGCTTTGCAATCTTCTGTTCGATGCCCGATCGCGCGCCGTCGGCATCGAGCTTCATCGTGCCGCCGAGAAAGTTATTCGGATCGAGCCGGCCGAGCACGACATTGGCGTCGGTAATGGTCGGTTCGGTACCGCCGCCGCGATAGCAGATCGGGCCGGGGTCCGCGCCGGCACTTTGCGGGCCGACTTTGAGGGCGTCGATTTCGTCGCGCCAAGCGATAGAACCGCCGCCGGCGCCGATTTCAACCACATCGATCATCGGCAGCATGACCGGATGCCCGCTGGCGTATCCGCCCACGTAATAGCCTGGCGCCAGCGAGGGCTCGCCGTCGCGGATCAGGCTCGCCTTTGCGGTGGTGCCGCCCATATCAAAAGAGATGACATTACGATAGCCGAGCTTCTCTCCGATCTTTGCCGAGGCGATGATGCCGCCGACGGGACCGGATTCCATCATCGCGACGGGGCGCTCCTGCGCTACTTCCGGCGTCATCACCCCGCCATTGGAGCGCATGATCGACAGGTTGCCGGAAAAACCGATGCCTTCGAGTTTCGACTTTAGGCCACGCACATAGCCGCCCACTTTGGGACCGATATAGGCGTTCACCACGGTCGTCGACGTGCGCTCGAACTCGCGGTACTCGCGCAAAATTTCGTGCGAGAGCGACACATAGGCATCCGGTAGCGCGGCGCGAATGATCTCGCCTGCGGCCCGTTCGTGATCCGGATTGATGTAGGAGTGGAGGAAGCACACAGCGACCGCGTCGACGCCTTCCGCCGCCAGATCGCGCGCAACTTGCTCGACGGCGCTCCGGTCGAGCCGAGTCTCAACCGCACCGGAGGCAAACACACGTTCGGTGACCTCCCGGGTGAGATGTCGCGGTACCAGCGGCCGATGACGATGGAAGAAAAAATTGTAGGCTTCGGGCCGATTGCCGCGTCCGATGATATAGACGTCCCTCGTCCCATTGGTGACGACCAGCGCGGTCTTGGCACCGGTACGCTCAATCAAGGTATTGATGGCGATGGTCGAGCCGTGAATGAGTTCGTCGATTGCGTCCGCCGTGAGCCCGCTCTTGTTCAGACAGTCGATAATGCCCTGCACCAGATCGTGGGGGGTGGTCAGGCTCTTTGCATCGGCGAAGTGCCCGGTTTTGTCGTCGAAACCGACCAGATCCGTAAAGGTGCCGCCGATATCGATTGCAACGGCAATCACGTGTCCACTCCCTCGCGGCGTTTTATTGCGCAGACAGTGACGACGGGACGCTAGCCAAGCAATGGGATTTCCGGCTAAAAAGTTATAGCTCTTTGGCTATAAGTTGCACCCGGATGATCTCCGCCAGCCCCCGCCGTCTGAACGTGTTCAAAAGCGTCGTCGACTGCGGCGGCTTTAACATCGCCGCCAACCAGCTCGGCATCGCCCAGCCGTCGGTCGGCGCCCACATCAAAGCGCTGGAATCCCAGCTTGGTCAGTCCTTGTTTCAGCGTAGCCGCGGCAGCCGACCCCGCCTCACCAAGGCCGGAGAGGCGCTTTACGCCTTTGCCGTCGACGCGCTGCAGCGATCGGAAGCCACCACCAAAAAACTCGCGGATATGCGTGCGGCGGTCACGCAAGAGATCGTCCTCGCCGTGCAACGCGATATCGCGGCGCATTTTCTACCGGAACGACTGACTGCCTTCACGGCAAATCATCCAAAAGTACACGTCATCACGCGCGTCGGAACCGCCGACGAAGTCGTCAGCCTTGTGCGCACCCGCGCCGCCATGATCGGGCTTTTTTTAGCTTTGAAGCCTGTGTCCGGTGTCCGCTGCGAAGTTTTGGGTCATGAACGGCTCGTACTGGTGGCCGCGCCGCAACACCCATTGGCGGATAAACGCCCTGTGACGACCGGGGAGCTGCAGCGGGCAAGGTTCGTTACCGGCCTGCGCAATTCGCGGTTCAATCGGATGACCGACGCAGCGCTGAAGGCGATCGACGTTGGCTGTTACGAGGTCGCCATGGAAGTGCAAGAAGCGACAGCGACGAAAGAAATAGTTCGGCGAGGCAACGCGATCGCGTGCTTGCCGGTCTGCACGGTGGCGGTCGAGCTCAACGAAGGCTCGCTGGCATCGCTAAGGTTAGCCTCACCGCTTCCACAGTTGAACTTATATTGCGCATACACCATGCCCCTGAGCGAAAACGTGCGGGATGTGATGAAATACCTTCGCTCCAAAACTTCTCAACGCGCTTAGAGCTGGCTTAAAGATGCCATTTACTGAAATAGCCAGGCGCGGGCGCGTAACCTGAAACTATGAAAGCCTAATCAAACGGAATAGCCCATGCGCGGCGAATTTGATCCGCTGTCTTGAACGCCGTGATCCGGTCGCGAAAATTTTCAGTGAGCGCAATATCGTCCCAGCCATTGAGCAGCCGCAGCCGCCGGACCGGATCGATGCCGAAACCGCAGCTGAGATCTCCGCATGAAATGGCCTGTTTCTCGAGGTCGATGTTGACCTGCGTTTTCGGCGCGGCGGTCAGCTGTGATATCAGCTTTGCCGCTACTTCGTCGGGAACCGTCGCGGTAAGCAGCCCGTTCTGCATAGCATTGCCGGCAAAAATGTCGCCGAATGACGGCGCGATCACGCACCGGATGCCATAGTCGTACAAGGCATAAACAGCGGCCTCGCGCGACGAGCCACAGCCGAAATTGCGACCGGCGACGACGATTTTGGCGGCTCGGAAATCCGGCTGATTGAGCGGAAAGTCCGGCCGCTCGTGGCCTTCTGCGTCGAACCGGAGGTCCTGCAGCAGCACCTTGCCAAGACCCGCGGAACGCGGCCATTTGAGATAGCGCGCCGGGAGGAGCTGATCCGTATTGATGTTCGTGACATTGAGCGGACAGGCGGCCGCGGTTATTCGCGTGAATTTCTCCATAGTGATTAGACCTTTCGTCCGGCCATCAGCGAACGCACATCCGACAGATGGCCCGCCACCGCGGCGGCCGCGACCATCGCGGGCGACATCAGATGCGTTCGCGCGCCGGGCCCTTGCCGGCCGCGAAAATTGCGATTGGTGGTCGAGGCGCAACGTTCGCCGGGCGCGACGAGATCGCCATTTATCCCGACGCACATGGAACAGCCGGATTCACCCCATTCCAGCCCGGAGTCGCGGAAAATGCGGTCGAGCCCCTCCTCCTCAGCCTGGCGCTTGACCAGCGAGGAGCCGGGTGAAACCAGTCCGGGTACCTTGCTGGTCCGGCCCGCCAAGACTGCGGCCGCTGCCCGCAGATCCTCGATCCGTGCATTGGTGCAGGAGCCGATGAAGGCGCGGTCGATCGCAACCTCGGTCAGTTTCTGGCCCGGCCGTAACCCCATATAGTCGATGGCCTCGCGCAGCTCGTTGGCGCGCGCCTGATCGGTTTCGCCCGCGGGGTTCGGCACGTCTGCACCGATCGGCAAGGCGTGTTGCGGGCTCGTCCCCCAGGTGACGATTGGGGCGATCGCATCGGCATCGAGGCGAACCTCGCGCTCAAATTCGGCGCCGTCATCGGTTTTGAGCCCGGACCAGGCTTCGAGCGCCTGTTCGAGAGCAGCGCCCTTCGGCGCGAAGGGCCTTCCCCGCACGTAATCGAAGGTCGTGTCGTCAGGCGCAACCATCCCGCAGCGCGCGCCAGCCTCGATCGACATGTTGCAGAGCGTGAGCCGACCTTCGATCGAAAGCGTGCGGATGGCGGAACCGGCGAACTCAACGGCATGGCCGGTCGCACCGTCGGCGCCGATCGTGCCGATGATCGTAAGCGCTATATCCTTGGCAGCGATTCCGGGCGCGGATCTGCCGTCCACCGTAATTCGCATGCGTTTGGGCCGTCGCTGCCAGATGGTTTGCGTCATCAGCACGTGTGCCACTTCAGAAGCGCCAATTCCAAAGGCAAATGCACCGAGCGCGCCGTGCGTCGAGGTGTGGCTGTCGCCGCAGACAATCAGCAAACCGGGCAGTGTCAGGCCCTGCTCAGGACCGACCACGTGAACGATGCCCTGCCGCCGGTCGTTCAGACCGAACAGCTTAATCTCGTGCTTGGTCGCGTTCTCTTCAATCTGGCGCACCATGCGCGCGATCTCGGGATTTCCGATGCTGTCGCGAGGCCCGCGCGTAGGCACGTAATGGTCTGCCACCCCGAAGGTGAGGCCGGGCTCCACAACCGCCGCGCCGCGCTCCGCCAGCCGGCTGAAGGCGTGAAAGGAGCCCTCATGGACGTAATGGCGATCGACCCACAGCAGGGACTCGCCGTCTTCGCGACGCACGATTTCATGGGCGTCCCATAGTTTATCGATCAGGGTTTGGGCTTTTGTCATGGCGAATGCGGGCGTCCCATGAGGTGCGAACCGAATATAGCAGGGGCCGCCAGACTAATGTTAGTCTACCCGCCGGCCATTAGGGGGAGCAGTCATGTCGCGTCCATATTCAAACGTGAGCCGCCGCCGGTTTCTGCAGTCGACCGGATTGAGTGCCGTCGCAGCCGCCGGCATTGTCTCCGCGCCTGCGATATTGCGCGCGCAGGGAGCCACCGTGAAGGTCGGCGTCCTGCATCCGGTGTCCGGCGCGCTGTCCTATTCGGGCCAACAGGGGCGGCTGGGCGCGACGATGGCGATTGACGAAATCAATGCCGCGGGCGGGATCAAGGCGCTCGGCGCCAAGATCGAGGCCGTGCTCGGCGATGCCCAGTCGACGCCGGATGGCGGCAATGCCGCCGTCGAGAGCATGAACTCCGCAGGCGTCGCCGCGATCGTGGGCGGCTATGCGAGTTCGATTTGTCTCGCCGTCAGCCAGACCGCAGCCCGTTACGATCTTCCTTATCTGGTCGACGTCGGCGTCGCCGACAGTATTGTCACGCGCGGACTGAAAAACACTTTCCGCTTCGGCCCAGGTTTCGGCGTCATCGCCAAGACGGCAATCGACAACCTTGTCGCGCTCAACGAGCAGGCCGGCAAGCCGGCTAAGACCGTCATGATCGTAAACGAAGATTCGCTGTTCGGATCGGGCCTTGCGAAACTCCTCAACGCGCAGCTGCCCGACCGAGGCTTCCAAGTGCTGGAGACCATTCCACACCCGACCCCGACGCGTGATTTCAACAATGTGGTGCTGCAGATCAAGGCCGGAAATCCGGACATCGTCATTCCAGCGAACTATTATAATGAATATGTACTGCTCGCGCGCACGATGCAGCAGCAGCGCGTGCGGCCGAAGGCGATTTATTCGGTACTCGGCGGCGCGGCGTCATCCTACAAATTCGTCAAGGAGTTTCCGGAGGCGGCGCAATACATCATGGATTGCAATCACTGGTTCGATCCGCATAACGCCAAGGCGCTGGCGCTGAAAAAGAAGGTCGAGGACCAGGGACAGTTCTACACCTACGAAGTCTATATGAATTACTCGTCGATCCTGCTGCTGGCCGACGCGCTGGAACGCGCCGGCAGTGCCGACCGCGCCAAGATTACCGGGGCTTTGGAAGGCTCGACATTCTCCGGCCACGTCATGCCCTATGGGCCGACACAGTTCGTCAATGGTCAAAATCAAGGTGCGGCGCCGGTGAATACGCAGGTCCTCGGCAACGACATCCAGGTGATCCTGCCCCCAGCCTTCGCCACCGCGAAGCCCGTGTTCCCGATGCCCGCCTAAAGCGTTGTGAATGGCGGCGCCGTTGCGCCGCGTTGCCCCCAATCGCCCTATGCTGTCGCCGGTCATCCTGTTACCTGCCGTTCTCAACGGCCTTTTGACCGGCGCCGTCTATGCGCTCGTGGCGCTCGGACTGACGCTGATCTACGGCGTCCTGCATATCGTCAACTTTGCTCACGGCGCGCTGCTGACGGCAGCGCTGTTCGCCGCGTTCTTCGCTTATCGGCTGCTCGGGCTTGATCCTTACCTCGCGGTCTTTTTGCTTACGCCGCTGTTCTTTGTTCTGGGATACTGCTTGCAGCGGTTTGTCATCGGGCCTGCCTCGCATGGCGAGGATCGCAATATCCTGTTGGTGACCCTCGGCGTCGCAGTCGTCGTCGAAAACGTCCTACTCTACTTTTTCCGCGCCGACACCCGCACGGTCGATCTTCCCTATGGCTTCGCGGTGCTTGATTTCGGCGTCGCGTTCCTCGCGGTGCCGCGCGTCATCGGATTTTGCGTGGCGCTGATCGTCGCGCTCGCGCTCTGGCTGATCCTTAACCTGACCGACACCGGGAAGGCGATGCGGGCAGTCGCCAAAGAGAAGCTTGGCGCCGAGCTCTCGGGAATAGACGTCGGCCATATTTATGCGGTGACGTTCGGGCTTGGCACCGCCTGCCTTGCGATCGCGGCCTGCCTCCTGCTTCCGACCTATTACGTCAACCCACAAGTCGGCAACGCCTTCGTGCTGGTCGCCTTCACCATTGTCGTTCTTGGCGGCATGGGGTCGGTGGCTGGTTCGCTCATCGGCGGACTTCTGGTCGGGGTGGTGGAGAGTCTCTCGGGCCTTTTCCTCGGGGAATCGCTTGGGCAGATCGGCATTTTCGTCATCTTCATCCTGGTTCTGTTGTTTTGCCCGAGCGGCTTGTTCGGGGAACGGACATGAGCGGGCCTTCGATTGCGCGTATTGTGCTCGTCATCGCCGTCCTTGCCATCGTACCGCTGCTGACGGCTTCCAACGCAGTGCTCAATTTTCTCGTTGTCACCTTGATGATTGCGCTCGTGGCGCAAGGCTGGAACGTGCTCGGCGGCTACGGCGGTCAGTATTCGTTTGGACACGCCGCCTTTTTCGGAACCGGAGCCTTTGTCACTGCGGTCCTGCAGGCACGCTACGGCGTCAATGCTTGGGCCGCCTTCATTGCCGGTATCGCAGGCTCAGCGCTCGTCGGCGCCCTGATCGGCGCAATCACTTTTCGTTCGGGGTTGAAGGGCTCCTATTTTGCTCTGGTAACGCTGGCGTTTGCGGAGGTATTTCGCATTCTGGCGAGCGTCGCCCCGATTACCGGAGCGGGCGTCGGCACGCTTGTCGCGCTCGATCTGCGCCCGCAATCGTTTCAGTTTCAAAGCCGCGCTCCGTCCTATTGGATCGTGCTGGCGCTGCTCGCGGTGTCGCTCCTTGTCGTGCGTATGATCGAAGGAAGCCGCTTCGGCGCCTGGCTCGTTGCCGTGCGCGAAAATGAGGATGCCGCAAAGGCGCTCGGCATCAACCCGTTCCAGGTCAAGCTTGCAGCGATGACAATATCTGCGGCCATCGCCGGCGCCGGCGGCGGCTTTTACGTCCAATACTTCCTGTTCATCGATTCAGGCATCGCCTACGGGCCTTGGATTTCGATCGAAGCCTTGCTTGCGCCTATCGTCGGCGGCATCGGCACCGTTTTCGGGCCGCTCCTCGGTGCGCTCGCCGTGAAAGCACTGGGTGAAGGAACGAAGCTCATCGCTGGCGATGCGCCCGGCCTCGACCTCGTCATTTATGGCTGCGTCCTTATCTTGATCGTGGCCTTCGCTCCGAACGGTATAGTGGGTCTCATGCTCAAAGGCCGCCCGCGTTTTGTGCTTGCGAAGGATTTGAAGCCCGGGCGATCCGATGGCTGAGCCGCTCCTTCGCGTCGAAAATGTCAGCAAAACGTTCAGCGGACTATTGGCCGTGGACGGCGCGTCGCTCACCGTGCAAGCGGGCCGCATCACCGCTCTGATCGGGCCGAATGGCGCCGGCAAGACCACATTGTTCGCAATGATCAGCGGATTTCTGGCACCCAGCGCGGGCCGCATCTTTCACCGCGACGAAGACATCACCGGCGTCCCGCCCTATCGGCTGGCGCGGCGCGGCATCGCGCGCACGTTCCAGATCGTACGACCATTCGCCGGCTTGAGCGTGCACGAGAATATCGCAGTCGGCGCGTACCTGTCGCGACGCTCGCGCGCGGATGCGCTTGAGGCCGCTGGTCAGGTCGCAGAGTTGGTCGGCCTCGGCGATTTGCTGGACAGGCCGGCCGCAGGTCTGACGGTCGCGGGAAGGAAACGGCTTGAACTCGCGCGCGTGCTGGCGACTGGCGCCAATCTTCTTTTGCTCGACGAAGTGCTGGCCGGCCTCAATCCGAGCGAGGTCGCCACCATGGTGCAGACCATCGGTTCTCTCGTCGGCCGCGGGCTCACTATTTTGATGATAGAGCACGTCATGCAGGCAGTGATGAGTCTTGCTCAGCACGTCTACGTGTTGTCCGAGGGCCGCATCCTCACCGAGGGCTCGCCGCAAGCCGTGGTGGGGGACGCGCGCGTGATCGAGGCGTATCTCGGTCGAGGAGCTGCAGCGCGCCTCTCGGCTGCCGGGAGTAGGCATGTCTGAGCCGCTCCTCACCATCAACGGTCTCGCCGCCGGTTATGGCTCAACCGAGGTCCTGCGGGATATCGATCTCGCAGTCGACCCGGGCGAGATCATAGCGATACTCGGAGCCAACGGTGCGGGAAAATCGACGCTCAACCGCACTATCTCCGGCGTAGTCCGCGCCACGCGTGGTACGATCCATTTTGCCGACCGCGCCATCGAGCGTGAGACGCCGGCGGCGATTGTCGGGCATGGGCTCATCCACGTGCCGGAAGGGCGCTGCATATTTCCGAACCTCACGGTGAGAGAAAATCTCGATCTCGGCGGCTATCGGCGCGCGCGCGACCATCGAGCCGAAAATCGGGAACGCATTTTTACAATCTTCCCGCGCCTTGCCGAGCGACACGCGCAGCGGGCGGGGACGCTGTCGGGCGGCGAGCAGCAGATGCTGGCGATCGGCAGGGGCTTGATGGCCGAGCCGAGGCTCCTCATTCTTGACGAGCCTTCGCTTGGTCTGTCGCCGCTGTTGGTCGAAGAACTGTTCGCCCTGATCCGGCGGCTCAATGGCGAAGGTATCACTGTCCTCCTGGTCGAGCAGAACGTCATGCAGAGCCTCGAGATCGCAAGCCGCGCCTACGTTCTGGAAAACGGCGTCTTCGTGCTAGAAGGCAGTTCGGCGGATATTCGGGAAAACCCCAGACTCAAGCGCGCCTATCTTGGACTGTAACGATGGCAGAACCCGACACCCTGCTGGCTCGGCTGAGGCGCAAGCCCATCGTACTCGCACCCGGCGTGTATGACGCATTCACCGCGCTTATCGCCGAACAGGCCGCATTCAAAACACTCTACGTTTCCGGCGCCGCGATTGCCTATACGCGGCTCGGGCGGTCCGACATCGGCCTCGTGAGCATGAATGAAGTCGCCGACGTCATCGGCACGATCCGCGATCGGGTCGTAGCCAATCTGATCGTCGATGCCGATACGGGATACGGCAATGCGTTGAATGTGGCGCGCACCATGCGCCTGTTCGAGCGCGCCGGCGCCAACGCGATCCAGATCGAGGACCAGTCCTTTCCCAAGCGCTGCGGCCACCTCGACGAGAAGCGGCTGGTTCCGGCGGCTGAAATGGTTGGCAAGATCAAGGCCGCGCTCGATGTCCGCCACTCGCGCAATACGCTTCTGATTGCACGCACCGACGCGGTAGGCGTCGAAGGATTTGAGCCCGCTATCGAACGCGCGTTGCGTTATCGCGACGCCGGCGCCGATGTGTTGTTCGTCGAAGCGCCAAAAACGCAAGTCGAGCTTAAGCGTATTGCGCCGACACTCGGCGGCGTGCCGCTGATGGCCAACATGGTCGAAGGCGGCAAGACTCCGCTGCTCGCCGCCGCCGAACTCGAAGCACTCGGCTTTGCACTGGTGATTTTTCCCGGTGGCATCGTGCGGGCTTTGGCGCGCATGGCGAGCGAATACTACGCTTCGCTCGCGGCGCACGGCAGCTCCGAGCCGTTCCGCTCACGGATGCTCGACTTCACGGGCCTGAATGATTTGATCGGAACGCCGGAATTGCTCGCAACGGGGAAGCGGTATGAGGCGTAGAGCTGCTCTCCAGGTCCTGACCGCCTGTGTCGTGCTGCTGACAGCGCAAGTGCTGCGCGCCGAGGATTATCCTTCGCGGCCGATCAAGCTCCTGGTCGGCGCGCCAGCAGGCGGCACCACGGACACGATGGCGCGCGCAATCGCGGAGCCGATGCAGGCCGCACTGAGACAACCTGTATTGGTCGAGAACCGTCCGGGCGCGGGCGGCAATATCGCCGCCGATGCGGTGGCAAAATCGGCCGCCGATGGCTACACGCTCCTGGTCAGCTTCAGCAGCCACACGATCAATGCGACGCTCTACGCCAAGCTGCCGTTCGATCCGGTGACCGATTTCACGCCGATCACCATGATCGCGCGGGTGCCGAGCCTTCTCGTCGGCAATCCGAAGCTTCCTGCGAGCGATCTCGCCGCGCTGATCGATCTGGCGAAGAACAAGCCCGATACGCTGACGATCGGCATTGGCGGCCTCGGGTCTTCGCTGCATCTCGCCGGTGAGCAGTTCAAGATGATGACCGGCGTTCGTCTGCTGAACGTCCCCTACAAGGGAACCGCCCCGGCACTGGCCGACGTGCTCGGAGGTCAGGTCGATCTCATGTTCATCAGCCTCGTCACCGGAACGGCTCAGGTCCGCGCCGGAAACTTGCGTGCCTATGGCGTTACCAGCACGCAGCGGCAAGCCTCGCTGCCGGACGTTCCGGCGATCGGCGAGATCGTTCCGGGGTTCGAATCGAGCGCGTGGTTCGGCGTATTCGCCCCCGCCGGCCTTCCGTCCGATATTACTGCCAAGCTCAATGCCGTGATTGTCGCTGCGCTCAATGAGCCGAGGTTACGCGAACAGCTGGCGCGCGAGGGCGCTTCGGCCGTGGGCGATACAGCGGCCGAATTCGCCGCCTTCGTTGGTGAAGACGTCAAGCATTGGGCCCCGATCGTCCGGCAATCGGGTGAGAAGATTACGGATTAGGGCGTGGTGGCGCTGACGATGCGGATTGTTGGCGCGCAGGATTGGTAAGGAACTCTGAATGTCGAAGCCGTTTGATCTCGTCATCAAGAATGCCCGTGTCGTGCGTCCTAACAAGACCTCCGTCGACTGTCTCGACATCGGCTTCAAGGACGGCAAAATCAGCCGGCTCGCGCCCGAACTCCAGGCAGAGCAGGCGCAGCAGGTTTTCGACGGCAAGAATTATCTGGCGTTTCCCGGCTGCGTCGACGCTCACATGCATATCGGGATTTATTCACCGCTGGCCGAAGACGCTGTATCGGAAAGCAAGGCTGCGGCGATGGGGGGCGTCACCTCCAGCCTGAATTACATCCGCACGGGGCACTACTATTTAAATCGTGGCGGCCCGTACCGCGAATTCATGCCGGAAGTGTTCAAGCAGTCGGACGGGCGATTCTGGGTCGATTACGGCTATCACATTGCGCCGATCGAGGCCGCGCACATCGACGAAATGGAGCATCTTGTCCTCGATCATGGCATTACGTCCTTCAAGATCTTCATGTTCTACGGCGGCTATGGTCTGCACGGACGCTCGTCACAGCAAAACGAATTTTTGATGATCGGGCCGGACGAGCGCTACGACATCGCGCATTTCGAATTCATCATGCGTTCGGCGCAGCGTCTGATGGCCAAATATCCGGACAAGGCGCCCTATATCAGCGTCAGCCTTCATTGCGAGCTGGCGGATATTCTCAATGCCTATACCAAGATCGTCGAGCGCGACGGCAAGCTGACGGGGCTCGCCGCCTACAGCGCGGCGCGGCCGCCGCATTCCGAGGGGTTGGCGATTTGGATCGCCTCCTATCTCGCGAACGAAACGAATTGCCTCAACATCAACCTCCTGCATCTGAGCTCGCGCAAGGCCATGCAGGCGGCATGGACCATGCAGCAGGTATTTCCGCATGTCGCGTTCCGCCGCGAAGTGACCGTCGGCCATCTTCTGTTGGATACGAGTTGCGAGTGCGCGGTTCACGCCAAGGTCAACCCACCGATCCGGCCGCGGGAGGACGTCGAGGCGTTATGGCAAGCTGTGCTCGATCGAAAGGTCGATTGGATTGTGAGCGATCACGCCTGCTGTTCGGCCGAGCAGAAATGGTCCAGGGACGATCCGAATAATATCTGGCTGGCGAAATCGGGTTTCGGCGGCACCGAATATCTGCTTTCCGGAGTTTTGAGTGAGGGAAGCAAACGCGGCATGTCGTACAATCACATGGCCGAGCTCCTGAGTTGGAACCCCGCGCAGCGGTTCGGCCTCAAGGGCAAGGGCGACATCGCGCCCGGCTACGACGCCGATATCGTTCTCATCGATCCGAGCTCAAAATTCGTGGTGCGCGCCGCCGAATCCGAATCGCATCAGGGTTATTCACCCTTCGAAGGCGTGGAACTCACCGGCCGAGTCAAAAGCACATTTCTCAGGGGAGCATTGATTTTTTCCGATGGAAAGATCGTGGGACCCCCGCGCGGTGAATATCTGGCGCGGCCCCAAACCTGACGCATATTGAAATCGCCACACCGGGCAAAGCTGCCGCGGACCAACAACCGGCGAAAGTACAGCACCATCGTCGCCAGCATCGATGCGATTGCGGAACGACAATTCTGAGAAGACTCCTAAACGATCCGCCTTTTGCCATATCCCATTGCGGCTTACGTCAACGGAGTTATAGTTGCACACTAGTGCTTGGTTAGGCGGAAGGGCGCACGATGACCGCGGACAATACAATCCCTACAATCGACCTGTCGCCGCTGCAAGGCGGCAGCGAGAGCGAAAGACGCAAGGTGGCGCGCCAGATCGATGCCGCCTGCACGGAGATTGGATTTTTCATGGTCGTCGGGCATGGCGTCCCGCAGGACTTGATTACAACGACGCGCCAGCGCGCAATCGATTTTTTCGCATTGCCGATCGAAGAGAAAATGAAGGTTCAACGGCCGCCGGCAAAAATCAGCCGCGGCTACAACTGGCTTGGCGATCGCTCGCTTACCTATTCGATGGGCCAGGCTGCGCCGCCCGACATTCAAGAGGCCTTCGCCTTCGGTCCGGACAGCACTGCGGACTTGGCCGCTCGGGTCGATAAGGCCAGCGCTCAAATGTACGCACCTAACATCTGGCCGGAACGCCCGCACGATTTCAAGGACATCATGCTTGCCTATCGCGACGCCATGTCGGGCTTGGCGTCGCAAGTTCTGCGCGCCATGGCGATGGCGCTCGACGTGAATGAAAGTTATTTCGTCGACAAGTTCGACCGTCAGGCCAGCGTTGTCCGCGTTATTCGCTACCCTGCGGTAACCGAACCACCGTTGCCGGGGCAGCTTCGTGCGGGCGTGCATACCGACTACGGCGTGATGACTTTCGTGCGCGGCGATGACACGCCGGGCGGATTGCAGGTCAAGCACCGTCAAGGCGGCTGGATTGATGTTCACATCCCGCCCGATGCCTTTGTCTGCAATCTCGGCGATCTGATGATGCGCTGGTCGAACGATCGATGGGTATCGACCTTGCATCGCGTTGCAGTGCCGCCGCCGGATTCAGTGCCGAACGATCGCATTTCACTCGTCTTCTTCCAAAGCCCGAATCCCGACGCAGTCATTCGTTGTTTCGAGAGTTGCGCGACGGCAGTCGAGAAATATCCGCCGATTACGGTAGCCGAGCATTACCTCGGAAAATTGATGAAGGCTGGCCATAGCCGGCTCGATGCCAAAGCTGAAGATGCATTGGCCGACGCCAAGTAGCGCGATTACTTTTCCGCTTGGAAACGAAAGCCCTGCCCGGCGCGCTCGACGCGGCCGATGCCGGGAAACGGCAAATGCGCGCCTGCCACAAGGAGACCCTCGGCCGCCGCGAATTCGAACACGCGCTCACGCGAGGCTCGCGCCAGCGTCGGCTCGACGTCGAAGACGAGCGTCGCATCGGGCCGCACCATTTGTACCGAGGCAAGATGCGCGATGTCGCCCCACAGCAGCATGCGGCTCCCGCCGGACTGGATAAGCCAATTGGTGTGCCCGGGCGTGTGGCCGGGTCGCAGCATCGCGACGATACCGGGCAGCACCTCACCATCCTCGATGCGGCGGATGCGGTCGCGATAGGGCGCGGTCACCAAGCGCTGCGCTTTGGTGTTGCGCGTGACGCGCTCGGAATCGGTGGGTTGCGGAACACGGTCGAGCCAGAACGCGGCTTCGGCTGCGTGCACGATCAACTCAGCGTTCGGGAATACGGCCCTCCCCGCTTCGTCGATCAACCCAAGCGAATGATCGGGGTGCAGGTGCGTCAGCATAACGAGGTCGATCGTCTCTGGCGCAATCCCGATGGCACGCAGATTCCGCGGCAACTTGCCGAGCGTCGGTCCCATGGTGTGACCCGAGCCGGCATCACTGAGAACCAGCCGGCCGCGATGACGGATCAGAAAACAATTCACGTCGAGCGGCAGCGGCTGGCCATATGGCACGCCGGTCAGCCGGGCGGTTTCCGCCTTGTCGATGCCGAGGATGACGTCGTGATTACTATTGAGCACGCCATCGGAGACGACGGTTACGGCAAATTCGCCGACGTCGATTACCGGCGCTCCGCTCATGGCTGCGCCGGCTGCAGCACCGGCTTGCCGGCAATGAGATCGGAGGCCTTCTCCGCCATCATCAACACGCAAGCATTGATGTGCGCGGAGACGAGGTCCGGCATCGCGGATGCGTCCACGACGCGTAACCGCTCCGTGCCATGCACGCGAAATTGCGGATCCACGACGGTGTCCGGGCCGGTTCCCATGATGCACGTCGAGGCCGGATGATTGGCGGTCGCGGCGACATTGCGAATCCAGTTGTCGATTTCGGTATCTGTCTTGATCTTCGGTCCGGGCGACATCTCAACGCCGCGAAAGCGCTCCAACGGCGGCTGGGCGGCGACCTCGCGCGCGATTTTGAAGCCTTGGCGGAGCGTCGGTAGATCGTTTGGTGCGGTGAAAAAATTAGTTACGATCTTGACCTTGTCGCGAGGATCGTTCGAACGAAGCAGCACCTCGCCGCGGCTATCGGGATGCAACAGCGCGGGCCTGATGCCGTAGCCGTCGGCATAAGGCTTCTTCCAGCCGGGGAACCACAGCGCCACCCTTGGCGGCGCACCGCGGAACATGAACTCAACGTCCGGCACAGCCAATTCGGGCCGTGTCTTGATGAAAGCGTGCAATCCGCCAGGGACCACCGTAGCCGGGCCGGTGCCGAGCATCCAAGCGCGCATCATATTGAGCGCCATCTTGTCGAGCCGCATGTTGTTGCGGAACTCGCTACCCTCGACGCGAGCGTAGGTGATCAGCACGGCAAGGTGGTCCTGCAGATTTTGTCCAACCGGCAGATCGATGATCGGCTCGATATCGACGGAGCGCAGGTGGTCGGCCGGGCCGATGCCGGAAAGCATCAGGAGCTGCGGCGAGTTGAAGGCGCCGCCGCATAGGATCACTTCGCGGGTCGCATGCGCCTTGGCGCGCCGGCCGTTATGGATGAGTTCAACACCGGTGGCGCGGCTTTGTAGCATCGTGACGCGGGTGACGAGAGCGTGCGTCTTCACCGTGAGATTTTTTCGCGACATCGCCGGATGCAGATAGCCGACCGCCGCCGAGCAGCGCTTGCCGTCGCGGATCGTATATTGGCTACGTCCAAAGCCCACGCCGGAGCCGCCATTGTAGTCGTCGGTGACCGGCAGGCCGGCCATGCGCGCAGCATCGATCCAAGCGGTGAATAGCGGGTCCGTTGTCTTGGCCCATTGGACGCCGATGTTGCCTGACTTGCCGCGGAACTCGCTCTCGCCGTCCTCCCAGTTCTCGACGCGCTTGAAATAGGGAAGCACGTCGGCGTAGGACCAGCCGCGCGCACCCTTCTGGGCCCAGCGGTCATAGTCGGCGGGATCGCCGCGCGTGAACGCCATGACATTGATCGACGATGAACCGCCCAACACCTTGCCGCGCATTTCCTCGACGCGGCGGCCATTGAGGTTCGGGTCCGGCTCCGACCGATAGCCCCAGTCGTGCATCTTGTATTCATGAAGCTTGCCGAGCCCGATCGGAATGTGGATCAGCGGATTAAAATCGCTGCCGCCGGCTTCGAGGAGCAGCACCCTGGCATCGGGGTCTTCCGACAAGCGGTTGGCGAGAACGCAACCGGCGGAGCCGCCGCCGACGATGATGTAATCGTAGCTGTCGTCTGCCATATTTACTGCTTGCGTTCCGGAATTTGAATGAGTTCGTCGAGCTGCTGCTTGGTGAGCGGAGCGGGAATGTATTTGAACGCCACTGCGTCCGCCATGACGTCATCGACACCTGCGATCCGACCCGGATCGACGGCCGTTCTGGGCAGGAATTCGGTCAGCGCACGCTTGGCGGTTGCCTCCGAAATGCTGGCCCATTGAGCGTAGGCGGTGAGCCCCTCCGGGGTGGCATAGACCCAAGCGATCGTCTCGCGATAGGCGCGCATGAAACGCACGAACACGTCCGGCCGCTGGGCAAGCTCGGTCGCGTTGGCAACGATGAGACGGATAGTCTGCCGGTCAAGCACCGGATCGTCGGATGCTTTGGCGACAACGCGGATCGTGCCCTTCTCGACCTCGTTGACGCCAAAAGGAGCGCCGGCCCAGCCGACGTCGATCTGGCCGCTCATGACCTGCGTGAAGGTCGCTGGCGCCGCGCCGGTCTGCGTCGGGTTGAATTCGACACCGGAGAGTTTCTTCAGCGCAAGGACGGCGGTTTGCGTCGAGGAGCCATTGGTCGAATAGGCAACCGACTTGCCGGCCGTATCCTTGAGCGATCGAATGGCGGAATCGGCACGGACGTACCAGAACAGCTGGCTGCCCCCCGTAAAGGTCGAACCGATGACACGCAGCGGCGCACCTTTGCTGAACGCACCGAGCGTGCCGAGGAAGCCGTTGGCTATTCCGATTTGGGCGCTGTCGGAGATGACGACCTGTTGAGTGACGCCGCCACCATCGGTGTAAAGCACATCAAGCGTCAGACCGTGTTTCTTGAAGATGCCCGCGTTCTGACCAAGCTCAGGCACGAAAGTCTCGCCAACCCCGCGGGCTCCGACCGCGACTTTGAGTTGGTCCTGAGCGCCGGCCGCCCGTGGCAGCAAGGCTGACAAGGCAACAGCCAGGCAGACCATCGACTTCGTCCGGCTCATGTAACCGCCTCCCCGAGCGCGACAAAGTACACCGCGAAAACGCAATCCGTTTCGCTGCCGGACCGCCTTATCTGACTTCCGGGCGCGTGATCGAGGACGGCCGCTCTATCGATGGAAGCCCGTGATATCGCCCCCCCTCGCGGGAGAGGGCCTCCGCGCTGAGAACCAACAACTACTTCGCCGCATCCGGAAAGGCCGGCAACTTATCGACGTCGCGCGCATCGTGCTGGATGATGACGGTCGCCTTGAAATTCGCCGCGATTTTCTTCAGCCGCTCGAGCGACGCCACGGTCTGGGCGCGATCGAAGTTGAAGAGGGGCACGCCATCGCTTTCCCAGTTCTCGCGGAAATGCGCGGCATCGCCGGTGATGAGGTAATTGCCGGACTGCAGCTTGACCAGGAGGCTATGATGGCCGGGCGTGTGCCCCGGCGTGTACAACATCAGCACGCTGCCGTCGCCAAAGACATCCTTGTCGAGCGCGACGGGCTCGACTTTGCCCTCGCCTTTGCTCCAGTTCGCGAATGGCGCGAAATTCACGCCTTCGGCCGGCTTGGGGCTCGTGATCGCATCCCAATCGCCCTTGCCGATGAGCAGTGTCGCCTGTGAAAACGAGCCGACCTGACCGGTGTGATCGGCGTGATAATGGCTGATGCCCACATATTTGACCTGCTCGGGCTTGAGATTGAGCTTTGCCAACTGATCGACTAGGCTCACCTTCGGCGCCACATTGGGCGTGGTCATGGCGTGACCGGTATCCCACAGCAGATATTCGTCGCCATGCTTGACCAGATAGCAGCTATAGACGAACTGCAGTTTCAGATCTCCGTATGAATAAGTGTCCGAGAACCGCTGGTTGACGGGCAAAGGCGCTTGCGGCGTGCCGCAATCGAGCCGCGTCAGTGCCATGTCGGCCGCCGCCTGCGCGGCGACCGGCGGACCGGCGAGAGCGCAGGCACAAGCACCGGCCGCAAACAGAGCCAAAATTCGCCGCATTGTTTCCCTCCCTGAAATTGAGCAACAAGTTTTTTAAAGGCCGCGGATGTTGCCGGTTGCCGAAGGCCCGGTCAATGCGGTGCCGCCAACTCGGTTCGTCATCGCCGACAAGGGTCGCCGTAGGCGCCGGCCTCCCCGTAAAACCAGCCACGAACAAATGCGAAAAGGCAGTTGGCGGAGGGAGTGTAACCGCAAAACAACTTTCTCCAAGTGGCCTTCTTAAGTACTCAGCATCTCAAAAGCTAATCGCCTGCATCTGGCCGCCTACCGGGATTTCCGGGGCTGTCTTATTGTCCGTGATCAGAATGTCGTATTTGCCGTTGTCGCGCAGCCGCCACTGCCCGCCGACCAGCGGCGTCTTGGCGATGTTCTTCTGCGCGAACGGCGGCAGCGCCTTGCTGCCCCATTCGATGTGCCCGACGATGGTATCGAGCTTGGTTTCGCCGATCGACTTCACGACCGCCTTACTATCACCGACTCCGTGGCTGCGTTTGAGTACGTCGACGGCGACTTCGAACAACGCATGGGCAAAACCGATCGGCTGCGTCCACTGCTTCCCTACCGCCTTCTCATAGGCGGCAGCGATCTGTTTTGCCGACATTCCGGTCAGCGACGACTTGAACGGATGGTTCGGCGTCCACCAAACTTCAGATGATAGATGGTTTCCGTGCTTACCCAGTGCTTCAACCGCGCTCGGAAACAGCAGCGCCTTGCCGACCGAAGCGATCTTCGGTTTGAATCCCTGCTGCTGCGCCTGGTTCCAGAACGTCGTAAAATCCGGCGGCAGCACCACGCCGGTGACGATGTCACAGTCCGACTTCTTGAACGCGGTGATCTGGGCCGTGAAATCGTCGCTGAGATTTTGATAACGGCCGGGGTCGGTCAGTTTGTAGCCGAATTTGTCTAGCACCGGAGGAAAGCCGACATGCTTATCGCCCCAGGCATTGCCGTCACCGTCGTTGGGAAACAGCCCGCCCACCGATTTATCGGTCTGCAATTGGCTCCACATGTTGGTGAATACCGCGATTACGTCTTCGAGCCCCCAGAAGAAATGATAGGTGTAATTGAACGGTTTCCACGACGCTGGATCGCCGGGATTGCCCTGCCGGCCGATGAAATAAGGCTGCCAGGGCGCCACCGTCGAGATACACGGCGTCTCCTCGACCTCGCATTGGGCCGACACCGGATTGGTCGTTTCCGGCGTCGAGGCGACCAGCATAAGATCGACTTTGCCAGAGACAATCAAATCCTTCGCCACTTCGGCCGCACGGTTGGGATTGGATTGGCTGTCCTTAACGAGGACCTCGACCGGATAGGTCGTGTTGCCGATCTTGAGGCCGCCCTTCACGGTGTCGAGGAAGTTTGAGATGACGAACTTGTCGGCCTCGGCAAAGGCGGCGAGCGGGCCGGTTTGCGGGCTGACGTAACCGAGCTTGATGCTCTGCGCCGCGCGCACCGCGGGCGCCAACACCGGACCCACGGCGAGGGCCATGCCGCTCGCCGCGGAAGCCTTGATGAAGCCGCGCCGGTTTAGTCGATGCGTTTCTAATCTGCGTGCCATGGTGTCCTCCCCTTGTCCCTTCGGCAGCCGCGCAAGCCGGGCCTGCCGGTGACGTTTTCCGCGGAACGAAACCGTGTCTTGCCCGTCAAGGCGCTTTTTGTTATGTTCGTTTATCGAACAACGGTTCGCAATTTAGACATTTTCACGAAGCGCGGCATTCCTGTCAATCGCGGTGCAGGCGTCATGACCCAAAAAGTGCCCGTGGAAGACAAGGAGTTCATGACGACACTCGCCAAGGGTCTGGCGGTGCTGGGCTCGTTCGACAAAGAGCGGCCGACAATGACTTTGTCGCAGGCAGCCCAAACCGCCGGGCTGTCGCGCGCCACCGCACGGCGCATTCTGCGCACGCTGACGCAGCTCGGCTACGTCATCCAGAAGGGCCGCGACTTCGCGCTGTCGTCCGGCATCCTCAAGCTCGGTTACGCCTATCTCGCAACGCAAAATTGGATCGAGCAGGCCAGCGGATTGATGCGGCAGTTAAGCGAAGAGTTTCACGAATCGTGCTCGGCGGCGATCCTCGACGGCACTGAGATAGTTTATGTTGCGCGCATTCCCGCGGGACGGATTATTTCCGGCACCATCGCGGTTGGCACGCGGCTGCCGGCCTTTCACACCGCGCTCGGACGCATCCAACTTGGATTTCTCGACAGCGCCGAGCTGTGGCGGCGGCTGAAGGCGCTGCGCGTCGACGCGTTCACGCCCTCGACCATCACCGATCCGCAAGCTTTGTTCGACCGCGTGCGCGAAGACCATGCGCAAGGCTTTGCCATCGTCGACGAAGAGCTCGAGCGGGGACTGCGATCGATTGCCGTGCCGATCGTCGATCGTAACGGGCAAGCGGTCGCGGCGCTCAATCTCAGCACCCATTCGACCCGAACCACACGCAACGAAATGCGTAATGCCTTCTTGCCGGATTTGCGCAGCGCCGCCGAGCGGATTTCCGCGTCCATTATCTGAGGCGGAAAGTCGTCTTGCTTCAGTGCCAGCGCCTGGATAACGTTGACGGCCGGATACCGCACGCTTGTTCGATAGCCGAACAAGAGCCGAGAAAACGCCAGATACGGGGGATAAGCGCCATGTCCGCAGCCGCGAAGAGCAAAGCGAAGGGCGGTAAGGGAGCCGCTACCGCCAAATCGTCCAGCCCAACCATCACGGCGCCGCAGACCGGCAACGAGTACCTCGAGTCGCTTCGCGACGACCGCGCGGTCTTCATCTATGGCGAGCGCGTCAAGGACGTCACCACGCATCCGGCGTTCCGCAATACCGCGCGGATGGTGGCGCGACTTTACGACGCGCTGCACAATCCCAAACACTCGGACAAGATCATGGTGCCGACCGACACCGGCAACGGCGGCAAGACGCATGCCTTCTTCAAGGCGCCGAAAACGCTGAACGATCTCTTGGCCGGGCGGAACGCCATCGCCGAATGGGCGAAGATCACCTATGGCTGGCTCGGCCGGTCGCCCGACTATAAGGCGGCGTTCCTCGCCACACTGGGCGCCAATGCCGAGTTTTACGATCCCTACACGGAGAATGCGCGACGCTGGTACAAATTCAGCCAGGAGCGCGTTCCCTTTGTCAATCACGCCATCATTCATCCACCGGTCGACCGCGACCGGCCACCGAACGAAGTCGGCGACATCTGCTGTCATGTCGAGAAGGAAACCGACGCCGGCCTCGTCGTGTCGGGCGCCAAGGTGGTGGCGACCGGATCGGTGCTCACCAATTACACGTTCGTCGCGCACCATGGCCTCATCCCGGTGCAGGACAAGAAATTCGCCGTCGTCTTCATGGTGCCCACCAATCATCCGGGCGTGAAATTCATCTGCCGCACCTCCTACGAAATGACATCGACCGCGATGGGCAGTCCATTCGACTATCCGCTGTCGAGCCGGCTCGACGAGAATGACGCCGTGTTCATCCTCGACAAGGTTTTGGTGCCTTGGGAGAACGTCTTCGTCTATGGCGACATGGACCGTGCCAATAATTTCTTTCCACGCACGGGGTTCCTGCCGCGCTTCGTCGTGCATGGCTGCACGCGGCTCGCGGTGAAGCTCGACTTCATCGCCGGGCTCTTGCTCAAGGAGGTCGAAGCCGCCGGCACCAAGGACTATCGCGGCGTGCAGGCCAACGTCGGTGAGGTGATCGCCTGGCGCAACCTGTTCTGGGCGCTGTCAGACGCCATGGTGCGCGATCCGAAACCCTGGATCGGCGATTACGTGCTGCCCAACATGGACCCCGGCAATGCCTACGCCATCATCGCCACCATCGCCTACAGCAAGATCAAATACATCATCGAACAGACCGTAGCCTCCGGCCTGATCTATCTCAACTCCCACGCGCGCGACTTCAAGAACGCGGAAATCCGTCCCTATATCGACAAATATATGCGCGGCTCGAACGGCTACAAAGCCGAGGAGCGGGTGAAGCTTCTAAAGCTGCTGTGGGACTCGATCGCCACCGAGTTCGGCGGGCGTCACGAGCTTTATGAGATCAATTACGGCGGTTCGACTGAGGAAATCCGGCGCTATTGCCTGTTCGGCGCCCAGGCGTCCGGCAACGCCGACCGCTTCAAAGGCTTCGCCGAAGATTGCATGGCGGAATACGATCTCGACGGCTGGAAGGTGCCCGACCTGACCGATCCCGGCGAGCTCAGTTATCATGTGCTGCGCGGCAGGGAAAAGTAAAGGCAGACCAAAGGATATTTGTAGTCTATAGCGCCTCCTGATGGTGACCCTCCACGTCGCCTCAACAACAGGTCCGCGTTCGTTGCACTCAGAGCAGAAGATCTCAGTTCCCTTTCTCAGTCGAAAGCCACGAATATGAACGCGGCTTTGATTCCCGCTTGCCTGCTCGTCAGGATCACGTCCTCTCGCAGCGCTCAAAAAGAAGGCCAGGTCGTTGACAACGGAGAACGATCGACGCTGCTGCCTGGCTGAATAATGGATCAAGGTTAGCTCGTCGACTCAGCTTTCCTTTTAGCGTTGCAGAGACCTTTCGGACGACAAGGCTAGGGATCGCTGCAAACGCCCTCAGTATCCTGAATTCGATTTAGCGAGTTGCGCCCTGAGGCCCTTTAGCACCGGGTCGGGATCGCTCCCAGCCTTCTTGACCGCGTCCGACCAGGACTGAACCACAGGCACGGCGGCCGCTTTCCACAGGTCGAGTTGCGTCTCGGTGAGCTGGTAGACTTCATGGTCCGGCTCAGCTTTCAGCTTGGCGATGCCCTCATGCTCGAAATCGGCCCAGGGCGCGGCGATTCTTTCCGCCCAGCCCCTGTTGCAGTGGCTGTCGATCACCTTTTGTTGCGATGACGACATCGCCGCATAGGTATCCTTGTTCATCACCCAAACGAAGCCGGTCGTGTAGAGCGGAGCTTCCATATGATATTTGGTCACCTTGTCGATCCCGAACAGCGCGACCGATCCCCACGGGAAGGTTACCGCGTCGGCCACGCCCCGCTCGATGATGTCGCGAACTTCGGGCGCTGCGGCCTGCACATTTGTGCCGCCGAGCTGAGTGACCAGCGACGCCATGCTGGCATGCGCCGGCCGAATCTTCATGCCGGCGATGTCGGCGGGCACCACGATTTTCTTGGTTCGGGAATGGAAGCTGCCGGGATCGTGCGCGAAGGCAAAGCAGTACTTCACGTCCTTCATCTCGGTCGCGGCGTATTGGCGGTACCAATCGTCGAGCGCGCCGGAACCGGCCTTGGCGTTTGAAAACATGAACGGCAGATTGGCGGCGTCGAAAATGGGGAATCGGCCGGGCTGATAACCGGGACTGACGTAGGTCAGATCGGCGATGCCATCGCGCGCCATGTCGTAGTGATCGAATGCCTTACCGAGCTGCTGAGCAGGAAAAATTTTGTACTTGATGGTGCCGCCGGAATCCTGTTCGACCGAGTTACCCCAGTCCTCCAGCGCCTTTTGCAAAGGATGCGACGGCGGCACCCAATGCGACAGCTTGAGCTCGAAGGTCTTGTCCTGCGCCGATGCGGATTCGGGACCCAGCGCAAGACCGAGAATAACGCCGAGCGCAACGACGAGCGCGGCACGACCGCACGGCTTGATGAGGCATGTCTTATTCACGATTTCCTCCCTGTTTCACATTTCCAGCCTATTATTGCGTCCGCGCCAGCTCCGTGAGCACGGCATCGCCCATGGCTTTGGTCGAGATGCTTTTCTCCCCGGGCTGCGCGATGTCTAATGTGCGCGCGCCGCGCGCGATCGCCGAAGCAACGGCTCGTTCGAGGCGATCGGCTTCCGGAGCCAGTCCGAGCGAAAAGCGCAGGCATAGCGCAAAGCTCATAATCGCGCCCAGCGGATTGGCGATGCCTTTGCCGGCGATATCGGGCGCGCTGCCGTGGATCGGCTCATAGAGCGCGTGACGGCCGCCATCGGGCTGCACCGCACCCATCGAGGCGGATGGCATCATGCCGAGCGATCCCGCGACCATGGCTGCACAATCCGACAGGATGTCGCCGAACAGATTCTCCGTCACTAGGACGTCGAATTGCTTCGGCGCCCGCACCAGCTGCATGGCACAATTGTCGACATACATGTGACTGAGCGAGATATCGGGATAATCGCGGTCGCGCAGGGCTTGCACGGTGTCGCGCCACAGGCCGCTCGTTTCGGTCAACACGTTGGCCTTGTCGACCGAGCAGACTAGGCTGGAACGGGTGCGGGCAAGATCGAAGGCCGCCCGAGCGATGCGTTCGATCTCGCCCGTTGTATATACGCAGCTATTCACCGCCCGCTCCGAGCCATCGGCGCGCTTTTCGCGTTCGCGCGGCATGCCGAAATAAATGCCGCCGCACAATTCACGCACCAGAACCATATCGCAGCCTTCGATTACCTCGGGACGCAAAGTCGAAGATGCCGCCAGCGCCGGAAGCGTGCGGACCGGGCGCAGATTGCAGAACAGGTCGAGCTCCTTGCGCATACGCAGCAGCTGATCGACCTTGCGCGCCTCGGCCGGAATCTTATCGTATTCGGGCGAACCGATCGCGCCAAACAAGATGGCGTCGGCGCCGACAATCTCCTCCCACGTCTGTCGGCGCATCAGGTCGCCATACGCCCGCCACGCCGACAGGCCGAACAGTTCCTCGCGCAGGTCGACGGCAACATGCCGCTCGGCGATGAACCACTCGACGACGCGGCGCACTTCGGCGAGGATTTCGGGGCCGATGCCGTCACCGGCCAGGATCAGCAGGCGCGCCACTTTGGATACGTCCTCCCGTCGGTAAATCCACGGCCTGGTCTCGCGGTCTCGCGCCTGATGGGCCCGGATTTGCGCATCGAGCTTGAGCGTCATGCCGATTTCGTCAAGTCCTTCCAGCAAAGCCGCGCGCCGCTCGGGATCGCCTGTAAACTTGAGCTGCAGGCCGGCGGGCGTCGTTATCGATTGCGTTTCCAGATCGACGGTCATATGCGCACTGTCCGACGCCTCGATCTCGTCGGCGAGCTCCTTCACCTGATCTTGCGGCAAGCGGATCGGCAGCACGCCATTCTGGAAACAATTCCAATAGAAAATATCGCCGAAGCTCGGCGCGATGATGCAGCGAAATCCGAAGTCGGAGAGCGACCACACCGCGTGTTCGCGCGAGGAGCCGCAACCGAAATTGTCGCCGGTCACGAGAATCTTGGCCTCCCGATAACGCGGCTTGTTGAGAACGAATTCGGGATTCTCGCTGCCGTCCGGGCTATAGCGCCACGCTTCAAAGCAGTAGCGGCCGAGTTCGCCGCGCTTATACGCGACCAGCCGGTTCATCGGAATGACGACCTCGGTATCGACATTGATCCGCATCAGCGGAGCGGCCGGACCGGTGATGCGGATGAACTTGTCCATGATCAGTGGCCGAATTTGCGGATATCGGCAATTTTTCCGGCAACCGCGGCGGCCACGGCCGTGGCCGGGCTGGCCAGATGGGTGCGGGCGCCCGGTCCCTGGCGGCCGACAAAATTGCGGTTGGTGGTGGAGACGGAACGCTCGCCCGGCCCGATCCTGTCGCCGTTGGCGCCAACACACATGGAGCAGCCCGGCTCGCGCCATTCGAATCCCGCTTCGATAAATTGCCGATGCAGACCCTCGCCTTCCGCCGCACGCTTGACCGCAACCGAGCCGGGCACGATCCAGGCGCGGACGCTTGCCGCTACTTTCCGTCCGGCAAGCGCGCGCGCCGCTTCGCGCAGGTCCGACAAGCGCCCGTTGGCGCACGAGCCGATGAACACCCAATCGACTGGCGTACCTTCGATGGCATCGCCCGGCCGCAGGCCCATATAGTGCAGGGCCGCCTCCATACTCTTGCGGCGCTCGGCATCGGCTTCGCCGGACGGGTCCGGGATGCACCCGGAGACGTCGATGACGTCCTGGGGGCTAGTGCCCCATGTAATTTGCGGCGCGATGTCGTCCGCGCGGATCGTGTGCTCGGCATCGAACGCCGCGTCCTCATCGCTTGGCAAGCTGCGCCAGTGCGCGACGGCTTTGTCGAACAATCCGCCTTTCGGCGCATAAGGCCGGCCGGCGAGATATTCATAGGCCGTATCGTCCGGCGCCATCATGCCGGTCTTGGAGCCCAGTTCGATCGACAGATTACATATGGTAAGCCGCTCTTCGATGGTCAGCGCGTCGACCAGAGAGCCGGAAAATTCCAGAGCATGCCCGCGCCCCACGGCGGTTCCCAACTGTCCGATAGTGGAAAGGATAACATCTTTCGCCGTAACACCCGGCGCCCTGCGGCCCTCCAGGCGAATGCGCATGGTCTTCGGCTTTTTCTGCCGCAGCGTTTGTGTGGCAAGCACATGGGCCACTTCACTCGAGCCGATAGCGATGGCCAGCGCACCGAAAGCACCGTGGGTGCAGGTATGGCTGTCCGGGCAGACGACCGTGGCGCCCGGCAAGGTCAAGCCCATTTCCGGACCGGCGACATGCACGATGCCTTGGCCATCGTCGCCGATATCGAACAGCTTGACGCCGGCAGCGTTGGCGCCGCGGCGCATGTCGCGCAGCAGGCGCCCGCCCATCGGGTTGGTATCGGCCGTGCGGCCGGGGAGACTGGAGATCGCGTGATCCGGCATCGCGTAGGTCAAGTCAGGATCGTGCACCTGGTAACCGAGCTTTTCCAACCGGATGAAATTCGGGCCGCCTTCGAGATCGTGCAGGAAATGCCGATCAATCGACAACAAGCTCAAATCGCCGGACAGTTCCGCGGCCACGTGCTGCGTCCAGATCTTTTCAAATAACGTGCGGCCCGGCATGAGTAGAACCTGGACGAAAACCGGTCCCCGTAGGACGACCGCCGGGACCTTAATTCAGACAATACCGTCGCGCCAGCACCGTCCTCGGTCATCCCTCGGCCGGACGCTTGACGACCTTTGCGGGATCCTCGCCGTAGGGCGGCGCGTAGATAACGAGCAATTTGATGCGTTCGCTGATCACCTGGATATCGTGGAACACTTTCGCCGGAAAAAACAGCAGATCGCCGGCCGAGACCTTCTGCCTGACGCCGTCTACCTCGACGCTGGCTTCGCCCTCGATAACATAAGTCGCCTGCTCCAAATCGGGGTGTGCGTGCGCGACCGCACCGGCGTGGCGCTCGATATCGCCATAGATGATTTCCATGTATTGCGCGCCATTGACGCCGGGCGCGACCAAACGGTAGTTTTTGGTTCCACTATGATTGGCCGGGCTGTAGGACGGAACATCCTCGGGACGCAGAACGTATTTCATGTCGGACCTTGATGGTGACTGGATTAGCTAAAGGGCAGCACGTCATTCCTGTTCGAGATTGATCTCTTTGGCGAGCTTGCCCCACATTTGATATTGACCGGCTACGTATTGGGCGAAATTCGCCGGCGTCGTGCTGCGGACGTTCACAGCTCCGCGTGCCAGGGCATCGATGAACTCCTGCTTGCCTTGCGCCGTGACGATGGCGCGGCTGACGCGTTCAACGATGTCCGCAGGCGTGCCTTTGGGCGCGAACATCCCGATCCAAATCGGGATTTCCATGCCGGGATAGCCGGCCTCGGCCATGGTCGGCACCTGATCGAAGCCCGGCAACCGGCGGTCGCTGAGCACGGCAAGCGCCTTTATTTTTCCGGCACGCGTTAAGCCGCCGCCCGAGGCGAGATCGCCGAAGAAATACTGCATCGTGCCGCTCATCGTATCTGTCAGAGCTTCGGGAGCGGATTTATATTTGACAATGACGACCTTTCCGCCGGTGCGAACCTCAAGCATCTGGGCGCCGGCGAGACTGGAGGTATTGGTCGACGCGAAATTGAGCTGGCCTGGCTTGCTTTTCACCAAATCGACAACTTCCTTCACCGTGGTGACGGGGTTGGTCCCCGACGTCAGCAGCGCGGGCGCGGTTTCGCCGAGCAGGCCGATCGGGACGAAATCCTTAACGGGGTCGTAGGGCAGGGTTTTGTGGATGTAGGGATTGACCGACTGCGTAGTGTTGGTGGTCATAAACCAAGTATAGCCGTCCGGCGCGGCCTTTGCGGCGTCCGACGCGCCGATAATGCCATCGGCGCCGGGCTTATCTTCGACGATGAAGGTCGCGTTCTTGAAGTCGCCCTCGGCCATGTTCTTGGTCAGAATACGGGCCAGCGTGTCGGTGCCACTGCCGGCGGCAAACGGTACGATGATGGTGATCGGCTTATCGCCCGGATAGGCGATCTGCGCGCTGGCCGGTAGCGCGCTCAATCCGATCAGAGCAGCAAGCGCTGATATGAGTGTTTTCATGGCACGTCCCTCTTCGATCGCCTCGGCTGTAGCTTCACGTCGCCGGCCGCTGACGACGCGGCGCGCCATCGTGGCTAACGGCCGTAGGTCATTGTCAGTCCGGCTTTGTCCAGCGCATTGAGATTTACGACAAAGCCAGCGTGCGAACTCGTGGCATTGGGCGGTAAGTTCAACGTCTCGACCTTCAGCGCATACAGCGTGAAATTGTAGCTATGGGCTTTGGCGCCTTTGGGCGGACAGGGCCCACCCCAGCCTGGCGAGTTGAGGAAGCCCGCATAGTCGTTGGTGATCTGGCGACTGCCGGGAGGCAGCTTCGCGCCATCGGCCGTGCCCGCACCCTCCGCGATGGACCGCGCTGTCGCCGGAATATTGACTACGACCCAGTGCCAAATTCCGGCGCCTCCGGTCGCCGCATCGGGATCGTGGACCATGAGGGCAAAGCTCTTTGTGCCGTCCGGCGGATCCGCCCAACTCAAACCGGGAGAGATATTTTGCCCATGGCAGCCGAGGCCGTTGAAAGTAAAGCGCTCCGGCATCGGCTGATCGGCCTTGACGTCCGGGCTTAGGAGATTGAAGGCGAGTGCCTCACCGGTGAACGCGGTCATCAAAAGAATGGCCGCAAGACATGCTGCTGCAGATGCAGCAGCGACGCGTTGGCCCATCATGCGATTGCGTCGGTTGGACGCCTCCCAGTTTCCGATACCTCAACGTCGCCTATCGATTTCGGTATACCGAAATTCTTTTCGACATAGCGATGATCGGTGATCTCGTGGTAATGGTCAAGAGCGAAACACTCGGCCTCATACACGCCAGAGGCGACGCATTGTCGCCCCGTGCGATACTCCGGCGCTTGCAGGAAGGATTATCATGACCGATAGACCAGCCGTCTGGGCGGATGACGCCAATTGCGGCACCGGTCCGCTTAGCGGCGTGCGCGTGCTCGATCTGACGACTGTCGTCATGGGGCCGTCGGCCACGCAGATTCTCGGCGATCTCGGCGCCGACGTGATCAAAGTGGAAACGCCAGCCGGCGACACCATGCGTCTAATCGGGCCGTGGCGCCACACCGGCATGGGGCCGTTATTTCTGCAGGCCAATCGCAACAAGCGTAGCGTCGTGCTCGACCTAAAAACGCCGGCAGGCAAAGAGGCGATCTTTGCGTTGGCGAAACGGGCTGACGTGCTCGTCTCTAACGTCCGCCTACAGGGGCTGGGAAGACTGGGACTCGATTATGAAAGCGTTCGCGCCAGCAACTGCCGGATCATTTACTGCGTGGCGGTCGGTTATGGCAGCGACGGGCCACAATCGGGCAAGGCCGTGTACGACGATCTCATGCAAGCGGCATCCGGCATCGCCGGGCTATTCCGCGCGGTTGACGGCGCGCCGCGCTACGCGCCGGTGAATATCTGCGATCGCGTCGTGGGCCTCTATGTGGTGAACGCGATTACTAGCGCATTATATCATCGCGCCATGACCGGCGAGGGCCAGGCTATTGAAGTTCCGATGTTCGAGACAATGGCGCAATTCGTGCTGGCGGATCACATTGGCGGCGGTGCCTTCGTGCCACCATTGGGCGCCATGGGCTACAAACGCCTGCTGTCCCGAACGCGCGGGCCGTACGCCACGAAGGACGGCCACCTTTCGTTGGTGGTCTATACCGATCGGCACTGGCGCGATTTCACGCGGCTGGTGGGCTGTCCCGATCTCATCGACAGCGACGAGCGCTTCCGTTCTCAGGAAAGCCGAACCCGCCATGCCGAAGACGTCGGCCGTTTTCTCGCCGACCGACTCACGGCCCGTTGCAACGACGACTGGCTCCATGCGCTGCACGACATTGATATTCCGGCCTGCCCCGTCAACGACATCGAAGACCTTTTTGAGGACAAACACCTGAAAGCCGTTGGGCTCTTCGAGGAAATGCAGCACCCGACCGAGGGCAAAGTCACGGTCTGCCGCCACCCGGTCAAGTACAGCCGTTCACCCGCGTCGATCCGCAGGCTTGCACCCAACCTCGGTGAGGCTACAGACGAGGTCTTGGGACGGAACGCCAAGAAACCTTAGCGGGGTGTGAGCGCCTACCAATCGAGCCCTCGAACCGGCTCACTCAGCCGGCTGGACTTCCAGCCGGCTGCAAACATCGGTCAGCAGCTTCGCGGCGGTGTCGAGCTTCTGATAGAAACGCGACGACGGACCTGCGATCGTCACAATATAAACCGAGGCGTTCCACCGGAATGACGCCGAGATCGTGGTAACCCCGCTCAGGCTCTCTTCGCGGTTCAAATACCAACCTCTCTTTTTGCCGAGATCGATGTCCTTACGAAGAGCCGCGACGGTTTTGATGGTTTTCTTGGTTAGCGGCACGAGCTTGTCCGACCTTAGCCAGGCCGAGAGCACGCGATCGTCCAAGCTGCCCAACAGCGCCTTGCCGGCGGATGTGGCGTAAATGCTACGTATGCTGTCTCCAACTTTGACCAAAATGCGCAGCGGGTGGGTCGGCTCAAATACCAGCAGATACCTTGCGTTCAACCCGCCGACCTTCGACAGTGAAACGGACTCGTCCAAGGTATCTCGCAACGAGCGCAGCAATATCTCGGTTCGCATCAAAACCGGATCGTTGTCGCCGATCTCCTTGCCCAGCGCACGCAAACGCAATGTCGGGTAATATCCGGCCCGAGGCGCAATTTCATAGATATAGCCGCGCGCCTGCATGGCCTGAATGACGTCATGGCAACTCGATACCGGAATCCGGAGCAGACGGGCTATATCCGACAGCGACAACGGCCGCTTTTCCTGCGCAAACAATTCCAGCAAGTCCAATGTACGATCGACGATCTTCGACATAAACGAAACTTTCGCTATCGACAGTACCGAGTTAAAATATATTCTTTGATCCGGTGTAGCAAATGTCGCCTCAACAATCGCGATGCAAGTGGGTCTGGGGCTTCGGCTTGACGCCGTAGCGGGTCGCCCTATTATACGCTGTAGCGGACGCTATTTCGTTATTGCGATAAATTGCTCGCGCGTCGGATGGAAAGGCGTCGCCGGTCAGACGTCAAGAACCGGCAATTCTTTGACGACGACGGGAGCGTGGCATGAATTCCTTCGAGGCGCTGGGTACGACGACGGAGCGGCAGGAGATTCGAAAAGCGATCCGAGCGCTCTGCGACAAATTCGATGACGGCTATTGGTCTGAGAAGGATAGGACCCATCAGTTCCCGCATGAATTCGCCAAAGCGGTCGCCGAAGGCGGCTGGCTCGGCATCGCGATGCCGAAGGAATTTGGCGGCGCCGGCATGGGTATCACCGAAGCCGCGATCATGATGCACGAGATCGGGCATTCGGCAGGCTCGTTCGCCGCTTGTTCGACGGTGCACATCAATATCTTCAGCCTGAATTCGATCGTGAAACACGGTTCGAGCCGGCAACGCGCGGCTTGGCTGCCTTCCATCATCGACGGCTCGTGCCGGGCGTGTTTCGGCGTCACCGAGCCTGATGCCGGCCTCGATACGTCCAGGATCAAGACGCGCGCCATACGAAAAGGCGACTGCTACATCGTCAACGGTCAGAAAGTATGGACCAGTACGGCGCAACAAGCGGACAAAATTGTTCTACTCGCGCGCACGACGCCGATCGAAGACTGCAAGCGCCCGATCGATGGCCTTTCGTTATTTTATGCCGACCTCGACAGGACCGCGGTCGAGATCCGGGAAATTGCGAAGATGGGCCGCCATGCGGTGAACTCCAATCAGCTCTTCTTCGACAATCTCGAAGTCCCGGTCGATCGACTCATCGGCGAAGAAGGAAAGGGCTTCCGTTACATTCTCGACAGTCTGAACCCCGAGCGCATTCTAAACGCGGCCGAGGTCGTCGGCATGGGACGGCGGGCGCTGGAGAAGGCGGTCGCCTATGCCAACGAACGCGTCGTTTTTGGCCGTAAGATTGGACAAAACCAATCGATCCAGCATCCCCTGGCGGAATGCTGGTCCGAACTATACGCAGCCGAGCTCATGACGCTTCACGCGGCCGAACTTTATGATGCCGGGAAGCCCTGCGGTGCTCAAGCCAACGCCGCGAAATATCTCGCGGCCGATGCGGGCTTCCACGCCTGCGACCGCGCAGTCCGCACCCATGGCGGAATGGGCTATGCGGCGGAGTATCACGTCGAAAGGTACTTTCGCGAAATGGTCGCCACGCAATTGGCACCAGTATCGCGCGAGATGACCCTGTGCTTTATCGCCGAAAAAGAACTCGGACTGCCGAAGTCTTATTGAGCAGCAAGAAAGATCTTACATGGCCGACACCGAAGACAAGCCCGAAATCCGGACCGAGCGACGCGGCCCATCGTTGTGGATCTGGATCGACCGGGAGGAGCGGCGCAACGCCATCAACAAGCGCGTCATTCAAGGTATTCAAAGAGCAGTGATCGAATCCCAGCAGGACGCATCACTACGATGCATTGTGCTGACCGGCGCCGGCCGCAAGGCCTTCTGCGCCGGCGCGGATCTCAGCGATGGTGCCGATACGTTCACCCTGGGTTTGGACGAACCCAAGACGGATTTCGGCAAACTCGCCCGCGTCGTCCGCAATCTGGGAGTGCCGATGATCGGGCGCATCAACGGCGACTGTGTTGCTGGCGGCATGGGCTTGATGGCGCTTTGCGACCTCGTCGTCGTCGCGGATCATGCCCGCTTCGGACTGCCCGAGGCAAAAGTCGGCGTATTTCCCATGCAAGTTCTGGTCTTTTTGCGCCGCATGATCGGCGCGCGTCACATTAACGAGCTCTGTCTAACCGGCGATTTGATCGACGCGGCCCGCGCCCGCGAGATTGGCATCGCTAATTATGTGGTGCCGTTCGAGAACTTGGATGCACGCATCGACGCGCTCGCGGCCCAGCTCGGCGGCATGTCGCCGGTTGCTCTTCGCCGGGGCAAATTCGCGATCGCCGCCATGGAGAACATGGGTTTTGCCGAGGCGCTGGCATTCGCTGAGACGCTGATCTCCGTAACCGCGCTGACGGCCGACGCGGCCGAGGGGCTCGCTGCGTTCAACGAGCGGCGGCCGCCGCGCTGGAAGCGGGACAGTTAAGATGCCCGACAAGTCGGTGCGAATTGGCGGCGCATCCGGCGCCTGGGGTGACAGCCCACGCGCGCTTGGCCAGCTCATCCGTGCCGGCGTCGATTATCTGATGATGGATTATCTGGCAGAAGTGACGATGTCACTCCTCGCCCGGGCTCGGATGAAAGACCCGCAGGCCGGCTATCCGCCGGATTTCATCGCCTATCTGAAAAGCGTTCTGCCGGAGATCGCGCGGCGGGGCGTGAAAGTTGCGACCAATGCGGGCGGCGTCAATCCTTCCGGCTGCAAGCGCGCTCTCGAGGACGTTATCAGCGCGCTGGGCTTGTCGCTTACCGTCGCCATGGTGGAAGGCGACGACGTCATGCCGCTCATCGACAAGCTCCGCGCCGAAGGTTTGCGCGAAGCCGTTTCGGGTGAAAAGCTTCCGGCGCGCCTGCTGACCGCCAATGCCTATCTGGGCGCGCTTCCCATAAAGGCGGCTTTCGAGAAGGGCGCCGATATCGTGATCACCGGCCGCTGCGCCGACAGCGCGCTGGCGCTCGGCATTCTAATGCACGAGTTCGGCTGGGCGACCGACGACTATGATCGTCTCGGCGCCGGAAGCCTGGTCGGTCACATCCTGGAATGCGGCGCGCAGGCGACAGGTGGAACATTCAGCGATTGGGAGAGCGTGCCTGATTGGCACAATATCGGCTATCCGATCGCGGAGTGCCGAAGCAACGGAAGCTTCGAAATTTCGAAGCCGGAAGGCACCGGTGGCCTGATCGTTCCGGCGGTGATCGCCGAACAGTCATTGTACGAGATCGGCGACCCGGCTGCGTACTTCTTGCCCGACGTGACGGCCGATTTTTCTAACATTCATCTCACGCAGGTCGGCTCCAATAAAGTCAATGTCGAAAATGCAGGGGGACGGCCGCCGACGAAGCAATACAAAGTCTCCGCGACCTACCAAGACGGCTACCGAGCGGTGGCGACTGTTTCGATTGTCGGACCGAGCGCAGCACGGAAGGCGGAACGCACCGCCGAGGCCCTGATCGCACGCTCGCGCATGATATTTGCGGAGCGTGCGCTGCCGGATTTCACCGCGACCCACGTCGAGACCCTCGGGGCGGAATCCTCCTATGGTGCGCGATCGGCGGCGCGCGAGTCGCGGGAGGTATTGCTGCGGCTCGTCGTCGAACATACCGACCGGGAAGCGCTCGATATTTTCGCACGCGAGATCGGCTCTATAGGGCTGAGTTTCGCACCCGGCACGACCGGCATTTACTCAGGGCGGCCGAAGCCGACGCCTGTCGTGCGGCTGTTCACTTTTTTCTTGGACAAGGAGATTCTCGGCGGGCCCATGCTGCAGATCGGGGATCGCCCGGTTACCGAGGTTGAGGTACCGTTTGAAGGTGGTTATATCCCTCCCACCCCCCACCGCATTGTGGCGCCCGACACCCTCTCGGGCGAGCCGACGGTAGGTCTGCGGTTGGGCCGACTCGCCTATGCGAGGTCAGGGGACAAAGGTAACTCTTCCAATATCGCCATTATTGCGCGTAGGCCCGAATATATGCCGCTACTTCGCCGCGAACTAACGCCTGAACGAATCGTCGCACATCTCGGTCACTTGGTCGATGGTCCGGCGGAGCGGTTCGAAGCGCCTGGTCTCAATGCGCTGAATTTCTTGATCAGCAATGCTCTGGGCGGTGGCGGGATGGCGTCCCGCCGGATCGATCCGCAGGGTAAGGCCTATGGGCAAATGGCGCTCGAGATGACTATTCCGGTGCCACGATCATGGGCCGAAGCGATTAAGAAAGCGAAGAATGAAGACCGATAATCTCATCGCCATCGACGTTCACACGCACGCGGAAGTGTCTTGTCGCCAGCCCCACGACGAGACGTGGCAACCCTACGAGGACGCTGCGAACAAATATTTCCGCGTCGGCAAGCGGCCCACCATCGCGGAGACGATCGCCTATTATCGCGAGCGCAATATCGGCCTCGTGATGTTCACTGTCGACAGTGAAGCCCAGATCGGTGCGAGGCGCATCCCCAATCAGGAGGTCGCCGAAGCCGCGGCAGCGAACAGCGACATCATGATGGCGTTCGCTTCCATCGATCCGCACAAGGGCCGGATGGGCGTGCGCGAAGCCCGCGAACTCGTCGCAGCCGGAATTATCAAAGGGTTCAAGTTCCACCCGACCCTGCAGGGGTTCTTCCCGAACGACCGTATGGCCTATCCGCTTTACGAGGTGATCGCGGAATTCAAGCTGCCCGCGATCTTCCACAGCGGCCATTCCGGGATCGGCACCAACATGCCGGGCGGCGGCGGATTGCGCCTCAAATACTCCAACCCCATCCATATCGACGACGTGGCGGTCGATTTTCCCGACATGACGATCATCATCGCGCATCCGTCGTGGCCATGGCAGTCGGAAGCGCTGTCGGTCTGCCTCCACAAGCCGAACGTCTACATTGATCTCTCGGGCTGGTCCCCCAAGTATTTTCCCGAAGAGCTTGTGCGTTACGCGAACGGTCAACTCAGAAACAAGATGCTGTTCGGCTCAGACTATCCCCTGATAGCGCCCGACCGCTGGATCGAGGAATTCAGCAAGGCGGCATTCAAGGAAGAGGTGCGGGACCTGATCCTCAAACAAAACGCGATTCGCGCTTTAAAAATCCAATCATTTTCCTAATCTCCTTGAACACGCAAGGTGGATTGGCGACCACCGTCGGCGTTTCTGGTGCGCCCAGTCCGTGCCAGCGCGGTAACAATGCGAACACCAATCGCCTGCTGATACGGCACTTCCGAAAGGCGCAGATTTGTCGGCTTACTAACAGACTCATCAAACAGTGGCGCGCCAGATCAACGAAAGAGCCGGCGATCAGAGCCAGTTCACGCGGCGCGAACACTCGCCAAAAAGGCGGAGACCTTCGTTTCGAGATCGCTCGTGCAGAACGCCAGCCGTGCACCCCACCCAGTGATTTCTTCGATATTTTCTCTGCTGCGGTTCGCACATTCCTCTATAGAATAAATCTCCTGCGAGGCCTGCGCAGTGTTTTCCGCAGCTGACTGAATACTTTTTGCTATCTCACGGGTGGTGACTGTTTGTTCTTCGACGGCGGCAGCGATACTCGTCGCAATTGAAGTCAGATCATCAATCGCCCGCGCGATTGATGATATTCTCGCAACAGAATGCTTGGCAGCTTCCTGTATGGCACCTATTTGTCGGGCAACATCTGCTGTTGCGCGGCTTGTCTGATTAGCAAGTGCTTTTACTTCGGAAGCGACGACGGCAAATCCCTTACCAGCCTCACCGGCTCGCGCCGCCTCAATCGTCGCATTCAGTGCCAGGAGGTTAGTCTGAGATGCAATGGTAGAAATAAGTCCCACAATCGAACCGGCGCGATCAGCTGCGTCTTCTAGGGAGCCAGTTGTTTTATTTATAGCTTTCGTCTGCTCGACTACAGAGTGCGCCAAGCTCAAGCTACCGCATGTTCTGCGACCAATTTCATCAATTTGCCCATAAAGCCCGTCCGTAGCCACCGCAGTTGCCTTCATCCGCCCTGTGATTTCGTCAGACGCATGTGAAGCCGAGCGCATACTTTCGCGTGTCTCGTCGGAAATCTGCACCATCTTGGAGCAAGTGACGGACAAAGATGCCGCTGCCGAGCTCATGGCGGCGACTACCCCCTCAATTGTTTGTGAAAAACCGCCGATCGCCCCGTCTATAAAATTCCGTCGTGCCTGTGCCGCAAGTGCCGCAGCTTCGGTATGCAAGCTCATAGCATTTGCGATGTCGAAGCCGATTACTTGCGACACTACACAAGAGCGCGTCGCGATTTCTCCAGGAAAAAAACGATATTTTCGCGAAATCTCTTTGATCGATGCTGTCAGAACATGATTTCCCGCGCTGCTACGAATTCGCGCGTCGAGACCCATTGCCGCCTCTGCGTTCACTGTCTTCCGACACAGATCTGCATAATCGGCGCCCAATTCGCCGCTCAAAAGCGATGTGAAGTGATTCATCTCCAGCGTTTTGATAGAGCATAGGTTACTAGAGATAGCATCGGCCATTATCGACACGCCGCTTGCCTCAGTCAGAAAATCGTCAATCACACGGTCAAGATGCTGTGAAATCAGAGGCCAAGTATGCCTCATGATAGTCATTGCCCGATCATCCAGCCGATAAATCACACGGCGGCCCGGATAGCCGGGGATCAATTCATTTGGCGTCATTGCACTCGTCAATGGCCGATTGCGCGCGTTCACGGGATCTCAAAACCGATTTTGCCGAGAGCAGCGACCTTCCCGCGTCATATCGTGGATTAATATGCGCACTCGTATATAACAATTCGCTAATGCGAAATACTTCGAAATGAGGATTTTGCCCATGATCCGAACTTCCGCCCTGCCAAAACTCCTGGGAATATTCCACGGGCGGCCATTTTTGCCATTCGCGGTAGCGCGTTGGGAGGTTGGGTGGGTGCCGCCATTGTTGACAGTGGCGGTCGAATCACACAAATTTCGTGCTAGCGAATTATTATTCGTTATCGCGCATCATTTACTTAGCCATCGCAAAGGCTCGTACGCGGGCGGCCATAAGCTTTTGCGAGGAGCGGGGAAGGCGGAGCGTAGGTTGAACCGTGCAGCCTTTTTTTGCCAAACTTCGCAATGCTGTTACCGACTTCCGAACTGACAGCCGAGGTAATGTTGCGCTTCTTTTCGGACTGACGGTTGTCATGATTTTTGGGGCGGTCGGGGCGGGTCTCGATCTGTCGCGCGCCTATCAAACCCGGCAAAAGCTTGCCGAAGTAGCGATGCTCGGGTGCCAGTATGCGACGCGATCAACCATTGACGCGCCGGTAGCGGCCAGTAACTCGGGTACGCTGCAACAGGCCGATTACGTCGCCGCCGTCACGGCATACATCCAAAAGAGCCTTACCAGTCAGAAACTCGCGCAGCCCCAGACCAATGCGGCGCCATTCACTTACACGGCGGGTGGCAGCGCGCAAGTCACGCTCGCCGCGACGGTACCAACATTGTTTATGCAGATCGCACACGTCAACACCATTCCGATTTCGGTGACGGCGAATTGCTTTACGCAGATAGTGCAAGTTACGCCAAACACATCGCCCTATGTCCTGCAGGAGGGGTTTGAGACCCACGCCGTTTCTTCAAATTTGGATTGGTACCTCCCCAGTGGAACCGTATACCCGTACTCGGACGGTGTTCACACGTTTCCCAAAGTCACCACGTTCAATCCAGCGAACACCTATACGGGATCCGATGGCGCCACTTGGGTGATCATGGGCTATTGCGTGGAGACCGACCTCGCCCGCGTCGGCGGAAACAATACGACAACGCCGCAGGGAAGCTACTCGGCCGAACTCGATTGCGACAATGGATCGGGCACCGCCGGAGACTCGTCGATATCGAACAAGCAATATCTGAATGTCGGCGAGTACGAACTGCGATATTTCTACAGGGGCCGAATCGATTATCCCGACTACGATCCGGAGTATATCTGCGGCTCGGCAGCTAGCGACGTATCCTGGGCTACCGATACCAACGTCAGCTACGGCAGTGTATCGAACAATGCCAAAAACAATCAGATCGACGTTTTTCTCGATCCCGACAACAACAATTCGGCGCCGACGCATCTGATCAACGACGGCAGCATGAGTCTGGCCGGCTCGAACCTCATCGATTCCTGTGTCTATTCCAATAACTGGATCCAGCGCAGCGTCCGCATCGACATAACGACCGCGGGCTATTATTGGCTCAGCTTCGCCGCCGACGGCACCAACAACAGTTTTGGTGGGCAGCTCGATCAAATTCAGCTTTGCGTCGCGACCTGCCCGGGCTCGCTGCAAGATAATTTTCCGTTTACCAGCAGCGAGGCGCTGTTCGAGGACACGTTTGAAACCCCGACCTATTCCGGGTCGCCGTACAACACCTACGGCAATATGAACAACAGCGATGGGACCTCCTCCGTTTGGAACGAGTCGGGGAATGGCTGGGCGAACGCGCCGACTAACCAGATCCCTTACTGGACCTCCGGCTGTCCACAGGGCAACCAATGCGTGGAGCTCGGTTGGAACAGCAACAGTCTGATTGCCAGGCATATTCTATTGGATCCGGGCTATTACCAGATCAGTTACAGATATGTCTCGAGCGTGACATTCTCGAATCTAAGCGGTGTTTACTGCGGATCGACGCCCAACGCGGCCAACATCTCCACATTGTCGGCAAATAGCGGCACCGGCAAAGACAGGGTATCGGGCGTCAACCACAGCGGGACGATCGCTAACGACACCAATACGGTCGGAGTCTTCATGTCCCACGCGCAGCTGGCCAGCACCCCGAACACGGGCAACGCGCTTGGATCGACCACGAGCTACACCAATCCCGATGGCACGACGACGACGACTCCGACCGTGGCGCCGAACGGCATCAGTCTGACGAGTTACAATTCGGGCCAGGTCAATCCGCTGCTCGATATTTGCGGTTATGCAGCGAACGCGCAGACACGCACAGCGTATGTTTCTATCCAGAAGCCCGCTTATTACTGGCTGACGCTGGCGGCTCTCGGCACCTCGGACGCGTTCGGCGGGCAGATCGACGACGTCAAGATCACCGCGCTCACAAGTCCGTACTACGCCACTTATGCGAGCAGCGCCGTCACGATCCCCGTGCCATCGCCCCAACCCTCATCCGACGTCACCTACACCGGCTTTTACATCATTGCCGATGTGCTAGAGCCCCCGGCGCCATGACGGAACTGGCAAATCGCATCTCTCGCTGGGTACGCAGGCATCCGTTTCTACGCGATCAACGCGGCGCTTCCGCTGTGGAATTTGCTATTGTGGCCGGACCATTTTTCTTTTTGATCATGTGGCTATTGCAGTTGGGTGTTTATGCCATGACTCAAGTCGCGCTGGATAATGGCCTGATTGCGGAAGCGGAAACGGTGCGGGAGGATCTGGTCGTCGGCACACTACCGAGCGCCTCGACGATCAAGTCCGGCGTGGTTGCCGCCGCGGGCGCCTTGGTTTCAAATAACGCGACCTTGGCGGTCGAGGTGCGCACGCTTTCCGATCTGAACGCCGCCTCGGTCCCAATCGTCGACGGCACAACAGATTATGGCACAACTACAAGCGTGTTGGTGTTGCGGGCTAGCGGTCAGGTCATCACCTTCGCGCCCGGTTTTGGCACCATCAATACCGTCACGTCCGCGGCGCTGGTGCGCCGTCAGGGTTCATGAGCTGGCTAGGCTCCGCCCGCAAATTCCTCGGATCGCGCGCTGCTACCGCGGCAATCGAATTTGCCTTACTTGTTCCCGTCATGCTCGGAATGGCGGGCGGCGGCTTCGAACTTGGCCGGGCATTTCAGGTCTACAACGCCGCCAATCGTCTTGCCACCCAATATGCCTTCGTATGGTCGGACTGCTCAGACTCCCCGGCCGGAGCTTGTTTGACCGAGTTGAGCTCCTATACGTCATCGGCGACACTTGCGAATGTCGCACCGCAGCTCATAACGGCCAATATTGACCTGCGCATGTTTCAAGTCACGGTGAACGGTACGACCGTCAACACCGTATACGCTTATCCGACGGGAACGACGCCGACTGCCGCGGAACAGACGGCGGCCATCTCGGCGTTAACGAACGGGCAGACTGGGGTTATTGTTTCGATCAATTACGTTCATCAGCTCGCTGTATTCACGACGCTGCTAAGCCCTATCATCGGTTCGAGCTATACGATGGCATTTACCGTCGTCCAGGTTAAAGCCTGACCGTTCTTCGGAGCTATCGATCCGCTCGGCTCGTCGGACTGTCCGCTGAAAGGCGGCGGGATTTTTGCCTTCGATGAACGGCAGTCACCCCAGAGCCTGAGGGGCGCGGCGTGAGGCTTATGAGCCCTGAACGAACATATCCTAGGCGGACCGGCCAAATTCACGCCCGGTTGCCTGCACCTCGAGGCGGCGGCAAAGATCGGTGACAAGAGCAGTCGCTGTTTCGATTTTCGGGTCCACCCGCACAGAGGGGCCAGCGACGGTAACGATATAGACCGAGGCGTTCCATCTGAACGGACACGAGAGAGTAGTTATGCCGTCCTGGCTTTCCTCACGGTTGAGGTACCACCCTCTTTGTCTACCGAGTTCGATGTCCTTGCGCAGCGCGGCGCCTGATTTGACAGTGTGCTTGGTGAGAGGCTCGAGCTTTGCCGACCTGAGAAAGCTTGCGAACGCGCGATCGTCCAAGTTTCCTAAAAGCGCCTTTCCCGCCGAAGTGGCAAAGAGGCTGCGCACGTTGTCGCCGATTTTGACCCGGACGCGCAGCGGATTGTTCGTTTCAAACACCAGCAAATAGATTGCGTTCAGCCCAGTAACCTTCGACAATAAGACGGATTCGTCTAGAGTATCGCGCAGGGATCTAAGCAACAGTCTCGTGCGCATTAAAATCGGATCGTTGTCTCTGATCTCCTTGCCAAGTTCACACATCCGCAATGTCGGATAGTAACCCGCGCGAGGCGCAATCTCATAGAGGTAGCCGCGGGACTGCATCGTGCGAACGACGTCGTGACAGCTCGACATCGGGATCTTCAGCAAGTTCGAGATCTCCGACAGCGAGAGTGGGCGCATTTCCCGCCCGAAAAGCTCCAGCAGATCCAAAGTGCGCTCGACGATCTTCGACATAATGCCCCCAGTCTCGGCAATTCCAAGCCTGGATATATTTTTCGTTCACCTGTAGCAACCGCGCCGGCGCGAGAGAGGGCCGGCTGCGTTCGACCGCCGGAATAGTGTTGCCGGTTCTATTCGATATAGCGAATTATTATTCGTAAATCTGTTCGTTCGCTCGATCGATGCATGAACAGACGCGGAGATCGGCTGCTGCGGTGGCGCGATCGATAGTGGCGAACATGAGTGGAAAACGCCTCTTTTTGCTCGTAGTTCCGTGAAGGATCGTCTTCGCCGTGCCCACGAGAAAATCGTGGTTAGCAATTGTTAACGGCGTTCAGTTGCACAACGTTAGGACTTTTTCGGGTATTAATTCGTGATAGCGAAGTAATATTCGCTAAATCGCGGCAGCAGAAAAGCTGCTCAATTGCTTGCGGCGACAGAAATGTCGCACAACCGCCAGAAGGTGGGTCTCATGCGCGCCAAGGCTCTATTCCCGAGCGACCGTTCCGCGGCGACCGTCATCATCTACGGCCTTGCCGGGGTAAACGTCTCGCTTGTCGTCCAATTTATTATTGCCCTCGCCGCACAACACGTTCTCAATTAGTGATATCCCGAAAAAGCTTCCCGCAGCGGGGAAGCCTTTATTTGGGGGACGACGCCGTGAAAAATCCGGTCACCGACATCCGACAAGGAGAGACGTGATATGCGCTTTATGTTGCGCTTTCTCGCCGACGATTCAGCCGCGACCTCGATTGAATACGCGATGATTGCCGTGGGCTGCGCGGTCGTAATCATTGGCGTGGTCCAGGGGCTCGGCACCACGGTCAACACACTCTTCGAATCCGTAAGTTCTTCGCTCAAATAAACCGCTTCTGGCGTGCCGACTGGCGGGGGCCCTGGCGACGGGGCCCCCATTTTTTATCTATTCCAAAATCCGATCGGTGTTCCCGCCACACGCCGCTTAGGTCGAGTGACCGCTAATGGAATGGTCGGGGCGTGGTCCCACCCCACAGGCGATAGCAGCTGGCCAGGGGGCGCCGAGGACAAGGAGACTCTCTGCGCGTTCTTTTCGTGCAGCCGGGCTAGGTGGTGTTGATCAAGCCGCAAAGTTGGGCGCGGAAGGGGCTAAAACCGCGGGTCGAGGCCGCCAAAAAACGGCTGCACCGTAATGTTCTGGCGATTGCGCACGCTAACAAACCGACGCGCATCGCCTGGAGCGTTCTGGCTTGTGGCCAAGGCTTCGAGGCGACCGCCGGCATATCTCACTGACAGTAGATGACCTCGTCGAAGGCAGGATCGTCTCCTAGCTTGTAAGTGGAAAGCTTGCGTGGTTCGGGCCCGTAATAATCGCCCAAGGTCACCATCCGACGGGGCTTGGTGAGGATGTGAACGATCCGCGCAAGCAATGCGGTCGAGGAAACCGGCTTGAGCAGATATTCGTTGACGCCTGATCTGACCGCTTTGATTACGCGCGAACGTTCAGAAGAGCCCGTGACCATAATGATCGGTACGTCGGGCAGCGGAAACCGCCCCGGCGATCGCACTATCTTCACAAATTCCGACCCGTTCGGTCTCGGCATTTCCCAGTCTAGGAGGACGATGTCCGGCTCGAGATTGCAAGTTGCTTCCAGGCCGCTGAAACCGTCTTTTGCCTCGTGGACGTTCCTGATACCAATCGACTGCAAAAGCGTGCGCGTCACCCTGCGCATCTCGAGTTCATCGTCGACGATCAGAACCTTAAGCGCTACGATCCGTCGTGAAATATCACTTTCAATTGATTCCATCGCACCCTCCAGTCTCTCGGGGCAGCGCGCCGTTTCCCTGGCTCACGTTGCCCCTTGGACCTTCAAACTGCCGAAATGTTATCCGGTATAGCGAATTGACGTTTCAATTTGGTGAAGGCAATGGCCTTTTGGCTTGCCTCGGCAAAAATCGACCCGCTAGGTGGCGTGGTGCCATTTTTACAGGGGTTTCTATAGCCTTCGGCGAACGACGGCGAACGGTAGTAAATTACGTTCTGGCGGAGGGAGTGGGATTCGAACCCACGTTACGGTTTCCCGTAAACACGCTTTCCAAGCGTGCGCCTTCAGCCACTCGGCCACCCCTCCTTGGATCGGAGACGGAGCGCATATCACGGCGCGGCTCCGGCGTACAACCCGCGCTTCGCGCGGCTCCGCCTGGGCAATTCCGGCGCGCCGGACAGCGGAACTTTCGCTCGGATGCGTCGTTATTGTGGCGGTTCTGACAAGGTGACACAGGAGAGGACGTCATGGGACGCGGTTTATTGCTTTGGCTCCTCGGTATTCCGCTGCCGATCATTCTCTTGATCTGGGTGTTTGGCGGCCTGCACGGCTGATATTGCCAGGCGGCGTGTGTGCGTGGAGGCCCGGCGCGTGCCGGGCCTCTGTATTTCCGCGCTGCTTTCGCCGGCGCACCGCATCCCTTACATTAGCGGGATGGACCCGTCCGACGACGACTATCTCATCAAGCCCGATCCGCACGATCCGCGGCTGACCGAACGCGTCACCGGCATCGATCAGACCGGCGCCAAGATCGAGACCGCGGTGACGGTCGAGCGCGCGCTGACCATCTTCCTCAATTCCCAGGAGATCGTCACGGCGATGACGATTGCCGACCACCCCGAATATCTGGCGCTCGGCTATCTGCTCAACCAGAACATGCTCAAGCCCGACGACACCGTCACCGGCGTCGATTACGACGAGGAGCTCTCGGTCGTGGTCGTGCGCACCAAGCGCAAAACCAATTACGAGAAAAAGCTCAAGAAAAGAGTCCAGACGTCCGGCTGCGCCCAGGGCACGGTATTCGGCGACCTGATGGAGGCGCTGGAAAACGTCACGTTGCCGCCGGCCGAATTGCGCACCTCGTGGCTCTATACGCTGACCCACAAGATCAACACCACGCCGTCGCTCTATCTCGAAGCCGGCGCCATCCACGGCTGCGTGCTCGCGGTCGAGGATCGGCCGCTGGTTTATATGGAAGACGTCGGCCGGCATAACGCCGTCGACAAGATCGCGGGCTTCATTTTCAAGCACCGCGTCAGTGCGGCCGACAAGATTTTCTATACGACCGGACGGCTCACCTCCGAGATGGTGATCAAGACGGTGCGCATGGGCATCCCGATCCTGATCTCGCGCTCGGGCTTCACCGCCTGGGGCGTGGAGCTTGCGCGCAAGGCCAATCTGACGCTGATCGGCCGCGCCCGCGGCAAGCGCTTCATCGCGCTCGCCGGCGAAGACCGCATCGTATTCGATCAGGACCTCGCTTATGTCGAGGACGAAAGCGTCAAGCACCGCCGCAAGGCCGCGGTTCATGAAGACTAAGACGTAGCGCGCGTGGCTATTCCGTCCACTCTCGGTCTCGTGCTCGCCGGCGGCTTGGCGCGGCGCATGGGCGGCGGTGACAAGGCGCGCATCAAGATCGGCGGCCTGACCATTCTGCAGCGCGTGCTCGACTGCATCGCGCCGCAATGCAGCGATGTCATCATCAACGCCAATGGCGATCCGGCGCGCTTTGCCGATACCGGCTTGCCGGTGGTCGCCGACAGCGTGCCGGATTTTGCAGGTCCCCTCGCCGGCATTCTCGCCGGCCTCGACTGGGCGGCGGTCCATGCGGCGCAGACCGAATGGCTGTTGAGCGTGCCGGGCGATTGTCCGTTTTTGCCGAAAGATCTGGTAGCGCGCCTGCACGAGGCGCGGTTCGCCGCCGGCACGCCGCTCGCTTGTGCGCGGTCGGGCGACTGGCGTCATCCGGTGGTCGCGCTGTGGCCGGTCGCGCTGCGCGACGACTTGCGCCGCGCTTTGATCGACGAGGATTTGCACAAGATCGAGATTTGGACAGCGCGGCACGGCGTTGCGATCGCAACGTGGCCGGCCGAACCGCTCGATCCGTTCTTTAATGTCAACACGCCGGAAGACGCGGCGCTGGCGGAACAGATCGCGGCAGCCCATTCCGTCACCTAGCCGACCAGCGAGGCATACGACAGAAACCCGATCGTCGTGCCCGGCTCGACACTCGTTACCTCTTCACCCAATTCGGCCAAACCATCCGTATTGGTCAGCGAGGTGAGAACGCCGGCGCCGTCCTGCTCGTATTTCACGGCCTCGATGACGCCGTCGGCGGCGGTGCGCAGCGCGACGCGGACATATTCGCGGCGGCCTTTGCGTTTCTTGTAGGAAAAGGTCGCTCGCACCGGCATGGCGGTGAGGGACTCGGGCAGCGCACCGGCGAGCTGCAACAACAGCGGCCGCAACACGCGCACGAAGGTAACGAAGACCGCGACCGGATTGCCCGGCAGTCCGACAAAGGCCGCGCCCTCGCCGCTTTTGGCCCCGGGCTTGCCGCTCGGTATCACGCCCATCGCCACCGGCCGGCCGGGTTTTATCGCGACACGCCAGAACACGATGCGGCCGACTTTTTCCAGCGCGCCACGCACGTAATCGGCTTCGCCGGTCGAGACGCCGCCGGTGGTCACGACCAGATCATGATCGGCGGCGGCGCCCGCAAGCGCTTGCGCAAGCGCGTCCGCGTCGTCGCTCAAAATGCCGAGATCGGTGATCTCGGCGCTGAAGCGAGCGAACAGGCCGGCAAGGAGATAGCGGTTGGAATCGTAAAGCGCGGCGCGCGGCAGGGCCGTACCCGGTTCGACGATCTCGTCGCCGGTCGAGAACAAGGCAACGCGGAGGCGCCGACGGACATTGAGCTCGGTGAGACCGAGTGCGGCGGCAAGGGCGACATGCTGAACCGCAAGCCGTCGGCCGGCGGGCAGAGCGACGACGCCCTTGGGCATGTCTTCGCCGGCGAGCCTGCGATTGGCGCCTCGTTTGAGGCCCGGGGGCACCACGACATGCTCGCCGTCGATCCGGCAATCCTCCTGCATGAACACGGTATCGGCGCCGTCGGGCATCGGCGCGCCGGTGAAAATGCGGATCGCTTGGTGCGGTTCGATGGCATGACGCGCGGCGTTTCCGGCCATGACCCGGTCGGCAATCTGCAAACGCGTCTCGGTTTTGGCATCGAGATCGGCGGCGCGCACCGCAAAACCGTCGACGGCGGAATTGTCGAACGGCGGCACGTTGACCGGAGCAATAATATCGTCGGCCAACACGCGGCCATGTGCCTGCAACAGCGTCACGCTTTCACGGCCGTCGACCGGCGTGACCCGCTCGGCAATCAGGCGCTCGGCGTCCGCGACCGGCAGGAGCGGACCGTTGAAGGCGAAACAATCGTCGGTGAGCTGCGCCATTACGCGTCGCTCCGCGACGCATCGACGGACAGCGCCCCGATTTGCTCGCGCGGCAGCGCCTCGGCCTGCAGCACGTTGGCGATCTGCTCGATGTCGTCGAGCATCACGACCGGCACCTGCGCGTCCTTGAGCGGCGCATCGGTCGCGATCGCGACAATGCAATTGTCGTCGGGATAGAGCAGCGGCTTGCCGATGACGGCGCGATAGACTTCAAGTTTTGGGTGCGGGTGCCGCTTAAAACCTTCGACGATCACCAGATCGACCGGGCTTAGCTTGGACAAAACTTCGGCAAGCGGCGGCTCCGGTTCGTCGCCTAATTCGTGCACGATGGCCCAGCGCCGGCTCGACACGATGGCGACTTCGCAGGCACCGGCCTCGCGATGTTGCCAGGAGTCCTTGCCCGGCTGGTCGATGTCGAACTCATGATGCGCGTGTTTGACGGTCGCGACTTTGAGGCCGCGCGCGACCAGCACCGGGATCACCTTGGTGACCAGTGTCGTCTTGCCGGAACCGCTCCAGCCGGCGAGGCCGATGATGCGCGCTTGCGTCATTCCGGGGCCCGAGCGAAGCTCGGGAGCCCGGAATCCATAATCATGGCGCTAGGATGAGATTGTCTCATACAGGTCTGCCCATTCCGGATTGGATTGCTCTATCAAATTGATTTTCCAGTCGCGACGCCACTTTTTTTTCCTTTTCTCGCGCAATTGCTGTCAATGGATCATCGTAACTCTCGAACCAGACCAGACGGTGGACACTATAACGGGACGTAAAGCCACGCACCGCATGCGTTCTATGCTGATAAACACGTCGAACAAGATCGTTCGTCACTCCTACATATAATGTCCCATGTTTGGTACTTGCTAGAAGGTAGACGTACACGACTGCACCGATCGTGGTTATGGATTCCGGGCTCGCCGCTGCGCGGCGCCCCGGAATGACTACGGGGCTGGTTCCATGCCGAGCCCGCGAATCCGGGCGCGAACCGTCCCATCACGCAGCGCGGCGAGGAACGCCTGCACGGCGGGGCGGTCGCGGCGCGCCTCGACCAGCAGAAAATCATAATGCTCGGGCGCGATCGGCAGGAACGAAAGCCCGTACATGTGCGCGACGGGTTCGATGGCGACGCCCCAATCGGCACGGTTCTGCGCAATCGCGGTGGCAACGGCGTTGTGGGAGCGCGGCTGATTGGCGTAGCCCGAGGGCCGCGCGCCGCGCAAAAGCCCATCGACCAACACCCGCGTGCCGGAGCCGGCATTGCGGTTGACCATCAGCGCGGACGGATCGGCAAGCGCTGCCTTCAGCGCCGCATCGGCGCTCATGCCGGCGAAGCGCGCGTCGCCCCGGCGGAAGACGAAGCCCTGCATGCGCCGCCAGCCGGGCACGAGCGCAAGTCCGGGCGCCACGAGATGTTTGTTGTAGATGCCGGTCGCGGGATCGACCAGATGGACCGGCGCGATATCGCATTCGCCGCGGCTTGCCGCGTGGACGCCGCCCTGGCTGCCGACCGCGATGGTGCGGGCGTGAAAACCGCGCTCCCCGAGCGCGCCGACCACGACATCGAGCGCGACATCGTGACTGCCCATGATGACGAGATCCGGCGCGCGCACGGCGTCGCCGATCAGCGTCACTTGGGCCGCCGAGCCGGCATCGAGCGCGCCAGCGAGCGCGTCGATCGCCAGAAAGCCGTCGGCCTGCGAAAAGGCCGTGACCGCGCCCGAGCCCTTGTTGTTCGGAAACGCGATCAAGCCATCGTCGCCGGCGATGAGCGATATCAGCACGAATTCCTCGCGGCCGAGCTCGGAGGCGATCCGCACCGGCACGCGCGCGGTCACGGTTTTCGCAGCCTCCGTCGATCTCCCGGCGCGGGCTCGGATCAGCGGCGCGACAAATTCGTGAAAGGTGAAAATCGCCGAGGTCGGAAAGCCCGGCAGCACGATCAGTGGCTTGTCGCCTATCGCCGCGAGGCAAAGCGGCTTGCCGGGTTTGAGCGCGACGCCGTGGACGAGAATGCCGGGCTTGCCGAGTCGCGAGACGATGCGATGCGAGATATCCCCCGCGCCTTTCGAGGTCCCGCCGGAGAGGACGACGATGTCGCAAGCTTGCAGCGCGCTGCGCATCGCCGCTTCGAGCACCGCCTCGTCGTCCGCGAAGGCGCCGAATGGCACGGGTTCGCCGCCGGCTTCGGTGACTGCGGCGGCGAGGATCGCGCCATTGCTGTCATAGACGCCGCCGGGCCGCAGCGGATGCCCGGGCTCGATGAGCTCGTCGCCGGTCGACAGCACGGCGACGCGCGGGCGGCGCACCACCTCGATCGCGGCGAGGCCGCAGGCGGCGAGCATGCCGATCTCGCGCGAGCCGATCGCCGTGTCTTGGCGCAGCAGAGTTTCGCCGCGCGCGATGTCGGAGCCCGCATAGGAAATGAACTGCCCGCTCGCCGCGGCGCGGCGCAGATCGATCGCGGGCGCGGCGGTGTCTTCGAGGAGTTCGGTCTGCTCGATCATCACCACCGCATCGGCGCCGCGCGGGATGACGCCGCCGGTGGCGATGGCGGTCGCAGTGCCGGGTTCGACCGTAATGGCTGGATCGACGCCGCAGGCGATGACCTCGGCGTTAAGGGAGAGCCGCTTCGGCGCACCGTCGCGGGCGCCCGCGGTGTCGGCCGAGCGCACGGCAAAACCGTCGACATTGGAACGGTCGAATGGCGGCGCATCGACCGGCGCGATGACGTCGGCGGCAAGGACGCGGCCCAAGCTGGCAGCGAGCGGCAGCGTCTCGGCGCCGAGCGGCGCGAAATCGATGCGCGCCTTAAAGCGCCGGTGCGCTTCCTCGGGACTGACCACTTCGAGGAATTGCTCCTGTCGCGCGGCGCGGCGGACGGCGTCGAGGATCGCCGCGTGTTGTTGTTCCGGTTTCAGGGCCATTGTGGTTTCAAGGCCATTGTGGTTTCAGGGCCATGGTGTCACGGCGACTTCTGTGCCTGGGGCATAACCTTCGCTGTCGGCCGGCACGACGATAAAGCCGTCGCTATGCGTCAAGGCCGAGAGCGACAGATAGCCCGAGGCGAGCGGCTCGGCCATGCTGCCCAAGCAGCGCACTGGGATCAGCTCGGTCAAGCCGATGGCCGAGGCGGCCTTGCGCTTGAGCGGCAGGAGCGACGGCAGATCTTCAATTTTGCTCGCGGCGAGCTTGGCCAACAGCGGCCGCCCGATCAGAAGCCACACTGCCAGCACGGCATCGAGCCTTCCCGGTATCAACAAGACCGGCCGCGTGCCGGCCCAGCCGAATGCGGCGGTTTCGCCCGGCGAGAGGGCGATGCCATGCGCCTCGACGCGGCCGCGCTTTGCCAAGGTCTCTACGCTTGTGTCGTGGCGCCCACTGCCGGTGCCGCCGATGGCGATGATCGCTTCGGCTTTCTCGTCCGCCAAGGCTGCATCGAGCGAGGTTCCATTGTCCGGCACGATGCCCCCGGCAGCCACCACAAGGCGCTCGAGCATAGTCCGAGCCGCATCGACCAGCGGCGTTTTCCGCTCACTGCCGCAAACGACGTGCAAGCGCGGCTGGCGCACTGTCACTGCGGCGATCCCGGCGGCAGACATTATTATGGTGTCGAGCCTGCGCAGCCGGTCGCCGGCGCGGCGCAGCGGCGCGTCCGGCATGGCATCGGCGCCGGCGGGCAAGACGCCCTCCCCGGCCGCGACGGCGGCGATCGCTTCGGCGCGGCCGCCGCGCATGGTAACCGCATCGAACGGCGCGACCGCGGCCGTACCCGGAGGCAAAACCTCGCCAACGTCGACGCGTAGCGGCACGCCCGCAAAAGGGATCGGCGCATAGGAACTTGCATCGGCGGTTGCTGCGGCCTCGACCGCAAAGCCATCGCGTAACGCCAATGGCTGCCGCGGCAGCATGGGCGCGATCGCATCCTCCGCCAGCGTCGCGCCCGGCGCCGCGGCCGGCGCGCAGCGGCGTGGCGCGACCGCTCCGACCTTCGCGTCGATCAGCGCCAGAATGCTGCCGAGCGGCGTCAGCCGGGTAATGCGCTGGTTGCTGGAAGGCTCGCTGTTAGAATCTAGTGTCATCGCCGATATGATAGGGATGTTCGCCTCGTTCGACGACTCGGCGCCAATGACCGAAAAGACCCTCAATCTGCGCGGCCTCAAATGCCCGCTGCCGGCGCTCCGGGCCCGCAAGGCGCTCGGCGCGCTCCAGGCCGGCGACATTCTGATCGTCGAATGCACCGACCCCCTCACCGCGATCGACATCCCGAACCTCCTCAATCAGACCGGCGACACGCTGGAAGGCACCAGCAAGGACAAGAAGCTTTTGACGTTTCGGATAAGGAAGAAGTGAGGGCGTCACCAACCACCTCCCCCTGCAGGGGGGAGGTCGCCCGCCAAGGGCGGGCGGGTGGGGGAAAGTGCGCGGTGCCCGTAACCCCACCCCGCGCCCTGCGGGCGCGACCCTCCCCCTGCAGGGGAGGGTGAAGCAAAACAATCTCGTTCTCGCGGCACCTCGGCGCCCGAGTTCTGCATTCTCCTAGCCAAGTGAAGCGCGAATTTGGGCTTGCGAACCAAAACAGAGCGGTGGAGTCTCTGCTTTTCCGTTCGCCTCACCCCATTCGCCAAATAAATCAAGGAAGCGGAACGCCGACAAACGCTGATCCGTATCCTCCGCACCATCGGGTGCGGCTCTGCCCTTTTGGGGCAGCTCGCCTGTCGGCGTCCCACCACGGCTTTTGCCAAAGGGAGTCGTCGTCCCTAAGGCTCAGCTCCAGGCCAGGCTTCCTGGGACGCGGTCTGAGTAGGTGTTACCTACCTTCGCCTGTCCCAGCCCAGGGGACACTCCCCGCCCCGGTCATTGTGCCGGGGGACTGATGCCCGAAGCTGCCCGAGGGCGAAGTGTATGG
>JBAPUM010000022.1:0-1792 GCA_049282655.1 Xanthobacteraceae bacterium
TCGGAATAGCATTTCATCACGAACAGGCAGGCGTCGGCGAAATCGTCGACGGCGAGAAACTCGCGCCGCGGCGAGCCCGTGCCCCAAACCGCGACGCTCGGAGCGCCGCTGAGCTTCGCCTCGTGGAAACGCCGCATCAGCCCCGCCGGAACGTGACTGTCCTCCGGATGATAGTTGTCGCCGGGCCCGTAGAGATTGGTCGGCATGACCGACACGAAGTCGACGCCGTATTGCTGGCGATAGGCCTCGCACAGCTTGATGCCTGCGATCTTGGCGACCGCGTACCACTGATTGGTCGGCTCCAGCGATCCCGACAGCAACATGTCGGGCGTCATCGGTTGCGGCGCCAGCCGCGGATAAATGCAGGACGAGCCGAGATAGACGAGTTTTTGCACCGCGCCTTGATGGGCCGCGCGGATGCAGTTGAGCGCGATCGCGATATTGTCGGCGATGAACTCGGCGGGAAACGTGCTGTTGGCGCGAATGCCGCCGACTTTGCCGGCGGCAACGAAGACCGCGTCGGGCTTGGCCTGCGCCATGAAGCGGTCGACTTCGTCGGAGCGCCGCAGGTCGAGATCGCGCCGCGCGGCTGTGACGATGTCGCAGTCCTCGCGTTCGAGCCGCCGGACGATGGCCGAGCCGACCATGCCGGCGTGGCCGGCGACGAACACGCGCTTGCCACGCAAATCGAATATGACCGGCGACGCGTTCATGCGGCCCTAGTCGTGCACGTTGCGCCGGGCGCTGTCGCGCCGCATCTCTTCTAAGTCCGCGTCGACCATTTCGCGCACCAATTGGTCGAACGAAACCTTGTGACGCCAGCCGAGCTTCTGGTGCGCCTTGCTCGGATCGCCGAGCAGCGTTTCGACTTCGGTCGGCCTGAAATAGCGCGCATCGATCTCGATGAGGACGCGGCCGTCCCTCGTATCGATGCCTTGCTCGCTCTCGTCCGATCCGCGCCATTCGATGTTTCTGCCGACGTGGGCGAAAGCCTTCTCGACAAATTCACGGACCGAATGCTGTTCCCCGGTCGCCAGCACGTAATCGTCGGGCTCCGGCTGTTGCAATATCAGCCACATGCCTTCGACGAAATCGCGGGCGTGGCCCCAATCGCGGCGCGCGGAAAGATTGCCGAGGAACAGCTTTTGCTGCAGGCCGAGCTCGATCGCAGCGACCGCGCGCGTGATCTTCCGGGTGACGAAGGTCTCGCCACGCGTCGGTCCTTCGTGGTTGAACAGGATGCCGTTCGAGGCGTGGATGCCATAGGCCTCGCGATAATTGACCGTGATCCAATAGGCATAGAGCTTTGCCGCGGCGTAAGGCGAGCGCGGATAAAACGGCGTGGTCTCGCGCTGCGGCACCTCTTGGACCTTGCCGTAGAGTTCCGAGGTCGAGGCCTGATAAAACCGCACTCTTTCCTCGAGCTTCAGGATGCGGATCGCTTCGAGCAGCCGCAACGTCCCGAGCGCATCGGCGTTGGCGGTATATTCCGGCGTTTCGAAGGAGACCTGCACGTGGCTCTGGGCGGCGAGATTGTAGATTTCGACCGGCTGCACTTCCTGGATGATGCGGATGAGATTGGTCGAATCCGTCATGTCGCCGTAGTGCAGAAAAAACCGGATGCCGGAACCGTGCGGGTCCTCGTAGAGGTGATCGACGCGGGCGGTATTGAACGAGGACGAGCGCCGCTTGATGCCGTGAACCGTGTAGCCTTTGCCGAGCAGAAGCTCCGCCAAATACGCGCCGTCCTGACCGGTCGCCCCCGTGATCAGCGCCACGCGATTTGTCATTC
>JBAPUM010000023.1:0-12376 GCA_049282655.1 Xanthobacteraceae bacterium
GAAAGCCGCTCCGCGCACGATCCCGGCCGCGATCAGATCCGCATCACCGGCCGCCGCGAGGGTGCCGTGGTGGTGATCGAAGTGTCCGACACTGGGCCCGGTTTCTCGGAAAAGGCGCAGGCCCATATGTTCGAGGCGTTCCAGGGCTCGACCCGGACCGGCGGCTCCGGCCTCGGCTTGGCGATCGCCGCCGAACTGGTGCGCGCCCATGGCGGCGACATCCGCCTGGTCGAAGGCACCATCGGGGCGACGCTGCGGCTCACCATCCCCGACCGCGCCGTCGAGCTCGCCGCCCATCGCGGCGCGCGGGCGCACGGGTAGTTTTCGTCATTCCGGATCGACGCGCAGCGTCGAGTCCGGAATCCATAATCCCCGCGCAGGGACTATGGATTCCGGGCTCGCGGGCTCCGCCCGCGCCCCGGAATGACGGCTAACTGGATGCCTTGCCATCGTCTCCCGAAGCCTATAGCTACCCGCCCATTGCGCCCGTAGCTCAGCTGGATAGAGCACCAGACTACGAATCTGGGGGTCGGGAGTTCGAATCTCTCCGGGCGCGCCACCCATACCCGAGCATGCGTGCTAGCATTGTACTTTCCTTACGGGCGCAGGGGTGCAGTCGTGTTCTTTCCCCACAAATTATCAATCGCCATCTGTCTGGCGAGCGTCATCACGGTGAACGCGGCCAAGCCGGGGATCGTGAGCGATGCCGTCGACGCGGCAGAGTGGATGGCGAAGGCGCTTTCAAGTTCGGGTTACAAAGCAGACTTCACACTTGATAGTCTTAGAGAAGTCGATCGATTTCTCGACGAACAAGCCCCAGGAGGAAAACCTAAGCCAAACGGACTTCTCTCGAAGGATTTTGGGCCGCGTATTTTTGCACTCGGCGCGTACGTTGGCGAAACAATTCGGCGACAAGCCGAGGGCCAATGGCGGGGCGACGACGGCGATCCACGGGCGGAGATCAATCTTGCCGTCCAGTTGAAGTCCGGCGCGATAATTTGGCCGATGCAGCGAGTCATGAAACGTTTCGAACATGGTGCGGCGGACGGCATTTATATTTATGGCATTGCCATCCTGCGTCAGTGATTGTCGTGTAGCATTTGCAAAATTTCTTACGGCTGTCCGCTCAAGCGAGCCAGTTCTCCAGATTTAGCCCGCGAACGCGTTTGAACTCCTGGGTATTGGCAGTCACAATAGTTGCGCCGCCCGCGCGGGCATGAGCGGCGATCAAGAGATCGTTGCTGCCGATCAGCTTTCCGGCCGCTTCGAGCTCGGCGCGGATGCCGCCGTATTCGGCGTCGGCCGGAGCCTCGAACGGAGCACGCAGATTTCGCCGAGCAGATCTTCGACGGCTTTGAGGAGGCGCGCCGAGCCGCTCTTGGCGCGGCCGTAGCGCAGCTCGGCCGCCACGATGATGCTGCTGCAGATATTCTCATCGCCCACTTTGGCGATCTTCTTGGCGGCTTTGCCTTGCGGGTTCCTGATCAGGTCGGAGATGATGTTGGTCTCAAGCATGTAGCGGGTCAAAGCACATTCTCTCGCATCGGCGCTGGATCGTCGATTTCGGGAAAAACCTCATCCAGCGGCTTCATAGTCTTGAGCAAGGCGACCAGTCCGCGCTTGCACACCGGCTCGATCACCAGACGATCGCCGTCGCGGTGCATGATGGCTTCGTTGCCGGGCAGTTCGAACGCGACGGGAATTCGGACCGCCTGATGGCGGCCGTTGCGAAATAATTTGACGTGCCTCTGGTTAGCCATGAGCGATCCTTCACGCCTATGCGAATGACATGTGCCAAGCGATGCCTGCCCGCAAGCGGTTCGTTGGCTCAATGCCGCAGATCATGACTGCGGTGGGCGGGTGGGCGATATTTTTCGCGGCCATATTTTGCCGGCGTCCGCCGATCGCCATGTCCTGCACATCGGGACCTCAGAAGGATCACCCATGAAATTCGGCATCGGGCAGCCCATCCGGCGGCATGAGGATTTGCGGCTGATCACTGGGGGCGGGCGCTATACCGACGATGTGACGCTGCCCAACATGGCGCACGCGTTCGTGCTGCGCGCACCGGTCGCGCACGCCTCTATCAAACGCATCGACGCGGCCGCGGCGCGGCGGATGCCCGGCGTGGTGTTCGTCGCGACCGGCGAGGATGTCCGGGCCGACGGCTTGGGCGACATCCCTTGTGCCACGCCATTGAGCAATCGTGACGGCACGCCGAGGCATGACACCCCGCGTCCGATGTTGGCACTGGGTAAGGTGCGGCATGTCGGTCAGCCGGTCGCGCTGGTTGTGGCGGAAACCTTGGGGGCGGCGCGCGATGCGGCCGAGGCGATCGAGATCGAATACGAAGCGCTGCCGGCGGTGACGGATGCGAAGGACGCGCTCGCGCCGGGCGCGCCGCAGCTGTTCGACCACATTCCGGGCAATCTTGTTTTCGACTGGGACAACGACATGGGCGACGCCAAGGCGACCGAAGCTGCCTTCGCCAAAGCCGCGCGCGTCGTCAGTCTCGACCTCGTCAACAATCGCGTGGTCGCCAATTCCATGGAGCCACGCAACGCCATCGCCGATTACGATCCGACGTCCGGCCACTCGACGCTTTATACGGCGACGCAGGGTCCGCATTTCGTGCGCGATCCGCTTGCGGATGCGATCCTCAAGATCGGCAAGGACAAGCTTCGCGTCATCACGCCGAATGTCGGCGGCGGTTTTGGCATGAAGGCCTTTGCGTATCCGGAGCAGGCGCTGGTGGTCTGGGCGAGCCGCAAACTGGCGCGGCCGGTGAAGTGGCAGGAGGATCGCTCCGAAGCTTTTGTCTCCGACAATCAGGGCCGCGATCACGTAACGCGGGCCGAGATGGCGCTCGATCGGCGCGGCCGCTTCCTCGGCCTGCGGGTCTCGATCCTCGCCAATCTCGGCGCCTATCTGTCGCCGTTCGGCAGTTTCGTGCCGACGCGCTCGAGCGATCTGGTGTCGGGTCTCTATGCGATCGGCGCCATCCATGTGAACGTCAAAGGCGTGTGCACCAATACGGTTCCGGTGTGCGCGTATCGGGGCGCCGGACGGCCGGAGGCAGCCTATCTGTTGGAGCGGCTGGTCGACGCCGCGGCGCGCGAACTCGGTCTTGCGCCCGATGCCATCCGCCGCGTCAATTTCGTTAAGCCATCCGCCATGCCCTATACATCGGCGACCAAGCTCGTGCTCGATTCAGGCGAATTCGAAGTGGTGATGGATCGCTGCATGGCGGCGGCGGAATGGTCGTCGTTCAAGAAGCGGCGCAAGGAGAGCGCGCGAAGCAGCAAACTGCGCGGCATCGGCATGGCGACCTATACGGAGCGCTGCGGCGGCGGCTTTCCGGAGACGGCTTCGATCGAGTTCAAGGACGAGCACGTCGAGCTCGTGATGGGCAATCAGGAATACGGCACCGGTCTCGTCACCGCCTATAAGCAACTGGTGTCGGATCAATTAGGTCTCGATGCCGATCGCATCGATGTCGTCATGGGCGACACCGACCGTACGCCCGCCGGGCTTACCGGCGGCTCGCGCGCGCTCGCGGTCGGCGGCACGGCGCTCTACGAAGCCGGACGCACCATCATCCTCAAGGGCTCGCAGCTCGCCTCGCATATTCTGGAAGTCGCGGCGGACGACATCGTTTTTGCCGACGGCGTGTTCAGCGTGCCCGGCACCGATCTTCGCATCGATCTGATTGAGCTCGCCAAGGCGGCGCGCGATCCGGCAAAACTGCCGCCCGGGATGGCGCCCGGCCTCGATACCACGCACAAACGGGTACCGCCGGCGCAAACTTTTCCCAACGGCTGCCATATCGTCGAAGTCGAGATCGATCCGAGCACCGGCGTGGTCGCGATCGAGCGCTATACGATCGTCGATGATTTCGGCCGCACCATCAATCCGCTGTTGCTCGAAGGCCAGGTGCATGGCGGGATCGCGCAGGGCATCGGCCAGGCTCTCCTCGAACATGCGGTCTACGATTCCGATAGCGGACAACTTCTGTCGGGTTCGTTCATGGACTACGCGATGCCGCGCGCCGGCGACCTTCCGAGTTTTGCGTTCTCGACCCATAACGTGCCGTCGACCTCCAATCCGCTGGGCGTCAAAGGCGCCGGCGAGGCGGGCGCCGTCGGCGCGCCGCCCGCGGTCATCAATGCCATCGTCGACGCGCTGTCGCGCTTCGGGCTGCGCCACATCGATATGCCGGCGACGCCGCGCCGCATCTGGGAGGTGCTCAATGGCGCACCCGCATTAGCCGACGCGAAGGGCGCTCCCGGAACGCCGGCAACGTGACAATTTCAGGAAGGTTAGGCGACGAATTTATCGCCGGAATACCGCGCGTTTCCAGCGACATCGCGGCATTTTCCAGCGGCGTGCCGTAGCGCGGCAGATGCTTGGCACCGCTGACCCGCCATGGTAGGCTTTTTGTAGCTCATGAGGATCGTGCCGGCGGTGAAAATCGAACGGCGCGTTTGGGTGTTGGGCAGGGCCACTTTCTGGGGCCAGTTTGGGAGAGGAAGGGACACGCTATGGCGGATATATCGACCGGTTCTGCAGAACCTCACAAGGACGACGCCGTAACGCCCGCCGCGACGGAAGGGCGCGAGGAAACAGCTTCGAAGCTGGTCGATCGTTTCGCCGTGTGGTCGGGCGTCGCCGGGCTGATCCCGTTGCCGGTGGTCGATCTCCTCGCCGTCGGCGGCTTGCAGGTCCAGATGCTGCGCCGGCTGTCGCAGATCTACGATGTCGAATTCTCCGAAAATCGCGGCAAGGCGGTGATCGCGGCGCTTGCCGGCACCATGATTCCGGCGACCAGCGGCATGGGCGCGGCGAGCGCGCTCAAGACGGTCCCGATCCTCGGCGCGATCGCGTCCGGCTTTGTCATGCCGGTGCTTTCCGCGGGCGCCAGTTTCGCCATCGGCAAGGCCTTCATTCAGCATTTTGAATCGGGCGGCACGCTGCTCGACTTCAATCCGCCGGACTACCGCGAGTTCGTCAAGGCGCAGAAGGAAATGTGGGACTCGCGCGTAAAGACCAAAAAATCCGATTCTACGGCGGCGGCGAGTTCATGATCGTTGCGGCCCGGGCCGTCCGCTGCGGCGGCGGCCTGACCCAGGGCGATACTCCAAGCCGGATCAGCATCGACCGCGTACCTTCCGTCATTCCAGCCCCCGATCGAGTCTCATGGGCGCAGTAGCTATCCTCGCCTACATAACCGCGTGCCTGCTCACGGGATTTAGCGGCAGCCATCGCCGGATGGGTTTTTGGGGGACGTTCTTCCTCGCGCTGATCGTCACGCCCCTGATCGTGTTGCCGGTGATGTTCATCACCGCTCCGGCGCGGCGCGTCGAAGAGCAGCCGCGCGACTAGAGCATGATCCCGAAAAGTGGAATCCGGTTTTCGGACAAGATCATGCTCAAACGAAGAATCCAGACTCCGATCCGATTCAATCGGAATTGGATCGGGGTCTAGAGCATGATCCGGAAAGGTGGACACCGGCTTTCCGAACAGGTCATGCTCCAAATAGCGGCTGGTGCGGCGATCGGTTCGAGCTGAAACGGTTGCCGCGCTATCTCGCCGGAAGCGGCGAGCGCGGCCGGTGCTCTGCAGGTGGGTAGTAACGTTAAGCGGGCCACAGCGTAGTCATGTCGTTTTTGCAGCTCGTACGCCGCGAAATGCACGGCTCTTTGCCGAAGCTGGTCTTCATGTCCGGCGTCGGCGGCGTCAGCAATGCGTCGATCCTGGCCGCGATCAATTCCGGCGTCCAAGACGCCGGCAACGGGCAAAAGCCGGGCCTCTGGGCCGCGTCGCTTTTTCTGGTCGCGCTTTTCCTGTTCATGAAGTCGCAGCAGTTCGTCACCATCACGGCCACCGCCGAGATCGAGGCGATCATCCACAAGCTGCGCTTGCGCCTGCTCGATCAAATACGGCGCTCGGAGCTTCTCGAGCTGGAAGGGATCGGGCGCGCGCGCATCGTCGCGTCGATCACCAGCGATACCGCGATCCTGACGCAAGCCAGCAATATGCTCTGCTTCACCGTGCAGGGCGCGGTCCTGGTCTGCTTCGTGTCGATCTACGTCGCCTATCTGTCCCTTGTCGCCTTCGCTTTGACCTTTGTGATCGTCGGCACGTCCGGTGTCGTCTTCCACCGCAAGAACCGCCGCTTGAGCGCGCAAAAGGCGGAGTCGGCGGCGTGGGAGCGCCGGTTCTACGATCGGCTGACCGATTTTCTGGATGGCTTCAAGGAAGTCAGGTTGAATACCGCGCGCAGCGCCGACCTGTTCGACGACGCGAGCGAGGTGTCGAAGACCGCCGCCAACATCAAAATCCGGACCCAAGCCGAAACCTTCCGGATGATCGTTACGTCGCAGATCTCGATGTATATCCTGCTCGGCGCCGTCGTCTTCGTGGCGCCCAATCTCAGCGACTCGCTCGGCGGCTCGTCCATCGCCAAGGCGACGACCGCGCTGTTGTTCGTCGTCGGCGCGTGTTTCGGCCTGGTGCAGTCGATCCCGATCCTGCTCAACGCGAATGCGGCCGCCGCCCGGATCGCGCAGTTGGAAACGACGCTGTCGCGCGTCGCCCGCCCGGAAACGATCGCGGTCGAGCCGCCGAAGCGCTTCGAGCGGATCGAGATGAAGAACATCGGTTTCCGCTATGTCGACAAATTTTCCGACACCGCGTTCAAGATCGGGCCGATCGACTTCACCTTGCAGGCGGGTGACCTGGTTTTCATCACCGGCGGCAATGGGTCGGGAAAATCGACTTTCCTGCGCGTGCTGGCGGGGCTCTATCCGCCGGATTCCGGCGAGTTCACGCTTGACGGCAGGCCGGTCACTAACGCGTCGCGGGATGAATATCGCGGCCTGATGTCGGCGATTTTCTTCGATTACCATCTGTTCAAGAAGCTCTACGGCATTGCCGACCCCGATCCGGGCGAGATCGCCCGCCTGCTGGCGAAGTTCCGCCTGAGCGACAAGACCGGGCTCGTCGACGGCGAATTTCGCACACTCGACCTGTCGGGCGGTCAGCGCCGCCGCCTCGCTTTGATTGTCAGCATGCTGGAAAAACGGCCGATCATGATCCTCGACGAGTGGACGGCCGAACAGGATCCGGAATTCCGCCGCAAGTTTTATGACGAATTGCTGCCGGAACTGATGCAGGCCGGCGCGACCCTCGTCGTCATCACGCACGACGACCGTTACCTCGACGAATTGCATTTGCCGGCGCGCCGCATTCGCTTCGATGAAGGCCGTATTGTCGAACAGCACACAATGGGTGGATGATAAGGGCGTGGAGAACGGTTGATGGCGAACTATCCGCAGTCCGTCGACGACGTAACGGCCCCGCCCAAACCGCGGAGCTGGTGGCGTTATGTCGGGCGCCATTTGCCGGGTCTGTCCGTGCTGGTGATGATGTCGCTCCTCGTCACCGTCGTGTTGTGGCCCTATGTCGTCATCAACGTTCCGAGTGGACAAGTCGGCGTATTGTGGAAGCGATTCAACGGCGTCGATATTTACTGCTGGTGCTGGGTCGGCCGCGGCACCGTGCTCGATCCGCGCGAAATACGCGAGGAAGGTCTTCATTTGGTGTGGCCGTGGGACCGGCTGTTCCTCTACGATCTGCGGCTGCAATCATCGACGCAAACTTACAACGCCATTTCCAAGGACGGCGTCAGCGTCCATGCGCAGCTCAGCGTCCGCTATCAGCTGCTGCACAACTCCGTCGCCGTGCTGCACAAATTCATCGGCCCGGACTTCTTGACCTCGGTGCTCAATCCCGAGATCGGCAGCCAGGCGCGGCAGGTCATTTCGCAATACACCGCCGAAGAGGTCTATACGTCCCGCGACGCCATCCAGAAGCAAATCCGTGACAATGCGCAGAAGAGCCTCGCCGCCAACCTCAATAAACTGGTGCAGCCGGAGGCGATGGAGCAGCCGGATCCCAAGCATTACAACAGCTTCTTGCAGGACGCGCTGCAGATCCTCGATACGCTCGTGCTGTCGATCGAATTGCCGCCGGATATCGTCGCGGCCATCAATCGCCAGACCGAGCAGTATTACATGATCCAGGAGTACAAGTTCCGGGTGCTGCGCGAAGCCGAGGAATCCAAACGCAAACAGATCGAAGCTGACGGCATTTCCGCGTTCCAGAAGACCGTCAGCCAGGGAATTTCGGATTCCTATCTGCGCTGGCGCGGCATCGAGGCAACGCTGCAGCTCGCGCTGTCGCCCAATTCCAAGGTCGTGGTCATCGGCGCCGGCAAGGACGGGTTGCCGATCATCCTCGGCAACGACACGGCCGCTTCGCAGTCCGCCGCGCCGCAACCCGCACCCCCGGGTGAGGCGCCGGCTGCGGGCGCGGCACCGCCGTCAGGCGCAACACCGCCTTCCGGCGCAACTCCGTCGTCAGGCGCAATGCCTCCGGCGTCGACGACATCGACAATGCCTGGTGTGCCGCCAACCTCCACATCGCCAAACCCGCCGCCGGCAGGCACCGGATCGCCTCCGCCGTCTGGAGGAAAGTCCGGCGCGGCGACGCCCTCGCCAGCCGATAAGACCGCCAACGCGAGTTCATCGGGTGCGCCCGCGGAAGCAACCAATACGGCCGCGGTGGCGACGCCGCTCGATGTTCCGGGCGTGCGTTCTCTGTTGTCGCAAATCTCCAACGTGCTGCGCGCGGGCGCCGATCTGACGTCGCCCACCACGGCGAAATCGGGACCATAGGCGGAGCATGACGGTGACCGACAGAAGCCAATCAGCCAATGTGCGGCGGAAGTCGCGACCGCCCATCTTCCCGGCGGAGAACCGATTTCTCACGGCGCTCGCCGGAATCGTGACTGTCCTCGGCATCCTGATCGGCGGCTATCTGTATGGGCAATTCCTGGCCGCGCGCGACTTGGGCGGGCGCGATGCTGTCATCGAACAGTTGCGCACCGAGAATCAGAAGCTGAAACGCTCGATCGACGAGAAAATGGCGCAGCTGACGACGCTGCAGGCCAAGCATGATGCCGCGCAGGCTGCGCTCCAGGCCATCATGCCCGCCGCCAATACCTATAATATCATTCCCAATCAGACCTTGATCGTGGCCGACGGCCATCTGACCGTCGGCCTGGTCGGCTCGCCCGCCAATGAGGGCGTCACGCTCAGCATCAACGGCAAGCAGCAAATGGTGACCGCCGGTCAAGTCGTCACTGTCACGGCCGATGGTTCAACCCCGTGCCAGTTGTCGCTGCAATCCTTCGACGTGTTCAAGGCCACGATCAACGCCTCCTGTCCGGGTGCGAAGGCGCAATAACGGACGGGTCTTTGGCGAGGCCGGCTATTCCCAGATCAGCACATTGGGCAGGCCGCGATCCGCTTGACGAAGCAGCGTGTAGCCGACGCCGGCAAGGCCGCGGAATAAGCCTAAATTGAATTGCCGCTTGCCGCTGTTCCAGCGGTAGTCGCCGGTTTCGGCCGCGCGGTCGACCATCGCCTTGAGCCGCCGCGCGGCAAGCTCGCGCAGGTCGGCGCGGTCGATGGCCGCCGCCGCCTCGCAGAAAAATTCGACATTGCCGAGCGTGCCGCAGCAAAGCGTATCGACCGGCATCGGCGCCCCGCGCTCCGCGCCTTCGAGCGCATGGCGGATATCCGCCGTGAGAACTTTTTTAATGCGTACTGCATTGTCGCCGACGCGTTTCGCCGTGGCGAGGCGGGCGAGGCCGATACCGGCGGCGCCGTGGCACCATTGACAGGGCCACAGCGGTTCCTCGCCGCGCAAGTCGGGCCAGTTATGCCGGTCGCCCTCATAGCTTGAATTCTCGAATGCCAGGCAATCCGCTGCGGCTTCGGCGAAGTCGTCGCGCCCGGTCGCGGCCGCCAAAGCGGCGAGCGCATAGGCGAAGCCCGCCGCGCCGTGCGACATGCCGTTCAGCGCGCGCAGGCCGAGGCCTTGGCCGACCCAACTGCGGCGACCGTCGCCGCCTGATCTGCTTTGACCCAACAGGTGTTCGCCGCATTTTACGGCGCGCGCCAGCACATCGCCGGATTGGCCGTCGCGGTAGAGCCGCAGCAGCGCGAGAACAGCTCCGGCGCTGCCGCCCATGACATCCAATTGTTTGTCGGCGGCGATCAGATCGTCGGTGAACAAAAGTGCGGCGCGATTGGCATCGGCCAGCAAATCATCGTCGCGCAGGGACCGCGCCATCACCGTGAAGCCATAGACGATGGAGCCAAGGCCGGTCGCGCCGCCGAGGCCGAGCGCGCGCGCCATGCGGGCGGCATTGCGGCTTTTCAGATTCTTGCGCAGATGCGAAAGCGCCGCGCGCGCCAACGCGCCGGAAGCCTCGCTCCCGGTTGCCGCCGCGTGCGCAGCCAGAAACAGAGCGATCCCGGTCGCGCCGTTGTAGAGGTCGGGGCCGAGGCAAACCAATTGAAACACCTCGGCGTCGCCGAGCCAATCAAGACCGATCCAGGCAGCGCTTGGTCCGCGGCGGATGGCATGCTGCGCGATCTCGGCGGCGATCCGGTCGGCCTCTGCGAGAAAAAACTCCGGCGTCGGTGTAGTGGCTGCATCCTGCGACGGCAGTTGACGCGGTTCGGCGGCGATGGCGGATTTGCCTAAGGGCGGCGCCGATTGGGTATTTTCGCGGATGACTTCGATCTGCCATGCAATTTCCCGCTCGTCGAGATTTCGCACCCGCGCCACGGCGCGCTCAAATCCGGAAACCGCAGCGGTAGTGACGGCGACGCCGCCCGCATCGCCGATCGTGTTGCCATCGCTCGGGGTGGTGAAATGCGGCACGTTGAGCGTGACGAGCGCCGATCGCTCGGCGCGATGCAGCGGCCACAGCGGGTCGTCCTCGTCCCATTCGGAAAGCCTGGCGACGAAATCGGCTTGCGCCGACCACACGGCGCCATCGTCCATGCTGCGGTGATCCTTCAGCCGCTGCAGCAGCATGTAATAGAACCGTGTCGGGCGGACCACTTTGCGCACCGGAAGGCCGGCAAAATCTTCGAACAAACCGGCCGGCGTTTCGGCGCGGCTAAAGCGCGACAGGAAATGGGCGTAGTCGGAAAAGCCGGTCACGAAGCCGTCGATGTGATCGCGGAATTTGGCGTAATCGCCGCCGACATGCGGCAGGTTCGGCGTGATCGGACTTTGCTCCTTCGCCCTGGCCGGCCGCATGGCGTCGGTATTGACGTCGTTCCATTTGACGACGGTGCGCAAATTCCAGTCCGGTGTCATGCCGCCCATGGCGAAGACGTTATTGTCGACGGATCGGCCATAGGCCGGCAGCAGGCCTACCGTCAGCACCGAGTTGCCGACGATCTCCATGGCGGCGTCGAAGGCGGCGCCTTCGGGGTCGTTTGATTTGTGCTCCTCGGCGCTCGGCTGCAGGATGGTTTCCAGATCGATCGGCACCGGGTGTTCGCCCGAGGCGATCATGTTTTCCTGATGCATGTCGGTGGCCGCGAACACGTGCAGCAGCGCGAGCCAGGCTCCGGCGCGGCGGAAAAATCGTTCGCAGCCGTTTTGATCGGCGCAGCCGGTATGGTCGATGAATTCGGTCCAGCCATAGCCGTTCCGGGCGATGGTGCGGACCGCGCGCAGTTGCAGCGGCGCCCCGGCGCGATTGAGCCTCTCGATCAAGCTGTGCCAAGCGACGTCGAGCCGCAGATCCTTCGGCTTATAGGCAATGCGCGCACCGTCCTCGAAGCGCAGGATCAGAACCGAACGGCCGCCATTGTGCCGGTCGGAAAGGTCGCCCTCGATGCCGTCCACCCGGCTCGTGGTCGAGCCGAGAAGATCCCGGCGCAGCGCCGGCAGATCGGCGGCAAGCCTGGCGACGAATTCGCGCGAGGTGTCGATCCACTGCCGCGTCACGGCGGCGACGAGCCGCAGCAACACCGGCTTTGCTTCGAACAGGTCGCGGAAGCCGCCAGCTTTCATGGCATCGAGGAAGCCGCCGTAGCCCGCCACGCGCGCCTTGCCGAAGCGCTCATAGAGCGCCGGGACGCAAAGACCCGACAACTCGGCGAGCAGCGATCGACGCAGACAGGCCCGCGCGTTTGCGGTCAGGATGGCGGCCACCGCAGGTTCGAGGTCCGACCACACCAGCGATTCTGCCTGGTCGAGGGCGGGCACGAACAGCGGCTCGAATGGATAGGCCTCGGCATCGCCGGGCCGGGCCGCCTGTGCGCTTTTTATGCCCGGGCTTTGCAGGACAGCCTCGATCCATAGCGCATCGTCGAGCCACAGCGGGCGCGGCGCGTCGGCTGCGGGCTGGACGCCTTCGAAGCGCGCTTCCACCGCGGCGCGTGACCAGCCGTCCCGGCCGAGCCGCCGGCTGAACAGTCCATCGTCGGCCGCCGCGCAGGAC
>JBAPUM010000024.1:0-13499 GCA_049282655.1 Xanthobacteraceae bacterium
AGGAAGCGGAACGCCGACAGACGCGGGTACTGTTGCCGCACCCTTCGATGCGGCTCCCCCCTCCGAACGTCCCTCGTTTTTGGAGGGAGGCACGGAGGGGGGCTCGCCTGTCGGCGTCCCACCACGGCTCTCGCCAAAGGGAGTCGTCGTCCCTAAGGCTCAGCTCCAGGCCATGTTTCCTGGGACGCGGTCTGAACGGGCGTTACCCGCCTTCGCCTGTCCCAGCCCAGGGGAACACTCCCCGCCCCGGTCATAGTGCCGGGGGACTGATGCCCGAAGCTGCCCGAGGGAAGAGTGTATGGCCCCGCCCGCAGGCACCGCACTCGCCCCAACCGCCGGGGAGTACCCTCCCCGACGGCGTCCTTGGTGAGCGAGATTCGGCGGAATTAGTAACCGAAACGGAGACGAAAGTCACATCACGTCTCTGTTATCGCGACGGTCATCATGGGATTCCGGCGGTGGACGCCGTGGTTCAACTCCCTTCCGTGCATAAGCCACAATCGGCTATCGTTACGGCCCCTTTGCATGGCGCGCTGAGGGGCATGCGGTCCGCCGCTTGAAAAAATGAAAATCAGCCGGGAGGAAATAAATGTCTAGACGCTTGAATTGCTGTCGTCGTGCTTCGGCCGGGCTTGCGATCGCTTTCGCCAGCGCATTGGTCGTGCCGGTAATGGCGAGCGCCGCATCGGCGCAGGACAAAGGCAGTTGGACGGCCGTATCGACAATGCCGTCCGGGACCGGTGACTCCGCTGTCGCGTCTCTCGACGGAAAAATCTACATTTTCGGCGGCTCGACGTTCCGCCCGCACATTCTTCCGGATTCTTCCGATATGGGTTCCGGGACCTGGGGTTCGACGGTCAATTACGAATACGAACCGAAGACAGACACGTGGCGGGAACGCGCGCCGCTGCCGATCGGACTCAGTCATATCAGCGCCGTTTCCCTCAACGGCAAGCTTTACACTTTCGGCGGCTTTACCAATCTGGTTCACAAGAACCCGCAAACAGTCGCCTTGGCCTACGACCCGGCGGTCGACAAGTGGCAGCAACTTGCTCCCATGAGTACGGCGCTCGGATCGGTTTCCGTTGCCGTCGTCGACGGTAAAATTCACGCCTTCGGCGGCCGCCCCGGCGACCCGACCCCTACCAATTTTCACGAAGCCTACGATCCGGCGACAAATCAATGGAGCAAAAAGGCGCCAATGCCAAAAGCGCGCGATCATATGGGCGTCGCCGTCATCGACGGCAAAATCCATATCGTCGGCGGACGCACCGGGGGACAGATCGACAATATCCCCGACCATGACGTCTACGATCCGGCGACGGATCAATGGACCAAGGCAGCGCCGATGCCGACCCCTCGCAGCGGCGTGGCGGCCGTCTATTATCATGGCCTGCTGCTCGTTCTCGGGGGCGAGTGCAGGCGGCCCGAGCCACACGCCAAGGCCGGTGGTGGTGAGGCCTTTGACGAGAACGAGGCCTACGATCCGAAAACGGATAGTTGGTTGACGCTCGCAAAATTGCCGGGTGGACGGCAGGCGATCGGCGCCGCGACGGATGGCGAAGCGGCCTATGTTCCGGGCGGCACGCTGCGCTGCGGAGGTCTCTCCCTCACGGATCAGATGCTCGCGTTTCGGCTCAAATAGGTGACTTGAGCGCCACAGTGCCGGAATGAGATCGGCTGGTCCGCCATCCGTCGACCGAAGGGCTCCCCGCCGCGGCGTCTGCCCCCGGCCGCCGCACCGATCCGGCGTCGCGGTGACAGCCTTTTTCGAGTAAAGCCCGCATCACACAGTAATCGCGGCGCGGCCGCTCTCGACGCTAACGAACATCGCCAAAGGAACTTGGTCTTGCTCCCAGCGGAACCGGCGAGTGGACGGGAGGTTGTCGACGGTCTGGAGCGTCAGGGCCGCCACTTCAAAATGTCCGGGCTCGCGGCGGCCTCAAGAGACGTTCACGGGGTTTCATGACAAAACGCCTGCACTACGGAGTAACCGCCAAGGCATTGCACTGGATAATCGTTGCGCTCCTTGTGGTTCAATACTCCATCGGCTGGCTGATGCCCGACGTCCATGGCGGGCCGCCCGGCGTCGCGATGGTTTGCCACATATCGATCGGCACCCTCATCCTTGGGCTGATTGTCGCGCGATTGTTATGGCGCCTGACGCATCCGGTGGCGCCTGAAAGCGATCTTCCGCCGTGGCAACGGGTCACGTCTGAGGCGGTGCACTGGCTGCTCTATCTGCTGGTGCTGCTGACCACGATGAGCGGATGGCTCTTCGCCTCGGCGCGCGGCTGGAGCGTGTCGTGGTTTTTCGTCGTGCCAATGCCGATGCTGACCTCCGGTAATCGCGAACTGGTAAAGGCGCTCGACGGCTGGCATCAGAACTTCATGTGGGCCTTATTGGTCGCCGCCGGCCTCCACATCGCCGCCGCGCTCGTGCATGTATTTTATTATCGCGACGGTGTGATGCGGCGGATGCTGCCTGGCGAGCCCGCAATCGGAGACGGCGGCAGTCTCCGGGGATAAAGCAGCGGGCAGCCGATCGCGCGGGCCTCAGCGAGAGCGTCCCACCATCGCCACGCCGGCCTTATGTCGTTCAGGTGGTCGCGGCTATCCGCGCGCCGGATGGCGAGACTGATTTACATTTGCCTCAGGCCCGCTCGAGTTCTTGCAAGCCGCAACGGTCAATCCTGATCGCCATATCTCTCGTTGACGGCTGCGGCGAGAAACCTTTTGCGCCCTTCACGGCCCGGACTCGTGCCATGCGCCGCACACCACGCCGAAAATACGTTCGGATCGATGTTAACGCGCATGACGACATGCCCGTAGGCCTTGAGCCCCTGTTCCATTTCCTCGGCGATCTTCAGCCATTCTTTCCAAGTGGGCGGCATTTTTTCGCCGTCGTCGAAAAGCTTCAGTAACGCTGGGTAATCTTCCTCATTAATCCAATAGGCTCCGACGACAGGGAGTGGCCCGCTCTCAAAGTTCGTCATATCAGTTTCCCGCCAGTTTCCTGCCAGTCATCCTGTACAAGACCGCTATTGTCGCGAGGCTTGCGAGAGGCAATGAGGCGGCGTGAATTCCGATCGCTTTTCCGCGCAGCATTTTCTTCTGCATCGCAGTCGGCGGCGAGATTCGGTAAAACCGTGGCGCAAACGCAGGGGACGGCGAGCGGGTCCCCGCCAAAATATCGCTCGACGTTTACCGATTGGCTTGCAACGTCGCGCTCATATTGACGATCTCGACGCGCCGATTCTCGGCGGCATAGGGATCGGTCTTGTTCTTCAAGTCTCGCTTGCCGTAGCCCGCCGTTATCAGATGATCCGCGGGAATCTTGAACGTATTGACCAGATAATCCTTGACCGCCTCCGACCGTCGCTGCGACAGATCCTGATTATATTGGTCGGCGCCCTTGGCGTCGGTATGTCCGCCGATCACGAGAACCGCGTTTTGCAATTGCGGGCTCTGCAGCGCATTGCCGAGCGCAGTGAGTTGCGGGACGGCCGGCGCCGCGATCGTCGCCGAACCGTAATTGAATTCGATTTCGAGGTCTATTTTCGTGCGGGTCTTGGCGATTTCGGCGACGTGGTCACCCTCTTCGACGGTGAGCGATTGCGCGCGACGGCGCAGGCCTTCGATAAAGGCGGCATCGGGATCGCCTGCCGCCGACGGTCCGGCAGCGATGGTCGGGTTCCTGTTGACCGAGAGGTTCCTGCGCACGAGCGGGATACCGGCGGCGCCGGAGGCGACCGAAGTACGGGGAACGCTCGGAGCGCCGGAGGCTGCGGTTTCGGCGGTGGCAGCGGGGACGGCCGCGGCAGCGGGGACCGGCGGAGCGAGCGTATGAATGATTTGATCGGTCGCGGCGGCCTGAGCGGAAGCCGGCACGTCGGCCGCCAACCAGATGAAACCCGCTGCGAACAGCGACGTGGCCAAGCGGCCTGCTACACGGAAGTAAGCCAGAATCATCTCAGACTCCGTCGCATCAGCCCCCGGTGCGAATTTACCAACATGACGGAACCCATACAATCGACTTTTGGCCGTCTTGCTGGTTGGCGGGGCTTGCTGATTGACACCGCCTTCGACAGCCGACCGGATGGCGGACAACGCTAGCCCAAGCCGCGCTACGGCGCTGAAACGCCCGCCCATGCCATTATTTTGTTGTCGTTCTTTGCCAGCTCATCATTCCAGGCAATGTGCCCAAGTCCATACGACAGATGCTGCGTTTCCTGAAGAATGAGATCGAAGTCAGCTTCACTCCACGCATGAGCTTTTGCGGCGGCGCGCATTTTCTTGACTGGCCATTTCCAGGGGCGATTCTGTTGTTGCCATGCATCGGCGAAGGGCTTTTCCGCCAGACACCCGATCGAGGGCAGCCCCACGGCATAGCAGGCAAAGTCAAGCCGCGACATCAGATTGCCCAGATCCGGGCTCGCGCGTTTCTTGCCAAGGGTGCGCGCCACGTCCGCATTGGTAAACTTCGGATGCCCGTCGCTTATCCGGCTCAGTTCGCGCAACCACTCGATCACGCGTTCGGTGTCGGCTTGCACCGATGACACCCGCCGCGACGTTACCCGGCTCTCGGGATTAGCTTCAGCCGGCTCCTCGCTAAGCTTTGCTACAACTGCCCGAAGCGCCAGGATTTCCGTCGGCGCTTCGGCTTCGTGATCGCCGATCTTTGCATGGAAGCCGCCGGCAGCTTCGCTGACCCGACCAACCCATTTCCTGCCATTGATGATCTTTTTGAAGGTCGCGTATCCATCGTCCCGCAATTTGTACATTGTGTCCTCTGATCGCCATCCTCGATGGATTTGCATCATATATGCATTGGCGGCTCGATTTGCCATGCGGCATTGCGGAAGCTTCCTCGCCAATCCGCCTGGATTGCTTTGCTGCGCTCGCCATGACGGAGCCATTGAGCGAAAATAAGTGCCGGACTACGCTGCCCTAAACCGCCTCGCCCGCCAGCAAGCGAGCAGAAAGCGGATGAGAGGGAGCCATGAGCGCCGTTTTCGGTCGGCTGTTTCTGCTCGGGTGCCTGTTCGCCAGTCCCGCGGCTGCCGGACAGGCCTATCCCGACCGCAACGTGACCATCGTGGTGACGTCGGCCGCCGGCGCTTTGACCGACACGCTCACCCGCGCCATTGCGCAACGGCTCTCGCAGATGTGGAAGGAGAGCGTGATCGTCGAAAACCGCGGCGGCGCCGGATATGCGATCGCGGCCGAGTACGTGCTGCGCGCCGAGCACGACGGCTATATGCTGCTCGCGTCGGAGACAGGCTTCTACACGACGCAGCCCTATCTCTACACCAAATCGAAGCTCGCCTATGACCCGCAGGGCGACTTCGTTCCGGTCGCCGGCTACGGCACCATTCCGACGGCGCTTCTGGTCAATCCCGCGCTGCCGGTGAATTCGGTCGCCGATCTGATCGCGCTTGCCAAAAACAAACCGGGCGAAGTGACCTTCGGCACGGCCGGGATCGGCAGCGCGCTGCACATCGCAGGCGTAGAGCTGGAAAACCTCACCGGCACGACGATGACGGCGGTGCATTACCGCGGCTCGGCGCCGGCCTTGAGCGACGTCATCGCCGGGCACATCGACGCGGTGATCATGGGCCCCTCCGTAGCGCTAAGCTCGGTGCAGGCCGGCAGGCTCAAAATGCTGGCATTCGGCAGCGACAAGCGGGTGCCGCGGTTTCCTGACGTGCCGACAATCGCCGAAACGGTCCCGGGATACGAAGCGAGCGTTTCGTTCGGGCTGTTTGCGCCGACGGGCACAGCCGCGGACGTCATCCGCAAGATCAATGCCGACGTGCAGACCGTCGTCGGCGATCCCGAATTCCAGAAAAAATATCTGGCTCCTTTTGCGGTGCAGCCGATACCTGGAACGCTCGACGGCTTTGCCGACTATCTGCACAAGGACGCGGCCAGATGGGGTCACATCATCAATGCGGCGAAGGTGAAGATCGAGTGAACTGTCGCGGGTAGTTCGCCACACGCCGGTCAGGGAAGAGCGTCATGGTCAAAGTGCATCGGCTCGGCTACGCCAATCTGGTAACGCCGGACCTCGACCAGCAGGTCGATTACTGGACGCGCGTGATCGGGCTGCAGATCGTCGACCGCACCCCCGATCAGGTTTTTCTCGCCACCAAGCTCGGGCTCGAGGCCATCGCTCTCGAGCGGGGCGCGGCTTCGCATCTCAGCCGGATCTCTTTCCAGGTTGCGCCCGACAGCGACCTTGGCGAGCTTGCAGCCGCCTTGCAGCGTCAAGGCGTGAAAAGCGAGCGGCGTAGCGACATCTCGCCCGCGGTTTCCGAGGCCCTTGTCCTTCGCGATCCGGCCGACGTGCAAATCGAGGTCTTCGCGCAGTGCCGCTTTCACGCCCATGACAAATCCGACGCCGGCATCGGTCCGGTCAAATTCGGCCACGTGGCGCATCGCGTGCGCGACGTTCAAAGCCATGCCGCCTTCTATGGCGAGGTGTTGGGCTTTCGCACGTCCGACTGGATCGGCGACCATTTCGTTTTCATGCGCTGCGGCGTCGACCATCACACCGTGAATTTCGTGCGTTACGAAACGCCCGCGCTGCATCACATCGCGTTCGAGGTGAAAGATTGGGGCGAATTGCAACGCGCCTGCGAGCTACTCGCCAAAAACAAGATCCAGCTGGTGTGGGGACCGTCACGCCACATCGTCGGCCACAACATCGCCGCCTATCATCGCAACGCCGACGGCGTGCGGGTCGAAATGTATTGTGAAATGGACATGATGAAGGACGAGGCGCTGGGCTATTGGGAGCCGCGTCCCTGGCACGAGGAAATGCCGTTACGCCCGAAGAACTGGCCCAAGGATACCTGGCGCAGCGCCTGGGGTTTCGGCTCGTTCGGCACTTTTCCCGGCTATCCGTAACCGGCGCCGCGAATAGCGTCGTTAAGCGGCCGGCGAAGCAATCAACTCGGCAGAGGATTTCTCCACCACCATGAAACCGAGTTCCTTCAGCCGATTATTGGTGTGCTGACCGCCGCTGAACATAGGGTAATGGCGTCGATCTTCGCTCGCCATTTGCGCGGCGGTGGTCAAGACGAGCTTCGGCGGCAGTAAGGCGCCGTTTCTGGGATCGATCACCACGTAGAGTGTTGGCCGGGAACGGAGCGGCCACTGCGCCGGGTCCGGCCCCACATAGGTCATCGCATCGAGAACATGATCTCTGGTTATCGGACTTGCTTTCGGCATTTGCTTTCACCTCGATAACTATCGACACCACAGAAAGACGCTTTCACCGCTCCGACGCCGCCCGCTGGCTTGTTGTGCGGGCTTGGAAGAACCCGGTCGTGGCGTCGAAGCTGGTAATCCGCATGACCAAGGCATCGTCCGGATAACAGGACCGAATGACCCTGGGATTGGCCTCGGCATCTTCGGCCGTCAGAACGACGATGCGTACGCAAGCCCCGCAGCGCGCGATCGCCCATTTGAGATGGGTTATCCATTGCTGGCTTACTCCGCGCGATTTCCCTCGCAGTGCCGGTCCGAACCGAGATCGATACGTGGCTTGATTGCCCTGGCGAACGATCTCGTCCTCCCACATCGCGACGACGACAGTCGCGCCATCGCGGCTGATCGCCGATCCACTGAAGTGCCGACGGGACCGGGCGGCGCCGAAATATTCAAAACACGTCGAAAGGGTCCAACTTGGCTTCATTTCGCTGCTGCGAGATCGACGCTTCAGCGCTGGGGCACCACGGAAGCAGGCCAACAGCACGCCGCCGGTCGCCTGCCGACGCGGACTATTGTGCATACAATATAGATGAAATGCATGCACATATTCCAGAATTGTATGCATAAAATCTGTGCAGGGACGGGGCCCCTCGTGCTATCGGTGGCTGCATGAAAACGGACGAGATTGAGGGCACCACCCGCGCTGAGCGTCTCGCAGATGCGATCGCGGCGTCAGTCTTGTCCGGTGAGTTTCGACCGGGGCTAAGGCTCGACGAAAAAATGCTGGCGAAGCGCTACGCGGTGTCGCGAACGCCGGTTCGGGAAGCGTTGCGCCAGCTTGCTTCCACGGGATTGATCGACATCAAGCCGCGGCGCGGCGCCACCGTGGTCCGGGCCACCTCGGCTCAACTCGAAACGCTGTTCGGCGCCATGGCGGAGATCGAGGCGACGTGTGCGCGGCTGTCGGCGATCAGCATGACGCCGCTGGAACGGCGCCGCCTGGCGAGCTTCCACGAATCCATGCACGAATTCGTTCGGCGCAATGACGGGGACGGGTTCGCCGCAGCCAATCTGACGCTGCATACCCAGATTTATCTGGGCGCTCACAATGCCATCGTCGCCGACTTCGCGACCGGCTTGCGGCGACGGCTGGCCCCGTTTCGCCGCGCGCAATTTCAAACCGAAGGACGCCTTCCCCGATCGCATGAGGAACACAGGAAGGTCGTCAACGCGATACTGAAGAGCGACGCCGCGGCCGCCCACAACGCGATGTTCCATCACATGAGCCTGGTGGAAGAATCGTTTGAGCGCCTCGCGGAAAGCATCTGACCGCGCCGCGTGCATCGGCAATCACTTTGCCATCTGTTGCACCAACATCTCGACCGTCCTTTGCTGCCGGCCTGACTGAAGTGGCTGCATGACTGCTCCGCTCATCCGAGCTTCGGCCCCTGCTCCCGATACCGCGCCAAAATAATCTGCTAATAAAGCCGTCGTCATAAAAGCCGGGGTGGAACGTGCCAAAGATAACTCGCCGCAGACTGCTTCATGCCGCGGCCGGCGCCGCCGCACTGCCGGCCTTGGGCCGCACGGCAAAGGCTGAGGCCTATCCGACGCGGCCGGTGCACATCATTTGCGGCTTTGCCGCCGGCGGCGCACCCGACATATTGGCGCGGCTTTTTGCACAGTGGCTGTCGGAACGGCTCGGCCAGTCCTTTATCGTCGACGACCGCACCGGCGCCGGCGGCAATATCGCGACCGAGATCGTCGTGCAGGCCCCGGCCGACGGCTATACGCTGCTTTTGACCTCCGTCGGCAATGCGGTGAACGCGACGCTGTACGACAAGCTCAATTACAATTTCCTGCGCGATATCGCGCCCATCGCCGGGATCAGCCGCGAGCCGCTGGCGATGGAGGTGAATCCTTCTTTTCCGGCCAAGACGGTCGCGGAATTCATCGGCTATGCCAAGGCCAATCCCGGCAAGATCAATTATGGTTCCGCGGGCGTCGGCAGCTCGCTCCACATGGCCGGTGAGTTGTTCAAGCTGTTAGCCGGCGTCGACCTCGTGCATGTGCCTTATCGCGGCTCGCCGCCGGCGCTGAACGATCTTCTTGCCGGTCAACTGCAACTGATGTTCTCGCCGTTGCCGCCGTCGCTCGGCTACGTCAAATCCGGCAAATTGCGGGCACTGGCGGTGACGACCGCGACACGCTCGCCGGCACTTCCCGACATTCCCGTGATCGCCGATACCGTGCCCGGCTATGAGGCCAGCGCCTGGTATGGCATCGGAGCGCCGGCTGGCACGCCCCTCGAGATCGTCGATCGGCTCAATGCCGAAATCAATGCGGGCCTCGCCGATGCCGCGCTGAAGGCGCGGCTTATCGAACTGGGCTCCGTGCCGTATTCCCTGTCGCCATCCGAATTCGGCCGTCACCTCGCCGCCGAAACTGAAAAATGGGGCAAGGTGATCCGCGAGGCCAACATCAAGCCGGATTAGCCGAGCGAGACAGCGCCGCTAGGCGAGCTCCATCATCGCCAAGGCCGCGAGGCCGTTGGCGCCATAGGGGTTGCCGAGCGACTCGCACATTTCCAGGTGTGCGTAATTCGGCGCCTCGATGAGCTTGACGGGCTTGCCGGCTGCTTTCACCGCCGCCGCAAAGTCGCGCGACTGCCGCTGGAAGTCGGGCGTCTCGAACGTGCCGTAGGTCACGGTGATCGGCGCGTGGAGCCGATCGATGTGGCGGATCGCGCTCATTGAATCTTGCATCGCGTCGGTGAACTTGACGTTGTTGCGCCGCGCCGACAGCGCTACGGGCTTCATCTCGTACATGCCGCTCATGCAGAGGCCGCCTTTGATGATGTCCGGCGGCAGTCCAAAATCGCTTTGCCAGTCGGTGACCATGACGACGCCGCAAAGATGCCCGCCCGAGGAATGGCCGCCGACATAGAGCCGCGCCGGGTCGCCGCCGAATTTTGTCGCATTGTTGTGGACCCAGGCGACGGCGCTGCGCACTTGCTTGGCCATGACGCCGAGATCGCCATCGGCTTCTTTGATGGCGATGAAATCGACCGCGACGTAATGCACGCCGGCATTGACGAACATCTCGGCCGGATAGCCGTAGTCCTTGGCCTTGCCGCCGAGCCAGGCGCCGCCGTGGATGAAGACGAAGATCGGGGCGTTGTTCTCTTTGGTGCGATAGATATCGAGCCCCTCGACCGAGGACGGCCCATAAGCATGGCGCTCGGGCGCGCCAATTCTCGCGCGCATCGCCTCGCTGTTCGAGGCCAGCCGTTGCGAAACCTGCGGCAGCAGCGGCTCATAGGAAAGCTGATTGTAGGAGGCGTCGAGCTCCGCTTGATCCATCTCCATGAAGACGCGCGCACCCTTGTCGTGCGGCGCGGGCCCAAGCCGGCATTCCTCGGCCAAGGCCGGGCCCGCCGCCAGCGCCGCCGTCGCTCCCAGCATGGCGCGCCGCGACAGGCGCGATGCGGATATTTTCTGCCATTCCATGATTTCCTCCCCTTTTTATCTTTTGTTTGAACCGGCATCTCGGATGACGGTCTTCGAGCCGGCATTTTGCGCCCTGCCGACACGGCCGCCAAGGCGGTCGGGAACGATGTCCGATAGCGCGCCCTGTGCGGGTGCCGCGACGGGGGTGGGACAGGAGGCGATTTAAGGCTATTGGAGTTGTCCGCTGTGGAGACGCCAATTCCATGCTGCGCAAGCTCTCACTCGCAATCGCGGTTGCGGCCGCCTTATCGCCGCCGCTCGGCGCATTCGCAGCCGAAGCGCATGGCAAGCGGCACATCTCCCACTGGCACGGCTACGGCTTTCTGCCCGGCTATCATCAGCCGCCCGATCCACACGTCGTACATTATGGCCCGCAATACTATTTCGACGGCGGCCCGCAATATTATAACGGCGCGGGCTGGTACTATTTCGGCCGGCCTGGATTTAACGGTGGCCGCTGGAACGGCGGCAGTTACGGGCCGTGCTGGACCCACACGCCGATCGGGCTGATGTGGAATTGCGGATAAACCCTAGGCACGCGATCGCTACATCGGCCTGCCGCGTGACGGCAGGCGTTCCCCTTGCCGCCATATCTCACCGATTAAGAAGGAACTCGTCGAAGGCGGGATCGTATTCCGGCTTGTAGGTCGAAAGCTTGCGCGGTTCGGGCACGTAACGGTTGTCCAAGGTCACCATCCGGCGGGGCTTGGTGAGGATATACACGACGCGCGCAAGCAATGCGGTCGTGGAGACCGGCTTGAGCAGATATTCGTTGATGCCCGATCGGATCGCTTCGACAACACGCGAACGTTCGCTGGAGCCCGTGACCATGATGATCGGTACGTCGGGCAGCGGGAATTGGCCCGGCGATCGCACGATCTGAACGAATTCAGGCCCGTTCGGTTTCGGCATTTCCCAGTCGAGGAGAATAATGTCCGGCTTGAGGCTGCAAGTTGCGTCCAGGCCGCTGAAGCCGTCTTTCGCCTCGTGGACATCCGTGACGCCAATCGACTGCAAAAGTGCGCGCGTCACCCGGCGCATTTCGGCTTCGTCGTCGACGATCAGCACCCTGAGCGACATTATGCGTCGTGAAATATCGTCTGTAACCGTTTGCATGGCTGCCATCGCACCGCCGGTCAGCGCCGACATTCCCTGCCCCAGATCATCGCAGACTCTTGCTACTATTAATATTGAAAACTGAACGAAATCGCTTTCAAAAGCCGGCACGGCACGAGATTTTGAGATTCACGGGGAGGTATCCTGGACCGAATTGTCGCAAGGAAATCCTCGGCAACGCCCGGTGAGCGAGCCGCGACCGCATCGTTTACGCAGCGTTACCGATAACGGTTCTGCGGTCCGATAAGTTTGAAAAAGATATTAATTTGCAGCCAGTATATTTCGACGTAGTGCTGATGCCCGGAGCAGGAGGCCATGTCACTGGAGCAGCAGGCAGACCTGGACGATGTCGTTTTCGTCGAGCCCAAGGAAGAGATTCGCATCTTCGTCCGTGTTCCAGGCCGCTATTCGCTCGCCGACCAGCGCGATGCGCGTGGCGAGCGGGTCGAGTTCGCGTGCCGCGCGGTCTATTTCTCCGCGCACGAGATTGCGCTCGCCGCCCCGGTCAACGGGAAAGTCGGCGACCGCGTGATTGCCCACATCGACCAGTTCGGAAAAGTGGAGGGACCGATCACGCGGCTCATTACCGGCGGATTCATGATGAGCGTCGCGGTAAGTGACGGCAGACGCGACGAGCTTGCGGCCAAGATTGAATGGCTGGAAAGCTACAAAAACCACGATACGCCGAACCGACGCGCCCACGAGCGCGCGACGCCCGAAAATCTATGTTCGAAGCTGATTTTCGCCGATGGCCGCGTCGAAAACTGCCGCATTCTTAATTTGTCCGTTGCCGGGGCCGCGATTGCGGCCGCCACCGCGCCCGAGATCGGAACGGTTCTCAATGTCGGAAGCGTCGTCGGGCGAGTCGTCCACCACTTCGCCGGCGGCTTCGGCGTTCAATTCATCGAACGCTAAGATCGGATACCGGCCTGTGAGTTCGCAGCCTAGGCAATCTTGATTATTTGCCGCTGGGTGACGGAGAGACGCAACGCAAAATGCGGGGTGGGCAATCCGCGAATCACGGCTCGTTAACTCCTGATCTCCATCCTGTCGCCGGAGTGATTCGTGGAGTAACGCGTGAGCGCCGAAATACTGAAGTTCAGTGACTATCGGATCGACGATGGCCCCGATGACGAAATCGGCCTCGAGACGGCCGTCGACGTTGCGATCCGGGATTTACGGGAAGTTCTTTTGTGCTGGGGAACGGCGCGAGCACGGCAGCGCGTTGAAGAATGCGAATTGACGTTGCATCGTGCCTTTTCCAGATGTGTGGCTGGCCAGTCAGAAACGCGATAATCCTCGATGGAAAACGCCCAGGCTTTCAACTCGCTCGATTACACCCTCGCCATCAAGAACAAGGGGCGTCCGCCCCGGTCCTGGCGCTGGGAGATTTACGCCGCTGGCAAGCGCAAGCCGGTGCAGCAGTCGGATTTTTTTGAGACGATGTCGGAAGCGACCCGCGCTGGCAAAACGGCGCTGGCGAAACTCCGGGCCGATCAAGCCGCCTAGAGCCCGGTTCTGATTGAATCAGAACCGGGCTCTAGTGTCCTGAACCGGAAGTTCGCGACATTAGCATGGCCTCGGTGCTGCATTATATGTGCAGAAGCGTTCGATGGATTGAAGGATTTGATCGGCGGATTTGGTCCACTGGAACGG
>JBAPUM010000025.1:0-76315 GCA_049282655.1 Xanthobacteraceae bacterium
GCTGACATTTCCGATACCGATGGCAATTGCGCGTGCCGTGTGGAGAGCGCTTTGATCGACTGGCCAGCTCTAGTTTCGGCTCTGCATATCCTGCAAAGCTCCTATAGCGCGTGGCTCCTGACCATCCCGGGCATCGCGCTCGGCATGCTCGGCGGCGCGATTCCCGGGGTGTCTTCGGCGCTGATTCTGGCGATCGTGCTGCCGGCGACCTTGTGGATGAGCCTCCTTTCAGCGCTGATCTTCATGACGGCGATCTATACCGGCGCGGCGTTCGGCGTCGCCATCCCGGCGATCCTGATGGGCGTGCCGGGTTCGCCGGCCGCGGTCGCGACCTCCTTCGACGGTTATCCGATGACGCAGCGCGGCGAGCACAATCTCGCGCTCGGCCTCGCGCTCGCCGCCTCGACGCTCGGACATATGGGCGCTTATTTGATCCTGTTTCTGGGCATCGGCTGGATTTCGCACGCCGTGCTCAAGCTCGGCCCGCTCGAAATGCTGCTCTTGATGCTGTGGGGGCTCTCGCTGATCGCGGTGCTGCGCGGGCGTTATGTGTCGCGCAGCCTGCTGTCGGGACTGATCGGCATCTTGATCGCGACCATCGGCTTAAGCCCGCGCGACGTCATTCGCGGCACCTTCGACATACCGGAATTGCTCGACGGCGTGCCCGTGGTCGCGGCCATGATCGGGCTGTTCGCGGCGAGCGAACTCTTCAATCTCGCCGGCGCGAGTTATCTCGTGCAGCGCTCCGACCTGCGCAAGGTCTCCGTCCGCGAGATCGCCCGCGGCATGCTGACGGCGCTGCATCATCCTGTCGTCATTCTGCGCGGGCTTGTTATCGGCGCGACCATCGGCGGCTTGCCCGGCGTCGGCGCGGCTGTCTGCAATCTCGTCAGCTATGCGGAAACACGGCGCGGCGACAAGCACCCGGAAAGCTTCGGCAAGGGAAACCCGAAAGGCGTGATCGCCGCAGAAGCCGGCAATGCCAGTTCCGAAGCGGGATCGATGGCGACGCTGTTGGCGCTCGGCATTCCGGGCGGCGCGTCGTCCGCCGTCATGCTGGCCGCGCTATCGCTCCATGACGTGACCAGCGGACCGCAATTCCTCGATTCGTCGAAGGACATCGTCTACGCCATCATCCTCAATAATTTCGTCCAGGGCGCGATCATGCTGGTGCTCGGTCTCGGCCTGATCGGGCTGATGGCGAACGTAATCCGGATTCCAGTGCGGGTGCTGATCCCGGTGATCCTGGTCCTGGCGACCTTCGGCTCCTACAGCTTCTCCGGCAATATGACCGGACCGATCGCGATGGTGGTGTTCGGCCTCGTCGGCTGGTTCATGCAGCGCCACGATTATTCGGTGCCGGCTTGCGTCGTCGGCCTGATCCTCGGCGGCAAGGTCGAGGGCGCCTTGCTGCAGACCTATCAGATCAGCGGCGGCGGCCAGATCAGCTATTTTCTCGGCCGCCCGATCGCCATGGTGTTGCTCGCGCTGCTCCTTTTCTCGCTGTTCAGCCGGCCGATCATGCAATGGTGGCGGCAGAAGCGTGCGACGAACCCCAATCCGGCGCGGGAAAGCGCCGTCAAAATAATCTGAGGAAATGCCCAAATCTAAGGAACGCAGATGACCCACGCGATAACGCCGACGCGTCGACTATTCCTTGGCACGCTGGTCGGGACAGCAGCGGCAAGCCGGCTGCCCACGAAGGCCCTCGCCGCGGCGCCGTGGCCGACCGACCCGATCACCATCATCGTCACCACCAAAGCGGGCGGCGGCTTCGACGCCATGGCGCGCAATCTCGCGCCGGCGCTCAGCCGCGAGCTGGGCGTTCCGGTCAATGTGCTCGATAAAGAGGGTGGCGCGATGGTGATCGGCACCAAGTATTTTCTCGGCCAGCCCCATGACGGCAACACGCTACTCGTCACCGGACCGGCGCCCTACTGGTATGCCGACATCAACAAATTTCACGCCGGCTACGATCTGAAGGACTTCGAAATCCTCAATGTGCAGTGGACCGACAAGACCGGAGTCTTCGTTCCGGTCGGCGGTCGATTCCAGTCGTTCAAGGAAATCATCGACGCCATCAAGGCCCATCCGGGCGAGGTGAGCTGCGGCGTGGTGCGGGATTCCGGCGAGTTTTTCAACGCCGGGATACTAATGGACGCGCTCAAACTGCCGCTGTCGACGATCCGGCTGGTGACCTACGAGGCCAGCGCTCCGCTCCGCACCGCCGTCGCCGGCAGTCAGCTCGATTTCGCCATGGTGTCGCTCGAAGCAAGCCTCGGCATGCTCAGCCTGATCAAGGCGGTCGGATTGTTCAACGACGTGCGCATCCCGGAATTGCCGGATACGCCGACCGTCAACGAGATCCTGCAAGCCGAGGGCATCACCGCGACCTTCGTGCCGAGCTCGATGCGGGCGCTGGTCCTCTATGCGGATCTCAAGGACAAGCATCCCGATCAATATGACAGGCTGCGCGGCGCTTATGAGAAAGTGCTGAAGGACCCGGAATTCCTCGCCAAGGCCAAAAAGCAAGGCGTCGGCACCGATTGGCTCGGGCCGGAAAAGTCACTCGAGCAGATCAAGGCCGCCTATGCGATTTTCGATCGCTATAAGAGCCTGCTCAATCAATAAGGCCTTTGGGTCTCACGCCGCGAGCCACGGGAATGCTTTGCCGTGGCCTTGCTCAAAACGTTTGATCGCGTCGCCATATTCAAGCGTGTGGGCGATCTCGTCCTGACCCTTGAGCAGACGCTTCTTGCTCAGCGGCTCGATGTCGAAATGATAGCTCTTGCCGTCCGGCCCGGTGACCGCCTGGCTGGGCAGATCGACCGTCATTTCGGCACCGCGCTCGGCCAACAATTGCCGCATCAATGTTTCCACGGTCGCCGCTGGCAAGCGCACCGGCAGCATGCCGTTCTTCAGCGAATTGCTGAAAAAGATGTCGCCGAAATTCGGCGCGATCACCGAACGGATGCCGAAGGTGACCAACCCGAATACGGCCGTCTCTCGCGACGAACCGACGCCGAAATTGCGGCCGGCGACCGCAATCACGGCGCGCCGATAAGGCTCCTGATTGAGAATGTAGTCGGGCTTTTCCGAGCCGTCGGCGTTGAAGCGCCGGTCGTGCAGCAGAACTTGCGCGAAGCGCGGACCCTTCGGCACTTTGTTGAAGCGCGTCGGACAGATTTGATTGGTATCGATATTGGCTTCGTCGAGCGGAACGGCGATGCCCTGCAAAGTCGAAAACGCGTCCATGACTATTTCCTCGCTCCGAATTCGCGCACGTCGACGAGATGGCCGCGCAATGCGGCGGCGGCCGCCATCGCGGGCGACATCAGATGCGTGCGGCCGCCGGGACCTTGCCGGCCCTGAAAATTCCGGTTCGATGTCGAACCGCAACGCTCGCCCGGCTTAAGCTGATCGCCATTGAGCGCGGTGCAGAGCGAGCAGCCCGCCTCCCGCCATTCAAAGCCTGCTTCGACGAAGATGCGGTCGAGACCTTCGGCCTCGGCCTGGCGCTTGACGCTTTCCGAGCCCGGCACGACCCAGGCGGGGATCACCGCATGGCCGAGCTTGGCGACGGCGGCGGCCGCGCGGATATCGTCGATGCGGCTATTGGTGCAGGAGCCGATGAAAACGCGGTCGACCGCGATGTCGGTCAGCGCCATGCCGGGCTTGAGGTCCATATAGGCGAGCGCCTTGTTGTATTCGGTCCGCCGCTCGAGATCGGATTCCTGCGCCGGATCGGGCACGCGTTCTGTGATCGGCAGCGACTGCTCCGGATTCGTGCCCCAGGTCACCATCGGGCTGACGCGCGCCGCGTCGATCTCGACTTCCTTGCTGAACTTGGCGCCCGGATCCGACGGCAACGTCCGCCAGTACTTCAAGGAGTCGTCCCAGTCTCGGCCCTTGGGCGCGAAGTGGCGGTTGGCGAGGAATTCATAGGTCGCGTCGTCGGGCGCAATCAGCCCGGCCTTGCCGCCGGCCTCGATCGACATGTTGCAGATCGTCATGCGCTCGTTCATCGACATTCCCGCGATGGTCGAGCCGGCATATTCGATCGCATAGCCGATGGCGCCGCCGATGCCGATCTTGGCGATGATCGCGAGAATAATATCCTTGGCGGTGACGCCGAAGCCGAGCGCCCCATCGATCGTGATGCGCAGCGTTCCCGGCCGGCGCTGCCAGATCGTCTGCGTCGCCACCACATGGGTCGTTTCCGACGAGCCGATGCCGAACGAGATGTTGCCGAAGGCGCCGTGCGTCGAGGTGTGCGAATCCGCGCCGACCAGGACGATGCCGGGCTGACTTAAGCCGAGCTCGGGCCCGGCGACGTGCAAAATGCCCTGCCGTTCGTCGCCCCAGCCGAACTTGGCGATGCCGTACTCAGCAGTGTTGCTGGTGAGCAATTCGAGCATATTGCGGATTTCTTTGTCGGGGACGTTGGCGACGCCCCGGGCGCGAGCTTGCGGATCGGTCGGGATGTAGTGATCCGAGAAGGCAAAGACCTTGTCCGGATGCGCGACCGGCAAACCGCGTTCATGCAGCGTATCGAAGGTATGCCGCGAGCCTTCATGGATCAGACAGCGGTCGACATAGAGGAGCGTCTCGTCGTCTTCCTGGGCGACGACGTGATTGTCCCAGACTTTGTCGAACAGTGTTTTCATTGACTTCATTGCTCAGGACCTTCTTGCCTTTTTGTTGTCTGAACGGAATCCGCTAATCGACGCAAAAGCCCTTGCGGCGGACGAAGCTGCCGAAATCCATGCGCGTCGGCTCGGCGTATTGCCTGGCCTTGTCCTCGGACCAGCCGTAGAACGGCACTTCGCCCCAACGTGCGGCATTGCGCTGCCGCCGATAGGGCCGCGATGCAGCGCGCCGCCGATCATAGGCCTCGATCTGATCGGCGGCCTTGGCTGAACCATAGGTGTTCTCGACGACTGTCGTGGAGAGCGACAGCCGGGGTGTAATCTCGCCGGCCTCGGCCGGCCAGCCGACGGTGAGACCGGCGACCGGAATGACCCGAGGCGGCATGTTCAGAAGATCGCTGACGGTTTGCGCCTGATCGCGGATGGCGCTGATCGGGCAACAGCCGAGCCCGACCGCTGCGGCCGCGCGCAGGAAGGTCGCGAGCACGATGCCCGCATCCACCGCCGCATTGAAGAACTGATCGAGATGGTCGTTGGGAAACGGCTTGTCGTGCATTTTGCACATGAACGGCAATCGCGCGCCATTCGCGGCGAACACAAGAAACACCGGCGCGTCCATGATCCAGGGCATGTCCGGAATGGTCGCGACGATGGCCTTTCGTACGGCCATGTCACCAACCACCACGATGTCACATTGCTGCAAATCGCTCTTGGACGGCGCCGAGAGCGCGCAGGCGCATAACAGCCTGAGCAGGTCGGGCTCAACCGGACGCGATAAATATCGCCGGTGCGAGCGATGACCGGCGATTTTTTCGAGCCCGTCCAAACCAGCCAGCTCGGGATCGACCGCGAAATCCTCACCAAAGCGTTCGAACAATTCAGCTTTGATCGAGCGCGCGACCGCCTCGCTGGCCATGGCCGTATCCTGTGAGGGTTACTTGTACTTCGCGTCGCGGTCGAGCAATTCGATCGACACGCCTTCCGGCGCCCGGATGAAGCAGATGCGCACGCCCGGGCGTGCCGTCGTCGGTTCCTTGGTGAACTCGACGCCCTTCTTCTTGAGATCGGCGGCGAGCGCATCGATGCCGCTCACCGCCAGCCCGAAATGATCGAGGCCCCGATAGGGGATCGTCGGCGCGGCATTGACGCCGTCACCCGTAGCGACCGGTGCGATGAAGATATTGGCGCCGCCGAGTTTCAGATCGATGCGCGGCTTGCCCTCCTGCATCGAGCGGCGCACTTCGGCGCCCAGCATCGTCTCGAACCACTTCGCCATCCCTTCGGGATCGGCCGTGCGTAAATGGATATGGTCCCACGTAATCTGGGTCATGGCGCGTCATCACTCCCTGTGTCGTTACCGGCAAGAAACCAAGCCAGGAAACCAAGCCGGGAAACTAGGCTAGGACGGCGGGCGATGCTATCGCCATTTTGGCCGACACCGAACGAAACGGGATCGAGCGTCATCCGGCGGTAAGCTCCGGCGCGCCGTCATGCGCACTTCTAGTGGCGAAACGGTTTCGGATCGGCTGCAACGGGTGCGGGCGACGCTTGCGGCTTCGCGGGAGACATCAGCCAGCCTGCTTTGGCAACCTCCGCTTGCAGCATCTGCAGCATGCGCTGCAATTCATCCGGCTTGAACACAGCGGCAGCCCCGGCGCCGTTCTGCTCGAGCAATTCCAGCCGAAAACTTTCGCCGGCGGGCGTGATGGTCAAGCGGTCGGCAAGCTCGGCAGCGATCGCACTCGCTTTGAGGATCGCGGGCGGCGTGGTCGACATCGCGCGCGCGGTCGTGGCGATGGCCGCGTCACGTTCGAAGGCAATCATCTCGCTACGCAGATTAGCCGGCGCCCGTTGCGTCAAATCCGACTTGCTCTGCAGATATTTGGTGGTCCGCTCCAGAACGGCGAGCGCCAGCCGCCGCGTCAGCCAGCACGACCAGGCGTCGCTTTGGCCGGCATTGATCGCGGCCACGACCCGATCCTCGCGCGGCACATAGACGAAAGTGAGAGTCTTGAGCCCTCGCAGCATAGCTCGCTCCGCCGCCCGGCGCGTTCAAAGATCAATTGTAGCACGCTTGTTGATTATTGCGTCGCCATGCGCAGCGGTGCGTCGGTCACTTGCTGCAGCCCCTCGAAGGCCAGCCCGGGCGCCATGTCGCGGACCGCAAAACCGTCGCCGGTGACGTCGAGCACGGCGAGATTGGTATAGACCCGCTTGACGGCGCCGATGGCGGTGAGCGGATAACTGCAACGGCGCACCAGCCGGCTGTCGCCCGACTTGGTCGTATGCTCCATGATCACCCACAGCCGCCGCGCGCCGGCGGCGAGGTCCATGGCGCCGCCGACCGCCGGCGCAGAGTCGTTGTCGGAGATCGACCAATTGGCGATATCGCCGTTCTCGGCGACCTGGAACGCGCCCAGCACGCACAGATCGAGGTGGCCACCGCGAATGAGCCCAAAGCTGTCGGCGTGATGCGAATAGGAGCCGCCGGGCCGCATCGTCACATATTGCTTGCCGGCATTGATCAGCCAGCGATTGATTTTGTCCGGCGCGGGCGCTGGTCCCATACCCAAGATGCCGTTCTCGGAATGAAAGATGACCTCGCGCTCTTCGGGCACATAGTCGGCGACCTTCAGCGGCGCGCCGATGCCGAGATTGACGCACCAGCCTTCGGGGATGTCGCGCGCGAGCTGGGCCGCCATCTCATTGCGGGTCAGCGGCTTGCAGCTGTCGAGGACGTTCACGGCGCTTTCCTCCTCACGGCGCTTTTCTCATCACGGCACCAAGGGCTCGCCATAGGGCACGTGCACCACACGGTTGACGTAGACGCCGGGCGTCATGACCTTCTCCGGATCGAGTTCGCCGAGTTCGACGATGTGTTGCGACTGCACGATGGTCAATTGGGCCGCCGTCGCCATGATCGGATTGAAATTCCGCGCCGACGAGCGGTAGGTCAGATTGCCCCAGCGGTCGGCCTCCCAGGCCTCGATCAGCGCCACGTCGCCGGGCAGCGATTCTTCGAGCAGATATTTACGGCCGTGAATCTCGCGCTCTTCTTTGCCGGCGCCGAGCTTGGTGCCGACCGCGGTCGCGGTGAAGAAGGCCGGAATGCCGGCGCCGGCGGCGCGGATGCGCTCGGCCATCGTCCCTTGCGGCACGATCTCAAGCTCGATGCGGCCGGCTCGATAGAGTTCCTCGAACACCACCGGATCCGCGGTGCGCGGATACGAGCACACGATCTTGCGCACGCGGCCGAGATCGAGGAGCCGCGCCAGGCCGGTGCGGCCGACGCCCGCATTGTTGGAGACGACGGTCAGGTCCTTCGCGCCTTGCTCGATCAGCCCGTCGAGCAGCGCATGCGGCTGGCCGATATTGCCGAAGCCGCCGAGCAGCACGACCGCGCCGTCGGCGATGCCGGCCATCGCTTCGGCCATATTTTGCACGAGCTTGTTGATCATCGCAGCGCCACTTCATTCGCTCGTCCCCGGGCAAGCGGGGACCCAGAAATATTCCTTCAGCGAAAATTTTCTCCATGGATTCCCGCTTGCGCGGGAATGAGCGGGTATAGCTTAACCGACGACGCGGGCCCGAGGCTCGTCGACGAAGGCGGGCATCACCTCGCGGGCGAAGCGCGGCAGACTGTCGTGGGCATGGCCGCCGAGGCCGCCGCCATTGAGCAGCACATATTCGACGCCGAGCTCGCGTAGCTTGCCGAGTTTCGCGGCGATCTCGTCGGGCGTGCCGTAAAGCGCGCTTTCCTCGCTAGCTTCGCGGGTGTCGGAGAACGCCATGATGCTCGCTTTGCTTTTTCCCCCGGGCGGATTGGAGATGGTGGCGAGCCGGCGCTGCGCTTCCATGCGGCGCTCAAGGGCTGCTTCCTTGTCGGCGGCGTTCTTGGCCACATGGAAAGCGCGCGCGACGCCGACCTCGTATGGATCGAACACCCGGCCGCGCTCTTCCACCGCGGCCTTGAAGATGGCGATGCGCTCGGCCACCACCTCGAATGAGGCAAACTGATCGAGCAACAGGTTGTAGCCGCGCGCGGCGACCTGACGGATGGAGTCCGGGCTGCCGGCGCCCATCCAGATCGGCGGATGCGGCTTTTGCGCGGTCGGCGGCTCGACGATGATGTCTTCGAAATTCCAGTATTTGCCTTTATGCGAAAAGCGCTGCTTCGAGGTCCAGGATTTGACGATCACGTCGAGCGATTCATTGAACCGCGCATCGGCCTCCTCGATCGGCACACAGAAGCCGGCGAATTCATTGTGGCGATAGCCTTTACCCACGCCGAAATCGAGCCGGCCTCCCGATAACAGATCGATTGTCCCCGCCTGCTCGGCGACCAGAACCGGATTGTGCCACGGCAGCACCAGCACTGCCGTGCCGAGGCGCAGCGTCTTCGTCTTGGCCGCCACCCAGGTGAGCAGCGACAGGCTCGCCGAAACCTGACCGAAGCCGGTGAAATGGTGCTCGACCAGGAAGGTCGAATGATAGCCCAGCGCCTCGGCCTCGATATTGTATTCGACGAATTGCTTGTAGCCTTGGCCGGAATCGACGTCCGGGCCGCCATGGCGGGCTGTGGCGCTGCCGAATAGTCCGAACCGCATGAGCCGGCTCCCTGTTGCGGCGCCAATGTAGCCCATGGCCGGCGCCCGGAGCTATAGTGCCGCGGGGAGGAAAAATTCATGTTGCACCGTGTCATGCCCGCGGCGCTCGCGGCGAGCGCCTTTTTCGCGGCCTTTGTGGCTGCCATGCCGACGCCGGCCAGCGCCCAAGAATCTGAAAAAGACTACCCGACCAAGCCGATCACCATGATCGTGCCCTATCCGCCAGGCGGTGGCGTCGACACGATGGGCCGGATCGTCGGGCAGAAGCTATCGGCAGCGCTCGGGCAGCAGGTCGTGATCGAGAACCACGGCGGCGCCGGCGGCATGATCGGCACCCGTGATGCGGCGCGCGCCGCGCCCGACGGCTATACCATCGTCATGCTGCTCACCGGCATCAGCCTCGGGCCCAATCCCGGCTATGACGTCAACAAGGATTTCGCGCCGATCGGCGTCGTCGCCTCGACGCCGATCATCGTCGACGCTTTCCCGGGTTTTCCGGCGAAATCGCTCACCGACGTCATTGGGCTCGCCAACAAAGATCCGGGGAAATATTCCGCGGGGACGCCGCCGGCGCCGACCATCAATTATTTTGCCGCGAAACTGTTCAACCTCATGGCCAAGGTCGACATCACCGTCGTCACCTATAAGGGCACCGGTCCTCTCACCAACGATCTCCTCGGCGGCCATGTGCCGCTCGGCTTCAACACCATCCCGGCTTCGGTGAGCCAGATCGCCGCCGGACAATTGCGCGGCATCGCGGTCGCCGCCACCAAGCGCTCGGCGGCACTGCCCGATGTACCGACCGCGGCCGAATCCGGGTTGCCCGGATTCGAAGCGGTGCAGTATTACGGGCTCGCCGCGCCGGCCGGAACGCCGCGGCCGATCGTCGAGCGACTCAATAGGGAGCTGCGCGCCATCCTCACGACCGACGACATGAAAAAGCGTTTGCTCGCCGAAGGTAGCGAGCCTGCGCCCGGCTCGCCCGAGGATTACGCCGCCAACATCAAACACGAGGAAGGCAAATGGGCCGACCTCATCCAGAAGCTCGGGCTGAAGATTGAGTGACCAACGCCAATCCGGGGCGCCGCAAAGCGGCGAGCCCGGAATCCATACCCACTAGTCTTGCAGCAGATACTCTGAGTAATAACGGCAACGCTCGTGATTATGGATTCCGGGCTCCTCGCTTCGCGAGGCCCCGGAATGACGAAATGAGAGGACGACAATGGAACTGGGACTGAAAAACAAAATCGCGCTGGTGACCGGATCGAGCCGCGGCATCGGCCGCGGCACGGCTCTCGCTCTCGCTGCCGAAGGCTGCGACGTGATGTTGACCGGACGCGACGAGGCGGCGCTCGATGAGGTCGCGAAGGAAATCCAAGGCAAAGGCCGCCGCGCCGCAACCTCGGTGCTCGATCTGCGCCAGCCGGGTGCGCCGGAACAGCTGATCGCCGAGGTGAGCCGCGAATTCGGCGGGCTCGACATTCTGGTCAACAATGCCGGCGCCACCAAGCGCGGCGATTTTCTCACGTTGACCGACGCCGATTTTGAGGACGGTTTTGCATTAAAGTTTTTCGCCCATGTGCGGCTCGTCCGCGCCGCCTGGCCGCTCCTGATGGCGCGCCGCGGCTCGCTCGTCTCCATCGGCGGCACCGGCGGGCGCAAGCCGACCGCGGAATTCACCATCGGCAGCTCGGTCAATGCCGCGGTCGCTGCTTTCTCGAAATGCATGGCCGACCGCGGCAAGGAAGACGGCGTCCAGGTCAATTGCATCCATCCCAGCATGGTCGAGACCGACCGGCTGTGGAAGCGCATCAAGGCCGAGATGGAGCGCACCGGCTGGCCCGAGGACAAGGCGCGCAAGGAAATGTGCCGCGGCTTCGGCATCACGCGTTTCGGCACCGTCGAGGACGTCGCCGACATGATCGTGTTTCTGGTCTCATCGCGCGCCAGCTGGATGCACGGCGCGACCATCGACCTCGACGGCGGCGAGATTCCGACGCTGTGACCAACATCCTCCTCACTCCCGCACGCATCGGACCGGCCGAGATACCGAACCGCATCGTCATGCCGCCGATGACGACGCGCACGGCGGACGGCGAAGGTTTTGTTACCGACGACTCGATTGCCTATTACTTGGCGCGGGTGCGCGGCGGCACCGGGCTGATCACGGTCGAGATGGCCTCGCCGGAGAAAGCCGGACGGCATCGCCGCCGCGAGGTCGGCATTTACGACGATCGCTTCATTCCCGGTCTGACGCGGCTGGTCGCCGAGATCCACCGCGGCGGCGCCAAGGCCTCGATCCAGCTCGGCCACGGCGGCGGCCATACCCGCGTCGATATTTGCGGCGAGACGCCGATCGCGCCATCGGCCATTCCGCATCCGGTCTATGAGACCACGTTCGAAACCATCATTCCAGAAGAGATGACGAAGGCGCGCATCGCGCAAACCACCGCCGCCTACGTGGCGGCCGCCGAGCGCGCCCGGCAGGCCGGCTTCGATTGCGTCGAGGTCCATGCCGCGCACGGCTATCTGATCTCGCAATTCCACGCGCCATTCGAAAACCGCCGGAGCGACGAATATGGCGGCACACTCGAAAACCGCGCCCGCTTCGGGCTCGAAGTCTTGCGCGCCGTGAAGGCCGCGGTCCCGGAATTGGGCGTTGTCTATCGCCTGTCGGTCGAGGATTTTTTCCCGGGCGGCCTGCCCTATAGCGAAGGCCGGCAAATTGCGATCTGGGCTGCGGCAGCCGGCGCCGACGCGCTCCACGTCACCGCGGGCCATTATCGCTCGCTGCCCTCGGCGCAGATCGTGCTGCCGCCGATGAACATGCCGGACGCGCCGTTCCTCGATTTCGCGGCCGACGTGAAAAAGCAGATCGGCGTGCCGGTGATCGCGGTCGCCCGGCTCGGCGATCCGAAAACCGCTGAAGCCGCGGTCGCCGACGGCAAGGCGGATTTCATCGCGCTCGGCCGCACGCTCGTCGCCGAGCCGCAATGGGTCGACAAAGTGCGGCGCGGCGAGCCGATCCGCCGTTGCCTCGCCTGCAATACCTGCATCAATGAGATGCGCGGCGGCGCCCGCATCGGCTGCGTGGTCAACGGCGCGGCCGGCCGCGAGACTCTCTTCGCCGATCCGCGGCCGCCGCAGCGCGAGCGCATCGCCGTCATCGGCGCGGGGCCGGCGGGGCTCACTTATGCGTCACTGGTGGCCGACGGCAACAGCGTCACGGTGTTCGAGAAGAATGCCCGCGCCGGCGGCGCCTTTCGCTACGCCGGCAAGGCGCCGCTGTTCCAAGAAGTCGAGGCGAACGAGGGAAGCTTCGCGCGCTACATCGGCGATATGGTCGGAGCCTGCACGTCGAAGGGCGTGGAATTTCGCTATTCGACCGACGTGACCGTTTTGCCGGAATTGCTGGCGCCGTTCGACCGCATCGTCATCGCGAGCGGCGCCGCCTATCGCTTCGGCATTGGCCCCTTCGCCGAATGGATGCTCGACCACGATCTCGCGCGCGCGCCCGGCATCGCAAAACTGTTCGCCATGCCGGCACTGCGCGACTGGTTCTACTATCGCGCGCGGCGCGGTACCGGTGGCCGCATCGAGTGCCTGGCGCGGCCGGGGCAGAGCGTCACCGTGATCGGCGATGCGGTGACTGCCGGCAAAAGCAAGCAGGCGATCGCCAGCGCCTTCGAGGCGGCGCTGCTGCGCTAATCACATCGCCTGCTTTGTGTAGGCGACGTGCAGATAGCGCGAGAAAGTCAAGCCTTGCACCACGATGGTGAAGATCACCACTGCATAGATCACGACCAACAGGTCGGTCCGCCACGGCGACGGCGGCAGCGTCAGTCCGAGCGCGATCGAGATGCCGCCCCGCAATCCGGCCCAGGTCAAGACGGTGGCGGCGCGGCGTTTTTCAGCAAAGCTCTCGCGCGTCATCGCCAAGGGCACCGCGACGCTCACGAACCGCGAAATGACCGCGAGCGGTATCGCGAACACGATCGGCAGAAGCTCGAGCGGGTGCACGATCAGGCCGAGAATCTGCAAGCCCATCAGCAGAAACAGAATGATGTTCAAAATCTGATTGAGCGGCGACCAGAAGCCGATCAGCACCGCGCGGGTATCGGCGGGCATGGCGAAGCGCGACGACGGCGACGACAGGCACAGCCCGGCACAGACCACCGCAATCGGGCCGGACAGTTCCGCGATTTGCGCAATCCGATAGCTGCCGAGCACCAATGCCAGCGATATCAAAAGCTGCAGGCCGTCGTCCTTAATTCGGCGCAGCATGATCGCGGCGAGCCAGCCGGTGACTACTCCGAGCATGGCGCCGCCCGCGATCTCGCGAACCAGCGCCCCGATGACCCGGCCATGGCCAAAATGGATGACGTCGCCCTGGGTAACGCCGAGCGCCATCAGGAACAGCACCACGCCCGCCCCGTCGTTGAACAGGCTCTCGCCGACTATCGCCGCGCGCAAGCTCGGCGGCAGACCAGACCGCTGCAACAAATTCTCGACGACGACCGCGTCGGTCGGAGCCAGCACCGCGCCAAGAACCAGACACCAAGCCAGCGGCACCGTGCCACCGATAAGGCTGAATGTCAGATAGCTGCCGTAGCCGAATATCGCCGTCGAGATCACGACGCTCGCCGTTGCCAGCAAGAGAATGAGCCAGCGCCGCTGGCTCAGCTCCACGATATCGACATGCAGGCTGCCCGCGAACAGCAACAGCGCGAGCGTGCCGTCGAGGAAGAAATGCGGCAGGTCCGCTTCATCGAGCGTGTCACGCAACCAATGCATAGCATGGAGATGAAACACCCGGTCGCTGCCGACATAGAGGAGCGACACCACAAGCGAGCCGAGCAGCATGCCGATCGCCGGCGGCAGCCCGGCCCAGAAGTAATTGACGCAGCCGATCAGGACCGCGAGCAAAAGCACGATGGCGAAGAGATCGACCGGCCCCATCTTTCGCTCACCGCCCCCGAACGCGCGCGACGCTTTTTACGCCCTTCCGGTCAGCTTCCGCGCCGCTTCGAGATGGCCAAAGCTTTGCACCGGTGCGCACATCAAGAAGCGATAGCCCTCCTTCACGATGCGATCGACATTGTGCTGTTCGACATGCGGGTGGCCGACGACGACATTGTTCTTCTTGCAGGTATCGACAATGCGCTTCATCCATTCCAGCACGACCTTGTGCTCATATTGCCGCGGATAGCCGAGCTCTTGCGAGAGATCACCTTCGCCGATCAGAATGCAGCCGATGCCCGGCACGTTTTTGAGCATGTCATCGAGGTTCTCGACGCCGCGGGTGTCCTCGATCTGCAGGATGCAGAAAATTTCGCCCTGCGGATTGAGCGGCCAGACGTCGGCCTTCTGATAGTATTCCTGCTGGCCGAGACCCCAATAACGCGCCGCCGCGGTCGGGCCGTCGCCGCGGATGCCCGCGGGATTAAAATGTGCGGCGGTCTTGAGCCGCGGATAACGGCAGGCGCCGACCGCGTTGGCGGCCTCCTCGACGGTCGAAATATGCGGGAAAACGACGCCGTAGCAGCCCATGTCGAGGGCCTGCTTGGCGTGCCATTGCGCCATCTCGACGCCATTCACCGGGATGCGGACCATGGGCGTCACGCCCGGCACGACCGACGCGGCCTTGGCGATCTGGGCGCGGTTGAGCATATATTGCAGGCAATCGCGCAGCATCCGGCCGTCCCACGGCTGGTGCTCCATCTCGAACACGCAAGCATCGAATTTCGACGCGCTCATGCCGATGGCGGAATTGATTTCCGCCGGTGCGAAACATGTCAGAGCATGCTGGCCCGCTTCGAGCGCACGGATGACGCCGTTGAGCCTTGGTAGTTCAGCCATTCCTTGGTCTCCCCTTCGGTTCGGGCCGCATCCTAACGCGTCTATCACATCCTTGCGAAGGGGGCGCCGGATTGCCTCGCTTCCGATATCGTGAGGTGCTAAAGCGGCGCGTGAGAAAAATGATCGTATTCCTTGCATGTGTCGCCGGCCTCTTTGTAGCCGGGCTCGTCATCGCAATCGTCCTGGTGGCGGGACCGGAGCCGCCACTGCCGGCTCCCAAGGACGTGTTCGATTTCACCTCGCTGCGGAATCCGCCGACCGAGATCGATCCGCCGAGCCTGCGGCGCTATCCGGCGCGCGACGGCGAACAGCTGGCCTATCGGATCTACGACTCGACCTCGGACCGGATCCTGATTTTCATCCATGGCTCGTCCTATCACGGTGGCGGCTACCATGCGCTGGCCGCGGCGCTGAGCCTCGCCGGCGTCGCCAAGGTCGTTCTCCCCAATCTGCGCGGCCACTACATGTCGGGCCGGCGGCGCGGCGATGTCGATTACATCGGCCAGTACGAGGACGACCTCGACGATCTGATAAAATTCCTGCGCGCCGAGAACCATACAGGCCCGATCACGCTCGGCGGCCATTCCAGCGGCGGCGGGCTAGCGATCCGCTTTGCGGGCGGCGCTTACGCCAGTGAGGTGTCGAGTTACCTGCTGCTGTCCCCGATCATCCCGCTCTCCAATGTGATCAGAAACGGCGACGCCGGCGGCTGGACTGTTCTGAATCGCAAGCGCCTCTACGGGCTGCTCGCGCTCAACGCGATCGGCATTCACGGCTTTAACGGACTGCCGATCCTTGCCTTCAACAAGCCGGCAAAATTCTGGGATGGTACCGAAACGCTTTCCTATTCCTACCGGCTGAATGCGTCCTATCACCCGCGGTACAATTACCACGCCGATATCCGTGCGCTCGCCCCGCATACGCTCGTCCTGATCGGCCAGAACGACGAGGCGAACGACCCCGACGCGTTGCGCACGCTGATGGCCGCCGACGCGCCGCAGGCGGAGACGAAAATACTGCCGGGCATCAACCACTTTGGCATATTCTCCGACCCCGCCGCGCTCGATACCATGACGACCTGGATGCGCGGTCTGCCGGATGGCGGAACTCCGTAACGCCCCGCCGCGGCGTGCCGTTTGACAATACCGCCACGCGCCCTAGCATCGGCGCCCTCTCATCCCTGACCCACCCAAAAGTAACGGCGCAGACATGATCATCGATTGCCACGGCCACTACACCACCGAGCCCAAGGACCTGCACCGCTTCCGTAAGGAGCAGACCGCGGCCGCCAACGCCAAGGACAAGGCGGCGATGCCGTCGCGCGCCGCGCTGAAAATGTCGGACGACGAGATCCGCGAGAGCATCGAGCAGAACCAGCTCAAGCTGCAGCGCGAGCGCGGCACCGACCTGACGATCTTCTCGCCTCGCGCCTCGGGCATGGGACACCATGTCGGCGACGAGAGCGTCAGCCTCGAATGGTCGCAAATCTGCAACGACTTGATCGCGCGCGTGGTGTCGCTCTATCCGAAGAATTTCGTTGGCGTGTGCCAATTGCCGCAATCGCCCGGCGCCGATCCGGCGCATTCCGCCGCCGAGCTCGAACGCTGCGTCAAGATGGGATTCGTCGGCTGCAATCTCAATCCCGATCCGTCAGGCGGCTATTTCAATTCGCCGCCGATGACCGATAAGTCCTGGTTCCCGCTCTACGAAAAAATGATCGAGCTCGACGTGCCCTGCATGATCCACGTGTCGGGCTGCTGCAATCCGGCGATGCACACCACGGGTTCCTATTATCTCAACGGCGACACCATGGTGTTCATGCAGGTCCTGCTCTCCGACCTGTTCAAGAACTTTCCTAAGCTCAAATTCATCATTCCGCATGGCGGCGGGGCCGTACCGTTCCACTGGGGCCGCTTCCGCGGCATCGCGCTCAACAACGGCAAGCCGGAACTCGACGAGATCATGGCCAACAATATTTTCTTCGACACCTGCGTCTATCACCAGCCGGGCATCGACCTTTTGACCAAAGTGGTGCCGATCGACAATATTCTGTTTGCCTCGGAGATGGTCGGCGCCGTGAAGGGCAACGATCCGAAGACCGGCTTCGGCTTCGACGACACCAAACGCTACATCGACAGCGCGCCGATCAGCGACGCCGACCGCAAGAAGATTTTCGAGGGCAACGCCCGCAAGGTGTACCCCCGCCTCAAGGTCTAGCGGCGGCTCAATCGCGGAGGCCCGATCCGCATTGGCGAAGGCACCAAAACCAGTCGCCCCGGTAGGACTGCGCCGATCGAAACTCGTTCGCGTCGGCACGCGGGAAATCGAAACGCAGGGATTAGACAACGGATTTTGGACCGATCTCTATCACCGCTCGATGACGGTGTACTGGCCAGTGTTCTTCGGCACCGCGGCGGCGATCTTCGTTTTTCTCAACGCGGTATTCGCTTTCCTCTATTGGCTGGGCCACGATCCGATCGCCAATATCGATCACGATCTGCCGCTCAGCCTGTTCTATTTCTCGATCGAGACGCTGGCGACGGTCGGTTATGGCGACATGCATCCGCAGACCGACTACGGGCATTTCATCGCCACCATCGAAATCTTCACCGGCATGTGTTTTCTCGCGGTGATGACCGGGCTGATCTTCGCCCGCTTTTCGCGGCCGCGCGCGCGCTTCATCTTCGCGGAAAATCCGGTCGTCACCGTGCATCAGCGGCAGCCGACGCTGATGATTCGGGTCGCCAATGCCCGCAACAATACGATCTCGCAAGCCACCGCGCGGCTATGGTTTTTTCGCCTCGAAAGGACCATCGAGGGGCATCAGTTCAGGCGCTACCACGAGCTGTTGCTCGACCGGCGCGAACACCCGATGTTTTCGCTGAGCTGGACGGTCTTCCATACCATCGACGAAACGAGCCCCTTGTACCGGATGACCGAGGACGAGTTTGTCGCGACGGAGGCTGCGTTCGCGCTCAATGTCAGCGGCGTCGACGACAGTTCGGCGCAGCATCTTTACGCACGCGCGCTCTATTCGCATCGCGACATCCGATGGAACCACCGCTACCGGGATATCACCAGCTTTTCGGCGGCGGGACGCATGCTGATCGACTACAGCAAGTTTCACGATGTGACGCCGGACGCTGCGGACCAGCAGGCGCAATCGGATTCCTAAGGCGGTCAGACCCGCCGCTGCGCCGCAATCGGCGGCGAGGAACGAACCCTCACTGGCACCAATTGGCTCTTTTTTCGGACGCCGAAGAGATTCCGCAGATATTGCCTGCAGCCGATCTCAATACCGAAATAGGTCAGATGCGAGGCGGCGAGGCTGACGGCAATCATCAAAGCCATCAAGGCGAGCGAGCTGTAAATCGACAAATCGCCATGGTCCTGGATGCCGAAATGGCCAAGCAGCTTCGTCGTGACGAATTGGATGAAGCCATGAACCAGGTAGAGTGAATATGAAATATCGCCCAGCCAGATCAGCGAGGGGGTATTCGCAAACCCGGCAAACGACCCCGTATTCAGGACCGCGGTAAGGACAAGAACCGCAAAGAGGCAGGCGATCAAAAGATCCGGCGCGCCGACATGCAGGCACAGGATAATCATCAGGAGGACACCGAATGCCGTGGCGTCGCGATCAAGAAACGACCCTCGCGGAACAGCCCGGAACGCGCAGTACAGAAGCGTCCCCAGGATGAATTCGGGAAGGCAACGCAACAGCGTAATCGGCCCATCCCACTGATCGAAATTTCCTTTGGTGAGGAAAGCGAGCAGCGCAAGGAGAGCGACAAGGAAAAGCGCCACGGCGATTTTCGCCTTATCGGACGCCCGCCAAATCGCCGGCAGCGCGAACGGAAACAGCAAATACGCCATGAACTCCACGCTGATCGACCACGAGGGGTAGTTCCAGCTCAGCTGGCCGGCATTCAGACCCTGCAACATGAACACATTGGCGACGAAGGCGCTGACCGACTCCGATCCTCGCAAGGGAACGTTACGAAGCGAGTCGATGCTCGCGCCGGCCGTCAATTGCGCCGCGACGGCGGTAGCCACGAACAAAACGAGGATCAGGAGATGCAGCGGATAGATGCGCGCGACGCGCGCGAAAAGAAAGCTGCGATAATTGCGAGACACGCTCTCGGAGAACGCCCGATGATAGACGTGAGTCATGACGAAGCCGCTGAGCATGAAGAACATGTCGACGGCCAGATAGCCTTTATGGACGAGATAGGTGTGCGGAACGAGGTCGAGCGTCGGCAGGCATTGGACGCTATAATGGTAAACTACGACCCATAACGCCGCCACACCCCGCAACGCAGTCAGTGACGGTAATTGTGCGTTTGAGCCTTGTGCGTTGGACGCAACTGGACCTTGCGCTGAACGCGCGCTGTTATTCGGCGTGTTGGTAACCATCGCATGGCCAAACGGGTCACAGTTTCGACTGCTTTATAACCCGTTCGATCCGCGTAGGTTCCGCCGCCTCATCGCGGCGGGATCATGGCGCGCGGGCCGCGGCCTCCTTGGCGTTGCCAAATACGACATGCACGACGCTGTAGCCGCGCGATTTCAACTCTTCGAGGAACTTCGGCAGCGCGGCCGCGGTGTGCGATTGGACGTCATGCATCAGGATGATTCCCGAATGCTTCTTCTCGAGCCCGGCCATCGTCCGCTCCACCACTTCATCGGGCGTCGACTGCCGCCAGTCTTCCGGGTCGACGTCGATACTCCACAGCATCAGACCGGCTTTCGACAGGTATTGTTGAATGCCGGGCGTCGTCGACAGATACGGCGCTCGGAAGAAAGGCGCGGCGACGATCGGCGAACCCAGCGCCGCGTCGGCCGCGGCAATCCCGCCACTGATCTCTTTTTCGGCGTCGGCAAGCGGCAGTTTCGCGAGGTCTGCATGGGTTTCGGAGTGCGTGCCAACCGTATGGCCCTCGGCATATTCGCGCCGAACAAGGTCCGGCGCGGCCTGCGCATGTTCCCCGACCAAAAAGAAGTTTGCCTTGACGCACTGCGCCGCCAAGGCATCCAGCACTGCACCGGTCGATGACGGCGACGGACCGTCATCGAACGTAAGAACCACTTCGTGGTCGCGCAGCGGCACCGTCTGCGGGAACTGGAGGGTGCCCACCTGCGGGAACACGGCAGGATCGAGCGCCATCACGCGGGCGGTGCCGAGCGCGCCCGGCTTGCCGTTGCATTGCTGAGCCGAGGCGCCCGACGCGAGAGCCAAAAGCGGCAGGCAAGCCAAAGAACAGCGGATGAGAAGCTGCGGCAGCGCAGCTTCGGCAAGCTTATGCCAATGCATTCGGCCTCCAGAGCGCGGTTAGCGCTCGAATTGGGCCGCAGAAAAGCCGCCGCCCGTTCCGCTCAAACATGTCGAGTTGTAAGAAAACCCTCTTGAGCGAGGTTACATGCGATCATCGTGCCAATTTTAAGGAATTTCTGCAGCGGCTTCACGGGAACCGGGCACCGCAAAGTTCCACCATGCCGGCGAAAGCTGAAGCTTGAAACAAACAGCTGAAAAAGCTTGCCGCTAGCCCGCCTTGCGCAATGCGGATTGGGTGACGCGGCCGATCCAATTGCCCAGCGCTTTGACGAAGGCGTTCGGCCGCGTGCTGCCGTCCATGGCGATCACGTGTTCGACGGACGCCACCCGCGCGGGCCGGCGGCCGCCGCCTTTACGGAGCCTGAGCTGCGCTTTCTTGCCGCCGGTCTTTTTGGCGTGCCTCGCCTTTTTGGCATGGCTCAGCGCGATCGGACCGACATGGGTGAGAAATACCTTCTCATGCGGGCGGCTCAAAATATCGATCGCCTGCCGCAGCGGCAGCCATTTCACCGCCTTGACGTCGTCCATGAGGTCGCGCACCTGCGGACTAGTGGCGCGCATCAGCCAGAACTGGACGATCTTGATCTTGCCTTCGACCGCGTAGGACATCGAGCCGAGGAATTCGTGGACCGAAACGTCGTGTCCGGTCTCTTCCAGGACCTCGCGCTTGGCGGCATCGCGCGGATGCTCGCGCGGCATCAGCTTGCCCTTCGGCAACACCCAGGCCTTCTCACGGCGCATCCGCACCACCGCGATGCGCGGCCTTGAGTTGCCGCGTAAGACAATCCCGCCCGCGGCCAGGATCGGCACGGGACGCTTCGTCGAATCTGTCATGCCAAATTTTATGCCGGAGGGATCGCCGGGGGGCAAGAAGGGATTGCACGGATAGCGTGCGAAGTCGCTGGATTCCTTCACATTATGACAAGAACGATCTTCCCGAAATGGCGGTTGGCCTTCATCATGGCGAGCGCGTCCGCGATATCGGCGAGCTTGAAGGTCTTGTCGATCGGCAGCGTGAGCTTGCCGGCTTCGATCGAAGGCCACAGGTCGGCCCGCAGCAAGCGATTGATTTCGCGGACATCCTCCACGGTGCGGGTGCGGAACGTGACGCCGATATAGTCGATGCGCTTGAGCGCATGCTTGTCGAAGTCGAATTCGCCCTTGGTGCCGCCGAGCCTGCCGACATTGACGATGCGGCCGAGAAGCGCGGCCGCTTCGAGATTGCCATTGGCGACGCCGCCGGAAATAAGGTCGACGATCAGGTCGACGCCCTTGCCGCCGGTCGCCTTCTTCACCTCGGCCGGCCAGTTCGGATCGCTTGAATCGAGCGCGACATCGCAGCCGTATTCCGAAAGCCGCGCCCGGCGCTGCGCATTGGTCGAGGTGCCCAGCACCAGCGATGCGCCCATCAATTTGCCGATCTGCATGCCGATCAGGCCGACGCCGGTGCTCGCGCCCTGCATCAGCAGCGTCTCGCCGCGCTTCAGCCGTCCGGCGGTGACCACGGCGTTGTGCATGGTTTGCATCGCAACCGGAAAGCAGGCCGCCTGCTCATAGGTCATGTTGTTGGCGGGGATGCGATTCACCCGGCCGGCATCGGTCGTGACATATTCGGCGAAACCGCCCGGCGCTGAGGCCATGACGCGATCACCGGCTTTAAAATCCCAGACCATGGCGCCCACCGCCTCGACCTCGCCTGCGCATTCGAGCCCGATCCGCGCGCCGACGCCGCCGACACTGCCGTGCTGGATGCCCGAGGCGACCAGGAGGTCGGCGCGATTGAGGCTCGAGGCCCGCACCCGGATCAACACTTCGTTCGGCTTTGGCTCCGGCTTCGGCAGATCGCGGATCTCAACTCCGTTTTCGCCCAATACTGCGGCGCGCATGACGTCTCTCCTCCCGTTCGCTTGACCTTTTGCTCTATGTGCTATCGTCCATGCCGAAGCCGAGTTCAACTGGCCAGACTAAAGTGCCGATACCGGGGAGCGACAATGCCCTTCGAAGCCCTGACCACGACCAGCGTCGGCAGCTTTCCTCGTCCGTCGTGGCTTGCCGAGACCAAACGCAATCAGGTCACCTTCCGGCAGTCCGGCGCTGCCTTGGCCGAGGCGCTCGACGACGCCACCGTCGTGGTGCTGCGCGAGCAGGAAGAGCTCAGCCTCGACCTCCTAACCGACGGCGAGCTGCGCCGCACTCACTTCATCTTTCATATCGCGGGCACCTGGGACGGCATCGACACCGAGACACTTGCCACCAAGGCGATCTATCGCAACCGCGCGGCCAATCGGTTGGTGCCGCGGATCACCGGCAGGATCGCGCGCCGCGGTCCGGCCTCGGTCGGCGATCTCCTCGCCGCCAAGTCGCACACCTCCCGCCCGCTGAAAATGGCCGTGCCGGGACCGATGACGGTGGCGGATAGTTCGCTCAACGAATTCTACAAAGACGAAGAAGAGCTGGCGATGGACGCCGCCGCCGCCATCAATGGCGAGCTGCGCGACCTGCAGGAGGCCGGCTGCGCGGTGCTGCAGATCGACGAGCCGGCGATGACGCGCTATCACGACAAGGTCGCGGCCTATGGCGCGAACGCGCTCGACCGCTGCCTCGACGGCATCACGGTGCCGACCGTCGTGCATCTTTGTTACGGCTATCCGGGCGGCGGCGAGCGGCAGCACCACTACGAATACAACGATCTCCTGCCGCATCTGATGAAAACACGGATCGGCGGCTTCACCGTCGAGTTCGGCCGCAGTACGTTCGATCCGGAAGTGCTGCGGCTGTGCGGTGACCGCATCGTCATGTTCGGTTGCGTCGACCCGGGCGACACGCCTGCCCCCACCGTCGACGCCATCGAACGCCGCGTCGGCGAGGTGCTCGACGTGCTCGATCCCAGACAGGTCTGGCTTGCGCCCGATTGCGGGCTGATGACCATCAGCCGCGGGCTGGCGCACGAGAAACTGCGGGTGATGGTCGAGGCGGCGCGGCGCTTGCGGGCCAGGCTCTAGCGCCCAAACCCACAAACACCGACAATGTCTGCTATTGGGCGCCGCCAGCCCCCAACGGGAAGGCCGGCGGCGGAGTTCGGCCGCGTTAGACGGCCGCCATTTGAGAACTCACCCTCTTCGCCGCCTTGGCAATGAGCGCCGCCACGGCCTCCGGCTTCGAAACATATATTGCGTGACTGCCGGCAACTTCCGCGACAGTCGCGCCGGCGCGCGTTGCCATTTGGCGCTGAGCGGGCGGCGGGATCATCTTGTCCTCAGTCGCGACCAGGTACCAACTCGGCTTGGTCTTCCAGCCCGGCTCGGTGATCGCACCGGAGAGCGCGGCGACACCCCACGGCACCTGCGAGTCGGCCATGAACGCGGCCTTCGCCTCGCTGACGTCGGCGGCGAACGAAGCGCGGAATTTCGCCTTGTCGAGGAACAGAAAGCCGTTCTGCGGCGGCAGGATCGGCGGCACCGGCGCGCCGGCAGGCGCGTTTTTGATCAGCGTCTCGACGGACTCGCCTTTGTCCAGAGCGAACGCAGTGATGTAGACGAGCCCCGCGACTTTCGGGTCGGTGCCGGCTTCGGTGATGACGGCGCCGCCGTAGGAATGACCGACCAGCACGACCGGCCCTAGCGTCTGCGCGATCACGAGCTTGGTGGCGGCGACATCGTCGGCCAGAGATGTCGTCGGATTTTGCACGATGCTCACGTCGTAACCGTCCTTCTTCAAGACGTTGTAGACGCCTTCCCACCCGGCGCCGTCGACAAAGCCGCCGTGGACGAGAACGACTGACGGTGACGATGAAAGTTGAGCCATGACATTTCTCCCTTCGGGTTGCTGCGTGCAAGTGGCGCGCGCGTTGGAATTCGCGTTTCGTACTTGCCAGATTTTGCTATAGCTGATTAGTTCTATTTTATGGCCATACCCCTAACCATACGGCTAGGTGCCTGATGAAGTGGTCGGATCGGATCGGTCGCCGCCTCAAGCTGCGCGACCTTCATATTGCACTTGCGGTCGCGGAGGCGGGCAGCATGACCCGGGCGGCCGAACAATTGGCCGTGTCCTATCCGGTCATATCCAAGACGATTTCGGAATTGGAGCACACGCTCGGCGTCAAGCTCTTCGATCGCAGCATTTCAGGAGTCGAGCCAACGCACTACGGCCGCGCCTTGCTCAAATCCGGCGTCGCGGTGTTCGACGAAATGCGGAAGGGCCTGCAGCAAATAGAATTCATCAAGGAGCCGGACGCGGGCGACCTGCGGATCGGCTCGTCCATTGTGGTGGACGCCGGATTGCTTCCCGCGCTCATCGAGCGGTTTTCGCGGGATTTTCCACGGGCGGCGCTTCACGTGCTGCCCGAAAACATCGCGACTCAGCAATACGACAATTTGCGCCAGCGGAACGTTGAACTCGTGCTGGGCCGGCTTCCGGTGACGATGAGCGAACCTGATTTGGTTGCGGAGCCGTTGTTTGACGAGCCGAACGTGGTCACCGCCGGGTCCGAGAGTCGTTGGGCGAAGAGGCGAAGCCTCACACTCGCAGAGCTCATGGGCGAGCCATGGGTCTTGGCGCAGCCGGGCAGCCTGGCGCGGTCGCTGCAGGACGAAACGTTCCGAAAGAGCGGCTTTGAGCCGCCGTCCGCGACGGTACTGACGGTGTCGCTTCATCTTTACATGCGCCTGATCGAAACCGGACGTTGGCTTGGCCTCGTTCCCTCCTCCGTTATGCGCTTTGGCGGCCAGCGCATGCGGATCAAAGTTCTACCCGTCAAAATTTCGGCGCCTCCCGCGCCGGTCGGATTTATCACGGTCCAAAATCGCACGCTTTCACCGCTGGCGGAGCGCTTTATCGAGTGCATCCGCAAAGTCGCCAATTTTGATCCCGCTCGCGCGGCGCGCTTAAAGTCCGGCCCCTAGCGGACGCGCGGCAGGCCGCAGTTGCGGGGAAAGCCTACTTTGGCCAACCCAGGCCAATCGCGATTTATGTGGACACGCCTGGAGTGCGCTTGTGGCTTCAGGACCGGCCGACCTGTAACATCGCGATTATGAACCAACTCATCCGACCGCGCCTTGCCGCTTCGGTCTGCCCGCACGACTGCCCGTCGACCTGTGCGCTCGAAATCGAGGTGTTCGATGCGCACACCATCGGCCGGGTCCGCGGCGCCGAGGACAATGCCTATACGGCAGGCGTCATCTGCGCCAAGGTCGCGCGTTACGCCGAGCGCGTGCATCATCCCGACCGGCTGAAACATCCGCTGCGCCGCACCGGGGCGAAAGGCTCGGGCTTTAAGCCGATTTCCTGGGACGACGCGCTCGATCTCGTCGCCGAGAAGTTTTTGCGTGCCGAGGAAAAGCACGGCTCCGAGACGGTGTGGCCCTATCTCTATGCCGGCACCATGGGCTACGTCATGCGCGACGGCATCCATCGCCTGCGCCATGCCAAGAAATATTCCGGCTTCTTCTCGACCATCTGCGTCAATCCGGCGTTCACCGGCTTCATCGCCGGCACCGGCAAGCTCGCCGGCGCCGATCCGCGCGAAATGGCGAAGTCGGATGTGGTGGTGATCTGGGGCACCAATGCGGTGAGCACCCAAGTCAACGTGATGACGCATGCGACCCGCGCCCGCAAAACCCGCGGCGCCAAGATCGTCGCCGTCGATATCTATATGAACGCGACCATGCGGCAGGCCGACCTGCCGGTGCTGATCCGGCCGGGCACCGACGGCGCGTTGGCCTGCGCGGTGATGCATTGCCTGTTCCGCGACAAGAAGGCCGACTGGGATTATCTTGAGCGCTACACCGATGCGCCGCATGAGCTTGCCGCGCATCTGCGCTCGCGCGATCCGGCCTGGGCGTCCAAGATCACGGGCTGTCCCGCCGAAACCATTGAGGCTTTCGCGCGGCTTGTCGGTGACAACAAGCGCACGTTTTTCCGGCTCGGTTACGGCTTCTCGCGCTCGCGCAACGGCGCGGTGAACATGCATGCCGCGAGTTGCATCGCCGCCGTCACCGGCGCCTGGCAGCTCGAAGGCGGCGGCGCCTTCCATAACAACGGCGGCGTCTTTCACTTGAACAATAGCGTGATCGAAGGCGCCGATTTGCGTGATCCCGCGATCCGCATGCTCGACCAGTCGCGCATCGGCGCCATCCTGACCGGCGACAAGGACGCGCTCCTTGGCGGGCCGCCGGTCACGGCGATGCTCATTCAGAACACCAATCCGATGTCGGTCGCGCCCGAGCAGGAGCTCGTGAAGCGGGGCTTCGCGCGCGACGATCTCTTCGTCTGCGTGCACGAGCAGTTCATGACCGACACGGCGAAAGTCGCGGATATCGTCCTGCCGGCCACCATGTTCGTCGAGCACGACGATTTCTACACGGCCGGCGGCAGCCAATACATTTTGCTCGGGCCGAAATTGATCGAGCCGCCCGGGGAATGCCGCTCCAATCACGAGGTGATCTGCGGGTTAGCAAAGCGCCTTGGCGCCGAACATCCGGGCTTCGACATGACGCCGCGCGAGTTGATCGACGTCTCGCTGCAACAATCTGGTTGGGGCACACTCGCCGAGCTCGAGAAAAATCGCTGGATCGATTGCCAGCCGGATTTCGCGTCGTCGCATTATCTCGACGGCTTTGCCTATGCGGACAAGAAATTCCGCTTCAAGCCGGATTGGCCGACGGTGCCGTTCCAGCGCTGGCACCGGACCATGATCCCGAAGCCGATGCCGGAATTTCCCGACCACTGGGACGTCATCGAGGAAGCCGAACCCGAGCATCCGTTCCGCCTCGCCACCTCGCCGGCGCGCGGTTTTCTCAATTCGAGTTTTACGGAGACGCCGACCTCGCTTGCCAATGAGAAGCGGCCGGAACTGCTGCTTCATCCCGACGACGCCGCGGGGCTCGGGATTGCCACGGGCGATCTCGTCACGCTCGGCAATCGCCGCGGCGAGGTCCAGCTGCATGCAAAACTGTTCGACGGCGTGCGTCGCGGCGTCGTCATCGCGGAATCGCTGTGGCCCAATTCGGCCTATGCGGACGGCCGCGGCATCAACACGCTGACCGGCGCCGACTCGATCGCCCCGTTCGGCGGGGCTGCGTTCCACGATAATAAGGTGTGGCTGCGAAAAGCCGCATAGCAGGGCCGGGGGAAACAATCATGACAGACGCCGCAGCGGCGTATGCGCCGCAGTCTATTTCGCCCGAAACCATCGCGGCGCGGCTCGACCGGCTGCCGGTGTCGTCGTGGCACATCAAGGTCCGGCTGATCCTCGGCATCGCGACGTTCTTCGACGCGGTCGACCTGTTGGCCATCAGCTTCGCGCTGCCGGCGCTCGCCGGCCCGTGGCATCTGTCGCCGCAGGAAATCGGCTCGATCATTTCGGCGGCCTTTGTCGGCCAATTGATCGGGGCGTTCCTCGGCGGCTGGGCCGCCGAGCTCGTGGGCCGGCTGCGCACCGTCATGCTGGCCGTCGCAATCTTCGGCCTGATGAGCATCGCCTGTGCGTTCGCGTACGACGCCAAATCGCTGATGGCGTTCCGCTTCATCCAGGGCATCGGGCTCGGCGCGGAGGTGCCCATTGCCACGACCTACATCATCGAGATGGCGCGCGGCGAAGGCCGCGGCCGCTTTTATATTCTCTATGAGCTGATCTTCGTGTTCGGCCTCGTCGCAGCAGCCCTGTTCGGATTCGCGCTGGTGCCGAAGCTCGGCTGGCAATCGCTGTTCTTCCTGGGCGGACTGCCGGCGATCCTGGCTTTGGTGTTGACCCGCCTTCTGCCGGAATCGCCGCGCTGGCTTGCCAGTCAGGGACGGCTTGCGGAAGCCGACGCCATCGTCAGCGATATCGAGCGGCAAATTACGGCTTCGGGCAAAGTTCTGCCGCCGCCAATCCCATCCGTGGCTGCGTCGCCGCCACCCGGCAACCGCTGGCTTGAAATGCTCGGGCCGGCCTATCGGAGCCGGACGCTCGGCGTCTGGGCGATGTGGTTCTGCTGTTTCTCCACCACCTACGGCCTCAATACCTGGATGCCGACGCTCTATAAGACCCAGTTCAACCTGTCGCTGTCGCAGTCGCTGGGCTACGGGTTGATCGTGCAGGTCTGCGGCATTCTCGGCGCAATGCTGTGCGCCTTCAACATCGACAAAGTGGGACGCCGGACCTGGTTTGCGCTGGCGCTCCTTTGCGGCGGGGTGACGCTGCTGCTGCTGGCGGCAACCGGCGCCAGCAGCGCCACGGTGCTCTTGGTCTTTGTGTCGATCGGCAGCTTCTTCATGTCCGGCGTCGCCATCGGCCTCAACCTCTACACCGCGGAGATTTATCCGACCCGGATCCGCGCCTTTGCCAGCAGCGTCGGCGGCGCCTGGCAGCGCCTTGCGGCGGCAAGCGGCCCGATCATGGTCGCCTATTTGCTGACCGGCACGGGCCTCGCTTCGGTGTTCGTCTATTTTGGCATAATCGCGCTGATCGGCGCGGCCGTCGCGGCAGCCTTCACGATCGAAACCAAGAATCGCCGCCTTGAGGCCGTGTCGGCGGACGATAAGAAAAAGTAGGGTGGGCAAAGCGAAGCGTGCCCACGCGCTGACTTACAGTTCGCATAGACGCTGACGTGGGCACGGCGCTGCGCGCCTTTGCCCACCCTACGCTGCTCAAGTCAAGCGCCGCGCCGGCACGGCATCGGCCGGCACGATCTCCTTGCCGATCGGCCAGAGCGCGATCCCGGCAAGTTTCAGATGCGCCCAGGCGAAGGGAATGCCGACAAGGGTGATGGCAAGCCCGATCGCGGTGAGAAGATGGCCGAGCGCCAGCCACCAGCCGGCGAGCACCAGCCAAATGATATTGCCGAGTAGCCCGAGAGGCCCGGTGCCGAAATCATGGCCGCGATATTCAGCGCGCGACACCGCCCGGCGGCCGAACGGCAAGAGCGTATAGGACGCGATATTCAGCGCCGACCACGCCCAGGGCAGCCCGATGATGGTGATCGCCATGATGAAGGCGGCAATCAGCCAAGCGAGCGCCATCCATAGGCCGCCGAAGACGATCCACAGCAGGTTCAGGACGAATGAGACGGGTGACATTCCTGTTATTTAGATCGAGCTGGAGCGACTTCAAGTGGAGGCCGTCGGGGCTGCGGTGTGTCCCGTTTATTGTGACAAAGAGCTTGACATTCGTCACCATATCGGTTACATACCAACGCTTGCCCATCGAGGGCGTCGACCGGTGACGGCCGATCGATGGGGCGAGTGCGGTTCCTGCGGGTGGGGCTCGTAACCCCGCTCCCGGGCGGTCCCGGGCATCGACCAGCCGGCACTATGACCGGTGTGCGAGGTGCATCGCTGTGACCGCGATCCAAGGCGAAGGTAACGCCTTCGCTCGCGTGGATCGCGCGAAGCGCGGCCTGGGGCTGAGCCATGGCCTTCATTGGCGTGGCAAGCGCCGCGGCGGAGCGCCGAGAGGCGAGCCCCCTCCGTGTTTCCTCCGATGCAGGAGGCAATTCGGAGGGGGCGGCCGTGCCTCGCAAGCACGGCCTCTACAATGCGCGCCTTCCGGCGCTCCGCCTCCCTCTTTGGGGAGGGCTTCGTGGGAATGGCGTGGCAGAACTCGGGCGCATGGGCGTCGCGGGAATGGAATTTTATTGCTGCGAGGCAGGATGGCGGGGAGGCAAGACGAACGCGGCGCATCCGCGCATGCCCTCTCCCCTTGCGGGAGAGGGCTTCACCGGAGGTGCAACAAGCGCGGCTCGGTGAGGGGTTGCGGCCCCGCCCCCTCACCCGGGTGTGGTTGTTGGAACGCGGAGCAGCCCTCTCCCGCAAGGGGAGAGGGCACGCGCCTCCCCGCTTTGCTGGACGGGATAAGCTCAATCAAACAGCGCCACCGCCCGCGTCCAGCCGGCCGAGGCCGCTTTGATCTTGTAGGGAAAGCAGGCGACGGTGAAACCGTGATCGGGAAGCTGTTCGAGATTGGCGAGCTTCTCCATATGGCAATAGGGAATTTCGCGCCCCGCTTTGTGGCCTTCCCAGATGATCGAGGGATCGCGCGTCGCAAGCCAGCGCTCGCGCATATGCGAGAACGGCGCATCCCAGCCCCAGGCGTCGATGCCGGTGACCCGCACGCCGCGCGAGGTCAGATAAAGCGTCGCCTCGCGCCCCATGCCGCAGCCCGCTGTCAGATATTCGTCGGTGCCGACGCATTCGCTGGCGCGGGTATTGACCAGCACAATGTCGAACGGTTTCAGCTCATGACCGATCCGCTTCAGTTCGGCCTCGACCTCGGCCGCGCTCACGACATGCCCGTCAGGCACTTTGCGGAAGTCGAACTTGACGCCGGGCCGGAAGAACCAGTCGAGCGGCACCTGATCGATGGTCAGCATCGGCCGGCCGTCGATCGTGTGCGATTGGAAATGAACCGGCGCATCCATATGGGTGCCGTTATGCGTCGTGAGCTGAATTTCCTCGATGGCCCAGCCCTCGCCGTCCGGCAGGTCTTCCTTGCGCAGGCCCGGGAAGATATCGCAGAGCAGCGGCGCCGTATCCGCATTGCTGCGATATTGGATCTTCGGCCGCATGAAGGGGTAGTCGTAGACGGTTTCGTTATCGAGCGGTGACGACAGGTCGACAATGCGGCTCGGCAATTTCATCGGTTCCCCGCCTGTGATTTTTTGGCTTTCGGCGCGTCCGCCGGTTTTCGGCGCAAACTATACCGGTTATTGGTGAGCCAGAAAGGGGGACGCATGATCCTCGTCACAGGCGCCAGCGGCTTTGTCGGCTCAGCCGTCGCCAAAACGCTGCTCAATGCCGGTCATCAGGTCCGCGTGCTGGTGCGGCCGACGAGTTCGCGGGTCAATCTCGCCGATCCGCGGCTCGACATCGCAACCGGCGATCTCCTCGATGCAGGCTCGATCGAGCGGGCGATGAAGGATGTCCGCTTTGTCTTTCATGTCGCCGCCGATTACCGGCTATGGGCGCGCAATCCCGACGACATCGTGCATACCAATGTCGAGGGCACGCGGCTCGTGATGGAAAAGGCGCTCGGCGCCGGCGTCGAGCGCATTGTCTATACGTCGAGCGTCGCCACGCTCAAGGCGCGGCCGGACGGCAGCTCAAGCGACGAGACTTTTCCGCTCGACCCAAAACTCGCCGTCGGTGCTTACAAATACAGCAAGGTCGCCGCCGAGCGCCTGGTCGAAACCATGATCGCGGAACAAGGCTTGCCCGCCGTCATCGTCAATCCGTCGACGCCGATCGGACCGGGCGACGTCCGCCCGACGCCGACCGGACGCATCATCATCGAGGCTGCGGCCGGACGCATGCCGGCCTATGTGGATACCGGGCTGAATCTCGTTCATGTCGACGATGTCGCCTCGGGCCATGTCGCGGCCTTGGACAAAGGCCGGATCGGCGAGCGTTATATTCTGGGCGGCGAAAACGTGCTGCTCGGCGACATGTTGCGCGAGATCGCCCGCCAGGTCGGGCGGCGGCCGCCCAATGTGCGCTTGCCCCGGCAGCTCATTTTTCCGCTCGCCTACGCGGCCGAAGCGATTGCGCATTTCACCGGCCGCGAGCCGTTCGTCACGACGACCGGATTGCGGCTCGCCAAGGACCGCATGTTCTTTACCTCGGCGAAAGCAGAGCGCGAGCTGGGCTATCGCGCGCGTCCCTATGGCGAAGCGGTCGCCGAAGCCATCGCCTGGTTCCGGCAGAACGGTTATCTGAAGAAGTGACGCGCGGCCTTGGCGCGCAGTCAGGCGGCGATCAGGTCCGAATAGCCCTTTAGCGCGATGCCACCGCTCTTGGCCGCGGCGATGACCCGCGGCGAGATCAGTGCCGCCAGTTCCTCAGCGTAGCGATAGCCCGGCGCGGCGCCCGCAAACGCGTTCGATGTCGCCGGATGGGTGTAAATCTCCGTTACGCCGTCGGGCAAATGCACCAATAGCGCGCCCATGCGCCCATCCGTCATCGCGCCGGACCATGCCAAGCCGAATACGGTGTCGGCGGTCCGCAGATGCGCGCTGCGCACGCGCGCCTGCAGCCGCCTCGCCCACCATCCGGTCACTACCGACTGAAGCGTCGATGCTTGGGGCTCGATCTGCCCGAGCGCACTCGGGGGCTCTTGCGGCACGCGCAGCGCCTTCATGCCAAAGCGCTTGCCGATGTCGATCACGACACGCGCGATCGTCGGATGCAGATGAAAGTGCTTATGGCAATCGACATGATCGAGCGGCAGTCCGGTCGCCGCGTAGGCTTCGAACTGCGCCGTGATCTCGGCCGCGAGTTGCCGGCGCGCCGCCGGATCGACGAATATGCGCAGGCCGGCGGCAGCCATATTGTTGCGGAAAAAGCCGCCTTGATCGACCAGCGCGGGCAATTGGGCCGCCGGCAGCATCGGCCGGCCGTCGACCAGGACTATATGCAAGCCCACGCGCAATGACGGCAATCGCCGGGCCCGCTCGATCGCATCGGCCGCCGCCGGCGCCGCGACCATGAGACTGGCGGCGGTCAAAATGCCGGTGCGGTGCGCCAGCTCAACGGCATCATTGACCTCGGGCGCGAGCCCAAAGTCGTCCGCCGTTACGATCAGCGCTTTCAGTGCGCGGCTCCCCGCCGCTCGCGGAGGAAGTGAAAGAACTCGACACTTTCGCGCAGCCGCCGCTTCATCACCTGCGGACTGCGCACCATTTCGCCGACGATCGAAGCGATCTTGCCGGAGCGAAAATAGAAACGGCGATAGAATTCTTCGACCGAATCGAAGATCTCGGTATGGCTGAGGTGTGGGTAGTGCAGCGGCGCGATCTGAACGCCGTCCTCATTCACGAGTTCGGCATTGGCCTCGTCGAGCCAGCCGTTTTCCAGCGCCTGCTTGAACAGAAATGTTCCGGGATAAGGCGCGGCCAGCGAAACCTGGATGGTGTGCGGATTGATCTCGGCCGCGAAGCGGATGGTCTCTTGGATGGTCTCTTTGGTCTCGCCCGGCAAACCCATGATGAAAGTGCCGTGGATGGCGATGCCGAAATCGTGGCAGTCCTTGGTGAACCGACGCGCGACGTCGATGCGCATGCCCTTCTTGATATTGTGCAGGATCTGCTGATTGCCGGACTCATAGCCGACCAGCAAGAGCCGCAGCCCGTTGTCACGCAGCACCTTCAGCGTGCTGGTGGGCACATTGGCCTTGGCGTTGCACGACCAGACCACGCCGAGCTTGTTCAATTCCTTGGCGATCGCTTCCGCGCGGGGAGCGTCATCCGTAAAGGTATCGTCGTCGAAGAAGAATTCCTTCACCTCCGGAAACGCCTTTTGCGCCCAGGCGATTTCCTCGACGACATGTCCGACCGAACGCGTGCGGTAACGATGGCCGCCGACGGTCTGCGGCCACAGGCAGAAGGTGCAGCGCGATTTGCAGCCGCGGCCGGTGTAGATCGACAGATAGGGATGCCGCAGATAGCCGATGAAATATTTATTGATATCGAGGTCACGCTTGTAGACTGGCGAGACGAAAGGCAGCCGATCCATGTCCTCGAGCGTGGCGCGCTCGTCGTTGTGGATGATGATGCCGTCGGCATTGCGGTAGGACAGGCCGGCGATGTCGCCCCAAGCCCGGCCGTCGGCGATTTCCTTGATAGTGAAGTCAAACTCGTTGCGGGCGGCGAAGTCGATCAGCGGCGAAGCCTGGAGCGAGCCTGCCGGATCGACCGCCACCTTGGCGCCGACGAGGCCGACTTTCAGGCTGGGCTTGGCCGTCTTGAGCGCCTTGATGGCTTCGATGTCGGAAGCAAATGACGGCGCCGAGGTATGAAGGACGACGAGATCGTAATCCCGCGCCGTGGTCACGACCTCGGCAAGCTTGATGCCATGCGGCGGGGCATCGATGAGCTTCGAGCCCTCGATCAGCGCCGCAGGCTGGGCGAGCCAGGTCGGATACCAGAACGAACGGATTTCGCGCCGCGCCTGGTAGCGCGATCCGGCACCGCCGTCGAAGCCGTCGAAGGACGGCGCCTGAAGGAACAGGGTTCGCATCACGATTGGATGACCTTCAAGATTTGGCCCGTCAAGATTTGGTCCATCAAGATTTGGCCCATCAAGACTTGCCCTCACCGTAATAAGCGAGCGTGTTGTCGGGACGAAGCGTATAGCGATGGCCGCGCCACTCGACGCTGCGGCCGAAGAAGCTCGCAACGAAAACGGCGAATGACAGCGCGTCGCGCACCGGTCCGGCCCAGAACACGTCGGAACGAAGATTGAAAGCGCGATCGAGCTCGAATTGCAAGGCGAAGCGGCAAGCCAGCGCGACAATGACGATGAACGAGGCCGGAGTGAGGCCGCCGAGCAAAGTGCCGAGCAAAGCCAGCGGCAGGGCGTGGGTTACGATAAGTCCGGCATAGCCGAGCGGATCGACGGAACGGATCGTCCGCGCCCAGCGCAATTCATGCTGGAAGAATTCGCGCGCGGAGCGTTCGGTGCAGACATGGGTGACGGTCGCGGCCGGTATCGCGACGGTAAGTCCGGTGCGGCGCACCAGCGCGCCGAGCACGTAATCATCGGCGAGTTGATCGGCGATGGATTCAAATCCACCGATGCTGTCCAGGGTTTCCTTGCGCAGCGCCATTGTCGGGCCGAAACAGGGCGTCGCCAGGCCGAACTTGAGCCCGACAAGCACGCCCGGCAGCAGATGATAATCGATCGCTGCAGCGCCAAGACGCGCCCAAGCGCGCGTCGCACTGCCGGTCTCGGCAAGACCGCGGTAGAGACAAGTCACCAGACCGACGCCGGGACGATCAAGCTCCGCGGCAATGTTTTTCAGGTAATCGCGCTCGGCGATGATGTCGCTGTCGGACACGACCAAAACGTCGTGCCGGGCGTTGGCCACCATGTTGATCAGATTGGAGACCTTGGCATTGGTGCCATGACGACCGCCATTGATCGTCAAGGTCATCTCGGTCTCGGGAAAGTCCGCCTTCAGCTTGCGGACGACCCCGATTGCCGGATCGGCGGCGTCGGCGACGCCGAACACGATCTGCACCGGGCTCGGATAGTCCTGAACGCAGAAGCTCGCCAAATTGGCGTAAAGGTTCGGCTCCAATCCGTGCAGCGGCTTGAGAATGGTAACAGGGGGATAACTCGTTGCCGGTGGCGTGGTCGCCGATCGCGCGAAACTGCGGACGACCCATGCCGCAATAAGCGCATAGACACAGCCCAACAACGCCGCCGCATAGCAGACGACCGCTGCCGCGTTAAACACCGTCCCCGCCGTACCGGCGGCTTGGGCCCAAAACTCGTCCACACTCACCCCCTGCCGCTATTATACGGCTCCGCGCAGCGACATGCACTCAAAAGAAACGGCGAAATTCAGGCCGTGAGGCTTAGTCCGCAACTGCCGTCCCGGCATTTTTCTTCCCCGCGGCCAATAGCCGCCGCCCTTCAAGCGTCTGCCAAGCCACGAGCGACGGTATCCCAAGGACCAGGTCGGGCACCCGTTTGAGCAACGCCATCGCCAGCGCGACATCGGCAGGGACCCCAAAAATCGCACAGACGGCAATCAGCGTCCCGTCCTGGACACCAAGGCCGCCGGGCAGCACGAAGGCCACGGCACGGCTGCCCTGGCCGAGACTTTCGATGGCCAAGGCCTCTGCCACGCTCACGGGGTGGCCCATGCAATACAGCGCGATCCAGACTTCGCTGGCCCCGCCGAACACCGCCACGAGATGGGCCAAGAACGAGACCGAGAGGCCCCAATGGTTGCGCCAGATCAATTGCAGCCGGCTGCCCAGATCGACGACGTGATTAAACGCAGGCCATTGCCGTTTTTCGCCGAAAGCAATCAGCCAGCGCATGACCGGTTCGAACGCGCCGAAATTCAGAGCTAGGAAGAAGCCGGTGATGGCCGGCAAGGCGACCGCCAAGAGAACGAATGTCATGGCGCTGAGCCGGTGCACGCCGGCCAGATCAAGCACGATCCCGACGCCCACCAGGACGAAGATCAAGAGGCAAACCACCTGGATGAAGATGTCGATCAAGACACTGGCGATAGCCAAACTGGTCGGTATCCCGAACAATGCCAAGAGCCGCGCCCCGATGACGTCGCCGCCAACCACGGCAAACGGAAACAGGGTATTGATGGCGTCCCGGACGAACCGAATGCCCACGAAAGCGCCGACGCCACGCGGTAACGGGCTAATGAGCAGCCACCAGCCGATGCCGGTGCCGGCGAGCGCGGCAGCTCGCGCGACAATGACAAGCGCACTGCCCCATTTCGAGGTCAGGACCGCCTCAAGGACGGAAGCGAAGCCGTAATAGGCGGTGAGCGCAGTGAGCAGCGCCAGACCGACGATGGCGCCGACGGGGGCTAGATATTTCATGGGGCGCACATACAGCGAATTCCGCGCCCCGTGACCGCTCTAAGACATTGCCCGGCCAAATCGGCGGGGAAGTGTGTCTTTTCAGCACTAGTGGACCCCTGGTCGCGCCTTTTATCCTGCCTTTTCCAACCTACACCAGGGGTTACTCAATGAAGAAAATCGCGCTTGGCACTGCAGTTATTCTCGCACTTCTCAGCATTGCGGGCTGCGCACAAACGGGCAAGGGCAAGGCCCCGCCGCCTGTCGTTACCAAGGGTTAAGTCGGATTGGGGGTTAGCTTTTCATCCCGTCTTGGCCGGGTCGACGGGCATGAAAATTGCAACCCATTCATAGGCGAGTTCGGAACCGCGGAAGTTGAAATGCACTGTCTGTAATGCCGCCGCTCTGAGCTTCCTATCGCAGTGGGTTTGAAATTGGGGATGGGGGCCACGTGATCATCGTCGTAGGATTGGCATTCGAAGCGCGCATCGCCGCGGGTCCGGGTGTCCACGTCATCTGCAGTGGCGACGGCCGGAACTTGGCGGCCAAGCTCACAGCCGCAATCGCCGAAGCACGCACTTTGGTGCACGGCTGTCCGGGGATTATCAGTTTCGGCGTCGCTGGCGGCCTTGCGCCGCATCTGAAACCCGGGACCTGTGTGGTCGGCTCTGCCGTCGTCTCCGGCTCGAACTGCATGCCGATCAGCGCCGAATGGTCCGACAAATTGCTGAACGCGATACCGGACGCCGTCTCCGGCATGCTGCTCGGCGTGCCGGCCCCGATAGCAAACCCGGACCAAAAGCGCGCGCTGTATCTGAAGACCGGCGCGATCGCGGTCGATATGGAATCTCACATCGTCGCGGCGGTGGGTCAGGAGCACGACCTGCCGGTCGCCGCGATCCGCGTTATCACCGATCCGGCCAGGCGCGCGTTGCCGGCATCCGCGGTCGCCGCGATGCGGCCCAATGGCACCACCAATATCGGCGCCATGTTGCGCTCGGTCATCAAGCGGCCGCGCGAATTGCCTGCCCTGTTCCAAACGGCTCTCGATGCCCGCGCCGCGCGGGCGACACTGGTGCGCGGCCGAAGTCTGCTCGGACCTGCTTTCACTTTGCCGCTCGCGACCTGAAACAGGCCGCGTTCGAAAAGGTCTTGCGTTATGGCGTTCAGTTCGGCAGCGGAAGAAATCAGCCGGTGGGCGGAACGCTGCCGAAGATGGGCCGATGGAGCCCGAACCCGCGAACAGCGCGTGATGCTGCACAGCCTCGAAATGGTGTTGAGCAAGGCCGCGATGGAAGCAGAGCAGGAATTGGTTCCGGAGCAGTTTTCGCCTCCGTTGGTTCATACCAAATCCTGACCGCTGCGGATTTCCTGCGCAGTAGGCGCCCCTCCGCCGGGACTAAGACGCTACAAGGCCCCTAAGACGCTTCAAGAACCTTGCCGTTCCTTGTAAAAGCGAAACGGTACTGGCAATGAGGCGCGCATGGCTCCCGCCCCGCAAGCTCTGGGTTATGTCGGCGTCCGCGCCAAGGATCTGGGCGATTGGGCGAGCTATGGCTCGGGCCTGCTCGGCTTGCAGCGTATCGATAAAACGCGGTCGACGCTCGCCTTCCGCATGGACGACCGCAAGCAACGGATCATGGTCGACGCCGACGGCGGCGAAGGCATCGGGTTCTTCGGTTGGGAGATCGCCGACGCAGCGGCGCTCGATACGCTCGCCGGGCATCTCGAGAAGAACGAGATCAAGGTCGGGCGCGGCACGCGCGCTTTGGCGGACGAGCGTTGCGTCAAGGACCTGATCACGCTCAGCGATCCGGTCGGCAACCGTATCGAGATCTTTCACGGCGCCGAAACGACGGCGGAGCCGTTCCGGCCCGGCCGCTCGATTTCCGGCTTCCGTACCGGCCCGCTCGGCTTAGGCCATGTGGTGCTCAACGCCGATACGCCGCAGACCATCGAGCGGCTGATGGGTTTCTATCGTGACACGCTCGGATTTCGGCTGACAGATTATTACTCGCACCCCTTCGTCGCCCGCTTCCTGCACCTCAATCCGCGTCATCACAGCCTGGCCTTCATCCAGACCGGCAAGAACGCGGTCCACCACATCATGATGGAGTTGTTCAGCTTCGACGATGTCGGCCAGGGCTACGACATCGCGCTCGGCGAGGAAGGCCGCGTCGCGACGACGCTCGGCCGGCACACCAGCGACTTCATCACCTCGTTCTACAGCTGGACGCCATCCGCCTTCATGGTCGAATACGGCTGGGGCGCGCGCTCGATCGACGTCGAGACCTGGACTGCCTATGAGCGCAAGGAAGGCCCGAGCCTATGGGGCCACGATCGCGTCTGGCTGTCCAAGGACGATAGCGCCAAGGCCCGCGCGCTGCGGCTCAAAAATGCGGCTGAAGGCTATCGCCGGCCGGTGCAGGTGATGGACGGCAATTACGAAGTGATGACCGGCGTCTGTCCCTGGTGGGACAGCATGAAATCAAAATCCGCGGCGCAATGAATTGAGCATGGACGCCAAGATCAGCAACGTCCACAACAACGTTCACACGCGCGCGATCGCCGACTTCGTGTCGCGGCTGACCTACGAGAAAATCCCCGCCGAGGTACGCGAGCGGATAAAGCTGCTCATTCTCGATTCACTCGGCTGCGCGATCTATGGCGCCGGTCTCGAATGGTGCCGCATCCTGCGGCAGACTCTCGAAACGCTCGATAGCACGCGCACGACCTCGATCTGGGGCACCGGCGGAAAATTGTCGTCTCCGCACGCGGCGCTGGTCAACGGCACCGAGGTGCAGGGGTTCGAGCTCGACGATGTGCATCGCAACGCGGTGCTGCACGTGGGCGCGGTGACGCTGCCGGCGCTGATCGCGGTCGCCGAGAGCCATGCCGAGCTTTCGGGCCGCGAATTTCTCACTGCAACGGTCGCCGGCTACGAGATCGGACCGCGGGTCGGCTTGTGCATGGGCCCGGAGCATATCGGCCAAGGCTGGCATTCCGGCGCCACCGTCGGCGTCTTCTCGGCCGCGGCAGGCGCGGCGCGCGGTCTCGCGCTCAGCCCAGACCAGACCGTGCACGCGCTCGGCATCGCCGGCACGCAATCGTCCGGCCTGATGGCGGCGCAATATGGCGCCATGGTCAAGCGCATGCATGCCGGCCGCGCCGCGCAGAGCGGGCTCTACGGAGCGCTGTTGGCAAGCCAGGGCTTCACCGGCATCGTCGACGTCTTCGAGGCGCCTTATGGCGGCTTTTGCACCACGTTTTCGCGCTCCCAGGACCGTTTCGATCTCGCGAAATTAAGTGCCGGTCTCGGCGAGCGTTTCGAGACCATGGGCATCGCGCTCAAATTCTATTCCTGCGTCGGCAGCAACCACACCACGCTCGACGCTATCCGCGATATCCGCAAGCGCCGGCCGTTCGCGCTCGATGAGATCGAAGAGATCGTGGTGCACGGGTCGCAAGTCACGGTCGATCACGTCGGCTGGCCCTATCAGCCTCAAGGTCTCACCGGAGCGCAGCTCAATCTGCCCTATTGTGTCGCCACGCTGCTCCTTGCCGGCGACGTGTTTGTCGACGAATTCACGGCCGATTGCGCCACCGATCCGGCGCGGATCGAATTGGCGGCCAAGGTGAAGGTGCTGCACGACCCCGCGATCACGGCGCTCGGCGCGGCCTATCGGCACAAGGTGCGCGTCGAAATGCGGTTCCGTGATGGCTCGGTCGAGCGCGAGACGCGTGAAGCGCCGCGCGGCAGCGAGCATTCTTTCGCCGGCGCCGATGACATCGTCGGAAAATTCCGCAAGCTGAGCCGCGGCGCTATGGCGAGCGCACAGCAGGACGCCCTGATCGACGCCGTGTTGCGCCTCGAGACGCTGCCGGACAGCCGCGAGTTTATTGCCTTGCTGCGGACTCCGGTGTTGCGATGATCGCCACGATCACGACAGCAATTCGAGCTTGCCGCCGACCGGAATATTCGGCGCCGACTTGTTCTCCGTAATCACCAGATCGAAATCATTGCCCTTGCGCTGCCATTGTCCGGCGACCAGCGGGGTCTTGCTGACGTTCTTGACCGGCTGGCCGGTCCATTTCACCGGGCCGACCATCGACTGATAGTCGGTGGCGACGATGGCGCTGAGGATCGACTTCGGATCGAGCGCCTTGGTGCGCTTGAGTACGTCGATCGCCACTTCGAATAGCGCGTGCTGATAGCCGATCGGCTGCGTCCACGGCCGCTTGGTCGCGTCGACATAGGCGTCGGTCAATTGCCGTGCGGTCTGGCCGGTTAGGCCCGATTTGTACGGGAAGTTCGGCGTCCACCAAATCTCGGTGGTCAAGCCGTTGCCGCGAGGGCCGAGAGAATTGACCACCGACGGGAACAACAGCGCCTTGCCGATGGTCACCACTTTGGGATGGAAGCCCTGCTGAGCGGCCTGCGACCAGAAGGTCGCGAAATCGGGCGGGATCATGTTGCCGACCACGATCTCGGCGCCGGCCTGCTTGAACTGCGATATCTGCGAGGTGAAATCGTTGTTCATCACCTGATAGCGGCCCGGATCGAGGAGCTTATAGCCGGCCTTGGCCAGTTCCGGCGGCAAGCCGCGCTGCGGATCGCCCCAGGCGTTGCCGTCGGCATCGTTGGGGAAGAGACCGCCCATGACTTTGTTGGTGGCGGCCGAGTCCCACATCGGCAGATAGGAAGCGATCACATCTTCGAGGCCCCAGAAGAAGTGATAGGTCCAGGTGAAGCCCTTTTTCGGATCGCCGTTGCGGCCGAAGAAATAGGGCTGCCACGGACAGTTCGTGGTGACGCAGGGCACTTCATTGACTTCGGCCTGATCGGCGACCGGGTTCGTGGTGTCGGGCGCCGAAGAAGCGATCAGGAGATCGACCTTGTCGTGCAGGATCAGTTCGGAAGCCACTTCAGCGGCACGCGTTCCGCTCGACTGGCTGTCCTTGCTGATGATCTCGACCGGATAAGTCTTACCGCCGCTCGAAAGACCCTTTCCGAGCACGCCCTTCATCTGGTCGATGATGAAACCATCGGACTCGCCGAAGCCGGCAAGCGGTCCGGTCTTCGGACTGACATGCCCGATCTTGATGGTCTTCGATTGCGCATGGGCCGGGATGACCCGCAACACGGCGGGTGCCGCCAGCGCGCTTAAGCCCGCCGCCACGACCGTGCGGCGATTGATCGAACCGGTATTCTTTTTGTCGGTCATGTTTTCCTCATCAGCGGTCGCGTGAAGCTTTGAGATGCGCCACGACCTTGGCGCGGAGCGCCGCCTGTTCGTCGGCGCTCCACTTGCGAAATCCTTCGCCGGATTTGAAGCCGAGCTTGCCGTCAGCGACAAGCTTTTGCAGATAGGGCGACGGGCCGGGCCGGCTGTCGATCGCGGGCAACACCGTGTTATGGATGGCGAGCGTCAGGTCGGTGCCGACCAGATCCGCGTTTTCGAGCGGGCCGAGTACCGCAATGCGGCGGCCGAACGACGCTTTGATCACCGCATCGACAGTCTCAGCATCGCAGATGCCCTGTTCGACGAGCGCGATGGCCTCGCGCCACAGCGCATGCTGCAAGCGGTTGCCGATGAATCCCGGCACGTCCTTTTTGACATGCGCGGGTTTCTTGCCGGCTGCTTCATGCAATTCCATCGTCCAGGCGATGGCCGCGGGCGAGGTCCATTGCGTCTCGATGACCTCGACCAGCGGCACCAAAAACGGCGGATTCCACCAATGGGTGCCGAGCGCCCGCTCGCGCTTTTCCAAACCTTGCATGATCGCGGTGATCGGGATCACCGAGGTGTTGCTGGCGAGGATGGTGTCGGAACGCACGTGGCGCTCGACTTCCGCGAACAGCTTTTGCTTCAGCGGCAGGTCCTCAAGCACGGCCTCGACGACGTAATCGGCGTCGCGCACGGCTTCGGCGAGATCGGCGCGCGGCGCGACCCGCGCGACCGCGCCCTCGTCATCGCCGAGGTCACGCAGGTTCGCCACGATGCGCGACTTCACGGTCTCGAGATTTTGCGCGAATGCGTCCGTGATGACGACATCGTGCCCGGCGAGCGCAAATACCTGGGCGATGCCGTGCCCCATCAGGCCGGCGCCGATGACGGCAATACGCGCCTTCGCCATGTTCAGCCCGCCGTGTAGCCGCCGTCCGCGTAGAGGATATGTCCGGTGTAGAAATCGGACGCCTTCGAGGCGAGGAACAACAGCGGCCCGGCAAGATCGGACGGCTCGCCGAGCCGGCCCTTGGGCACCCTTGTCAGGAAGCCGGCACGAACCGTCTTGCCGCGCTCGTCATCGGCGAACATCCATTCCGTCAGCGGCGAGCGAAAAACGGTCGGCCCGAGCGCATTGACAGTGATGCCGCTCCCGCCGAGCTCGCAGCCGAGCGCCTTGGTGATGCCGTCGACCGCCGACTTCGAGGCGCAATAGGCGGTGTAGCCGGCCGGATGGCCGAGCAGCCCGCGCGCCGACGACATCAGCACGATCTTGCCGCCACGTCCCTGCTTGATCATCTGCCGCGACGCGGCGCGCGCCATCAGCCAGGATTGCGTGACATTGGCATCCATCACGTCAAGAAAGTCCTCGGGCTTCTGATCGACGATCTTCGACACTTTGTTCTGGCCCGAGGCCACGACCAGAATGTCGAGGCCGCCGAATTTTTCGACCGCGGCCGTCACAATGGCATCGCAGTTCGCTTCCGAGCTCGGCCGCTTGGCGACCACTTCGGCCTTGCCGCCAAGACTGCCACATTCCGCGGCGAGCTTTTTCAACCCTTCGGCATTGTTGGCGGCGATGACGACGTTGGCTCCGGCCGCCGCCAAGGTCTTGGCCGCGATGGCGCCGAAGGCCCCGGTCGCACCGGTGATGATCGCGCTCTTGCCGCGGACATCGAACAGCGATGCGGGATTTTTGAGGAAATCTTCGTCGGACATGATGCGTCACTTCACCGGTGCAACGGCGACCGCGATGGTGCAGACATCGTGGCCACGATTGACGATTTCGCGACTTTCGTTCGGGCCGATGTAGCAAGTATCGCCAGCCTTCACGACGGTCTCCTTGCCGCCGACGATCACCGTGAGCTCGCCGGCGAGCACGTAATAGATCTTCTCCGGCGGCGAAGCGTCGGGACCGGCGCCGCCGCCGGGAAGAAAGTGCGAAATGCCGAACACCAGCGTCTGCGAGCCGCCCATCTCGGCGCCGAACACGCGAAACGATTTATAGTCGCGGTGGTTGGGCGCGTCGTACGGCTTTGCTTCGGAAAATTTGCGGACGATCATGCGAACTTCTCCCCCTTTTCGATGCGATAGGCGCCCTTCGGATCGACGATCGCCACCAGCCGAATGATGCAGCCGTCGCCGCGGTCCCAGTTCCACGGGAAGAACGCAAAAGTGCAGCGCCGCCCGGTGACCTTGTCGATGTCGCCGCCGACATTTTCGATGCCGAGAATGCCGTTCTTGAACAGGATGCGGTGCACCGGCTCCCATTCCGGAAAATCGTCCTTCCAGTCGCGGCCGCCGGACCATTTCTTGTATTCATCGGCGAGATGCGGATGCAGCGGGCCGTTGCGCTGCGGGCCGATGGCGGTCGCCAGCGGATGATCGTTGGCCTGGGTATCATGGCCGACGACTTTGACTTTCTTCTCGACGAACCATTCGCCCGCCGACGACACGAAGCCAGGCGAGCGGCAGAAATAATCTTCGCTGTCCTCGTAGAGCTTGTGCCAGCCGGTATTGACGATCACGACGTCGCGCGGCCGCACGATCTTGCCGGCGGCCTTTTCCAGATCGTCGTAGGTGATCTGCTCCCATTTCTTCTTCGGGATCGAGACCACGATGCCGGAGCCGAAGAAATGCGGCAGCGGCACTTCATCGATGAACGGCGTGCCCTGGATGACATGCGCGGGCGCGTCGATATGGGTGGTGTTGTGCATCGAGGTGGTGATGCGCTGCGACAGCACCCCCGATTTGGCCATGTAATGGATGCGTTCGATCTTGACGTCTTCGAAATACGGCCAATTGGGCGACTGATAGCCGAACCGGTGCGACAGGTTGTAGAACTCGAGCCCCATCGTATTGTTGGCGTTTTCTTCGAACGTCACGCCGCGAATTTTTTTCGCCACGTCTTCCTCCGCGTTTCCTCGGGTTACGCCAGCTTCCCTGCGGCGTTCGGACCCTATGTACCAGCATATGGTACAACTGTATCGAATTTCCGTAGGTGCGACAAGCCGACCGTTACGCCGCGGCGGCCATCATCTCGCGTTGCAAGGCCTCTTTGGTGGCGCGCAGCCGCGCCAGGATCAGCCGTTGATGCTCGTAGAAGCGGTGCGCCGGTACCGGCACCGAAATCGCGATGATGTCGCCGAGCGGATCCCGCAGCACCACGCCCGCGGCGCAGATGCCGCGGGTGTGCTCCTCGCGATCGACGGCGACGCCTGACTTGCGCACGGCCTTGAGCTCGCGCAGCAGATTGTCGTACCGGGTGATGGTGCGCGGCGTGCGCTGTTCGTAATTCGTGCCGATCAGGCGTTCGACGCCGGCGGCATCGAGTTCGGCGAGATAGGCCTTGCCGTTTGCCGTGCAATGCAGCGGAAAAGCCTCGCCGACGGCAGAAACGGCACGCAGCCGGTGCGAACCGGTCACCTGATCGACGAAGACCAGATGATCGCCGCGAACGACCGCGAGATCGACGGTCTCCTTAAGCTCGGCCGAGAGCTGGACGAGAAATGGCCGTGCCCCAGCGACAAAGTCAGTGCGCGCCGCGGCGGCAAGACGCAGGATGGTCGGGCCAAGGCGAACCCGGGCATTCGGTGAGGCCGCGATCAGGAATTTTTCGGCGGCCAGCGCAGCGACAATGCGCTGCACAGTGGACCGCGCGAGCTTCACCCGTTGCGCAATCTGGCCGAGGCTGAGCCCGTCCGGCTCGGCCTCGAGCGTCCGCAAAATCGAGGCGGCGCGCGCAATCACCTGGATCTGGTTCGGTGCCTTTTTCACGGCGCGCATCTTGTTTCCGGCAGGTATCTTCGTCGTCTTCCTGCGCGAACCGGCCGGCGTCATGCGGCGTTCCCCTGTTCCTCGCTTAAGCTTGCTGCGCATTTTGCGCTTTGATACAGGATCACCGGCATGCGGTACAGCAGAGCGCGCCGCCAATAAGCCAATGACGCCTGCGGCTCGGGGGAAACATGGTCCGGAAAATTGCGCTCGAGGAGCATTTCCTGTCGCCAGGCCTGGTCGATTACTGGCGGCCGACGATGACCGAAGTCCCACCCGAGCGCGCCGAATACTTCTACCGCAATCTCACCGATTTCGGCGAGTTGCGCCTGCAAAGCATGGACGGCGCCGGCATCGTCCGCTCGGTACTGTCGATCGCCGGGCCCGGCGTGCAGGCCGAGCGCGACGCCGCGACGGCGACCCGCAAGGCGCAGGAGTCAAACGACTTTCTTGCGCGCGAGATCGAAAAGCGGCCCGATCGCTACTCCGGCTTCGCGCACTTGGCGATGCAGGACCCCAAGTCGGCGGCCGACGAGATCGAACGCTGCATCCGCGAACTCAAGTTCGCCGGCGCCATGATCAACGGCCACACCCACGGGCAGTATCTCGATGACCCGGCGCTCTATCCGTTTTGGGAGCGTGTGGACGAACTCGGCGCGTTGATCTACGTGCATCCGGCTGACCCGGTCGCGCAGCCGTCGGTTCTCACCGGCTACAAGGTGCTGATGCGGCCGATGTGGGGCTGGGGTTTTGAGACCGGCTCGCATGCGCTGCGGCTCATCGTCGGCGGACATTTCGACCGTTTCCCGCGCAGCCGCCTGATGCTGGGGCACCTCGGCGAGACGCTGCCATTCCTGTTGTGGCGTTTCGACAGCCGCGCCCAATTTCACGGTCTGAAACTCGGAAAGCCACCGTCGCAATACATCCGGGAGAATCTCCTCGTGACGACGTCGGGCATGTGCTCGGCCGAGCCGTTGAACTGCACGCTGGCGGCGCTGGGCCAGGACCGCGTGATGTTCGGCGCCGATCACCCGTTCGAGACGGCGCAGGAGGCCGGCGAATTTCTCGATCATGTGCCGCTCGCGGAAACCGTGCGCGCCGATATCGCCGTCAACAATGCCATTCGGCATTTGGGCCTGCCGACCACATGACCAAAGTCCTCATCGTCGACGTTCACGCCGAGATGTATCGCGACCGGCTGCAGGCGGAATTTCCGTCGCTGCAATTCGCGGTGTTTCATAACGCCGACGACGTGACCGGCGATCTTTCCGATATCGACGCGATGATGATGTTCGGGCTGGAAATCCGCGACGCCATGCTCTCAGGCGCGCCGCAGTTGAAATGGATCCAGTCGCTCGCGACCGGCGTCGATCATTTCCTGCGCTGCCCCTCGCTCAAGCCCGAGGTGCAGATCACCTCTGGCCGCGGCATCCATGGGCCGCCGATGCGCGAGCAGGTTGTCTACATGATGATGGCGGTGAGCCGCGACGCCAAGCGCCAGGCCGATGACATGATGCACCGCATCTGGCAGCGCCGGCTGTGGAGCACCCTGCATGGCAAGACCGCGGTCATCGTCGGCACCGGCGTTGTCGGGGTAGCAATCGGCGAATTGCTCAAGGCGCTCGGCATGCATGTGATTGGCGTCACCCGCACGCCCCGGCAAACGGCGGGCTTCGACGAGACGATGCCCGCCGATCGGCTTCCCGAGGCCGCGGCCAAAGCCGATTACCTGATCAACATCCTGCCGGCGCGCGCGGACAATGTTGCGCTGTTCGACACTGAGGTGTTCGGCGCGATGAAGCCGTCGGCCTATTACATCAGCGCCGGACGCGGTCAGACCGTCGACGAGCCCGCGCTGGTCGCCGCACTACGCGAGCATCGCATCGCCGGCGCGGCGCTTGACGTTTTTCAGGCTGAGCCGTTGCCGCCCGAAAGCCCGTTCTGGAGCCTGCCCAACGTCTTCATCACGCCCCATGTCGGCGGTTATATCGTCGAATACGAAGACTTCATCATGCCGCTGATCGTCGACAATATGCGGCTGTTCCTTGCCGACCGGCCGGGCGAGATGGCGAATATCGTCGTCCGCTGATTAAGCCCACGGCAGGACGGCGATACGGCCGACCAGATCGGGTGAATTCACCAACAACTCGTGGGCCTCACCGACCTGGGCCAGCGGGAACTTTGCGACGATGCGGGTCTTGATCCGGCCGTCGCCGAGCAGCTTTAGTGCCGTGCGCATGTCGTTCATCCGCGCGCCGCGAATGCCGAGTAGGTTCAGCTCCAGCCGGATTAAGTCGGAAGCGGTAAACGGGATCGACTCGCGGCCCTGCTCGCTGCTGATGACCAGGCTGCCGCCGAGACGCATTACGCTGCCGAGGAACCGAAGGAGCTCGGGGCTGCCCGTATAGTCGACCGCGTGATCGACGCCTTCGCCGCCGGTCAGGGCCAGCACGTCGGCGCGAGCGCGCTCGGCATCGGCGGTAACGACGGCAGCGTCGGCACCGAGGTCGCGCAGAACCGCGACCTTCGCCGCGTGGCGTGTGGTCGCGATCACGCGGGCGCCGGCAAGCTTGCACAACTGCATGGTCGCCTGGCCCATGCCGCCGGACGCTCCGGCAATCAGCACGGTGTCGCCGAGCCGCACCTTGAGCCGGTCATGCACAACGCGGTGCGACGACGAGAATGGCCAAAGCGCGACGCCGGCCTGTTCGTAATCGACGCCGTCCGGCAACGGGAGCCACATGCGCTCGTCGCGAACGAGATATTGCGCGTAAGAGCCCAACGCCTGGTGGCCGGGGATAGCGAGGTTCCGCGACAGGTTGCCCAATCCGCGCGCGGTCTCGACCGCATCGGGATCCTCCGGATGGGTGACGCCGACCACGCGATCGCCGAGTTTAAACCGCGTCACCGCGCGGCCGGCCGCAATCACCTCGCCCGCCGCCTCGCGGCCCAATTGCTGCGGCAGCGGAAAGGCGGCGCGGCCGGGAAGCTGGTAGCGTGCGAGGTCGCCGGCGCGGTACTTCACGTCCCAGCGGGACACCGAGCCGGCATAATTCTTGACCAGCACGTCGCGCTCGCCCAACGGCTGCAGGTCGTATTCGCCATAAATGAGCTTGTCCGGTCCGCCGTACTCGAACAGGCGGAGGGCCATGGTTTTGGTCGGAATCGTCATCAGACCAGGATACCGTAGCACCAGGTCCGCGCGAAGCGTTGAGCGGACATGCGTCGGGGCCGCACGCCCGCGGGTTTCAATCGCCACAGAATTATTGCAAGATCGGCGGTTCCGAGTTGTCCGCGCTTCTTGGGGAAAATGTCCCGCGCGGAGCGGATCGGCGCGCCGAGGCGCGTAAGGGAGGAAGTCATGGCGCTGGCAAGACTCAAATTGCCAATCATCCTGTTCGGCGCGGCGCAACTCCTCAAGCACGCGGCAAGACGGCACCCGGACTTCAAAGCACGCCTGAAGGAACACGATCTCGTCGCCCAGATCATGACCCGCGACGAGGAGATCGGGCGCTGGATCGAGCTCAAGGCCGGTGCCGTCACGTCGGGCTCGGGTCTGCACGCCAAGCCGGACATAAAACTCCTGTTCAAGAATGCCGAGATCGCCGCGGCGCTTTTGACGCCGCCGATCAACTGGCTCGACCAGATCAATGCGCAGAAGGATTTCGTCCTCGGCGTCGACGGGCCGGAACACCTGACCAATTGGTTCGCCCAGACCTTGATGCTGAGCCAGAGCGCCGGTCTGAAATACGGCACCAAACTGCGCGGCGGCGTTACCCGCTATTGCAATATGACCAATGGCGGTCCGGTTTTTGTCTACGTCAAGGACGGCAAGATCATCCGCATGACGCCAATCGACCTCACGGAGGAAGACGGCGCGTCATGGACCATCGAGGCCAGAGGCCAGAAGCTCAAACCGCCGCGCAAAACGACGCTGGCGCCGCACGGCCAGAACGCCAAATCGATCGTCTACTCGCCGGATCGCCTGCTCTATCCGATGAAGCGCGTCGACTTCGATCCCAACGGCGAGCGCAACCCGCAAAATCGCGGCAAGTCGGGCTATGTGCGGATCTCCTGGGACGAGGCGATCAAGCTCGTTACCGACGAGATCAAGCGGCAGAAGCGCGACTATGGTCCGGGCGCCATCACCTTCTCGCACGGCTCGCATCATACCTGGGGCAATGTCGGCTATTACCTTTCCGCGCTGTTCCGCTTCGCCAATGCGGTCGGCATGACGCGCATCCACCACAACCCGGATTCCTGGGAAGGCTGGTACTGGGGCGCGGTGCATCACTGGGGCCATACGCTGCGCGTCGGCCAGTCGGAAACCTACGGCACCGTCGAAGACTGCTTGCAAAACTGCGACATGATCGTGTCGTGGGCCGCCGATCCGGAATCGACGTCAGGCTCCTACGGCGCGCAGGAAGGCACGACGCGGCGGCAGTGGCTTAAAGACCCGAAGCTCGGCATCAAGGTCGTTCACGTCGATCCCTATTACAACGCCACAGCGCAGTTCCTGCCCGGCAAATGGTTTGCGCCGAAGCCGACCACGTCGGTCGCGATGGCGATGGCGATTGCCTATGTGTGGATCAAGGAAGGCCTTTACGACAAGGCCTATGTCGAAACCCACACCATAGGGTTCGACAAATGGAAGGCCTATCTGGTCGGCGAGGAAGACGGCATCGCCAAAACGCCGGAGTGGCAGGAGAAGGAAACCGGCGTTCCGGCCAAAGACGTGCGCGCACTGGCGCGTGAGTGGGGCAAGAAGCGCGTCTATCTCGCACCCGGCGGCTGGGGCAATGGCCATGGCGGCGCCTGCCGCAACCAGACTGGCATTCCCTGGGCGCGCGTGATGGTTTGTCTCGTCGCCATGCAGGGCCTCGGCAAGCCCGGCGTCAATATGGGCAATCTGCAATGGGGCTGCCCGCTCGATTTCAATTTCTATTTCCCCGGCTACGCCGACGGCGGCATGTCGGGCGATCTGGAAAACACCTCGATGCCGGTCGAGCTCTATCAGCGCATGCCGCAGCTGCCGAGCATGAACTCGAACAATCAGCGTATCCCGCGCATCTTCGTGCCTGAGGCGATTATCGACGGCAAGGCCGAGGGCTACCCGTGGGTCGGCAAATCAATCGAACACCAGTTCCCTAAATTCACCTATCCGGCGCCCGGCCATTCGCCGGTGCATATGCTCTACAAATACGGCGGCTCGATTCTGTCGACGATGAACAATACCAATCGCTGGGTGCGGATGTACCAAACGGAAAATCTCGAATTCGTCGTCAACCAGTCGATCTGGTTCGAGGGCGAAGCGAAGTTCGCCGACGTCGTCCTGCCGGCCTGCACTAATTTCGAGCGTGTCGATATCAGCGAATGGGCGGGCCTCGGCGGCTACGGCCATCACGGCCAGCAGCAGCTCAATCATCGCGTCATCGTGTTTCAGGCGCCCGCCATCAAGCCGCAGGGCGAGTCGCGATCCGACTACTGGATCTTCAACGAACTGTGCAAGCCGCTGGGCCTCGCCAATTATTTCTCGGAAGGCTGCAACGAAATCGACTGGGTCAAACGCGTCTATCTCGCTTCCGACATGCCGAAAGTGATGTCGTGGAAGAAATTTCTTAAACGCGGTTACTTCGTCGTCCCTGCCGAAAAGGAAAAACTGCGCCCGCCGGTCTCGTTCCGCTGGTTCTACGAGAACCGCAAGAAAGATGTGCCTGAGGCGCAGCCGCTGCCGTCCGATTACACCGAGGAATATCTGCGCGGCTTACAGACCCAGTCCGGAAAGCTCGAATTTGAATGCAACTCATTGAAAAGGTTCAACGATCCGGAACGGCCGCCGATCGTCAAATATGAGCCATCATGGGAGGGCGCGCATTCCGGCGAGCTGTTCGAGCGCTATCCGCTGCAACTCCTCACCCCGCATTCGAAATATTCGTTCCACACCCAGGGCGACGGCAAGGATTCGTTTCTCCTCAATATCGAGGATCACCGCGTCAAGGTCGATGGCTACTATTATTGGATCGTGCGTCTCAATGCCGAGGACGCAGCGGCCCGCGGCATCAAAAAGCACGATCTGATCAAGGTGTTCAACGACCGCGGCGCGGTCGTTTGTGCGGCGCTGCCAACGCAGCGGCTGCCGCGCGGCGTCGCACATGGCTACGAATCGTCGGCGATCTACGATCCGATGGGCGAACCGGGCAGGTCCGTCGATCGCGGCGGCTGCCTCAATCTGCTGACGCCCGAGCGCACGCAGACCAAGTCCACGCATTCGCTCGCCGGCGCCAATTCGCTGGTGCAGATCGAGCTCTGGGATGGCCGCATCGAGCATCTATCGGCAGCCTTCGCGGCGATGGAGAGGGACAAGGAAATCAAACGCACGCTCAAGGAAGCGCATCTGGTGCCGGCGAAATGAAAAAGTGGAACCTGATCGTCGACGTAGCCGAGTGCACCAATTGTAATTTGTGCACGCTTTCCGCCATGGACGAATATGTCGGCAATGACTGGCCCGGCTATTCGGCGCCGATGCCGAAACACGGTCATAAGTGGATCAACATATTGCAGAAGGAGCGCGGGCAGATACCGATGATCGACATTGCCTATGTGCCGACCCTGTGCAACCACTGCGACGACGCACCGTGCATGAAGGCGGCGCCCAAGGGCGCGATCAAAAAACGCAAGGACGGCATCGTCATCATCGATCCGGTGAAGGCCAAGGGTCAAAAGCAGCTCGTCGAGGCCTGCCCTTACGGCCATATCTGGTGGAACGAAGAGCTAAGCCTTCCCCAGGCATGGACTTTCGATGCCCATCTGATCGACCAAGGCTGGCAGCAGACACGCGGTCAGCAGTCTTGTCCGACCGGCGCCATGCGGGCCGTCCAGGTCGAGGACGACGAGATGGCGCGGCTAGCGCGCGAGCAGCAGCTTGAGGTGATGAAGCCCGAGCTCGGTACGAAACCGCGGGTCTATTACCGAAACCTGTGGCGCTATTCCAAATGTTTCATCGGCGGCTCGGTCGCCGAGGAGAAAAATGGCGTCGTCGACTGCGTCGAAGGCGCGAGCGTACAACTCGTCAAGGACGGCGCTTCAGTCGCGGTGACTACGACCGATAATTACGGCGACTTCAAATTCGACCGGCTCGACGAGGATTCGGGCCCCTACAGCGTCCAGATCTTTTCAGGCGGCCGCTCAAAAACCGTGGAGACCCAACTTGGCGTCAGCGTCAATCTCGGCGAAATCAGGCTGTAAATTTGGCCGCGTGCTCCGCGCTCTCTGCGTGGGGCTGGCGTGTTCGGCCTTCGCCGCTGCGGCGCTGGCGCAAACTTACCCCGATCGGCCGGTGCATATTCTGGTCGGCTTCGCCGCCGGCAGCGGCCCCGACGTGGAAGCCCGCACGGTGGCGAGCCAAGTCGGCGCCGATCTCGGCCAGAATTTCATCGTCGAGAATCGTCCCGGGGCGAACGGCACCATCGCCACCAACGTCGTCGTGCAATCGGCGCCCGACGGCTACACGCTTCTCTTCACCAGCGACTCGATCGCATCGACGCCGTACATCTACAAAGAGCTGCCCTACGACGTCTTGAAGGACCTCAAGCCGATCGCGTCCGCCGGCGTGCTGGACGGTCTGCTGGTTCTGGTCAATCCTTCGTCACCCGCGCATAGCATCGACGACTTCATCGCTTATGCGAAGAGCCACCGGGCACTTTACGGTTCGCCGGGAATCGGCAATGGGCTGCACCTCGCGGCGGCCTTGTTCAACAAAACCGTCGGCCTCAACATGGAGCATGTGCCGTTCAAGGGCGCTTCGGAGGTCGTCGCGGCGCTGTTGGGTGGCAGTATCGATGTCATGTTCGTGACGCCGCCATCGGTCCTCGGGCTGATCAAAGACGGCAAGCTGCGGGCGCTCGCCTTCACCGGGTCAAAGCCGTTTCCGGATTTGCCCGACGTCCCGCTGATGAAGACTTCCGTTCCGAATTATCCGCCGGTCGATTCCTGGGGCATATTCTTTGCGCCAGCGAAGACGCCGCCCGCGATCGTCGACGCCCTCAATGCCGCCTTCCGCAAGGCCTTGCGCACGCCGGCAGTCGCCAACGTGATGCAAAAATTCGGCTTCATGCCGGATGATCGTAACGTTGCGCAGACGGCGGAATTCTTCCGCGGCAAAGTCGAAGCCGCGCAGGCGGCCGTCAAGGCTGCCGGGATCGAGCCGAATTGACGACCTTCATCACTCCGGCGGCGTACCGTTGAGCGCCAACACCTCGCCGGCGAGATAGAGCGAGCCGGTGATCAACACGCGCGGCGCCGGATGCAGATCGAGCTTGCCGGCGACAGCGATCGCGTTTTCGAGATCGTCGCGGGCAAGCGCCGGAATGCCGACATTGCCGGCGACCTCGGCAAGCTCGGCGGCTGGCACCGCTTTGTCCTGATGGATCGGCACCGTGATGACCCGGCGCGCCAGACCGGAAAAGTTCTGCAGGAAACCGGCGCAGTCCTTGGTGGTCAGCATGCCGACGATCAGCACCAGCGGCCGCGACACCCGCTCCTCGAGATCGGCAAGCGCCGCGGCGATGGCCTGGCCGCCGTCGGCATTGTGCCCGCCGTCGAGCCATAATTCACTGTCCGGCGGTAGGAGATCGGCAAGCTTGCCGTGCGTCAGTCGCTGCATGCGCGCCGGCCAATCGACCGTCGTCATCCCGGTTTCGAACGCCGCTGGCGCCAGTTTCAACCCGCTCACCCGCAATGCGGCGATGGCCGCCCCGGCATTCTCGAACTGGTGACGGCCGTAAAGTTTCGGCGCCGGCAGATCGAGGAGCCCGCTGTCATCCTGATAGACAAGCCGGCCGCGTTCCTCGGTCGCGGTCCAGTTCTCGCCCGCGATAGACAGCGGGGCGCGCATTCGCGCCGCCTGCCGCTCGATCACCGCGAGCGCTTCCGGCGGTTGCCCGCTGACGACCGCCGGCACGCCGGCTTTGAGAATCCCAGCCTTCTCGGCGGCGACGGCCGCAATGGTGTCGCCGAGAAATTCGCGGTGATCGAGCGACAGCCGGGTGATGACGCTCACGAGCGGCCGCTCGACCACATTAGTGGCGTCGAGCCGGCCGCCGAGGCCTACTTCCAGCAGCAAGATGTCGGCCGGATGGCGCGAGAACAAAAGAAACCCCGCGGCGGTTTCCATCTCGAACACCGTGATCGGCGCATCGCCGTTTTTCGCTTCGCATTCGGCGAGCGCCGCGTCGAGGTCGGCGTCGCCGACGAGCTTGCCACCACCGTCGTTCCCTAGTCGAAACCGCTCATTGATGCGGACCAGATTCGGCGAGGTATAGACGTGGACGCGCTTGCCCGCCGCTTCGAGAATCGCGCGCATGAAGGCGACGGTGGAACCCTTGCCGTTGGTGCCGGCGACATGGATGACCGGCGGCAGGCGCCGCTCCGGGTGATCGAGCGCGGCGAGCAGCCGCTCGATGCGATCAAGCGACAGATCGATACGCTTGGGATGGAGCGCCAGGAGCCGCGCCAGCATGGCGTCGAGCGGCGCGGGTTTGGCCTGCCGATCGCTCACGAGACCGCGGGTTCGGGCGCCCGCAGCGCCCGCTGCTCCGGCGCGCTCGCCGGCGATTTCGTCAACAGCCGGCACAATTTCGCAATGGTTCCGCGCAATGCATGGCGGTCCACCACCATGTCGACCATGCCGTGATCGCGCAGATATTCGGCGCGTTGAAAGCCGTCAGGCAATTTTTCGCGGATGGTCTGCTCGATCACCCGCGGGCCGGCGAAGCCGATCAAGGCGCCGGGCTCGGCGATATGGACGTCGCCGAGCATCGCATAGGAGGCGGTGACGCCGCCGGTCGTCGGGTTGGTGAGCACGACGATGTAGGGTTTGCGTGCCTCGCGGAGCCGCTGCACCGCGATGGTCGTTCGCGGCATCTGCATCAACGACAGGATGCCTTCCTGCATGCGCGCGCCGCCGGAGGCAGCAAATAAGACGAACGGGCAGGCCTTTTCCACCGCGGTCTCGAGTCCCTTGACCACCGCCTCGCCCGCCGCCATGCCGAGCGAACCGCCCATGAAATCGAAGTCCTGCACGCCGATGACCACGGCGAAACCGTCGAGCTTGCCGTAGCCGAGCTTGACCGCGTCGTTCAGTCCGGTCTTGCTGCGCGCATCCTTCAGCCGGTCGACGTAACGGCGTTCGTCGCGGAATTTCAGCGGATCGACCGGCACTTCGGGCACCGCGATGTCGAACCAGGTCGCGTTGTCGAACATCGATTTGAGCCGCGCCACCGCGCTCATGCGCATGTGGTAGTTCGACCCCGGAATGACGAAAAGGTTCGACTCGACGTCTTTGTAGAACACGAGCTGCCCGGTCTCCGGACATTTGATCCACAGATTTTCCGGCACTTCGCGCCGTAAAATGCTGCGAATCTTCGGCCGCACGACGTTGGAGATCCAGTTCATTGACCCGTGACCCACTGACAAAATTCGATGACATTCGCCGTAATCATTATAGCACGCTCCAAGGCCGAGACGAATCCGGCGCGCGTTAACGCTTTCCGGCGTGCGCGGCCTTAATCGCACATCAATGGTCAGAACAGATCGGGCCGCCTCAGGCGCAATGTTTGCAGGAGGACGAGTGTCTTCGCGTCAGGCAGCGCGTCGGCGTCCGCCATGCGCGCCAGTTCGGCGAGCGGAATCTCGATCGCGAGCGTGTCTTCATCGTCGTCGACGCCGCCGCTCGTCGCCGGCCGCGCCTCGCCCGAATAGACCGCGAGATAGAAATACATCAGTTCGGTGGATATGCCGGGCATGGTCCACGCCGTGAACACATGCTCGAGCGAATCGAGTTTGAGGAGCGCTTCCTCCATGGCCTCGCGCCGCACGCAGTCGGCCGCATCGCTTTCTTCGATGCCGCCCGCAATAGCCTCCAGCGTTTCGCGCTTCTGGGCGGCATGGAGCACCGGCACGCGGAGTTGCCGAACCAGCACGGCAGTTTTGCGCATCGGATGGTATGGCAACACGCACACCGCGGCGCCATGATCCTCGATTTCGCGCTTGATCAGGCGCCCGTCGGGCAGCCGGATCGTTGCGACGAGGAGCTTGGTCCAGCCCGCATAGACCTCGTGCGTATCGGCGATTTCGATCGCCGGGGTTCCATCTGTGGTCATGCAAAAACCTACTGAGGTTTGCGGCAATACGCCAATCCGCCGCCGCGCGCTGCCCTGATCGTGCCCGATGCGCGGCACAATTTCGCCCTTCTAGCCGATAGAGTAGCGGGCGGCGGCGACGACACCGGGTTTTAACCATAGCGGTAAGTCCTGGGTAAGAAAGTTCTGCGTAGATCGCAGGCGCGAACGGCGGAGATCAAGACGCCGACGCTCGTGAGGCCGGAAATACGACATGAGAAAATTCATCGCCGCGTGTTTCGCTTTTGGTGCGCTTTTCGGGGCGCAGTGCGCCGCTGCGGCCGATCTTTCGGTCGCGCCGCTCTACAAGGCGCCGCCGGCGCGAGTAACGCAGGCCTATAACTGGACCGGTTTTTATATCGGCGCCAACGGCGGCGGCGGCTGGGGTCATTCCTATTGGGACGCCAACGCGACCGGCATGAACCTTTCCGGTGCTCAGGCCGGCGGCACTGCCGGCTACAACTGGCAGGCCGGAAACACCGTATTCGGCCTCGAAGGCGACCTCGACTGGTCGAACCTCAAGGGCAGCGCCACTTCGGCGCTATGTCCTTTCGGCTGCAACACCAGCGACACTTGGCTGTCGACCGTGCGTGGGCGCGCCGGTTACGCATTCGGCAGCGTGCTGCCCTATGTAACCGGCGGTCTAGCAGTCGGCGATATCCGCGCCGGATTTCCCGGATTTGCCACGGCAAGTACCGCGAATGCCGGCTGGACCGTCGGCGGCGGCCTCGAAGTCGCGCTGCCCGGCAATTGGTCTGCCAAGGCGGAATATCTCCACGTCGACCTCGGCCGCTTCAACTGCGGCGTCGATTGCGGCGCGGCGGGAACCGATAATGTTTCGATGCACGACAATCTCGTGCGCGCCGGCCTGAATTATCATTTCGGCTGGGGCAAATAGCTCGCCTGTCTTGAACGCTCCTCCCCGGGTTCGCTACGGTCATTGCCGGCGCGTTGCGCAAACCTGTCCGGGGCCTGATTGACGATGTCCACGATCGCGAGCGGAGCACCACCGCGGGTTGCGCCTGAGCTCTACGATGCCATCCGCGGCTTGCTGCGAGCCGGCAAGAATGACGAAGCTATCGTCAAGCTCGCCGCGATCGGCGCCATCAGGCCGGACGATCTCGTCGCCAAGGAATTGCTGTTCGACGCTTTCTTTCAAAAGCGCGATTGGCTGCCGGCGCTGGCGCTCGCCGAAGACTTGGCGCGACGACAGCCCGAGATCGCGCGTCTGCAGAAAGCTTTGATCGCAACGCTGTCGAACATGAAGCGCTACGACGAGACGATCGTGCAGGCCCGGCGCTATATCGATCGCCACGGCGAAGACCTGACCATGCTCGACGCGCTCAAGGTCGCGCATTTCTATACCGGCAAAATCGATGAGGCCGTGCGCTACGGCCAAAGGGCGCTCGCCTTGCGCGACACGGAAGCCTGCCGCGATCCGCCGCCTGTCGTCGTGACGGACCCGAGCGGACCGCCGTCAGGACGCAATGTCATTTCATTCTCGTTGTGGGGCACGGCGCCGTTCTATGCCTATGGGGCGATGATCAATCTCGTACTCGCCGGCACGGTTTATCCGGGCTGGAGCTGCCGCTTCTACGTCGCCGGCGACGTGCCACCTCCCTGCGTCGGCTTCCTGCGCGACAACGGCGCCGACGTGCGGAACATCGAAGACGAATATCCGGGCGTCGGCCTGTTTCAGCGCTTCCTGGTGATGAACGACCGAAGCGTCGGACGTTTTCTGGTGCGCGATTGCGACGCGCGGCTGTCGCTGCCGGAGGCCGATCTGGTGCGGCAATGGATCGAGTCAGGCTACCCGTTCCATGTGGTGCGCGATCATGTGCTGCACAACGAGTTGATGATCGGCTGCACTTGGGCCGGGCGGACCGATTGTGGCATCGACATCGTCGATCTGATGCGGCGCTATTTTACGGAAGGCCCGAACGCAAAATACGGCCACGATCAGCGAATGCTTGGCCGTATGCTGTGGCCGCTGATTCGCAGCCGCTCCTTGGTGCACGACAAGTATTATCATCTGGAAGGCGTGCACGAAGCTAAACTGCCCGACCCGAACAGTCATTTCGGCGCCGGGCATCAGAATATCGCGGCCGTGCTGAAAGAGGTCGAGCAGCTCAAGATTCCGAGGGTGCTGTAGCGTGCACTGCCTCTTTTTGAAGGCCAGACTGCCGTCTCAGTGCAGCAGATGACCGGCCTGGATTATCTGGTGGGTCTGGGACGGGATAGCGTCGTTCATCCCAAGAATGTCGTTATGGAGGAGATCGAACACCGCCCCGGTGTGGACATCGGGCGTCACGAGCGCCGCCAATTGCTGAACCAACTGCACATTCGGGTGGTTGACTTGCTCGCCGGTGTCGAGGTGTGGATTTAAGTTGGCATTGGCTTCGGTGCCGAGATTAGGCGTGAAGACAAAGTTATCGTGGCCCGAATTGCCGAGCACCAAGGCGGTCTTCGCTCCATCCGCGGCGGCCGTGTTTTCGGATTGATTCGCAGGTTGGGCAGGACTGAAATCGATCTTATCGGCACCGAAATCCATTCCCCATTTGACCGCCGGGCTGGCGGACGGCTCGCTCGGCGAACCGTTCGCCGGTGGATCGGTGATCAGGGTTCCACCATTGCCGTCGGAGGCGAAATCCAACGTGGCGTTGAAATTATCGAACGTGAAGCTCGCGGTATGACTGCCGTCGGTCACCGACAGCAGACCGGTCGTGGAATTGTATGATTCCGCGAAGTGAGCCGAATCGTAATTGATACCGACGAGATCGATGGTGTCCGAATGCGCCGCGTCCGGCGCCGTGCCGGTAAATCCGATGATCTGGCCCTTAAAGCCCTCGGGGTCGTTGAGGACGAGCGAGCCGGTGCCGCCAGTGAATGTCACGGATGCGTTGGATGGCGCATCAATATGAAGGCCGTCGCCGTTGGCGATGTTGAGATTTCCCCCGTTGACGAAGTCGATGACCAAGGATCCTCCAGTGGGGCTCGCGCCAGGTGCCGCCGGCGGATCGAAGACATCGATGCCGCCGTGGCCGTCACTCGCGACGTCAAATGTGACGCCGAAGTCGGCGGCCGAATAATCGTCGACCAAAGTCAGCGAAAAGGCGGCGTGGCCCGGATCGTTCAGCGCCAGAGTGGTGGTGCCATTGGAGTTGTAGGTCGCCGTCACCGTGGTGTTGGTGTCGAGCCCCGCAAGATCCAGCACGTCGCCGGTTCCCGCCATGCCGGCAATTTCGCCGGTGAAGCTTGACGGATTCGCGATGTCGAGCGTGCCGGTCAAGCCGGCGAAAAACACCATCTGCGACCCGGAGGCCGACGTGGTGGCGCCGTCGGCGACGGTGACGGCCGGATCGATCAGCAGCGTACCGCCATACTTCCAGTCCAGGACGGCCCAGTCGGAGTTATAGGCGCTACCTTCAATGACGATGTTGGCGGTCTGCGTCCCGTTCGTAATTTGCAGTTCATCGGAGCCCGGACCGTCAATGCCGGGGTCGATATCGGTAACGGACGTGGCGCCGGCCACAAAATTGATGTCATGGAGGTAGAGCACCGCCGCACCGTTATAGCCGGAGACGATACCGTTATAATTCTGCGAATTGTCGAGTTCGAGACCGCCGTCGCCCGCGAATACAGCGTTCAGATCGAGCGTCGTCGTCGTTGAACCTTGGAAATCGGCAAGGCCTCCATCGGTAATCCTGACCGAAGCGGTGCCCGTGATGGCGACGCTGGCGCCGATAGCAACCACGCCGCCATTTGCTTCGATCGTTCCGCTATTGGCGACATTATCCTCGATGAGCAGCGTGCCGCCGTTGGTAGCTTCCATGAGGCCGGCATTGGCAATGGACTGCCCGGTATCGATCGTCAGATTTTCGCCGCTCGCGTCGACATTCGCGTCGATGACGCCGCCCGACGCATTGGTCAGCGTCAGGCCTTGGTCGTTATTACCGATCTGACCGTCACCCGTGATCGTGTCGTAATTAACGAGCGAATCGGAGCCGGTCGCATCGACGACCGTGTCGGAATTGTTGGCCAGCACGATGGTGCCGCTGCCGAACAGCGTAACTGCGCCGCTGATCTCGAGCGTAGCGCTCCCACTTTCGCTGCCGATGCTGATCGTACCGTCATTATTGAACGTTCCGATGAGCGTCAGCGAAGCATCGGCATCGACCTGCACGGCACCGTCGATCGTCACGGCCAACTGGCCAAAGCCTCCGTCGGTTTGCGAGCCATCGAATGTGACATTGCTGATCCCGGCTCCAGCTGTCTCGATTTCGACCAAGCCGCCGCTCGAAGCCGAAATCGAGCCACCGATAATGCTGGTGCCGATGAGATAGATGATCGCGCTGCCGCCAATTGCCTCCACGGCTCCGTCATTATTGCCGCCGTCGGTATCGTTGACGGACGCGGCACTGAATTCAACCGAACTGCCGGCGAGTGCCGCGATCGTACCGGAATTATGGACCGAGTCATCGATCAGCAGAGTTCCGCCGTTGGTCGCCTCCAGCGTACCGGCATTGTCGATCGTGCCGCCGGTGTCGAGGGTGAGCGTCGCGCCGGCAGCGTCGGCATCGATGGTGCCGCCGGCATCATTGCGCAGGCTAAGATATCCGTCGCCGCCGCCGATGACGCCGGAATTATGAATGGTGCCGCTGATGTTCTCGAGCACGACGGCGGCCATGGAGGCCGACGTGACATTGGCGAGGATCTTGCCGCCGCCCTCCAGCGTCACCGTGCCGCCGCCGGTCAGATCGAGGTACGAGTTGCCGATCAACAGCGACGATGTGCCGTCGACCACGATGCCGGTGCCCGAACCAGTGCCGGTGTTGTCGATCTCAGCATCCTGCACGAGGAGCGTGCCGCTATTGGTCGCTTCAAGCAAGCCGCCATTGGTGACGGTGTTGCCCGTGTTGATGGTCAGCGTCGTGCCGTCGGCGTCGATGACGCCGGAATTGGTCAGCGCCAAGTCTCCTGTCGTATCGCCGATCTGGCCCACACCCGTGATGGTGTTGTCGACGTTGTCGAACTGCGCGGGATTGCCGCCGGTGTCGTTGGGGCCACCGATTTGGCTACCGGCCCCGAGCGTCACTGTGCCGCCGCCTTGCAGCGTCACCGTGTCGGCAATGATGGGTTGCGCGCCGGTCCCGATTGAGATGGCGCCGGCGTTGTTCACGGTGACGTTGTCGAGCGTGGCGTCGGCAATCTCGGCTGTATCGTCGATTCCAATGGTCAGCGTCGTTGCGGTAATGTCGGCATGGCCGCTGAGAACGATGCTCGCGCCGGCCGCCGGATCTTCTAGGTAACCGAGGGTGAAGCTCGTGCCGAGGCCTGCGATTTCGCCGCTGTCGTTAATCGCGAAGGCGAAATCTTGGTTGGCTATATCGGAATAAATGTAACCGCCGTGCCCATCGGGAGTCGCGACGAAAGCGTGATCCTGCGAATTGGCATCGAGATAAGAGCCGACGACGACGCCGGCATCGTTGACAGCCACCACTTCAGTGCCGTTCACGGCATTCGGATCGTCGATTGTCGTGAACCCATTCGGATCAATCGCGGCAAGGCTGCCGTTATAGACGAAGCCATGGCTGATGCCGGCTGTGTCCCAATAGTAACCGGCGATCTCACCCAGGCCGTTGATGGCCGAGACCTGCGTGCCGTTATTCAGATTGGCGCCCCCGATGCCGACGGCGTTGGGATCATCGAGGGTCGCGAAAGCGCCGGGATCGATCGTGGCCAGGCTGCCGGTATAGATATAGCTGTGATAGCCGCCGTCGGTCCCCGTGTAGATGCCGACAATCGCGCCGGAATCGTTGATCGCCACGGGCTGGTTGCCGCTCGTTCCCAATGGATCGTCCAGCGTCTGCGTTGCGCCGCCGGCGAAAACGAAGCCATGGCCCGCGCCATCGAAGTAATGTCCAATGGCGACGCCGCTATCGTTGAGGCCGAGGATTTGCGTGCTGGTGGCGTCGAGCGCGCCGTCGACCGTGGTGTAGCTCGGATTGGCGCCGGGGGCGTAAATGAAGCCGTGTTGTTGGTTCGATGCGTCGGTGTAATAGCCCGAAACTTCGCCGGAATTGTTGATGGTCGTGACGGTCGTACCCTGCGAGCCGGCGTCTGGATCGTCGATCTGCGCGTAGGTTCCATTGCTGTAAATGAACCCATGCGTGACAAAGGAAGCGTCAAGAAAGGTCCCCGCGACCGCGCCGGACGCATTGATCGCGACGGCATCAGTGCCGTTCACCGCCGCGGGGCTCGCCGTCGGGTCGGTAAGGCTGACAAAGGCCCCCACCACGATGTTGCTGTCACTGACGCTGGCGCTATGCAGCGTGAGCGTCTGGCCGCTCTCGACCGTGACCGAACCGCCGTTGAGCGTAGCGCCGTCGTTGATTGTGCTCGTGCCGGTCACATCGATCGTGCCGTTATTGTCGATGATGCCGCCGGTAAGCGTTATGTTGCCGTCGTTGAACGTGCTGCCGGAGATCGTCGTGGTGTCGAGCGTAAGGACCGACGACGCATCGATCTGGATCGCGCCCTGAATCTCGCCAGATTGGCCCTCGCCGACGCCCAGCGTCACATCCGTGTTGGAGAGCGTCGCGCCAGCGCCGTTGAGACCGCCCGTAATCTCGGCGAGGCCTGAATCGCCGACTGTCAGCGTACCGCCGTTCACGACGGCGCCGTCAGCCAGCACCAAATCCACGACCGTTTGCTGGCCTAAATCGACCTGGATATCGCCTGAATTCTGCAGATCGACATTGTCGAGCGTGCCGCCGGCGCCCTCGACATACAATACGGCGCCGTCGCCGATCGACAGCGCGCCGCCGGTTATGACCGCGCCCGCCAGCTCAATGCTGGCATCCTGGCCGGATTCCGCAGTAATTTGACCGCCGGTGTCGGCGACATCGCCGTTGAGAGCGAGTTGCCCGCCGTCGGTAACATCGATCAGGCTGGAATTGGTCACGGCGCCCGCGAGAATGACGGTGCCGTTTTCGATAACCAGGCTGCCGGCGTTGTCGAGCGTACCGGCGATGTCGCTTGTGCCGGTACCGGAAATGGTCAGGCTGCCGCTCGTGATGTCGAGTGTCGTCGAACCGTCGGTCGTCACGCTATCGGCCGAGGCGGGCGATGCCGACGTATCGATCGTCACGGTGGCACCGCTGATGGTCACATCGGAACTGGCCGTAGGTACGCCATGGCTCCAATTACTCGCGTCGGACCACAGCCCATTACCGCCGCCGGTCCAGGTGTCGGTCGCCGACGGGACCGTGCCCGCGACCGCCGTCACCGTATCGACGGTCGACGGGTTGTTCGGATCGTCGAAGCTGACCAGGCCGACGATCTGATTGTCCGCGTCGCCCGTCGGCGTGAAGATATTGCGGTTGTCGCTGGAGACAACCCCGCCATCGATCCAGGTGTAAGTGACATCGTTGAGGCTCTGACCCGACAGCGTCACGGTGATGGCTTGGCCTTCGGCCGGATTGCCGCTGCCATCGAGGCCGCTCACCGTCACCGTCGTCGGATTGGCGATCAGCTCGGTATTACCGGTGCCGTCATCGTGCAGCGCAAAGCTTTCCTGGTTATAGGTGCCGCTGAAACCGATCGGCGCTTCCGACGCGCCGCCGACACTCGCGACCGTCAGCGTGCCGGCGCTGACGCTGTAATAGGTATGGGCTGCATAACCGAAATCGGCGAGATCGATTGCGTCGCCGAAGCCAAAGTCGGAGATGGTACCGCTGTAGCTCAGCAAATGCGTCCAATCGAGCGTGCCACTGCCCGCGAAGACCACGTCCGACGCGATATTGCGATCGGTGTCGATGACAGTGCCGCCGGTGCCAATTTGGATGCTGCTGCCAGTTTCGCTGGTGATGCCACTATCGTTGCGCAGGATCCCGCCATTGGTCGCTTCGATCACACCGAAATTCTGGATCGGACTGCCGGCCTCGAGATCCAGCGTCTGACCGGAAACATTGGCATCGATGATGCCGGACGCCTCGTTTTTGATCGTGAACTCGACATTGCCGACGCTGCCGAGCGTTCCGGCGCCCGAAATGGTGTTGTCGACATTGTCCAGCGTTACCGCTTGGCCGATGCCGGAGCCGGCGATGCCAGCAAGCTCGCTGCCCGCCGCCATCGACACGGTGCCGCCGTCCTGCAGCGTCACCGTCCGGTCGAGACTGTCGGCAAGGAGATTGAGCGTCGTGCCGGCGTCGATGCTGATGGTGCCGGCATTATCGATGCCTGTCTCGTACAGCGTGGCGCCGTTGTCATTGAGATTACTGCCGATGACGAGTTCGCCGGCGGAACCGATCGACAGCGTGCCGCCGGTTATCGTCGTGCCGTCGTCAAGGGTCAGCACCGCGCCCGACGCGGTCGGATCGACGTTAATCGCGTTCCCATTGGTCACACTGACACCGTCGAGGGTGGCGCCCGAGCCTTGGCCGACGTTGCCCATCACAATGTCGACCACGCCTGCGGAGCTGATCGTGAGCTTGCCGCCGCTGATCGTGGTGTTGTCGTCGAGCGTCAGGATCTCCCCCAAGCCCGAAGGATCGACCGCAATGGTGCCGGTAGCGGAACCGTTGCTCTCCAATGTGACGGTGACGCCGTCGAGTGTGGGGTCGCCGACGGCGCCGCCTCCGCCGGCAGCACCAATATCGAGAGTACCCAGTTGGCCCACCGTCAGAGTACCGCCGGTGATCGACGTGCCGTCGTCAAGTGTCAGGATCGCGCCGGAGGCCGTCGGATCAACAGCGATAGTGCCTGCACTCGTCACCGCAACGTCGTCGAGCGTGGCGCCATTGCCGCCGTGGCTGCCCAATGTGATGTCGAGCGCGCTGCCGGTGTGCTCGATGTCCAAGGTGCCGCCGGTGATTGTCGTACCGTCGTCAAGGGTCAGGATCGCGCCCGAGGCCGACAGATCGACCTCGATGGCACCGCCGTTGGCCATCGTGACCCCATCGAGCGTGGCGCCGTTGCCGCCGCTGCCGCCAAGTTCCACGTCGAGGGTGACGTTGCCCCCAAGGATCAGCGTATTGCCGCTGACGAGCGTACCGTCGTCGAGCAACAGCGTCGACGCGGCAGCCCCCGGATTGTACAGGAAGGGAACATAGCCGCCTTCGTCGTTCGACGAGTAGCTGCCGATCACCTCGCCATTGTCGTTGATGCCGTTGGCGCCGTAATTGTTGGTATAGGTTCCATCGCCCTGCTGGTCGGCAACGGCGCTCGGATCGCTGAAATTCGTGTAGGTCTGGGTAGCGATGTCGTAGATGAAGCCGTGCGCGACATTGGAACCGTCCGAATACTGCCCGAGGACTTGGCCGTTGTTGTTGATGCCATAGACGTCGGTGGCGAAGACCGCCGCCGGATCGTCGAGCGTGACGTAGGTGTAGCTATTGCCGCTCGGCGTGGCGACGAAGCCGTGGGCAACGCCATCCGTGTCGAAGAAAGTGCCGGCGACGACGCCCGCATTGTTGAAGGCGGAGGCCTGGGTGCCGGTCGAGCCGCTGGGATTCGTCGGATATTCAGCATCGGGGTCTATGATTTCGGTGCTGGTGCCGTTTGCATAGACGAAGCTGTGAACATTGCCGTTGGCGTCGTTGTAAGTGCCGAGCAGCGAGCCGGAATCGTTGATGGCGAAGAGAGTGACGTTGGTTCCAGTCGGTAGATTCGACAGCGGGGTGAAACCGCTGCCGTCCGTGTTCTCGGTGAAGTAGGAAGTTACACCGCTCGCCGAATAGGAGCCGAACACCTCGTTGCTGTTATTGATGCCGTCCAAGGACGTAGCGTCCGCGCCGGGGGCGTCGACGGTCGTGAATGCCGGGTTGCCGCCGGCGGTGTAGATGAAACCGTGCGATACGCCGCCGCTGTCGGTAAAGGAACCGACTACATTGCCGCTGTTGTTGATGCCGGTCGCCAATGTCCCATCGGGATAGGTCCCAGACGCGGGGTAGAAGGCGCCTCCTGTCGTGTCATCGAGCGCCGTGTACTGACCGGTGCTGGCGTCATAGATGAAGCCGTGAACATCGTCGTGACCGTCGATGTAGTCGCCGACCGCTTGGCCGGCACTGTTGATGCCCGTCAAGAACACGTTGCTGGTCGACGACGCCGGCGGAGTGGCATTCGGATCGGCGACGTCGGCAAACTGGCCGCCGACCGTGATCGTGTTGCTGGTGACGAGATCGCCATCGAGAGTCAGCGTCTGGCCGGCTTCGACGCGGGTCGCGCCGACGGCGAGCCAGGCATCACCCTCGAGCGTGCTTGAGCCGGTGACGTCGACCTCGCCGATATTGCCGATATAGATGTGGCCGTTGATCGTCGCGTTATCGAGCGTGAGTGTCGTCCCGGTCGTAACCTCGATGGTGCCGAAGTCGGTGCCGTCATTGCTGACCTCGATGCCGCCACTGAGCGTGGCACCGGTCTCGATCCGGAGCGTGCCGGACGCGCCGTCGCCGAGCACCAGCGTGCCGCCGCTGATCGAGGTGCCGTCGTCGAGCGTGAGAATTGCGCCCGACGTCACGCCGACATCGATCTCGGCGCTATTTTGGACGGCATTGTTGTTCAGCGTGACGTCGGAATTGACCTGCGCTTGTCCGCTGGCGACGACGACGGCATCGCCTGTGTTCGGCGGCGCGCCGGTGCTCCAGTCGGAGGCGGCGGCGTTGATCCAGTCGCCGGTGCCGTTCCATGTGTCGGGCGCCGGCACCTGGACCAAACCCGCGTCAGCGGTGAGGTAATCGACGCTGACGCCGTCATTCGGATCGGTGAAGCTCGCCACCACGCTGATCTGATCGCCAGCGTCGCCGGTCGGCGTGTAGCTGTTGGTCGTGTCGCCCTGAACGAGCACGCCGGCGTCGAACCATTCATAGCTGACGGTGCCTAGATTTGCGTCGGCCACGACGGGCGCGAGTTCCACCGTAATCTGCTGGCCCTCGACCGCATCGCCATTGCCGTCGAGGCCGGCGAGGAACGAAAGCGTTGCCGGACTGGCGATGATGGCGGTACCGCCCGAGCCGTCATCGCGCAGGACAAAACTGTTCTGGCTGTAGGTGCCGGTGAAATTGACATCGGTCGGCGACGATGGGGATTGGCCGTTGACCGTGAAGACTTGCAAATTGTTGCTGGCATTGTCCCAGAGCGCGTAGGTGTATGCGGAGTGGGACGGCCCGAAGCCGAGATTGTCCAGATCGACCGCGGTCGCGGCGGTGGCCGTGGAATCGGCGACGAAGCCGCTGATCGTGCCGCCGGTGGCGAAGAAGCCGGTGTTCGGATCATCCGGATGGTCGATCAGGAACGTGCCGCCATCGGCGCCGAAGGCCGCCACCTCATTGCCGATGACGGCGCCGCCGATCTCGATTGTGCCGCCGTCGGCCAGAAGCTCGCCATTGCCGGTGTCGTCGACGGCGTCATGGATCAACAGATAGCCGCCGCTGCTGGCTTCCAGCGTGCCGGCATTCTCGATGGTGTTGCCGGTATCGAGTGACAGTTGCGCGCCGGAGACGGCGAAGGCGACATTGGCGTCGATCGTGCCGTCCGCCTCGTTGGTCAACACCAGGAAACCGTCGAAATTGCCGATGAGCCCCGAGCCGGAAATCGTATTGTCGACATTGTCCAACGTCAGAAAGGCGCCCGAGCCGACCAACGCATTATTGGCGTTCTCGGCGATCGTCCCGCCTTCGAGCGTCACATCGCCGCCGCCTGTCAGTTGCAGGACGCTTGTGTCGACCAGCAGCGTCGACGAGCCATCGATGACGATGCCGTTGCTGCCAGCGCTAGGCGTTGCGCCAGTCCAGTTAATGTCGCCGTCCTGCACGTCGAGCGTGCCGTTATTGGTCGCTTCGATAAGGCCGCTATTGCTGACGGTGTTTCCGGTGTCGAGAGTGAGCGTGCCGGCGGTCGCATCGATGGTGCCGCCAGCATCGTTCTGCAGGACGAGGTAACCGTCGCCGGTGCCGATGGTGCCGGAATTTTGAATGGTGCCGCTGACATTCTCGATCGTGACCACTGCGGCCGACGAGGTCCCGAGTGTATTACTGGCGTTGGCGATGATCTGACCGCCCTCCAGCGTCACCGTGCCGCCGCCGGTCAACTGCAGGTCGAGATTGTCGACCATCAGGGTTGACGTACTATCGATGACGATGCCGGCGGCGCCGCTGCCGTCGTTGTCGATCGTGGCATCCTGGACGTCGAGCGTGCCGCTGTTGGTCGCCTCGAGCAACCCGTGATTGGTGACGATGTTACCGGTGTCGACGATCAGCGTACCGCCAGTTGCGTCGATCGTGCCGGCGGATTCGTTGACCAATGTCAAACCGCCATTGCCGCCGATCGTACCGTTGCCCGAAATAGTGTTGTCGAAATTGTCGAGTTCCTGGGTCGAGCCGGGTTGCAGATTGTCGATAACGCTCCCCGACGCCATGGTGACATTGCCGCCGCCGTTCAGACCGAGATCGTTGCCCAGGATCAGCGTCGCGTTGGCATCGATCTGCAGCGTGCCTTGATTGGTAACCGGCGGCAAAGTGAGCGTGACGGTACCGACGATCTCCAGAGTGCTGCCGGCCTCGATGACCCACGTGCCATCACTGATGGTCGTACCATCGTCGAGCGTGAGAATAGCGCCCGACGTCACGCCGACGTCGATTTCGGCATTGTTTTGAATGGTGTTGCCGTCCAGCGTGAGATTGGAATTGATCTCCGCCTGGCCGCTGGCGATCGTTACCTGAGCGCCAGCGCTTGGCGGCGAGCCGAGGCTCCAGTCTGTAGCTGCGTCGTTGATCCAATCGCCGGTGCCGTTCCAGGTGTCGGTTGACGAACCGCCCGACGCCTCGACCGCACCGACCGCCGCCGTGATCTGATCGATGGCGCCGGTGACCGGGTCGTTGAAGCTCACAATCACGTCGATCGCGTTGCCGAGGTCGCTCTGCGGCGTATAGGTGTCGTTTGCTCCGGTTTGCTCAACGGTGCCGCCGTCCAGCCACGTGTAATTGACGTTGCTCAATGCGACGCCGCTGTAGGACGTCAATGTCGCGGTCAGGGCCTGGCCTTCGACGGCATTGCCGTCGCCGGTATCCTGGCCGCTCACGGTCACCTGCGCCGGACTGAATATGATCTCGGTGCCGGGCTCGCCGGACGGCGATGCGGCGCCGGAGTCGACGGTCAGCGCAAAACTGTTCTGGTTGTAAGCGCCGCTATTGGCGAAAGAGATGGTGTCGGTTTGCGGGGTGAGCTGGCCGCCCGCAAACGTTTGCCCGTCGATCGTCAATTGGCCGCTGCCGGCGTTCCAGATCGCGGCCGTGGTCGAGGAGAACGCGATATCGGTCAGGTCGATGACCGCGCCGGCGGCAAAGTTGGCGACTTGCGCGTGGAACGCCGCGGAGTCGTTCAGCTCCATCGTGCCCGGATCGGTGATCGCTTGCACGGTGGTAGTGAAACCGTGCTGAATACTGTTCTGATCGTAGTAGAAGCCGACGATCTCTCCTTGGTCGTTGATGCCGTTGAGCTGCGTGAAGGTCGAGCCCGGCGCATTCACGGTGTAGATCGTTCCGCCGACGTCGAGGAAGCCCTCCCTGTCATTGGGTTCGCCGATAAAGCCGACGGCGTCTCCGGAATCGTTGATGCCCCTAATGAAGCTGACCGGAATCGAAAGCGTTTCGAACTGGCCGCCCGCGGTCAGCACGAATCCGTAATAGGTGGTGCCGTCCGGGCTGAAGGCCCCGGCGACGTCGCCGTTGTCGTCGATGGCTTGGACTTGGACGACGTTCGGATTGTTGGGCAGATCAATGGTCGAATAGACGCCATTGTCGAGTTCGAACGAATGGTTGCTGTACACGCCGACGATCACGCCGGAATCGTTGATGCCTACCGCGCCGGAACCGCCATTACTCGACGCGCCGAGCACGGTCGGATCGATGTTGGTGATCGTGCCGCCGTTGTCCTCAAAGGCGTGCCCGGAGGGGTCGTAACCGCCGACGATAACGCCGGCGTCGTTGACGCCGACGGCGTCGGTGATGGTATCGGAGAACGCCTGGAATTCGGTGAACTGGCCATTGATCAAAATGCTGCCGTCGACGCCGCCGCCGACGGCGTCCGCACCGACGATTTCGCCGGAGTTACTGATGGCGAACAGACCTGTGCCGGACGCGTTCTGATCGTCGACCGTCTGGAACGACAGCGGCGCAAACGACACCATTGCGCCGGTTGCGACCGAGCTGCCGAAATCGAGCGTATTGCCGGTCTCGATCTGGAAGGTGCCCGCGCCGCTCACCGCGCCGGAGAGCGATAGATTGCCCAAGGCCTCGACCGTGCCGCCGTCATTGTCGAGGGGCGCCTGCACGGTGCCTTCGCCGATGAAGTGCCCGGCGGCGCCGACATAGATGGACGCCGCCGTCAGGCTGCCGCCGGCCAGGCTGAACGTGCCGGCGTCGATGGTCAGCGCGCCGGTGATCGTCAGCGAGCCGCCAGTCTCGTCCTGCACATCGGCGCCAGCGCCGCCCGCCGTGATAGTGACCGAGTTCGCCGCATCGGCGCTGGCGATGGTGAGCGTGTAGGTCCCGGTCTGGTCGATGATGACGTTGTTAAGCTCGTTCGGCGTTGCGATGGTCACGCCGTTGCTGTCCGTCCAGTCGTTCGCCGTCGTCCAATCGTCGCCTGATTGGCCCGCCCAATATGCCGTCGGATTGATCGTGACGGAGATGTCGTCGGTGACGGTATTGGTGCTGGTGTCGGGGCCGGTAGTCAGCGTCGCCGTGTCGGTGGCGACGGCTGCGATCTGTAAATTGAAAGTGCCGTAGGAATCGGCTGGCGGCGTCATCGTCAGCGGCGTGGTGGCCAGCCCGCTAATGTCGTTTTGGTCCAGGACCCAATCCCCGACATAGGCCCCCGTACCGGCTTCGCCGGCGGAGAACGTCGTGCCGTTCGCGAAGCCGGATAAAACCAGCGAGAGCGTCTCGGACGGATCCACGACCGATGCCGCGATGCCCGCGAGCGTCACGGAGCCGTTTTCGAACGCCTCGTAGGCGGTCACCGGCGATATCGAGACGTCGCTGATCGTCGCCGTATAGGGGCCGCCCGCATTGGAGGTGGATTCGCGATTGGTAAAGGTGACGAGGTCGCCGGCAGCGGGATCGGTGAAATTGGTCGTCGTCGACACCGATCCGGCTGCCGGGTCCGTAGCGTCGATTACCGTGAGAGTCTGGCTCGAACCGTTGTCGGTGATGCTGACTTGGTAGGTATCGCCTTGGACGAAGAAGTTGCCGGGGGCGCTGATTTCCCCGCTGCTTTGGCCGGTCGAAACATCGTCGATCTGGATATGGCCCGGCAGCCAGTTGGCCATGAACTCGATGCCATTGGCCGGCTCGCCGAAATCGCTGTTGGTTGCGCCATTCGTCGAGTCCGTCAGCGCGACATAGCCGCCGGTGCTGTTGAGCGTAAAGCTAAACGCCACGTCGAGTGGCGCGGCGGCTCCCGGCGTGAAGCCAGCGACCGTCTGCAGATAACCATGGTTGTTGAGTTCCAAACCGCCGGCCGTCGGCGTCACCGAGGGGGCATTCGTCGCGCCATCGACCGTCGGCAGGTAGACGTTCCATAGCACGGTATTGAGCGTGGCGCTGTCGAGGCTGTCGGAGATGCTCGGCCCGGACAGCAGCGGCGCCTGCGCCACCGGCGCAACGTTGATGGCAAGCGTCTGCGGATTGGCGTCGAACGGGCCGTCACTGGCATCAACGACCAGATTATCGGTGCCAGCGAAACCGCTATTGGGCGTATAGGTGACGCCGGTCGCGAGCGCAGTGTCGATCTCGGCGGCAGTGCCGTTCAACGTGACCGAGCCGGTGCCCAACCCGCTGTCTCCGGCAAGTCCCGCCGCGCTGCCGAGCGCCAGCGTGCCGTCACTGACGTCGAGTGTGACCGTGAGCGTATCGCTGGCGTGAGCCTCCGATACGCTGAGCGTGTTCAGCGTCAGCGCCGTGCCCTCGTTCGTCGTCACGGGCGAGGTTTGATTGAGACTCACCACCGGCAGCGACTGCTCGGTCACGTTGACGCCGCCCGTGCCGTCGGCCGTCACCGACCAGGCAAGATTCGCGGCAGCGAGCGTTGCGGTCGAGTAATCGCCGGCGAACTCGATGGATTGAGTATCGGTATTGCTGACACTCGGATCGGTCACCGTCAGCGTCGTAGTGTCGGTACCGCTGTCGAAACTGGCGGAGACCGTGAAGGCATCACCGGCCTGGGCGTTGTAGGCCTGGAGGTCGAGTGTATCGCCGGCGGCAAAGCCTGAGATCGTGCTGCCGGTGCCGCCGCTTGGGTCAAAGCTTCCCGGGTGCGACAGCTCGAGCGTGCCGCCGCTACCCGAGAACGTCACGTCCTGGCTGAAAAAGCTTTGGAAGTCGGCGGTGCCGCCGCCCGTGATCGTGACCGACCCGGTGCCGCTGATCGCGACGTTGCCGCCAAGGGTGACGGTGCCCCCATTGGCTTCGAGCGTCCCGTCATTGGCGAGCGTGCTGCCGGCGCCAGAGCCGGAAATCTGCAGCGAGCCGCCGCCGGTCGCTTCCAATAGCCCGCTATTATTGATCGTGAAGGCGTTGATCGCGAGAGCGCCGGTAGCGTCTATAGTACCGGAATCGTTGTCCAGCGTCAGGTCGGCGTCACCCATCGTGCCCGCGCCAGAGATCGTGTTGTCGGCGATGTGCAGCGTCGCCGCGGCGCCGTCGCTGACAATCTGGTTGTCGCTGCTGTCGGTCAAGGTGACGGACCCGGCGTCGCTGCTCAGAATCTGACCGCTGGCGATAACTTCGAAAGGACCGAGCCTGACCGTGCCCTCGATCGTCATTTGCGTCGTCGAACTGCTGCCGTTCAGCTCGATCGTTCCGCCGTTGTTGATCGTCAGATCGTCGAGCACCAGAGTGGCGCCGTCTTGTGCCTCGATGATGCCGCCGCTTTGGTTGGTCACGCTATCGAGCGGGCTGCTGACGGCGAATGACACCGTGGCGCCGGAATTCGCCGCCTCGATGACACCGCCGCTTTGGTTGACGATGCCGGCCCCGCCGATGGCAACCGTGCCGCTTTGCGCCTCGATGAGGCCGGAGTTAAGAGCCGCGAAGTTGCCCGCGATGGTGATTGTGCTGCCGGCGTCCACGGCTTCGACGGTGCCGCCGCTCGCGTTACTGACGCTGCTACCGTCGATGGTGACCAAACTGCCGCTGGCCAGGGCTTCGATGGTGCCGGTGCCGGTATTGCTGACGCCGGTGGTGAACGTGATCGAGCCGGATTCGGCCTCGACCAGATTGTTGTTGACGCTTGAGACGCTGCCGCCGATCGAGATCGAACTGCCGGCATCTTCCGCCGTGATGGTGCCGCCGCTCACATTGTTGACGCCGCTCCCGGCGACGTTGACCGAGCCGGTGCCGAGGGCCTCGATGGCGCCGGAATTATGCACGCCGTCGTCGATCTGCAGAATGGCGCCGCTCGCGGCTTCCAACGTGCCCGAATTGACGATGGCGGTGGGGCTATCGGTTGTGATGGTCAATGTGCCGCCGGAGGCTTCGATCGTCCCGGAGGCGTTGTTCAGCGCAAGATCGTTGTCGGTGCCGTCGCCGATCTGGCCCGTCCCGGAGATGGTGTTGCCGCTGTTTTGCAGCCCATCGCCGGACGCCGAACCGCTGATCGAACCGCCGGCGAGCGTCAGTGTACCGCCGCCGGTGAGCGTTGTCTGCGCCGCGAACTTCAGAGTGCCGTCGACCTGAATGTTCCCTGTATTGTTGATCGTAACGTCGTCGACCTGCAGCGTGGCGCCGCTCGCCGCCTCCAGTGTGCCGGCGTTGAGAATGGTGTTGCGGGTGTCGAGCGTCAGGATGCCGCCGGAGGCCTCGACAGTGCCGCTCGCGTTGTTCAGCGTCAGGTTGTTATCGGTACCGTCGCCGATCTGGCCGAAGCCGGAGATCGCATTGCCGCTGTTCTTGAGCTGATTGCCGCTCACGTCGCTATCGATCGTGCCGCCGGCGAGCGTGACCGTGCCGCCGTCGTTGAGCGTCAACTTGCCGCCGTTTGCTGTCGGCTGGTCCGCCGCCAGTGTGCCGTCGACCTGGATATTGCCGGTATTGTCGATGGCGCCGACAGTGATCTTCAGCGTCGCCGCGGACGCCGCCTCGAGCGTTCCTTCGTTGCTCACCGCGCTGTTTATCTTCACCGTGAGTGTGCCGCCAAGCGCCTCGATTGTCCCCCCGCTCTGGTTATCCAGGTTGAGCGTGTTGGGACTGCCGATGCCGATCGCGCCGAAGCCCGAAATCGTATTGCCGGCATTGGCCAGCGTCGCACCGCCGGTGCCGCTGATCGTGCCGCCGCTGAGCGTCAGCTTGCCACCGTCGTCGAGCGTCAGGAAGCCGCCGCTGAGAAGCGTCAGCGTGCTCGAGCCGAGCGCTACGGTGCCGGAATTGTCGACGGTGCCGTTGCTGCTCGTAGAGCCGTCGATCGTCACGCCCGAAGCGCCGGAAAGCGTCAGGGTGTTGTTCGCATCGATGTTGAGTGTGCCGATGTCGTTGACGGTCGTATTGGTGAGCGTCGCGCCGTCGAGCGTCAGCGTCTGGCCGCTCTCGACCGTCACCTGGCCGCCGGTGAGATTGGCGCCGCCGTTGATGGTGGCCGCGCCGGTGACGTCGATCGTGCCGTTGTCGGTAATCGTGTTGCCCGAGATGACCGTGCCGCCGTCGAGCGTCAGAGTTGTTCCGGAGTTGATGAGCAGCGTCTTGTTGTTGGTGACGATCGCGTCATCGAGCGTCGCGCCGCCGGAAGCAATGATGACCTCGCCGCCACTGTTGATGAGCAGCGTGCCGCCGGTCACCGAGGTGCCGTTTTCGAGCGTCAACGGCACCAGGCTGCCGCTGGTGATGGGATCGACCTGCAAGGTTCCGCCGGTCGCCACCGTCACGTCGACGTCGTTGAGGATGGCGCCGGAGGCTGTCTCCGCATCGAGTGTGGCCCCGGCGCCGATCGAGAGCGCGCCCCCGGTTATCTCGGCGCCGTTTTCGACCGTGACCGTTCCACTGATGTCGAGCGTGCCGGAGTCGGCAATGCCGCCGCCTTTGAGCGTTGCGCCATTTTCGAGCGTCGATGTCCCACTGACATTAATTGTGCCGTTTACGGTGTCGGTGATGGTGCCGCCGCTGATGGTGGCCGACTCGAGATCGAGAACCGAGCCGCTGGTCTCGACCGTGATCGCGCCCACGCCGGTATTGGTCACGGTCTCGCTGCTGAATGCCAGCGTCGCGAAGGTCTCGATCGCGCCGGAATTCGCCACATTGACGTCGATCTGCAGGCTGGCACCGCTGACTGTTTCCAGTGTGCCCGCGTTGGTGACCGAGGTCTCGCCGCTCAGCGCACCGCTGCCG
>JBAPUM010000026.1:0-37880 GCA_049282655.1 Xanthobacteraceae bacterium
GGGGGCCGCGCCGCGCGGCGCGCCGCCTCCGAGCGGCAAATTGTCAGCTCGGCCTTTACCCGCCGGTGACGTTCTCTTCAAGGAAATCGGGGTGCTGCAACCGGGTGAACTCGACCGCGAAGCCCTCTTCGAGGTGGCGCACCACGCGACCCTGCACCTTGCCGAGCGTAACCAGCGCGCCGATCGGCGGCCGCTGATCGCTGGCGATGCCGGCGCCGGATTCCGATACGTCGATGATGCGGCAGGTGAGGTTGACGCCATTCGGCAGGATCAGGCGGCCGACCGGATTGCGCGGCACCATACGGCCGTGGCGACGGTCTTCCGGCAGCCCGAGAATATGGCGATTGGCGAGCCAGGTCAGCTGGGCGGCAAGCTTGTCGCGTTTGCGCGCCGTCGCCGAAATCGTCATGGCGAAGCCGTTTTGAAACAGCCGGGCGATTTTTCCTTCAAGCCGCCCCAAATGATCGACATAAGCGATGACGCGTTCGCCGGTGACGCCGGTCACCGGTGCAATCAGCGCCATGCCGCCCGGCGACATATTGACGACCTGGCAGGGGAACTCGCGCCGGTCCGCCAGCATGTAGCGGCCAAGCAGGTTGACCTTGACGCGCTGATGGCGGCGGCGCTCGTCGTTGAGAGCCCGCAAATTCGGTCTGCGTTGAATTGCTAACGCCATGCTTTGCTGCGCCTGACAGAGCTATGGCGAAGCCTAGGCGTGCGATGTTAATGCCTCGTTAGCCGCCTTGCTAAGCGGTCCTAACTAATACCGGTCCGGAGCCGGACGAGGACGAGCGTTTCAGACCCGGCCGCCTTCGTGCACGACCAAATGACGCCGCTGCCCCGCCATGAAGCGCGGCAACAGCCGCCTCTCGACGGCAGCCCCAATATGCCTTCGGCCGCCAAGAGTTAACGCGCCGACCGGGCTCGATCCAAGCCAGGCTGGAATCTTGAGCGGTACCAGAATTCCGATGGTGCGGGCGAGGCTCGGGCGGCTGGCGCTGAGCGGCAACAGCAGGAGTTCGAGCTCGAGCGCTTCACCGCCGCCGTTTTGCGCTGTCACTCCGGCGACGGTGCCGACACGCTCGTGATCAAGCACCGCAAGAAGATCGGAGATCGCTGGCTGGCTCGCCGCGCTCCACAGTCCGATGAAGGACTCCGACTTCAGTTCTCGGCCGAACAGCGCACAGACCCTTGTGCCGGCAAGCCGAAACGGATGACCCGCCCGCGCATCGAGCGCGAGGATGAAGGAGTCACTGAGGATCTGCCGAATGGCACCAGGCTCTATCTCCGAGCGCTCGGGCGCCGAACGCTTGCCGCGGCGTTCCTCCCAATAGGCGTAAAGTTCGCGGCTCGCTCCGTGTTTCATGACCCCCGCTCCTTGCCATCGTGCCGCAGCCGCACAGCTGTCTCGGTTCGGGACAGAAATTGCGCGCTATGGCGATACGAAGCAGTGGCGGAGCACGCGACGTGCCCAGCGGGTCTCGCGGCGGAATTCAGGGGCGCTAACGCGAAATTAAACTTAACAAAGGGTTGACGTTGGCGGGCCCGGTCCGGCGGCCTAGGGTGCGGTTACGGAATACGGGAGGCGAGGGGATGTGACCCGGCGCAGGCCGATGCCAAGCGGCATCACCGGTGCCGGCCGCGGAAACCCGCGCAGGTGAAAAGGGAGGACTTAGCGGTCCTCCCTTTTTCTTTTGTTCCTTTCTGGCTTCTTTCGGCCGTGGCGATTGCCGATTTGCGCGCCGCGGCGCTTGTCCCCGACCCGCCGCCGACTTATTTCGAAGCCGGTGACGCAACGATTCGGCTTCGCAGAACCCATCTTCAACGTGCCGCCGGTCATCGTCATGACCGTCGCGGTGCTCGTGGCCATTCACCTCCTGCGCACATTCATCCTGACCGATGATCAGGATGTCCTGTTTATCCTGACCTTTGCCTTCATTCCGGCGCGCTACGGCACCGATGTGGCTTTGAGCGGCGCATTTCCGGGCGGCTTCGGCGCCGATCTTTGGACATTTTTCAGCTATGCCTTCATCCACGCCGATCTCACCCATCTCGGGCTTAATCTCGCTTGGCTTGTCCCGTTCGGCACCGCATTGGCGCGCCGCTTCGGCGCCTGGCGCTATGTCGTCTTCATGCTGGTAATGGCGCCGATCGGCGCGCTGGCGCATCTCGTCACGCATATCGGCGAAATGGATCCGATGATCGGCGCTTCGGCCGCCATCTCGGGCGCGATGGCGGCGGCGATGCGGTTTGTCTTTCAGCCAGGCGGCCCGCTGGCGCGCCGGGAGGAGGGCGCGACCGATGTCTACCGTGTACCGGCGGCGCCGCTCGCAGCGACCCTTCGCGATCCGCGCTTTTTGCTGTTTCTCGCGGTTTGGCTCGGCTTGAACGCCTTGTTCGGCCTTGGCACCATTTCATTCGGCACGGAGGCCGGGCAGGAAATTGCCTGGCAGGCCCATATGGGCGGCTTCTTCGCCGGCCTATTTCTTTTCAGTGCATTCGATCCCGTCGTTTCCCGCCCCGAATTCGATGCCGAGCCCAACGGCTGAATGCCGGTGGCAGGGTTTGGGTGTGCTTGAGATTCCAGTATTGCTGCGACGCGGCGCATCTCTCGCGGCGCAGCATCGGAACGCACCACCGATAAAAACATTAGCGTGATGGCCTCCATCCCTGGCGCTGCCGGATCGGTTCGGGTGTACACTGCAGGCACGACGGGGCCGGGGGCACAGGGAGGCTACAATGACCGTCAGCGTTATTCTTGCGGGCAAGGGCCGCGAAGTCGTCAGCATCGAACCCAACGCAACGCTTAGCAATGCCGTCGCGCTGCTCGCCGAAAAGCGCATCGGTGCGGTGCTTATCCTGGGCGCCGGCGGGCGTGCTGCCGGAATTCTCTCCGAACGGGATATTGTGCGCGCGCTCGCTGAACGCGGTCGAGCCGCGCTCGATGAGCCGGTCAGCCAGACCATGACGCGCAAAGTCTCGACTTGTACGGAGAACGAGACCGTCGCGAGCATCATGGAGCGCATGACCGACGGCAAATTCCGCCACATGCCCGTCGTGGAGCAGGGCCGCATAACCGGCATGATTTCGATCGGCGACGTGGTCAAGCATCGCCTGCACGAGATGGAACGCGATTCCGCGGCGATGCATGAATACATCCTGTCGGCCTGAGCCGGCACACTTCGGCGTCAATCAGCTTAATAACGACCGGTGCGGCATTTGCCGCCCGGTCGGACGGCGTTATGATGATGCCTCGCGAACGCGGAGAGGCCCATCATGCGACGTCTGGCGATTTTATGCGCCGTCCTGACATCGAGCATTGCTGGGTTGGGTGGCTCGGCCTACTCCGCCAAGATCCGGCTGGCGCAAACATCCACGGTCACCAATTGCATGATGACCTGCAACGCGACGGCGGCGACCTGTCAGGCGAATTGCGTCGTGCCGTGGCAGGCTGGCGGCAATACGGCGGCGACCAACAGCAGTAACAGCGCGAATTGCCAGCTCACCTGCTCGACGCAGCAGGTTGCCTGTCAGACGACCTGCGCGCGGATCTCGCCCTCGCCATAAGCTCGGCTTGAAGCGGCAATCGAATCCAAGCGTCACGATGTTCACGGGCCTCATGCCCGCGGGTGTCGGCGTTCGGCAGCGCATTTGATCGGGCGAATTTTCCGCCAGGCAGAATCTTACATCCGCTGCCTGCGAAATATTTACTGCCGAACCCCGTTCTGTTACTCAAACACAGATTGCGTTACCGCCGAGAACGTGATGGCTGTGTTCAAGCGCTGACAGACACGTCAGCCCAAGGCGGCGATCGATTCCTCGATCGATTCCATTGCCCTTTCGGTCGCGGTGCGACCGACTTCGATCGATTCCGCGGCGCGATGAAATTCGAGCCAGCCGACGTGACCGATGCGCGGCGTGATGTGCACGTCGGGCGGGTCGCCGGCGAGCCGCATTCGCGTCAGGCGATCCTGCATGATGTTGAATGACTCGATCATTACTGTCGAAAATCCCGGCCGGCCGTTGCCGGCGATGATCTGCCGTTTGAGCACGCGTTCGGCGCTGAACATGCCGCGCAGGCGCGCGAAGCCGTTTGCCGGTGCGGCAACCGGCGCGAGCGCCAGGCTGTCGCCCGGCTCGGCGCCGTGACTCGCAATGGTCACGCCGCGGCCGAAACGGTCGGCATCCATGTTGACGGCGATAACGACGCGGGCGCCGAGAGCGCGAGCGGCGGACACCGGAACCGGATTGACCAGCGCGCCATCGACCAGCCAGCGGCCGCCCAGCTGGACCGGCGCAAAAATTCCCGGCAGCGCGTAAGAGGCGCGGAGCGCCAGCGTCAGCGATCCTCGCGTCAGCCAGACCTCATGACCCGTCCCGATTTCGGTGGCGATCGCGGCGAAGCGGATCGGCAGGTCTTCGATGGCGATGTCGCCGAGCGATTCTTCGAGGTGGCTTGCGAGCCGTCCGCCGCTGATCAAACCCGAACCGCCGAGCGAGACATCGAGATAAGTCATGATGCGCCGCCGCGTCAGTCCGCGCGCCCAAGTCTCGAGCGTATCGAGCTGCTGCGTGGCGTAGCAGCCGCCTACCAGCGCGCCCATCGAGGTGCCGACGATGATATCGGGAGCGATGCCGTGTGCCTGCAACGCGCGCATGACGCCGATATGAGCGAAACCGCGCGCCGCGCCGCTGCCGAGGACGAGCCCGATCGCGGGCCCGCCCCGCTTGATGCCGAGATGTCCGGCGTCGACCGTTTTGCCTGCAACGTCGGAGGTCGTCACTTCGTCCCCATTTGGCGCCATCTTCAGGTACAGCGCATTCGCTGCCAAGCGGCTTTGCAGAATAGGGTGAAAGCGAACCCGAGTCAGCCGGCCGCCAATGCCGGGGGTTTTCAGCTAACCTGATGAGGCCGCACGGTTTTGGAAGGAAATGCGGCTGCAACTCGCTCGGCACGGCCGGCGGTCCGACCCGCGGCCGGGGCTTGAAATTGCCGCGATTTGGAACGAGAAAAAACCCGATGTCCGGGTGGGGTCTGATGGCTGTGCGGCGCTCGGTTGCCGCGGGAACGGCGGCGGCGATGTTGCTGTTTCCGCCGGCTTTTGCGTTGGCACAGACGCGCAGTCTCGCGCCGCAGGATCTTGCCGCGCCCGCGCCGCTCGCGGCCGGCCCCGGACTGCCGGGCGCTTCCATCGTCAATCCCGCACCGATGGCGCCTGCACCTTCGGCGTCCACGCCACTGGCGCCGACGCCCCTCGCGCCCATGGTGGGATCGCCGACGCCGGTCGTTCCGCCGGGACGGGTCGCGCTTGCCGTCGGCGCCCGTTACGGCCGTGACGCGCCGCCGATCACCGGCGGCCTGATCTGGCGGGTCTACGATGCCAAGCCCGACCCGACCGGCATCTATCATCTCATCAAGGAAGATCGCACGGCGTCGCCGACCTTTGTGTTGCCGCCGGGCAGCTATGTGGTGCATGCGAGCTTGGGGCTCGCAAGCGCCGCCAGGTCGATCCAGTTGCGCGCCGACACCGTCCGCGAAATGCTCGACATTCCGGCCGGCGGCGTGCGGCTCGAGGGCCGCGTCGGCGATGCCCGCATCCCGGTGGGGCAAATCGCGTTCGAGATCTATACCGGCAGCCAGTTCGACACCACCGATCGCCGGCCGATCGCGCAGAACGTCATGGAAGGCGACGTCGTGCTGTTGCCGGAGGGCACCTATTACATCGTGTCGAATTACGGCGAAGGCAATTCGGTGGTGCGCTCGGATGTCCATATCGAGGCCGGCAAGCTCACCGACATCGTCGTCACCCATCGCGCCGCGGTGATCACGCTCAAGCTCGTCAATAATCCCAACGGCGAGGCGCTCGCCAATACGCAATGGACGGTGCTGACGCCGGGCGGCGACGTCATCAAAGAGTCGATCGGCGCCTTTCCGCGCATGGTGCTCGCCGAAGGCGATTATCACGTCATCGCGCGCAATGAAGGCAAAAGCTTCCAGCGCGACATCAAGGTCATCACCGGCGTCGACGGCGAAGTGGAAGTGCTGGCGCGTTAGAGTTGCGTGCGCCTTAAAGATACACTACTTTAAATCGCTAACCTCCGGCCCTCCCGCCCATTTTGGGATCCAGGAGCGCACCGCTTTATTCACATGAGCACACCCCAATATTCCATCACGATCGGCATGTCCGTCGCGACCGTGACTGGCCTGATGCAGTCCGGTTACTCGCTTTGCGCCTTCAAGGCCGTGCAATCGGCCAACCGCGCGGCGTTGCCGGTTGTTTGGTCAATGTCGCAAAATCTCGCGAACACCGTCGTGCTGGCATGGACCGGACAATATCAGGCCTACATATCGACCACGCAGACAGGTGCCAATGACACGATTGTTGCGATGAGTTTGATCGATATCGAGCTCGGACAGACCGCTAATGTCGATAAAAATGGCGTGCTGACCGTCACGAACCAGGGCACCGAGCGTGCTATTTCGATCGACAATGGATCGTCGCAACAGTGGACGGCTGGTATCGCACAGCCATGCGGGGGCGGGCCATCGCCCTTCGTGGCACTCCCGCTCTACGGCAACTTTCTCGAGGTCATGGCGCCGGTGGAAAAAATACTGCTCATGTTCATAGCGGGGAGCGTGAGCGTTGGGACGATTATCCGGAGCAGTCGCTCGCGTGGTTTGCTGGTGGATTTCACCGGAGCCACCAGCCGCAATGTCACGTTCGACATCAACAAAGGGTGGGATTGGGGCGGCGCCTCATGGGGCACCGCGGTATCCCCCCAGACCGACCTGTCCTCAATCCTCATCACTCGCGGCCCGCTGGCGAAGAGCCAGCGCAAGAACAAAGTCTAGGCCAACGCTAAGCCGGCTTTTTTAGCCGCGCCACGTCTGGCGGGATCGCCTCTTCCGCAAGCGCCGCGAGCGCCGCATCGAGCGGCATGGCATCGTTCTTGTCGCTGCCTAGGCGCCGGATCGAGACGGTGCGCTCGGTGGCTTCTTTCTTGCCGACCACCAACAGTGCCGGCACTTTTGCAAGCGAATGCTCGCGGACCTTGTAGTTGATCTTTTCGTTGCGCAGGTCGCCAGTGACGCGAAGCCCCAATCGCTGCGCCGCCGCCATCGCCTCGCGCGCATAATCGTCGGCGTCGGAGGTGATGGTCGCGATCACCGCCTGCAGCGGCGCGAGCCATAGCGGAAAATGCCCGGCGTAATGCTCGATCATGATGCCGGTAAAACGCTCGAGCGAGCCGAACATCGCGCGGTGCAGCATCACCGGCGTGATCTTGTTGGAATGCTCGTCGATATAGAAGGCGCCGAGCCGGCCCGGCATGTTGAGATCGACCTGTACGGTGCCGCATTGCCAGTCGCGGCCGATGGCGTCGCGCAGCACGTATTCGAGCTTCGGGCCGTAAAACGCGCCTTCGCCTTTGTTGAGCGTCCACGGCCGGCCCGACGCGTCGAGCGCCTTCATCAACGCGGCCTCGGCCTTGTCCCACACCGCATCCTCGCCAATGCGCTTTTCCGGCCGGTCGGAGAATTTTATGCGCACGTCATCGAAGCCGAAATCGCGGTAGATGGTCAGGATCAGATCGTTGACCTTGATGACCTCTTCGGCGATCTGCTCCTCGGTGATGAAAATGTGCGCGTCGTCTTGCGTAAAGGCGCGCACCCGCATCAGCCCGTGCAGCGCGCCCGACGGCTCGAAGCGGTGCACCTTGCCGAACTCGGCGATCATGAACGGCAGGTCGCGATAGGATTTCAGCCCGTTCTTGAAAATCTGGATGTGACCCGGGCAATTCATCGGCTTGACCACGAAAGTGCGGTCGTCCTCCTCGCGCGGTTGCACCAGAAACATCGAGTCGCGGAACGTCGCCATATGGCCCGACGCGACCCATAGCGACGAATCGATCAGCTGCGGCGCGTTCACCTCGGCATAGCCGGCCGCCATCTGGCGCCGCCGGATATAGTTTTCCAGCGTCTGGAATAGGGTCCAGCCGTGCGGGTGCCAGAACACCGAGCCGGGCGCCTCCTCCTGGAAGTGGAACAGATCCATCTCGCGGCCGAGTTTTCTATGGTCGCGCTTTTCTGCTTCCTCGATCTGTTTCAGATAAGCGTCGAGCTCTTCCTGCTTGGCGAACGCGGTGCCGTAGATGCGCGACAGCATCTCGCGATTGGAATCGCCGCGCCAATAGGCGCCCGCGACCTTGGTGAGCTTGAACGCATTGCCGATCTTGCCGGTCGAGGTCATGTGTGGACCGCGGCAAAGATCGAACCAGTCGCCTTGTTTGTAGATCTTGAGCTCTTGATCTTCCGGAATGGCGTCGACGAGTTCCACCTTGAACAACTCGCCTTTGTCGCGAAATACCTTCTTTGCTTCGTCGCGCGACCAGACTTCCTTGGTGAAGGGCTTGTCGCGCCCGATGATCTCGCGCATCTTCTTTTCGATCGCGACAAAATCTTCGGGCGTGAACGGCTCGTTGCGGAAGAAATCGTAATAAAAGCCGTTCTCAATCACCGGCCCGATGGTGACTTGCGTTCCCGGCCACAGCGTCTGCACCGCTTCGGCGAGCACATGCGCGGTGTCATGGCGGATCAATTCGAGCGCGCGCGGATCGTCACGGGTGAGGAACTCGATCTTGGCGTCGTGGTCGATCGGATCGGCGAGGTCGGCAAGCTTGCCGTCGAGCGCCATGGCGACGGTGCGCTTGGCGAGCGAGGGTGAAATGCCCTTGGCGATATCGAGGCCCGTTATGTGTTGCGGATAGTCCCGGCGCGCGCCGTCGGGAAAGGTCACGGCGACCATTTTGAAAACTCCTGTTGCTCACTCGCTGCCTACGAACGCAGGTAAGCGGATTCGACCGCTATTTAGCCGAGGCAGCGCCAAACGCAAGCTATGCGGTAGTGCAGCACGACCTATGCGCCGGCTTTCATCGGCCCACCGGGTGCCTATTTACCAGCTGCGGCGTTAACCGCAGGGCAGAGGGGCGTACCGTTCCTGGAGCGTTCCATGGTCGACACCACGCTGGCCGACGATAGGCCAATCGAGAGTTTCCCCATTCCCGGCACTGATCTTGCGCCTTCGCGCATCGGGCTCGGCACCTGGGCCATCGGCGGCTGGATGTGGGGCGGCACCGACGAGGCCGAATCGATCCGCACCATCCATGCAGCGCTCGATCGCGGCATTACGCTGATCGACACCGCGCCGGTCTACGGCTTCGGCCGCTCCGAGGAGATCGTCGGCAAGGCATTGGCCGATGGCGGCCGGCGTTCCCGTGCCGTGCTCGCGACCAAAGTGGCGCTCGACTGGAAAGACGAAAAGCCGTTCCGCAACGGCCGGCGCGGCCGCATCATGAAAGAGATCGACGACTCGCTGCGCCGCCTGCGCACCGACGCGATCGATCTCTATCAGGTGCATTGGCCGGATCCGAGCACGCCGATCGAAGAGACCGCGGGCGCGATGGCCGATCTGCTGAAAGCCGGAAAAATCCGCGCCATCGGCGTCAGCAATTTCAGCCCGGAACAAATGGATGCGTTCCGCGCGGTCGCGCCGCTCCACGCCGTACAGCCACCCTACAATCTGTTCGAACGCGCCATCGATGCGGAAATATTTCCTTATGCGCAACAGCGCGGGCTCGCGATGCTGGCCTACGGCTCGTTGTGCCGCGGGCTGTTGTCCGGACGCATGAAGGCTGACACGCATTTTCCGGCGACCGATCTGCGCAGCCACGATCCGAAATTCAAGGCGCCGCATTTTGCCGAATATCTCGCGGCCGTGTCCGCGCTCGATCGCTTCGCGCAGCAGCATTTCGGCAAGCGCGTCATCCATCTGGCGCTGCGCTGGGTGCTCGACCGCTCGCCGAATACGATCGCGCTATGGGGCGCGCGGCATCCGGCGCAGCTCGATCCGGTCGGCGACGTCTCGGGCTGGAAGCTCGATGCGACCGCGATGAAGGCCATCGACCAGATCGTGGCCGAGCACGTGCGCACGCCGATCGGTCCGGAATTCATGGCGCCGCCCGAACGGGCGGCGGCCTGATCGATTACTTTTGTCTGCCGGTGCTGGGCGACGCATTCGTCCCGCGCCAGCGCCCGTATCGCCAAGGCAGATACCAGCGCGCGTTGGGCGCAACCGCTCCAGGGACGAAATCCAGCCCCGACGTGCCCCACGGCTGACAACGCAGCACGCGCGCCAGCGTCATCCAGCCGCCGGCCCACAGCCCGAAGCGATCGAGCGCCTGATCGGCATAGTCGGAACAGGTCGGCAGATGGCGGCAGCGATAGCCGACCAAGGGTGAGAGCGTGTAGCGGTAGGTTTTCACCAAGCCGCGCCCGACGAGGCGAGGGGTTTTTCGCGAGGCTTCGAATAGCGCGTCGAGAGGCATCGCCAACAACATTGTCCTCGTCATGCGCGGGCTCGACCCGCGCATCCATGCAGCCTTTCCGCTCTATGGATTGCCGGGTCAAGCCCGGCAATGACGAGCGAAGAAAATTACTCTGCCGCTTGTTTGACCCCGCGCTTCTTCTCGATCTGGCCGATGGCATCGACCACGGCATCGAAGGTGAGCAGCGTCGACGCATGCCGGGCCTTGTAGTCGCGCACCGGTTCGAGCACCGCGATGTCGGCCCATTTGCCGTCGGCCGGCGGGGCGCCGTTTTCCTTCAGCATCTTGCGCACGCCGTCGCGCAATTCGCGCAGCTCCGCGGCCTTCGAGCCGACGATATTGCGGGCCATGATCGAGGACGAGGCTTGGCCGAGCGCGCAGGCTTTCACCTCATGGGCGAAATCGGTCACCGTGTCGCCGTCCATCTTGAGGTCGATGGTGACGGTCGAACCGCACAGTTTTGACAGCGCGCTTGCCGTTGCATCGGGCTCGGGCAACCGTCCGATCCGCGGAATGGTGCCGGCAAGCTCGATAATACGGCGGTTATAGACCTCGTTGAGCATGGCAGAATCGCAAAATTAGCCTGTTTTGCAGCACTTTATTGTCTAAGCCTGACAGTCCATATATAGGCGCTACCGCAGTGGAATTGAAGTTACGGCCCTTTACGCCCCTTGCCGCCGACTGGAGACATGATGGACGCCGTTATAAAGCCTTGGCCCCGCGGGCCGCTCGCCGATCACGTCCGTCATGCCCCGGCGCCCATCGACGACCGGCCCTCGCGCGAAGAGGCGGAAGCAGCCGTCCGCGCGCTGATCGCCTATTTGGGCGAGAACCCGTCGCGCGAGGGCTTGGTAGGCACGCCGAAGCGCGTGGTCGCGGCGCTCGACGAGCTTTATCGCGGCTATGGCGAAATCCCCGCCGATGCGCTGACGCGCACCTTTGGCGAAACGGAGCCGTATGAGGATTTCGTCCTGATCCGCGACATCGGCTTCACCTCGCATTGCGAGCATCACATGATGCCGTTCTACGGCAAGGCGCATGTCGCCTACCGGCCGGTGGAGCGCGTCGTCGGCCTGTCGAAGATCGCCCGCCTTGTCGACGTCTATGCGCGGCGCCTGCAAACGCAGGAGCATCTCACCTCGCAGATCGCCACTGCCATCGAGGAGGTGCTCAAGCCGCACGGCGTGGCGGTGATGCTCGAGGCCGAGCACACCTGCATGTCGGTGCGCGGCGTCGCCAAGCAGGGCGTGTCGACGGTCACCACGCGATTTGTCGGGTCGTTCCGCGACAATAGCGACGACCAGATGCGCTTCGTCACGCTGGCGCGGAGCGTTGCGGAGAAACGCTGAGCGACGCGCCACGATGTGGGGGCTTTGTTGCCGGATCAATCACCATTCGCCTTGCCGGGAACAAGCGCAGAGCTTGAAGAAGGTTTTGCGCTGACACCGAAATTCGATGCCGACGGGCTTGTCACGGCGGTTGCGACGGACGTCGACTCGGGCGACGTGCTGATGGTCGCGCACATGAATGCGGAAGCCTTGACGAAAACCATCGCCAGCGGCGAAGCCTGGTATTACAGCCGCTCGCGCCGCGCGCTGTGGAAGAAAGGCGAAACCTCGGGCCATACCCAGCGCGTCGTCGAAATGCGCATCGATTGCGATCAGGACGCGGTCTGGATCAAGGTCGAACAGATTTCCGGCGCCTGCCATACCGGGCGGCACTCCTGCTTCTACCGCGCCGTGCCGCTTGGCAAGGCGGGCGCGAGGCTCGAATTCCGCGACGAGCGCGTGTTCGATCCGACGGCAACCTACAAAAAATAATTCGGCATCGCGCTGGAAAAGCGGAGCCGGCGCGGCTGTGGGGATGAAGCGCGATGAAAATCACAGCCGTCACGCCATTCCATATCAGCGTGCCCTACGACTTCGGCAATTCCGCCGAGAACGCGGCGGCGACGCAGTGGCAGCGCATGGAGACCTTGTTCGTCAAGGTCACGACCGACGAAGGCCTCACCGGCTGGGGCGAGGGCTTCGGCCTTGGCGCCTGCGGCATCACGAAGACCGCGGTGGAGCGCGCCATAGCGCCGCTGGCTATCGGCCGCGATCCGACCGACATTGCGGCGCTGGTTGCCGATATTGCCTACAAGCAACGCAACTGCTCGCGCAACGGCCCGGTCGGGTTTGCGCTGTCGGCGCTCGACATCGCGCTGTGGGACATTGCCGGCAAACGCGCCGGCGTGCCGCTCTATCGGCTCCTCGGCGGCACGGAAACGCTCGAGCGCTTGCCGGCCTATGCGAGCCTGTTGCGTTACGGCAATGCCGACGTCGTGCGGCGCAACAGCGCCAAGGCCGTCGCCGAAGGCTATACGAGCGTCAAGCTCCATGAAACCGGCGTCGCGCAAATCACGGCGGCGCGCGAGGCGATCGGCCCGGATATCGCGCTTACGGTCGATGCCAGTTGCGCCTGGACGGTGCCGCAGGCCATCGACACGGCCAAGCGATTGCAGCCCTGCCGGCTGCAATGGCTCGAAGAGGCGCTATGGCCGCCGGAGGATTATGACGGCATGGCGCGCCTGAAGGCCGAAGGCGGCATCCCGATCGCCGCCGGCGAAAATGCCGGCACGCTCGCCGACATCGCCCAACTCCTCGGCGCCGCCGGGGTCGATTATGTTCAGCCGAGCATCACCAAGATCGGCGGCGTCAGCGCGATGCGGACGATCGCCGCAATGGCCCGGCGCCGGGGCGCTACCATCGCGCCGCATTCGCCCTATTTCGGCCCCGGCCTCATCGCCACCATCCATTTCGCCGCGAGCCTGCCGGATAAAAAACCTTTGATCGAACGCTTCTATCTCAAGCTCGAAGCGAGCCCGCTCGGCGCCCTGGTCGATGCGCCCGGAGGATTCATGCGCGTGCCGAACGGGCCGGGACTAGGCGTCGAGGTCGACGAGACGGTGCTCGATAAATATCGAGCGAATTGAGCGGTTGCAGAGATAGCGTCTCGAGCCGGCAACGCCAGTCAGCCTTTCGCAGCCGCAGCGCGCCCGAGCAACTGCTCCGCGCGCGCGAGGTGAGGGCGGTCGTACATCAATCCGCCGATGCCGACGACTCCCGCCCCGGGCTTTGCCGCGAAGGCCTCCACCACGGCGCGCGCGTGTTCGACCGCCTTCGCGGACGGCGTGAACACCTCGTTGATGATCGGCACCTGCGCCGGATGGATCGCCATCTTGCCGAGAAAGCCGTCGCGACTTGCTTCCTCGCATTCGCCCCTAAAACCGTCACTGTCGCGGAAATCGACAAAGACGGTGTCGATCGCGGGCACTTGGGCGGAGGCTGCGCCGGCAAGACACAAGGCGCGCGCGAGCCGGTAGGGATCGAGCCAGTGGCCTTGTGGGTCGCGATTGGCGTGGGCGCCAAGTTCCGCCGACAGATCTTCAGCGCCCCACGTCAGGTTTAGAAGCCGCGCGCTGGCGCCGGCGAACGTGCCGGCGACAAATAGCGCGGCCGCGGTTTCGGTGGCGATCGGCATGATTTTGATATGGCCGTCGGGGAGATCGTTGATCGCCTCGCGTACGGCGAGCTTGGCGTCGGCATGGATGACCGACGCGCCGCCTTCCGCTTTCGGCAGCATGATGGCATCGGGCTTCGCCGCCGCCACCGCATCGAGATCGGCGTCGGTGAGGCCGGTCTGCAGCCCGTTCACGCGCACCAGCAAATAGGGCCGCGCCTTGGCCGGCACGGCCGCTTTGAGAAATGCCGCCGCACTCTCCCGCGCCCGCGCCTTGCCGTCATAGGCGATCGAGTCTTCCAGATCGACGATCACGGCATCGGCGCCGCTTGCCATCGCCTTGTCGAGTTTTTTTGGACTGTCGGCTGGTACGAAAAGAAATGAGCGCATCGGTAATTTACCTTCGTCCTTCCGGGGCCGAGCGCAGCGAGGAGCCCGGAATCCATAACCACGGTCGATTCAGGCGAAATGCTGCAGTGAAAGTCCTTTGAGTTCAGCGATTATGGATCCCGGGCTCGCGCTTTGCGCGCCCCGGAATGACCGGCTATTTCGGCCGCATCCGCATGAACGCCTGACGGCGGCATTCGGCGACGAGTTTGTTGTCCTGATTATAGGCGCGGTGATGAAACTCGACGATGCCGGCGCCGGGGCGGGATTTCGATTCGCGCTTGCCGAGCACCTCGGTGGTGCAATGCACGGTGTCGCCTTCGAACAGCGGGTGGGGAAATTTCACGTCGGTCATGCCGAGATTGGCAATGGTGGTGCCGACCGTCATATCCGAAACCTGGATGCCGATCATCAGGCCTAGCGTGAACAGCGAGTTCATCAGCGGCTGGCCCCATTCGGTTTCCTGCTCGCAGAAGTGCCGGTCGATATGGAGCGGCTGCGGGTTGAGCGTCATGTTGGAGAACAGCATGTTGTCCATCTGGGTGACGGTCCGGGTGTAGCGGTGCTCGACGAGTTCGCCGGGGACGAAATCCTCGAAATAAAGCCCGCCGCGCTTATGCCGAGTGGTCGTTTGCTGCGTCATCTCCGCCTCCTGCACCGCTTCTTCGTTAAGACGACGTTTACCATAACGGTTAATGATCGCTAACGCTCAAACAGCCGGTGGGAGCCGGCAGGGGAGCAATGCATGCTGGTCGATTCCAGCAATTCCACCGCGGGTTCCGCGGTTGCCGGCGTTATTCGCCAGGCGGCGCAGGCCACCGGGACGAGTTTCCATTACCTATTGGCGACCGCGCAGGTCGAATCCGGGCTCAATCCGCAGGCTGGAGCCTCGACCTCGTCGGCGCGCGGGTTGTTTCAATTCGTCGAGCAGACCTGGCTCGGCATGCTGAAACAGGCGGGCCCGGCGCTCGGCTACGGCCAATATGCGGCGGCCATCACCAAAAATGCTTCCGGGCATTACGAGGTGGCCGATCCGGCGATGAAGAGCGAGATCCTCAAGCTGCGCAACGATCCGGCGGCGAACGCCGTAATGGCGGGTGCCTTCACGCAGGCCAATGCGGCGCTGTTGGCGGACCGGCTCGGCCGCTCGCCGAGCGAGGGCGAGCTTTACATCGCGCATTTTCTCGGCGCCGGCGGCGCGGCGCGTTTGATCTCGGCTGCCGCAGACGATCCGAATGCGTCGGCGGCGAGTTATTTTCCCAACGCCGCGCAGGCCAATACGCCGATCTTCTACGATCGCTCGACCGGTGCGCCGCGCAGCCTCGCGCAGGTGCGCGATGTTCTTACTGCGCGCTACGATGTGGCGGCGCGAGTGGTGCCGGACGTTGGCAGTAGCGTTGCCCAAGCGGCAACCGCGCCCGCGGCAAACTCGACGCTGCCGCCGATTCCGCCGCTGCCTATTCCATCCGTCCCGAGTGCCGGTGCGGCCACGCGCGCCGCCGCAACCCTCGCCGCCGCGGTGCCCGACACCGCCGGGATGACCAGCGCCTTCGCTGCCGCCATCCCCAAAATGGCGGCGGCCGACAGCCAGGTGTTCCACGGTCTGTTCTCGGATCCCGATCGCACCGGGCCGGTGGCAAGCGTCGTCAGTCAGCTTTGGGGCGTACCCGGTTCGGGCGGCAGCGGTCCGCCGCCGTCGGGCAGTGCGCTGCTCAATCTGTTCTCCGACGACGGCTCGCGCGGGACTTAGAGCATGATCCGGAAAAGTGGAACCCGGTTTTCCGAAAAGATCATGCTCAGACAGCATGCTGGAGCCCGGTTCTGATTCAATCAGAACCGATCAGTCTCTAGCGAGTTTTGGCGGTCAGCCCCGACAGCATTACGCGGATTTCCCGATATACGCGGCGATTTATGGTGAACGCTTTGTTAAGCGCCGCTTTGTAGGATCGTGGCCGGGTCCAATTCCGCGTGGCGCAGCAAAAAGATGATCGTCCGCGAATTCCTGCACTGGGTGCGCACCGCGCCGGCCGGCGAACGGGCCGAAGCGACCAGCGCGTTGGCGCGCGCCTACCTTTATTCCGATCTCTCGGCCGACGATCTCGGCGCGGCGGAAGGCGCCATGCTGATGCTGCTCGACGATCCGTCGCCGCTGGTGCGCCGGGCGCTCGCCGATGCGCTGGCCGCAAGCCCGAGCGCACCGCCGGCCGTCGTCATCGCACTCGCCGCCGACCAGCCGCAGATCGCCGCGCCGGTTTATGCGCTGTCGCCGCTGTTCGTCGATGCCGATCTTGTCGATGCCGCGGCGACCGGGGGCGCCATCATCCAGGCCGCTATCGCGAGTCGCGCCGGCCTGCCGTGCTCGGTCGCCGCTGCGATCGCCGAGGTCGGCAGTGCGGAGTCCTGCCTGCTGCTGGTCGAAAATAATAGCGCCGACTTGGCGCCGCTCTCGGTCGACCGCATCGTCGAGCGTTTCGGCCATCTCGCGGCGATCCGCGAGGCGCTGTTGATGCGCGACGATCTTCCGGCCGCCACACGCCAGGCGCTCGTCATCAAGCTTTCGCAGACTCTGGCCGGTTTCGTCGCCGGCCGCGCCTGGCTCGATATCGATCACGCCCAGCGCATCGCGCGCGAGGCTTGTGAGAAAGCCACCGTCACCATCGCCGCCGCGACGCCGGACACCGAGCTGCGGCCACTGATCAAGCATCTGTGCGCCACCGGACAGCTTACGGCCGGCCTCATTTTGCGCGCGCTGTTGTCCGGCAACATGGCCTTGTTCGAGGAGGCACTCGCCGAATTGACGGATCTGCCGGCCGCACGCGTGGCGGGCCTGGTGCACGACCGCGGCAGCGCAGGATTGCGGGCGCTGTTCGCAAAAGCGCAATTGCCGCCGTCGACATTTCCCGCCTTCAAGGAGGCGATAGAGGCGATGCGCGAGGGCTTCAGCGATGAAGCGGGCGGCGCCGCGCGGCTCAAGCGCCGCATGATCGAGCGGGTTCTGACGCGCTGCGAGGACGCCGATCTCGGCGAGCTTGCGCCGCTCCTCACGCTTCTGCGCCGCTTTGCCACCGAGGCCGCGCGCGAAGAAGCGCGCTTGTTCTGCGATGATCTGGTGGCGTGGAACGGCACGGAGCATTCGGCCGCGGCATAACCTTTTCCGCTCATTCCCCCTCAAGCGGGAAGCCATCTACCGCACGAGAGAGACCGGGTTCCGCTCAGGCGGGACGAGCGATCGCGAGTGCTTTCACATTTCGCCGAGGCTAGGGGCGAGCGACGGCGAGAAAATGCTCTTCAGGTAATCCGGCCGGAAACTGTTTTCCCGTTTCAGGAAGTCATCGGTGACCTCGCGCAACCGGCGGGTCAGCGCGACGGCGACCTCGCCGACGTCGGGACGGGCATGCTCGCGGATGATCGCCCGCACCGCGTCGACGTGCTGGTCGACGAGCTTCATCGGGATACCGGTCATAGTCGGGGTGTGCTCGAGCAACCGGCAGAGGCTTTCGGCGGAGCCCGCTACTTCCGGGTATCCGAAGGTTGCGGCCTCGCCCTTGATGTCGTGGGCCGCACGGAACAGCTCATCGTGCGTCTTCTCGGTGAAGCCCGAACGCTTGACGTCGCGGCGCGCGGCTTCGAGCCGCTCGCACTCCGAATGCATCCAGTTGGTAAACTCGCCTGACAATTCGAGCAAAGCGGCTTCGGCGCGCGCGATCGGATCGTCATCGCCAGGCGCTGCGGCACTGACCGCCCGGCGCAGCGGATGCGGCGGCGTGATGATTTCGTGGTCGGCGTAAGTTGCGACCGATGGGGAGTCGTCTTTGCGTTGGCCCATGGCAATTCTTCTCCGAGCGGTCACACCGTGACCTTGGCCTTGTCCATCAACGGCTGTTGGCGCGTGACTTCCGCCCTGCCACCCTTGCGCCGTTCGGCGCCGACATAGTTCGGGTTGACGCCGCGGCGCCGATCCGGACCGAAATACGTCTTGCTCTTGATGTAAGGGCGTGGATTGGCGACCACGTTCAGGATGCGCTCGTAGAGCGCCTTGGCGGAGATCGGTTTGGCGAGAAACTCGGTGACGCCGGCGTCGCGGGAGCCGACCACGCGCTTCTTCTCGGAATGACCGGTGAGCATGATGATCGGCACATAGGGGTTGGCGTTGGCGCCAGGCTGGCGGATCATCTGGGTCAATTCCAAGCCGTCGAATATGGGCATCACCCAGTCGGTCAGAATGATGTCGGGCACGTAGTGGGTGAAGGCTTCGAGGCCGGCGGCGCCGTCTTCGGCCTCATAGACCTCGCGCGCGCCGAAACCATGCAACAGCGTGCGTAAGATTCGCCGCATATGCGCGTTGTCGTCGATGACCAGAAAACGCAGACGATTGAAATCGATACGGACCATACGGCACTCCCGCGCAGCCTTGGCCGAAGCCCAAGCCCGCGCGGCGAGATCGTAAAGAATCGTCGTTAAGGCGCGGTTAAGCTTTGCGGATTTTCGCCGCGCCTTTCGTCCTCAATAGCCGAATTGTTCGCCGAGGATGCGTTCGTCGAGGCTGTGGCCGGGATCGAACAGCATATGCATCGAGATCGAGTGATCCATGCTGATCTCGACCGAGCGCACCGAGCGGACTTCGTCGTGGTCGGCGACCGCAGCGACCGGGCGCTTGGCGGACTCCAGTACCTCGACAGTGACTTTTGCCCGATCCGGCAATAGCGCGCCGCGCCAGCGGCGCGGTCGGAACGGGCTGATCGGCGTCAGCGCCAGGACCGGTGCGCCGATCGGGATGATCGGGCCCTGGACCGAAAGATTGTAGGCGGTGGAACCGGCGGGCGTCGACAACAGGATGCCGTCGGCAACGAGTACCGGGAGCCGCTCCTTGCCGTCGACCAACACGCGCAACCGCGCCGCCTGATAGGTCTGGCGGAACAGCGATACTTCGTTGATGGCGCGGTGGCGGTGGACGCGGCCGGCGGCGTCGCGCGCGCGCATCAAGAGCGGATGGATGACGCTCTCCTGCGCCGCCGTGAGTCGCTCGGCGAGGCCGTTTTCGCGGTATTCGTTCATCAGAAAACCGACCGTGCCGCGGTGCATGCCATAGATCGGCTTGCCGGAGTTCATGAACCGTTGCAGGGTCGCGAGCATGAGGCCGTCGCCGCCCAGCGCGACGATGACGTCGGCGGACTCAGGCGAAGCATCGCCGTAGCGGGCTGCGAGCCGCTTGCGGGCGCGCTGGGCCGCCGGCACATCGCTGGCGACGAAGGCGATGTGCTTATAGCGGGAGGCTTTGCGGCGTTTCGCCATGGCGGTCAGGCTTTCTAGATTTTTCCTTTGAGCATGATCTTATCCGAAAACCGGCTTCCACTTTTCGGGATAATGCTCTACCGGCGGCGCGGCGCCGTTGAACAGAGCGGGGAGGCAACATGGAACGCGCGGTCTTCGTCTATACGACCTATCCATCGATTGTCGAGGCGGAGCGGGCGGGACGGAGCCTTGTCGAGCGCCGGCTCTGCGCCTGCGTCAATATCCTGCCCGGCATGGTGTCGTTATATTGGTGGCAAGGCGCGATCGAGCGCGGCGACGAGGCGGTGATGATCATCAAGACCCGCGCCAGCCTTGCAGAAGCCGTGCGCGCCGCCGTCAAAGAGATGCATTCCTATACCGCCCCTGCCATACTGGTCATTCCGATCGAAAGCGTCGATCCGGACTATCACGCCTGGATCGTCAAGGAGACGGAACGGGGAGGGTAGCATGAGCCGGATAATCGCGCTTGGGCTTGCGGTCGTTGCTCTGACCGCGGCGATTTGGGCGCAGGCTTTGGCGGAGAGTTTTCCCGATCGTCCGATCAAACTGATCGTCGCTTATCCGGCCGGCGGACCGACCGATACTGTGGCGCGCGTCGCGACGCAGGGACTAGACGGCGAACTCGGCCAAAGCATCGTGATCGAGAATGTCGCCGGCGCGGGCGGCAGAATGGGAACGCGCGACGTCGCGCACGCGCTGCCGGACGGCTACACGCTTCTGCTCGGCGGCTCGAACGACAACGCTATCGCGCCCGCGCTCTACAGCAAATTCGAATACGATCCGGTGAAGGATTTTACGCCGGTCGCGGCGCTGGCGACGGATTCGCAGGCGCTGGTGGTCAATCCGTCGGTACCCGTGCATACGCTCGCCGAACTGATCGCCTATGCGAAGGCAAATCCCGGCAAGCTGAGCTCGGGCGCCACGCTCGGCATCTCGCCGCATCTGTTGCTGGCGCTGATCCGGGCGCGCTTCGGCGCCGACATCGTGTTCGTTCCCTATAAGGGCGCGGCGCCGGCGATCGCCGACGTGCTCGGCAATCACATTCAGATCCATGTCAGCGCGAAATCCGTCCTGTTGCCGCTGGTGAAGTCCGGCAAGCTCAGGGCGCTCGCGGTGACGAGCAGCGAGCGCTGGCCCGAGCTTCCCGATGTGCCGACCCTGCACGAGGCGGGCTTCGACGGGTTCCCGCCGGCGATCTGGTTCGCGCTGATGGCGCCGGCGGCGACACCGCCGGACGTGATCACAAAACTCAACGAAGCCGAAAACCTGACGCTGAAATCGCGCAGCACCCAGGCGGCGCTTGCGAAGCTCGGCCTCGAACCGCGTCCGATGACCACGCAAGCAATGGCGGGCGTGCTGGCGGACGAGGTGCGGCTGTGGAAAGCGGTCGCGCAAGAAGCGGGCGTGCACCTGGAGTGACCGCGCAGCTGGAGCGGCCGTGCCCCTGGCGTGACGTCATCGAATCATCCGCTCATTCCCGCGTAAGCGGGAAGCCAGCAAGGGCCGATCCTCACAACAGAAGACTGGGTCCCCGCTTGCGCGGGGACGAGCGATTATCAGGCCGTCAGTACGTCACGGTGCCGTCGATGGCTTGCTTGAGCGCCGTAAATTCGCGGCACTCGGTGCCGCAAATGCTGCGGACCTTTTCGAGGTCGTCTTTGGCCTTGAGCACGTTACCCTGCTCGGCCTGCCACATGCCGTAATAGGACCAGGTCAGCGCGTGATTGGGATCGGCGGCGAGCGCGCGGTCGTACCAAAGCTTGGCGTCGTCGTAGCGGCCGAGCTTGCGGCTTGCATAGCCGATGAGGGTGGCCACATCGGCGTTGTCGTCGAAGCCCATGGAGCGCAGCACCGCGATGCCGCCCTCGTAATCCTGCTTGTCGTAAACCAGCGCGTAAGCCTTATGCCAGCCGTTGTAGAAGTCCTCGAGCGAGCTCGACTTGTCCTTCTTTTTCGACTTCTTCGTGCTGCTGCTGCTGGTGCTGCCTGACGGCTGCGACGAGGTTTGCGGCGGGGCCGGACTGGCCCCCTCGATGGCGAGCGCAAATCTCGGCACGCCGGCCGTGGCGGCGAGCAGAACGGCGGCTGCGAGTAAAGTCGTGGGGCGCATGACTCCCTCCGGTTCGGGGCGCTTTAAGCGCGGTCGAAAGAGTAAACACCGGCACCTTACCCGATAATCCCGCGTGTGCGCGAGGGCCTATTCGCGCCGTTTTCCCCGATAGCAAAACTGCCCGTCATTACAGGAAGTTCACGTAGGTGAACGATTTCCGTCACAACACTTCAGAACGCATTCATGGCGCGGGGCGTAAACCTGTTGCCAAGGTCGGCGCGATCTCGAACCGAGACGGCCGAAAAAGAACTCGAACAAAAAGGAAAATACCATGTTGAGGAAATTCGCCGTAGCGCTCGTCGCGACCGCTTTGATTGCCGGCCCGGCGCTCGCCCAGAATTCCGGCAATGCGACGCCGGCCGCCCCGCAAGCCCAGTCGCAGAAAGCGCCGGCCGCCACGACGGCCCCGCTCCAAACCGCCAAAGCCGCCACGCCTGCGAAGCATGCCAGGAAGCATATGGCGAAGACCAAGAGCCGCACCATGCATCAGGCGCGCCATGCCAAGCCCGCGAAGTCGCATGAGGCCCGCGTCGGCAAAACCGCGAACAAGTTCGCGACCCCGGCCGCGAAGCGTTCGTAAGCGAGATTGCCTGCGACCCGGAATATGCACCCCACAACGGTGCGAACCGAGGCCCGGGTCGTTCGCACCGGCTTGCGGGTGAGAAACGGCAGACCCCCGTTGCATCCGCAAGCCGGAATTAATGCATGATCCGGAAAGGCGGACGCCGGTTTTCCGAAAAGATCATGCTCGGAAAGTCGTCCCGTAGCGAACAAACAAGAATATCTATCGGGATCAAGGAGGCCGGCTTAAGTGCCGGCCTCCGATCGCCGCGCGCTACAAACTCGGCTGCCACTCGATCGGAACGTGCTCGTAGCCTGTCGCGGTCTTGAGCAAATGGCCGCAGGCCGGGAACGGGAAATGATAGCCGGTGACCAGCATGCGGTCGGCCGCGGCGCGGTCGAAGATTTTTTTTCGGGTTTTGACGGCCTCGGCGCCGTCGATGTCGAAGGCGGCCTGCCAGTCGGGATGGCGCGCGAACACCGCCGGATGCTGCGCGGTATCGCTCAATACCAACAGCGATTGATCGCCGGAATGCACGGCGAACACGGTATGGCCCGGCGTATGGCCCGGCGCCGGCAGCGTTTCGACGCCGGGCGCCACTTCCTTGCCGGGCTCGAATTGCGTCACCTGCTTGGCGATGTCGGTAAAAATCCGCCGCTGATTGCGGAAGGTCAGTTTCAGATCGGCCGCCGCGGCATTCATATTGCCGTCGTCCATCCAGAACGCCCATTCGGCCGCCGGCACCATCAGTTCGGCATTGGGAAAGATCAGCGCGTTGTCCTTGTCCTTGATGCCGTTGATGTGGTCGGGATGAAAATGCGAGATGACGATGCGGTCGACCGCTTTCGGATCGATGCCGGCTGCGGCGAGATTGGCGCGCAGCACGCCGGCCGACGGCGCGATCTGGCCGCCGGTGCCGGTGTCGAGCAGCACCAGTTGCTTGCCCGTATTGACGATCAGCGTCGTGAATGGCGTCGCCAGTCTGTCGTGCGGCATGTACGCCGCATCGAGCGCGTGCTCGACTTCGCTGAACGGCGCATTGCGGATGAACTGATCGTTGATCGGCCGATACCAGATGCCGTCATAGATCGCGGTCAGTTCGAAGCTGCCGATCTTGTAGCGATAGATCCCGGGGCTCGCGGTGCCGGCGGGCGGCGTCTCGGCCGCGGCGCCATCGGCGCGCGCGGCGAAAGCCGCGGCGGTGCCGGCCAGCATCGTGCGCCGTGTCAGGTCCATGGGGGCACCTCGGCTGTTCTTCGCTCAAACCGTCACTTCGCTGAAAAAGTCTCGGCGAAAAAGTCGCGCATCAATGCGTAGGATTTGCGGCACAGTTTTTCGTCGTAGCGCTGCGCGCCGCCGACGGCGGTCGGATCGCAGAACGAATGCACGGCGCCGCCGAACATCATGACCTGCCAGTCGACTTTGGCCTGCGTGAGTTCTTCCTCGAAGGCGTCCATCTTGGCCTTCGGCGTCACCGGATCGTCGGCGCCGTGGATGGCGAGCAGGCGGCCCTTGATGTTGCAGGGCGTGCCCGGCACCACCGGATTGGGATTGGTGACGTGCAGCACCACCAGCGCCTTGTAGGGCGCGCCGGCGCGGGCCTGCTCGAGCGCATAGCCGCCGCCCGCGCAATAGCCGACCGCAGCGATCTTCTTGTCGTCGATGAGGCCGAGTTTGCCGGCCTCGCCGATGAGCGTGTCATAGGCCATGGTCCCGCAGGCGAGCGTGAACGGCAGGTCCTTGTGCACGGCGAGCATGCCGGCGCGCAATTCGTCCTGGGTCTTCGGCTTCGCGCCGTAGCCGGTCCCGAACATGTCTGCCATCAGCACCACATAATCCTTGCCGGCAACGAGGCGGGCCTGGCCGATGGTATCCGGGCAGACGCCCTTCCAATCCGGCTGCACGAAGACGACCGGCCGCGGCCCGGTCACGGCCTCGTCATAGACGATCATGCCCTCGAACGGCCTGCCGCCGACCTGGTAAGGAACTTTTTTCTCGATCATGGCACTCCCCGCGATGCTTTGTGGCGGCCAGTCTAACCGAAATCGCGCGCGAATATTCCCCGCCACCGGGCCGATCGCCGCCGTGAGGGCGCGGACTTAAGGCTCAACTCAAGCGTTGCCCGAACGCGCAATCGCATGTACCACCTGCACGGCAAACGCGGAACAGGATGAAATGTCCAAGCAAGACATGCGCGAGGAGGCCGAACGCCTCGTCAAAGAGGCGATGGCGCGCAAGGGCGTCACCGTGAAGCAGGGCGACACCCGCATCGAAGCCAAATGCGGCAAATGCGGCGCGCCGAACCGCGTCAGCGCGTCCCCCGGGCAATCGCGCGTCGAGTTCAAATGCAAGGAATGCGGGGCCGAGCAGCGGACCCTGTGAAGGGCGCCAGCGGGTCGAGCTTACCCGTGGCGATTGCAGCCGGTCCTGAGGTTACCGCTGGTCCCCCCAGGCCGCAAAGGCGCTGGCGAAGACGCGGGCGCCGGACGGGCCCTTCTCGACGGCGAGGATAGCACGCTTGCCGCTGTTAAAGACGATCGGCACGTCGAGCCAATTTTGGTCGTTGAGCAGTCGCAGATTCCGCTGCCGGTCGGCGTCAACGCCAGACAGCCCGATGAGAAAATATCCGTCGCTCACCTTTACGCTGAGCCCTGAGAGCGGAATACCTTTCGCCTCCGGGAACGTCTTCAACAAGATGCCGGGCACATTGGCGATGCCGTCGCCCGGGGAAGAGCGCGGCAAAGAAAACCTGATTTCAATCGTGTGGCTTGCCGGGAGCTTCCGATCCGTGTTCCGCCGCAGCGACCACACCACCGCCATCTGGCGGTCCGGGATATCGATGTCCGCCCGTACCGCGACTTCGTCGGGGCGTCCGCCCCCAGGCGACACGGTCTCCGTCCGCCATACCGCAAAGCCATTATACGCGTTACCCTGCGGATTGGCCGTATCTTCCTCATAGAGTACGGCGCGTTGTGAACCCTCCGGCGCTGTCTGATTATCAGCCGCGCTTTGGCTAATTTGTTCACGAGGCTGACATGCCGTCGCGCCGAGGAGCGCGGCGAGCGCGATCGCCGTCGCGCGAATGGTTCGGGCGCAGGCTCTGGTTCCAAGCGACGAAGACGCCGCCTTGGCACGGAGCGCGGACAAAACCAGCCGTCGTCCGGTGCTGAAGGCCATCGACCTTCCTGATCAGGGTGCGCTGAATTAATGGGAACGGTAACACGGCCCGACCGACCCACAAGCCTTTGGTGCGGTTGCGGGCGGCCTATTTCCCGCAATCCTACAGCGCCTTGCCGCGCGGCGCGCTTCCAGCCGTTGGCCGTGCTAAGCTAACGTGGGGATAAGAAAAATGAGGGAGGGGACCGATGCGTTACATTGGCGTGACGTCGGTGGCGCGCGGCTTTGCCATCGCATTCTTGCTGTCTAGCGCGACAGTCGGTCCGCTTATGGCACAGCCACGCGGCTATCCGGCGCCGCAACCAAGTCTGAGCCCTGAGGACCAGCTCGCGCCGTCGCAAATCAAACAGCCGATGCCGGCAGCCGTATCGGAGCCGCCGGGTACTCCCGCCGTCTCACCGCCGCATCCGGCGCGGGGCGCCGCCGCCAACGCAACGGCTGCGCCACCTGCGCCCGCCCGCAAAGAAATGATGCCTTCGGCTTCCCGCACCGTGATCGCCTGCAGCGGTCCGTTCGCGCCGGACTCCGGCATGCTCGAACTGGCGATGATCTTCGGTTCTCTGAACATGATCTACACCGAAGAAAAGGTGCAGGACGCGCAAGTCGGCGTCACGGTGCTGTATCCGAAGGACCCCAAGCGGCGGCTCGAAGTATGGTGGCAAAATCCGAACCGCACCGGGCTTTATCTCATCGACATTACCGGAAAATCGGACTGGACCGGACCCGACGGCCTGCATCTGGGGCTGACTTTGCCGCAGCTCGAAAAACTCAATCACAAGCCGTTCAAGGTCAAAGGTTTTGACAAGACCGGCGTGGCGACGGTCAGCAATTGGGACGGCGGCGCCTTGGCCTCCTTGGCCGGCGGCTGCAAAGCCAGCGCAAGCTTGCGCGCCGATCCGAAAGCATCGGCCGATGCGATCGGCGCCGTCTCCGCCGACCAGGAATTCAGCTCCGCCGATCCGATCGTCGCGAAGGTGAAGCCGACCGTGAGCGAAATTCTCATCGGCTACTGAGCGGGCGCTGGAGTGCGAGCGGCCGGCCCGATCTCATTTCGCCGAAGCTTCTGCTTCTTTGGCGTCGCGGGGCTGCCCGGCAACGCGCACCCTGTCGCCGTTCGCCAGGCCGTCGGGCGGGCTCTCGATGATGCGGTCCTCAGGCGTGAGGCCGGAGGCGATTTCGACCTGTTTGCCGAGATCGCGCGCGATGGTGACGGCTTTGAGCGCGACGCGATTGTCGCTGTTCACGGTGGCGACATGCAATCCGCTGCGATCGAAGATCAGCGCACTTGCCGGCACGTTGATCGCAACTTCGGGATGCGGCAGGTCGAAACCGACATTGGCGAAGGCGCCAGACATCAGTTCACCGCTTGCATTGTCGATCACGATCAGCATCCGGGTCGTGCCCGACGCGGCGTCCACGGCCTGAGCGGACGCTTCGACGGTCCCGGAAAATTCGCGGCCGGGATATTCGGGCACCGAGATATGGGCCCTGGTGCCGATCCGGATATTCGGCACGAAGATTTGCGGCACGGCCACGTAGGCGCGTAATCGGCTGGTGTCGGAAACCACGAACAGCGGCGCGCCGTTGCTGCTGCCGGCGCTTATCAGGGCGCCGAGATCGGTATTACGTGCCGTCACCAGTCCGTCGAACGGCGCGGTGATGCGCTTGTACTTTTCAAGCACACGCAGCCGGTCGAGATTGGCCTGCGCCGATCTCACCAGCCCCAGTTTGTTGGACGAGTCGGCCGATCTTTGATCGAGATCCTGCTTCGAGACCGCCCCGGAAGGAATAAGCTGCTGGCCCCGTTGCAGGGTCATCTGCGACAGGTTCGAATTGGCCTGCGCGGAGGCAAGTTCAGCCTCGGCCTGCATGATCTGCTGGTCGAGATCGGGTGCGTCGATCTCGGCGAGGAGATCGCCGGCCTTCACCGACGCACCGATATCGGCTGTCCAGCTTTTCAGATAGCCGCTCACGCGCGCATAGATTTGGGCCTGCGAATAACCTTCGAGCCGGCCCGGAAGCGAGAAGGTGCTTTTCTTGCCCTTGGTGTCGGGCGTTGCCACGGCGACGACCGGGACCGCCTGGTCCTCCGTCCATTCGCTGAGCTTTGCATCGGCCATCCGGCGCGAGGTAATGCCCATGATGACGACAATAACGCCGATGGCTATCGCGGAGCCGCCAGCGATCCAAAGCCCGCGGCGCGTGACCAGGGCCGGGGCGGGAGGTGTCGCCGGCGGGGTGACCTCAGACGACATGCGATTCTCCAACCGCCGCGGCTGTCTTCTTGCCGTGACGTCCATGAATGATGCTGAAAACCACCGGAACGAACATCAGCGTGGCGATGGTCGCGCAAATCAAGCCGCCGACGACGGCTCGGCCGAGCGGTGCGTTCTGCTCGCCGCCTTCCCCGAGCCCGAGCGCCATCGGCGCCATGCCGATGATCATGGCAAGAGCGGTCATCAAGACCGGCCGAAACCGGACGAACCCCGCTTCGAGTGCCGCCTCGACCGCATCGCCCTTCAATTCCAATTGCTCGCGGGCGAAGCTGACGACGAGGACGCTGTTGGCGGTGGCGACGCCCATGCACATGATGGCGCCGGTCAGCGCGGGAACCGAAAGGGTCGTGTGCGTGGCGAACAACATCCAGACGATGCCGGCAAGTGCCGCCGGCAGGGCGGTAATGATGACGAAGGGATCGCCCCACGACTGGAAGTTCACCACGATGAGAAGATAAATCAGAACAATGGCGCCGAGCAGGCCGAACAACAGCCCGGAAAACGCGCTGTTCATTGTGCGGACTTGGCCAAGCAGCACAACCTGCGCGCCCTTCGGCAGCTTTTGCGCCGAGCCGTCGACGACCTTCTGCACGTCGGCGGCGACGGCACCGAGGTCGCGGCCTTGCGTCGTCGCGTAGATCTGGACCATCGGCACGATGTTGTATTGCGAATAGACCGCCGGCATCGTGACACGCGAAATGTCGGCGATGGCGCCGAGAACCTGCGAGGGTCCGGACGCGGCGGTGATCGGCAAGCCCTGCAACGCGTTCAACGAATCGATCTTATATTGCGGAGTCTGCATCACGATGGCGTAATTTACGCCGTTCACGGGATTGAGCCAATAGGTCGGCGCCACCTGGCTGCTGCCGGCCAGATTGACAACCAGGCTGTTGGTGACGTCACGCTCGGTCAGGCCGAGATATTCAGCGCGGGTGCGGTCGACATCGACATCGAAGCCGGGATTATCCAGCGACTGCTCGATCCGCGCGTCGGCGAGGCCCGGCACGTGGCGCAGCTCGCGCAGCAAGCGCTGAGCGTAGCCATTATCCAGTTCGAGCTCGGGGCCGCGGACCTGCAGATCGATGGGGGCAGGCGCGCCGAAGTTCAAGATTTGGCTGATGATGTCGGCCGGAAGGAACGAAAACGTAACGCCGGGAAACCGCGACGGCAGTTCTTCGCGCAAGGCGCGCACGTAATCCGCCGTCGGCCGATGATCTTCGTTCAGCTTGATCTGGATATCGCCGTCCGCTGTCCCGATGGTGCCGCTGTTGTTGTAGGTCATGTTGATGCCGCTTGTGGGCATGCCGATATTGTCGACCACCGTCGCGAGTTCCTCGGATGGAATAATCTGCCGGACTGCCTTCTGGATGTCGGCGAACTGCTGAGCGCTGTCCTCGATGCGCGTGCCGACGCGAACCCGCGCGTGCATCAGGATTTGTCCGGCGTCGACCGTCGGAAAGAAATCCCGGCCGAGATACGGCGTCAACGCGAACGAGGCGATGACGAAGGCAATGAAGCAAATGACGAAGCGCCAGCGGCGCTGCAGCACCATCGACAGCAGTTCGCGATAGACCAGCCGGACGCGTTCAAAGCCGCGCTCGAAGCCGCGTTGCAGCCGGACCAGCGGGTTCCGCGATGGCGCCGCTCGCCCGCCCGCGTCATGCGTGCCCGAATGCATCTCGTGCTTTTGCAGCAGATAATTGGCCATTGTCGGCACCAGCGTGCGCGACAGGATGAAAGAGCAGGCCATTGCCGACATCACGGCTTCGGCCATCGGCACGAACAGAAAGCGCGATACGCCGGGCAGGAAAAACATCGGCACGAACACGATGCAGATGCACAGGAGCGAGACAAAGGCCGGGGTAACGATCTGTGCCGCGCCGTCGAGAATCGCGGTCTCGACCTCTTTGCCCTGTTCGAGGTGATAATTGATGTTCTCGATCGTCACCGTCGCATCGTCGACGAGAATGCCCACGGCAAGCGCCAACCCGCCCAGCGTCATGATGTTGAGAGTCTCGCCAAGTGCTGAAAGTATGGCAATCGAGCCCAGCACCGAGAGCGGGATGGAGATTGCGATAATGACGGTCGAGCGCCAACTGCCGAGGAAAATCAAGATCATCAGGCTGGTCAATGCGGCGGCGATGACGCCTTCGCGCACGACGCTGCTTACCGCCGCCTTGATGAATATCGACTGATCGCCGATTTGCCCGATCTTGAGGTTCGCCGGCAGAGTGTCTTTGACGTCCTCCAGTTTCTGCTTGATGCCGTCGATAATGGCGAGCGTCGAGACCGCGCCGTTCTTGAGCACCTGCATCAGCACCGAGCGGCTGCCTTCGACGTGGACGATGTTCGTCTGCGGGGGATTGCCGTCGCGGACATGGGCGACATCGCGAATGTAGATAATCGCTCCGTTCACGCTCTTGATCGGCAGATCGCCGAGCTCGGAAATGACGGACGGCGCGTTGTTCAGCTGGATGGTGTATTCGAACGAGCCGATCTTTTGGGTGCCGGCCGGCGTGATCAGATTTTGCGCGGCGAGCGCATTGGCGACGTCCTGCCCCGACAATCCGCGCGCCTGCATTGCGCCCGGATCGAGATCGATCTGCACCTGTCGCAGTTTGCCGCCATAGGGCAGCGGGATGGCTGCGCCGGGAATCGTGACGAGCGGCGTGCGCAACGTGTTGAGGCCGATATCGGCAAGCGCCTGCTCGGACAGGCCGGAGCCCGACAGCGCAAGCTGGATGATCGGAACCGTCGAGGCGTTGTAATTGAGAATGAGAGGTGGCGTGGTGTTCGGCGGCATCTGCTTGAGCTGCGTCTGCGAGATGGCGGTGATCTGCGCATTGGCGAGCCGAATGTCCGCGTTCGGCTGGAAGAACACTTTGATGATGCCGAGGCCATTGTAGGAATTGGCTTCGATGTGCTCGATGTCATTGACGGTCGTCGTCAGCGCACGTTCTGACTGCGTCGTGATGCGTCCGGCCATGTCGATAGGCGCCAGGCCGGTGTATTGCCAGACGATGGCGACCACCGGAATCCGGATGTCGGGAAAAATGTCGACCGGCGTGCGGAGCGCCGACAGCGGACCGATGATGAGAATGGCCAGGGCCAAAACCACGAAAGTGTACGGTCGCCGCAGCGCGATGCGGACAATGCCAATCATTCGGTAGCGGCCCCTCGATCGCGGACGCCGTCTGCGCCATACGCGACAATAGCAACATAATGGCGAATTTGAACGCGGCCGAACACTCACATTCATGTATGGCGACTGCGCGCAATCGACGCGCAACGCGGCTTGGTTGTTTACGCGCTGTTTATGCGGGAACTTTGCGGGGGCTAATCGGCGGTGCGCAAAATGGTCTGGCCGCGGCTCGAAGCCGAAATGGGCCGAAGAGCATCTTGCTGCTGGCGGCACCCTCGAAGATCTGAAGGTGAGCTGATGTCGAAAGGGAAGTAGCGGCGTTCGCGGAATTCAAAAAGATTGTCCCGACAGCATCCCACCAAGCCGGGTGGCGAGATTTGGGATATGGTGGCGCAGGGAGGGCAGCATGAAGCGGTTTCTGATTTTCACGGTTCTCATTCCGCCTCTCGCGTTGGTCATTTTCAACGCCCCTGATGTGATCATGCGCCATGACTTCAGGTTACTTGATTTGGTGACATTTGGATTAGCCTACACGATCGCGGTAATCCCGGCCTTGATTTTGGCGGGTGTTGATCGAGCCTTTCACAGTCTTGGAGGAACGACGATTGCTGGTGCGGCTATTGCCTATCTGGCTGCGCTCATTATTGGGTTTCCCTTCTTGGATTACAGGGCAACCCTGATGATTGGACTGATCGGTGCAATTCCAGCTGCGGTGTGTTCGTGGTTGTCGAGTGAAAAACTAAATGGAGGGGCGGCATGAAACCTGGTGAGAGATTTGCATTGCCAAAGGCCGTCGCCAAGATCTATGAGGCGGTCCAAGAGCTGAAAGACGAGTTTCCCGGCAGGCCATTTACGCCAGACGGTCACTTGCGTTATGGAGCTGCACTCGATCGGCGTGCGGCAAATATGGAGGGGGCCGGTGACTAGGCACCCATAGGAGGAAAACTGGTGCCGGGTGAGAGGATTGAACTCCCGACCAACGGTTTACAAAACCGCTGCTCTACCGCTGAGCTAACCCGGCATCATTGGGGTTCTGGCACGCTCTAACGCGAATTGCCACCGGATTGCCACCGGATTTTCACGCACGCCGTAGGGCGCTGTTCCCATTCCGTACTGCGCGCCTTGGCAAAGCTGCCCTGCGCAATTTCCGCCGCGCCCGCGTCGGCGGAAAATCCCGGCTCATTCGCTCGGTAGCGTCCACCTGCGCTGATCGCCGTGACAATCGCGGGCTGTTGAGCGATGACTGAAGCCTGCTGATGGAGTAGTGCCGTTGCCATGCTGGTCGCAGCTTTCGTCATCCTGACGGCGGTGGTGTTGTTGGGCGCCGGGCTCGCGGGCCTGCATTTACGCAGCGAAGGTCGTGCGGCCGCGCCTTGGCCACTCGCCGCGTTGCACGGGCTTCTGGCTATCGGCGGTCTCTCGTGCCTCGCTCTCGCGCTGCGGGGCCCGCCGCGGGGATTGGATCAAGGCACTGCGTCCTTTGGCATGATTTCCATGACGCTGATCGCGCTCGCTGCCCTGGTCGGCCTTGGCCTCCTGTCAGCACATATCCTCAAGAGGCGGGTCCCTGGGATCATGATCGGCATCCACGCCACGCTCGCCGTCAGCGGCTTCGTCGTTCTCGCTGCCTATGTTTTCGCGGGATAGCGCGATGGACAGGAAAACCGTCATTCTGTGACCCCGGTCACTGTCCGGGCGGCATGCCCGGGGCACCTCGCCGTATAACAAGAGGGGTTTGTCATGAAGAAGCTGCTGACGGTTATCGCTTTGGCTTTCGCGTTGCTCGCCGGCACCGCAGCTGTGATGACGGTCCAATTGCAACAAGCCCTCGCCGACTGCGGCGGCAGCAGCGGCTGTTAAGATCGGGCGGCGATCCAGATGATATGGTGGGCTCCGCCACGGGCTCCGCGGGCGCGGGCGCGGACCTCATCCACCTGGAATGCGGCCTCGCGCAGCCGCCCGGCGAAAATCCTGTCCGGTCCGGCGGACCAGAGGGCCAGCACGCCGCGCGGGCGCAGTGCCGCGTAAGCCGCGCGCAACCCGGCCAAGTCGTATAGCCGCTCGTTGGCTTTGCGGCTGAGGGCCTCGGGGCCGTTGTCCGCATCCAACAAGATCGCGTCGTAGGCCGACCGCTCGGACCTGATCAGATTGCCGACATCTTCCTCGCGAATACTGACGCGCGCATCGGCCAGGCTGCCACCGGATAGTCCCGCCAGCAAACCACGGTTCCAAGCCACCACCGCCGGGGCTAGCTCGGCGACCACGATCCGGGCGTCTGCGTCGATGACGCGGAGCACCGCCCGGAGCGTGAAGCCCATGCCGAGGCCGCCAATCAAGATTTGTGGCCGCTTACGATCCCCAATCTTCGCGATGGCGAGTTCGGCGAGCGCCTCTTCGGACCCATGGACGCGGCTGTTCATGAGTTCGTTGTGGCCGAGCCTGATCGAAAACTCGTCGCCGCGCTGCAGCAGCCGAAGTTCTCCGCCGTCACCGGGCACCGGAGCGGTGTCGAGCAAGGTCCAGGGGATCACTGCGGGCTCTCGGGCCCAGCCGCGTCCTTCACGATGAAGCATTCTGTACGCTCATCAATCATCTGCAGCGGGCGCGAAACCGACAACATGTTTAGCTTTTCGCGCTGAGCCATCTGGACTGCCAGCCTTCCGACCAACCGCGAATGTCCGATAGTGCGCTCTTGGATGTCAGTTCGAGGTTCCGGTGCATTGCCAGACAGAATGCCGTCATTTCTGTTTCGGTCATCGGCTTGGTCAACTGCTGCTTCCGAAGCTTTGCTTCCACCTCGTTTTTTGCTTCTTCGTTCGTCATGGACATCCTTCGTCGCGCCGCCTCGGTTGCCGGTTCGCGCTCGTAGATTTTGCCACCGGACGGGCAAATAGGGGCCGGGATAACGAGGGACGGCGCGCCCCTAGAACTGCGAAAAACCCAATGCAACAGGGCGGGACACCACTGGGACGGACGGGTGGGTATAGCCGGGTTAGAATTACAAAACCGCTGCTCGACCGCTGAGCTAGCCCGGCGCCAGGCGGACTTTTAAGAGCCGGCGGCGGAAATTGCCACTGGATTATCCCCTAGTTTCGGCACGTCCGCGGTTTTAACGATGTTTCGTCGCGCGGCGCGGGACTCCACAAGCCGTTGCGGGGCCATGATATAAGTTCCGGGATGAAAGACCGCTCCGCTAAAGCTTCGATCTGCGCCTACGGCGTCGGCCTGTTGGCCCTGATGCTGGCCTCGCCCCTTTCGCCGGCCGGCGCGCAATCCGCGCGTCCCGCCGCCCGCGCCGCGCCGTCGGCTGATCTCGTCTTGTGCGACCGGCTTGCCGCCGATCCGGCCGATCCGGACAAGCCCGCGGACATCAAGGGCGCCGCCGCCATCGGCCCGTCCGACGTTCCGCTGGCGCTGAAATATTGCAAGATCGCGGCGCCCGGGTCGCGCCGGGCGCTGTATCAGCTTGGCCGTGCTTACGCGGCCAATCAGCAAATGCCCGAGGCGATTGCCGCTTACCGCAAGGCTGCCGACAAGGGCTCCAGCTCGGCCATGGTCGAGTTCGGCGTACTGCTCGCCAACGGCACCGGCGTCGCCAAGGACCAGGCGCAGGCGCATGAGCTGTTCCGGCGCGCCGCCGACGCCGGCAATCCGCGCGGCGTGGTCAATCTCGTCGCGCTGTCATCGGACGGCGGTCCGCCGGTCGATCCGGGGCAGGCGCGCGCCATGCTCGCGCGCGCGGCGGAGAATAATTCGGCGGAAGCGCAATTTCAGCTCGGGCTGATGGACGCAAACGGCGTCGGCGGCCCGAAGGATGACGTCGCCGCGCGGGCTTTGTTCGAAAAAGCCGCCGCGCAAAACCATCCAGGCGCGCTCGAATGGGCGGGCTCGTTTGCGGCGGCCGGGCGGGGCGGGCCGACCGACAAAGCCGCCGCCAAAGCCGATTACGAGAAAGCAGCAGCGCTCGGCAGCGAAAGCGCCAAGGCGGCGCTGAAGCGGCTCGAATGTCCGCTGATGCTCACCGACAAGAAGGGCAATCTGCTCACCAATCTTTGTTTCTGAGCAGCCTGCCGGATCCTTCTGCGAATGGAAAGAATGCTCCACCTTGCGGAGCCTTCCCAACGCCTTACACCGACGCCGCCTGAAATTTATTCCTCGTCGCCATCGTCGTCGCTGCGATCCTTGCGGATGATGGTCCTATGCTCTTCCGTGTTCGGGATCGGGAAGAGATTGATGTCGTCGTGTTTCCTGACGATTGTCATTGAATCTTGGGTCGTCGAATCTTCCGGCTGATCCTTGCGGATGATGGTGGTGTCTTCCGCCCTCGCGGTCCAGCCATCTGCACGCTCAGCACGAGTGCGGTTGCCGCGGCTAACATGATTGTTCGCATCGCGTTCTCCGTTGATCGGGCATCGTGACGTAGTTAATTCGTGACGCCGACGAGCGTTCCAGTCGGCGCGCCGGGACGGCGATTCTTTGTTTGCTCGTTAACGAATATGGCGCCGCTGCCGCATTTTTTGGCGGTCGACAATGGGGCCGCAGTGAGGCGCCAGCGTCCCGCGAACTGTGACCTAGTCATGCAAATCGAAGCCGTACATCGCGCTCCGATGATGTTATGACCCGCGTCCTTCTTGCTGCATGGCCCCGCCATCAACCGTACGGTTTGGCGGGGCTTTCGTTTGCAGCGGGAAGGTAAAGCAAGAAGTCGCAAATTTAAACAAAACTTGGAGCTACGGGTAATGAAGTTGACGACGTTAGCAGCCGCGCTCGCGGCTATGTTTGTGTTTGTTCACTCAGCGCAGGCGCGGGAACATCATCGCCACCATGTCATGCACCGTCAGGCGCGGAGCGCTGGTGAAGCGCAGCCGGCGGCCAACTTTTTCGGACAACCAAATCCCTTTGCCGGGCCGAGCGCCGCTTCGGGCCACCTTGGCGGCCGTCCCTCCGCGTGGTGCGGCTGGGAGATGCGGCAGCTGGTGGGCGCCGATCCCGGCCCCGCCTTCAATCTCGCGCGCAGTTGGGCGCGCTGGGGGCAACCCGGGCCGGTTGGTGTCGGCGCTGTCGTGGTCTGGTCGCACCATGTCGGCAAGATCGTCGGCCAGCAGGATGGCCAATGGCTCATCCAGTCCGGCAATGACGGCCATGCCGTGCGCACCCGGCCGCGTACACTCGCCGGCGTTATCGCCATCCGCTGGGGATAAAGCGAAATCCATTCTGCGCCGGAGGCCGCTCGGGAAACCGGGCGGCCTTTTTATTGGCGTGCTCTGGCTCGGGGCTTTGGATGATTATATTACATGCTGCACAGAGGACCTTCCCATGACATCGCCCCGTCAACTCCACCTCGGCGCATTCATGCGGCCGGCGAGCATTCACACCGGCGCTTGGCGCTATCCCGGCGCCTGGCCGGACATGAATTTCAATCTTCCGCATCTCAAGCAAAGCATCCAGGCGCTGGAGCGGGCGAAGTTCGACGCTTTCTTCATGGCCGACCACATGGCCGTGCTGAACATGCCGATCGACGCCCTCAAGCGCAGCCACACCTCGACCTCGTTCGAGCCGTTCACGCTGTTGTCGGCGCTGTCGCAGGTGACCGAGCGCATCGGCCTCGTCGCCACCGGCTCGACGACCTTCGACGCGCCCTATCACATCGCGCGGCGCTTTGCCTCCCTCGATCATCTCTCCGCCGGCCGTGCCGGCTGGAACATCGTCACCACCTCCAATCCCGACGCAGCGCTCAATTTCGGCATGGACGACCATATGGAGCACGGCGAGCGCTATCGCCGCGCGCGCGAATTCTACGACGTGGTGACGGGGCTGTGGGACAGCTGGGCAGACGATGCCTGGGTCCGCGATGTCGAGGACGGCGTGTTCTTCGACCCGGCGAAAATGCATGTGCTCAATCACAAGGGCAAATATTATTCGGTGCGGGGTCCGGTGAATATCGCCCGGCCGGTGCAGGGCTGGCCGGTGATCGTGCAGGCCGGCGCCTCGGAATCCGGCCGCCAGCTTGCGGCCGAGACCGCGGAGGCGGTGTTCACCGCGCAAAGCAATCTTGCCGCCGGCCGCGAATTCTATGCCGACGTGAAGGGCCGCATGGAGAAGCTCGGCCGCTCGCGCGAGCACATGAAAATCCTTCCGGCGTGTTTTGTCGTCGTCGGCGATACCGTCGAGGACGCGCGCGCCAAGCGGCAGAAGCTCGATAGTCTCGTCGATTACGCGAACGCCATCGCCTCGCTGTCGATCGCGCTCGGGCATGACGCCTCGAAATTCGATCCGGACGGCCCGCTGCCGGAAAATATCCCGGAGAGCAATGCCTCGAAGAGCGGCCGCGAGCGCGCCATTGCGCTTGCCAAGCGCGATAATCTGACGGTGCGGCAGTTGGCGCAGCGTCTCGGCGGCTACTCGGGCCTCGCCATGGTCGGTACGCCGGAAACAATCGCCGACGAGATGGAAGAATGGCTCGGAAGCGAAGCCTCCGACGGATTTACGATCATGTTTCCGTATTTGCCGGGCGGGCTCGACGACTTTGTCAATCGCGTCGTGCCAGAGTTGCAACGCCGCGGTCTGTTCCGCCGCGACTACGAAGGCACCACGCTGCGCGATCATCTCGGCCTGCCGCGGCCGAAGAACAGGTTTTTTCAGAATTGAAAATCAATCGGCGGCGGCGCGGCGAAGCTGCCGTCGCGACGTCGCGCCTAGAGGTGCGATTGCGGCGGTAAAATTTGGGCGACGGGCGCGACCGGCGGTTTCAAAATCCTAGCGCGCGCGAGCGCCGGCCCGGGGGAGGTCAGCGATGACGTTTTTACCGGCGGCGGCGGCGGAAAGGCGGTCTTGCAAGTTGACGAGGTGTCGCTCGTGATCTGGTCGCACATATAGTTGAGGAGCGCGTCGAGCTTGCTGAAAAACTTGAGATCCGGGTAGGGCTCTAGTTGTGAGCTTTCAATAGGTTGTCCATCCGGTTCTGACCGAGGAGACTGAGGTTGCTGAGACTTCAGTATTCCAAGGGAGAACCGGATGAACGTGCACAAGAATGCCCGTCTGACGCCGCGC
>JBAPUM010000027.1:0-1937 GCA_049282655.1 Xanthobacteraceae bacterium
ATTCTTGGAGCACACGTCCGAGCAAAACTACCCGTTTTGCGTCGATGGTCACGAGGCTTGTCCGCCAGAGGATTGCGGCGGACCAGACGGCTATCTCACCCAGCGCGAGGCTTGGCATTCCATGGACGCGCTCGATGATCTCGGCGTCATGGCCGAAATCGTCGAACAGGCCGTGATCGAGGGGCGGCGAGAGGTTCTCGACGACGCCAACACGCGCTCGCAACTCGCAGAAGCGCTTGAGCGAGCCAAGGAACGCGAGCGTTGGAAGGGACGCCCATTTTCCCGGCGCGCGGTGAATGACGATTTTCAGCAAGGTCGGCATCTCGTCGTCATGCATCAGCAGTATTGATGTTGGGCAATCGACGCCTTGTCCGAAATCGAGCGATTGCGGACACCCTCCTGACCCCATGTCCAAAAAGTACCTTGATCGAGTTTCCTTGAGAGTGCCGAGTTCTCGGCTACTTTTTTGCGGCTCGTGGCGTGCGCTCGTAGTCGTCGAGCCACGGTTCGATGAGGCGGTCGAGCTCTTCGAGCTGGGGCTCGGAATACGATTCCGGCGCACAGCTTTCCAGCCAACCCAGCACCCGAGCCTCGATCAGGTCGCGAGCCACGCCTGGATGCTCGGCGTGGATGCGCTGCGCCGATTGCTCGATCGATAGCCGCTTCCCGTCGGCCCAGACGATCTTGCGCTGCTTGGCGTCGACGCCGGCATGTTGCAGTGCGGCGAACACCAGATCGAGCGCCTCGATCGACTGTTGTCCCTCGGGGGCGTCCATCCATTCGAGAAAGCCGTCGATGACGGGGTTGTCCTCGAACGGGTGTTTCGCGCGCCGCTTGCCCATCGGATGAGGATAGCGCCACCGGTCGCCGCTGTCACGAAACTCACGATAGAGTCATCGCAGATCACAACAGATTCAACAGCGTCGCCGTGATTTCCGCGGTAACGGACATCGTTCGTCAGAAACAGCAACGAGCCGGCCCGATGTCACTGTGGATCCCCTGGTGGAACGCAATCTGGCGGCTGCGCCCGGCGTTCTCCCGCCTGCGCGCCTTCCTCTGGTTCGCCACCGCCGTCGCTGGCTTCTCCGTGCGCACCGAAACGCTCGGCGTGACCAGCCTGGTGCGCGCGCTCGATCTCGACGCGCGCTTCTACAACAAGCTGGTCGATCACTTTCACAGCCCCGCCGTGAAGCTCGACCGACTCGCCGCGCTGTGGACCCAGGTGGCGCTGCAGCTGTTCGCGCAGCCGCTGCGCATCAACGGCAGGTGCGTCGTGGTCGGCGACGGCGTCAAGGCGCCCAAGAGCGGCCGCAAGATGCCGGCGGTCAAACTCCTGCATCAGCAGTCCGAGTCGAACACCAAGCCAGAATACATCATGGGACACTCGCTGCAGGCCGTGAGCCTGCTCGTTCAAGCCGCCAACAGCTTCTTCGCCGTGCCGCTCGCCGTGCGCATCCACGAGGGAGTCGTGTGGTCCAACCGCGACCGCCGCACCTTGCTCGACAAAATGCTCGCGCTGCTCGACATCGTCGCCATCGCAGAACCCTGCTACTTCGTCGCCGACGCCTACTATGCCGCGCGCAAGATCGTCGCCGGCCTGCTCGAACAGAACAATCACCTGGTCACGCGGGTGAAGTCCAACGCTGTCGCCTACACCGTCCATCAGCAGCGCGGCCCGCGCAAGAGGGGCAGACCCAAAGTCTATGGCCGCAAGATCAAGCTCCGCTCCCTACTGGAGCACCCCACGGGCCTCCAACAGGCCAACAGTCCCGTCTACGGCGAGCGTCAGGTGGTCATCCAATATGAGGTTCGCGACCTGCTGTGGCGCCCGGCCGGCCGCCTCGTGCGCTTCGTGGCCGTGATCCATCCCACGAGGGGAGCCTGCCTCCTGATGTGTACCGACACTTCCTTGGCAGCCATCGAAATCATTCGCCTCT
>JBAPUM010000028.1:0-44206 GCA_049282655.1 Xanthobacteraceae bacterium
CAGAGAACCGAACAGCTGCCGTATTGGCTACACCGCTACAATTGGCACAGGCCGCACACCGGAATCGGTGCTAAAACACCCATCAGTAGACTCGGTCTGTCCGGGAATAACCTGTTGAGGCTCCACAGTTAGAGCGCGGCTCGATGTGACGGCACACCGGGAAAATCCGAGCGGCGCTTGAGCGATACCGCGACCTGATCCCAACAACTCGCTCAATCGAAATATCAGAATGGCGTCTCAGAAGTGACGCTAGATCGCTTTGGCTAGGGATAAAGTACCGGATGTGATCCGTAGCGCATCACGGAAGCGAAGTGCATCTCTTGCATTAGCTGCATCATCGCCGGATCATTGGAGAGACCTTCGCCGGGGAAATCGAGGCGTAGCGCAACGAAGTCGTTGCCGCCTTCGGTGACGTGGTAATTTCGGTCAAGCTCCAAAGCGTTTCGCTCGTACTCATGCCTTGGCATAAAGCGCACGTCACCGCGCTGCCACGTGGGAGCTTTCCATCTTTCAACGTCGCTGTGACCGTCCATCGAAATTCCCTCGCGAGTCGCAAGGTCATTGTAGTCCAGGCAGTGCGCCGTGAGAAGAAGCAGGGTCGAAACCTGTCCCTAAAGGCTGTCCCTACTGTCCCTAAATTATCAAATAAGTCATTGATTTTGTTAGCTGGCGCGCCCGAAGGGATTCGAACCCCTGACCTCTGCCTTCGGAGGGCAGCGCTCTATCCAGCTGAGCTACGGGCGCGCAAAGCTCGCGTAATGCCGTCTAGATAGCGGAATGCCGGTTGAGCGGCAACGGCCGGCGCTTGCCGCTGGCGGCGGCGGCTCCTAAGCTTCCCCGACGGTTCTGGGAGAAACTCCGAGGAGAGTTCAATGTCGCAACTGGCGGAAAAACCCGAGAAACGCGAGCCGATCGGCGTCAAGATCAAGGACGCGGCGTTCCAGTGGGACGATCCGCTCGGCCTTGAGAGCGAGCTCACCGAGGAAGAGCGCATGGTGCGCGACACCGCGCGCGACTATGCGCAGGAGAAGCTGTTTCCCCGCGTGCTCGCCGCCAATCGCGACGGCGAATTCAATCCCGATATCATCCGCGAAATGGGCGCGCTCGGCCTCATCGGCTCGACCATCCCGGAGGAATACGGCGGCGCCGGCTTGAATTATGTCTGTTACGGGCTGATCGCGCGCGAGATCGAACGCGTCGATTCCGGCTTCCGCTCGCTGATGTCGGTGCAGTCGTCGCTGGTGATGCATCCGATCTATGCCTATGGCAGCGAGGCGCAGCGCCGCAAATATCTGCCAAAACTCGCGACCGGCGAGATGGTCGGCTGCTTCGGCCTGACCGAACCCGACCACGGCTCCGATCCGGGCTCGATGGTGACGCGGGCCGAGAAAGTTGCCGGCGGCTATAGCCTGAGCGGCGCCAAGATGTGGATCACCAATGCGCCGGTCGCCGATGTGGCGCTGGTCTGGGCCAAGCTCGACGGCAAGATCCGCGGCTTTCTGGTCGAACGCGGCACCAAGGGTTTCTCGACGCCGAAGATCGACGGCAAGCTCAGCTTGCGCGCCTCGATCACCGGCGAGATCGTGCTCGACGGCGCCGTGGTGCCGGAAGAAAATATTTTGCCGAACGTCGCGGGCCTCGCCGGCCCGTTCGGTTGCCTCAATGTGGCGCGCACCGGCATCGCCTGGGGCGCCATCGGGGCGGCGGAATTCTGCTGGCATCGGGCGCGCGACTATGCGCTCAACCGCAAGCAATTCGGCCGGCCGCTCGCCGCCAATCAGCTGGTGCAGAAAAAGCTCGCCGACATGCAGACCGAGATCACGCTCGGCCTGCACGCGGCGCTGCGCCTGTCGCGCATGATCGACGACGGCAAGGCATCGCCTCCGGCGATCTCCATGCTCAAGCGCAATAATTGCGGCAAGGCGCTCGACGTCGCGCGGCTTGCCCGCGACATCCATGGCGGCAACGGCATCGCTGAGGAATTCCACATCATGCGGGTGATGTGCAATCTCGAAACCGTCAACACCTACGAAGGCACCCACGACATCCACGCGCTGGTGCTCGGCCGCGCGCAGACGGGTATCCAGGCGTTTTTCTGATCCGCCGTATCGAGACGCGCGCGGCGTGAGCCGGGGATAACGAGCGGGAGTTTCGACGCGCAATTTTTCCGGTCGGCGGACGACAAGCCACAGCTTCGTAATCAGCGAAGCGCTCATACCTGCGCACCTATATCTTTACTCGTCACGGGTTCTCGACGGTCCTCGATCCTGCAAGGAGAGTTCCATGCGCCTGCCATTGATCGCCCCCAAAGACCTCACCCCCGAACAGCGTCCGGTCTACGACGACATGAAGGCCGGCATCGAAAAGAACTTTCAGGGCTTCAAGACCATCGCCGATGACGGCGCTTTGCTGGGGCCGTGGAATCCGTGGCTGCACGAGCCGAAATTCGGCAAGCCGATCTGGGACCTGACACTGGCGCTTTCGGTGTCGCCGTCACTGCCGCGCCCGGTGCGGGAGGTGGCGATCTTGGTCACCGGCGCGGCGTTCCATTCCTCCTACGAGCTCTACGCCCACGTCATCGCCGCGGAGCGGCGCGGCTTGTCGGACGACAAGCTCGCCACCATCGTGGCCGGCCAGCGACCGAGCGACCTCACCCCTGAAGAGGGCGTCGCCTACGACGTCGCCTCGTCGCTGCTACACCACGGCACCTTGCCGGAGCTCAGCTATCGGGCGGCCGTGCAGGCCTTTGGCGTGCACGGCGCCGCCGAGTTGATCTATCTTGTCGGATTGTATTGTCTCGTTTCGGTGACGTTGAACGGCTTCAACGTTCCGGTGCCGGAATCCGAAGCGGAATAGTCCCGCGAGAAGCGTGCGACACGAGCCGAAATGACGATCAAAGCCGGCAATCGACGCGCTCGCAAGGGCCACGGACCGTCCCAAACGGGCAAAAGCGAGCCTCCCTCGACCCACCCCGCGCTTTGTGCCACTACCGGCCGATGCTGCGACGTCCTACATAAGGTCGTCCCCCCACAAAGGAGTACCGAATGGCCTCGCGCCAGATCAAAATGCCAGTAAAGGACGTTTCCGAGAAGGACAAGGAAGTCGACGACGTCTTCTCGCAGCGTAAGCGACCCGAGCGCGGCCGGTACTTGCTCCAGGTCGACCGGCAAACCAAGGGCTCCTACACGAGTTCGGAAGCCGCCCAAACCATCGCGCTGGGCATCAAGACGGCTTATCCTATCGTTCAGGTATCGGTCTACGACAGCGTCGACAACACCAGCACGCTCGTCGAACTGCCGGCGGCGGCATCCTGAGCGGATTGCGTTCTGACAGGCGCCGCCGGGCGCGGTCAAAAGGATAGATTTCATGGCGGGTCATCGTCACTTCCACGCGGTCATTTGGATCGATCACCACGAAGCCCGAGTGTTTCAGTTCAGCCCGAACGAAGTCGAGAAGCTCGTGCTGCATCCGGACCATCCGACGCGGCACATCCACCACAAGGCGAACTCGATCGGGAGCGGACATGCGGCGGAAGATCACAATTTCTTCCAGGCCATCGTCGGGGCGATTACGGATTCCGGCGCGGTCCTAATTACCGGTCCGGGCAACGCCAAGAACGAGCTCGTCAAACACATCGACAAGCATGCCCCTCGGCTGATGAAAATCATCGCCGGTGTCGAAACCGTCGATCACCCGACCGACGCGCAGCTCGTCGCCCACGCCCGGCATTATTTCAAGACCGAGGACCGGATGTCGCCGCAAGTCGAGTAGCCAAGTAGAGTAGCGGCAAATCTCGTTCACGATCGGCACGCCGAAACGTCGCTCCTGGATTTCGCCTGAGATCAATCCGAGCTACGTTGCGGCATGGACAGCCAGACAACGGCATCGACGGTGCTCGGCGACAGCATCGTCGCGTGGCTCGCCGACGAGGCGCTGAACGAAGCCGAGCCGGCGGTGCTCTATGGCGAGCTCTGCCAGCGCCTGCGCGGTATCGGCATGCCGATCCTGCGCGGCCGGGTCGGCTACCGCGTGCTGCACCCGCTCTACGATGTCAGCGCCATGAGCTGGAGTTCCGAGCAGGGCGTCGAGATCGACCTGTTCCGTCCCGACCAGAGCGCGAGTGAAGAGTTTCTGCGCAGCCCCATCAACCATGCCTTGACCCATCGGCTGCCTGTGCTGCGGCGCCGGCTGACCGGCGCGACAGCGCTGCTCGATTTTCCGCTGCTCAAGGTGTTTTGCGCCCTCGGCGGCACCGATTATCTCTTGGTCACCGTGGCCTTCGGCCGGATCGGGCAGAACGGCATTATCTGCTCCTGGCTCGCCGATCGCGCCTCGGGCTTCACCGACGGCGAGATCGCACAGCTGCAGCGCGTCAGCCGCGAACTCGGCATCGCGCTGAAGGCAAAGATCGAACACAGTGTCGCGCAGAACATCGCCGATGCCTATCTGGGGGTCCGCGCCGGCGAAGCGGTGCGCAACGGCCTGATCCGCCGCGGCGACGGCGAGAAGATCACCGCGGCGCTGTGGTACAGCGACCTGCGCCGCTCGACCGAATTGGCCGACCGGCTTGCGGCCGACGATTTCTTAAAACTGCTCGGCCGCTATTTCGAAATGACGGCGGCTTGCGTGCTCGATCATGGCGGCGAGGTGGTATCGCTGATCGGCGACGCGGTGCTTGGCCTGTTCCGCGTCGAGACGACGCCGCAGGACGCCTGTACCCGGGCGCTTTCCGCCGCGCAGGAAGCACGGCGCAGGCTCGGCGCGGCGCCGCCGGCTGAGGATGGCCACGCCATCGGTTTCGGCATCGCGCTGCACTTGGGCGAGGTCATCTACGGCAATGTCGGCGTGCCCGCGCGGCTGCAATTCACGCTGGTTGGGCCGGCGGTCAATGTGGTGGTGCGGGTGCAGGACCTGACCAAGGTGCTGGGCGCGCCGCTCCTCGCCACCGGGCCTTTCGCGGCAGCGGCGCCGAGCGATTGGCGCCCGCTCGGCGAACACCCGCTGCGCGGCTTCGAGGCGCCGATGCCGATTTTGACGATCTGAATTCGGTTGCCGGCGTGGACCCTGAATTCATCCGCGACCTGTTCGCTCAATTTCGCCCGGTGACCATGCAGCGTCTGTTCGGCGGGGCCGGGCTCTATGCCGATGGCCTCATCTTCGGACTTGTGTTCGACGGCGCGATCTATCTGAAAGTCGATGACGCCAGCATCCCGGAATTCGAGCGCGAAGGCTCGAAACCTTTCACCTATACGCGCGCCAAGGGCAAAACCCGCGCCGGCAGCGCGTCGCTATCCTATTGGCGCCTGCCGGAGCGGCTCTACGACGATCCCGAGGAGCTTGCGGTCTGGGCCGCGCGGGCGCTCGCGATAGCGGAGCGCAAGAAATTGGCGCCACGGGCGCGGGCGAAGCGGAAGGCGCCGAAAGGCAAATAATCCCTACAGCGGCGGCTCCTGTCCGCCCTCCCGCTTGCAGGCCACGCTTGCTTCTTCGAGGTCGAGCTCACGTTCGATGCGGCGGCGGGCTTCGTCGGTAATTTTGCCGTCCTGCAACAGCCGGTAGATATAGTCGCGCTCCGCGGCGATCAGCTCCATCCGCACTTCCGCCGCGGCTGCGGCAGCGTCGATACCGTCGGGCGTCGCTTGCGACAGCCGGCCGGCGCGATATTCGTGGCGCGCATACAAAATGGCGTGGGCCTCGGGGGTGATGCGGCCATCGGCCAACAATTGCTGCAACCGACCTTGCGCGAGATCGAGCGCGCCCGATCGCGCGGCAAGCTCCGCTTCATGCTCGCGCTGGCGTTCACTGGCGGCGTGTTCGTCAAGCTTGAGCCAGCGTACCAGAGCCGGCAATAGCGACCCTTGGCCGATCAGCGTGACGACAATGACGCCGAAGGTGACGAACAGAATGAGGTCGCGATCGGGGAACGGCGTTCCCGCTGCAGTATAGAGCGGAATGGCGAGCGCGGCCGCCAGCGAGACGACGCCACGCACGCCGACAAACCCCAGAAGGAACAGCCAGCGCCACGGCGGCAGCGGATCGCGGCGCGCCAGGGACGGGTTCAGCCAGCGCGGCAATAGCGCGGCCGGATAGACCCAGGTGAAGCGCGTCGCGATCACCACCGCCACGGTGAGTAAAATCGCCAGGGCGAAATGATGCCACGGCACGCCATGCAGCTGAATGAACACGGTTCGGGTCTGCATGCCGGTCACGAGGAACACGAAGCCTTCGAGCAGATAGACCACGAGGTCCCAGAAGAAGATGCCTTGCAGCCGGGTCGCCGCCGGAATGAGCAGGGGGCCGTTCCAGCTCACGAACAATCCGGCCGCGACCGTCGCCAGCACGCCCGATCCGCCCAATTGCTCGGGCAGCAAAAACGCAACGTAAGGCGTCAACAGCGACAGCGTGATCTCGACGCGAGGGTCGCCCGCCCAGCGGCGCAGCCGCAGGCTGAGCCAGCCAATGGCGATGCCGTAGGCGATCTCGCCTATGACGATGACGGCAAATTCGCCGGAGGCCGTGCCGAAAGAGAACAGGCCGGTCGACACCGCGGCGACGGCGAAGCGGTAGAGGATCAGGGCCGTCGCGTCATTGGCGAGACCTTCGCCTTCGAGGATGACGACGAGCCGGCGCGGCACGCCGAGACGCCGGACGATGGCGAGCGGCGCGACCGAATCCGGCGGCGCGACGATGGCGCCGAGCACGAAGCCTAGCGCGAGCGGCATGCCCAGCACGAAATGCGCTGCCGCCGCCACCGCGCAGGTGGTGAAGACGACGCAGCCGAAGGCAAACAGCGCGATCGGGCGCAGATTGAAGCGGAATTCGCGCCAGCTCATGGCGACGCCGGCGGAATAGATCAGCGGCGGCAGGATGCCGAGCAGCACGAGTTCGGGCGCGAGCTCGATGCGCGGCAGTCCGGGGATCAGCGCCAGCACAATGCCGGCGACGACCAGAAGAATCGATGGCGCGATATCGAGCCGCCGCGCCGCCACGGCGACGACCACCAGCACGGCAAGCAGCAGCAATATGGTTTCGATGGTCGCCGTCACTTTGAGAGAAGCCCGTTCACTTCGCCGCGATGAAATCGACGATCGCGGCGATCGTTTGCCGCGGCTGTTCTTCCATCACCCAATGGCCGGAGCCGGTGATGACGCCGCCGGTCACGTCGGCCGCGACCAAACGCATAACGTCGGCCATTTGCGTTCCGAACGAATGATCGGCGCCGAGCGCCAGCACCGGCATGGCGAGCTTGCCACGCGCCGCGAACGCCTGGTTGTCGATCGCATCCTGGGCAAAGGCCGCAAACTGATTGAAGGCCGAATGCATGGCGCCGGGCCGCGCATAGAGCCGCGCATAATGGCGCCGCGTTACCTCGCCGATCGCTTTGGGTTTGGCCGACAGCTCGTTCCAGAACCGGTCGAGATAGATTCGCTCGCGGCCTTTGACCAGCCGCTCGACGTCCGGCCCGCGAAAATTGAAGTGCCACAACATGGGACTGCGCGTGATTTCATCCCAGGGACCGATACCCGGCAGCGGCGCGTCGATGACGACCCAGCGCGCGATTCGCGCGGGAAATTGCGCAGCCAGCGCGTAGCCGACCATGTTGCCGATGTCATGGGTGACGAGCGCGGCACTTTCGATTTTCAGCCTGTCCATGACCCGCGCGATATCGCGCGCTTGCGTTTTCTTGTCGTAGCCGGTTTCCGGATGGGACGAGAGACCCATGCCGCGCAGATCCGGAACGACGATGGTGCGATCTTGCGCCAGTGCCGCGGCGACGGGCGCCCACATGTCGCCGGTATCGCCGAAGCCGTGCAGCACGACGACAGCGGGGCCTTTGCCGCCGGCACGGCAGTGGATCGTCGCGCCGTCAGTCTTGATGTTGCGGATTTTGAAATTTGGCGGAAATGACGGGAATTTGCTGGAGCGCAATGGCGCCATGGGCGTCCTCCGATCGCGGCCAAATCGCTGGCCAAGATGGCCGGCACCGCGGGCACGCTTCACCGGATCATCAAGGCTGCCTCAAAGCAGAAGACGAGTCGAGTCGATGCGGCGCATGACCGCGTCTTGCAATCCGCCCTTTTGATCGAGCCTTGCGGCGCGGCCGCGGCGAAGCCATATCGAAATCTCCTACCCTATCCCGCCGGGAAAATCCCTTTTCCCAATGTTTCGACCGCCATTTCGGCCAACAACGGAAACGCCCCATGCCGCAATCCATGTCGCAAGCCTCGCTGCCGACCTTCGAGATCACGCTCAACGCGCTGTCCGGCGTGCTCGCCAAGGCCGAAGCTTTCGCCGCCGCGAAAAAGATCGATCAATCGGTGCTGCTGCAATCCCGCATCGCGCCGGACATGTTCGCGCTGACCCGCCAGGTGCAGGTCGCGACCGACGGCGCCAAGCGCGGCTCGGCTCGTCTCGCCGGCGTCGAGGCGCCGAAATTCGAGGACAATGAGACCACCATCGCGCAGTTGAAAGATCGCATCGCCAAGACCGTGGCGTTTCTCAAGACGCTCGACAAAAAGGCGATCGACGCCTCGGCCGAGCGCGAGATCACCTTCCCGCTCGGCCCGGAAAAGAAAGGCACCATGAAGGGCGACGACTATCTCAACCATTTCATGCTGCCGAATTTCTATTTCCACTGCACGGCTGCCTACGCGATTTTGCGGCATCTCGGTGTCGAAGTCGGCAAGCAGGATTTTCTCGGCGCGATTCCGATGAAGGTGAGCTGAGAAATGTAGCCCGCATGGAGCGAAGCGGAATGCGGGGGAAAGCCGCGAGGCCGATCCCTGATTTCGCTTCGCGCCATCCGGGCTACAGTTGCCATGATTGTTTCAGTCGCTCTTCTGGCCACAATCCTTCGGTCTTCATTCGCGCCTTAAAGTCTTTCAACGCGGCAGGCCGGCAATCGTCATATTCCGCTGACAAGACGGGTGGCGATCCCTTGCCATCAATAATTTGATCGATGAATGGCGCCAGAACCTCCAAATCTTTCACCGATATGCGGGTAGTCAGAGGCGTCATCCAGAGTAACGGCAAATATGAGCGCAGCGGTAGGAGCGATTTCTGGCGCGGATCATCGGGGCCAACTTTCTTTTGTGCCCAGATCGTGACGTCGATAACGGCATTTAGTTCATCGTAGGATTTGAATTTAACAGGTGGCCGGCCACGCTGTGCCCGTGCATAAACGCAGTAACAGACGAGCCCAACTGCAAGCAGTTCGATGACAAAGCGAAAAATCATCGACGTTCCTCACAAAAAACTCTGCGGATCGACATCGATATCGAGCTTGATCGAGCCCTTGATCTTCGGCGCCTTGGCGAGCCAGCGGCGCAGATAGGCCGAGAGATCGAAATTGCGCGGCGCCTTGACCAACAGACGCAGGCGGTGCCGGCCGCGCACCAGCGCAAGCGGCGCTTCGGCGGGACCCAGCACGCGCACCTGGTCGAGCATCGGCGCCGCGCGGGCGAGCGCGCGGGCATGGCTTTCCGCGTCGTGCTTGTCGGGACCGGAGACCACGATCGAAGCGAGGCGGCCGAACGGCGGGTAATGGGTCTTTTCGCGCAGATCGATTTCGGCGGAGTAGAACGCCTCGCGGTCCTGCGCGATCAGCGCGCGCATCACCGGATGGTCGGGCTGGTGGGTCTGCAAAAAGCCGCGACCGACGCCGGCGTCGCGGCCGGCGCGGCCGACGACCTGATGCAGAAGCTGGAAAGTATGTTCGGCGGCGCGCGGATCGCCGTTGCTCAAGCCTAAATCCGCGTCGACCACGCCGACCAGATTCAGCATCGGGAAATGATGGCCTTTGGCGACAAGCTGCGTGCCGATGACGATATCGAACAGGCCCGCGGCGATGTCGGCGAATTCCTCGCGCATGCGCTCGACGGATGCCACGAGATCGCTCGACAGCACCAGGATGCGCGCTTGCGGAAACAGTACGCGCACCTCCTCTTCCAGCCGCTCGACGCCCGGCCCGCAGGCCACGAAAGAATTTTCCGCGCTGCATTTCGGGCAATGCGCCGGATGCGGCAGCACGAATCCGCAATGGTGACAGACGAGCGACTTGCGGAAGCGGTGATCGACGAGCCAGGCGTCGCAATTCGGACAGGAGAAACGGAAGCCGCAGGCGCGGCACAGCGTCAGCGGCGCGTAGCCACGGCGATTGAGGAACAACAGCGCCTGCTCGCGGCGCTCGAGCGAGGTTTGCACCGCTTCGGCCAAGAGCGGCGAGATGAAGCGGCCGCGGGGCGGCGGCGCCTGGCGCAGATCGATCGCCTCGACCGCGGGCAGGCGCTGGCCGCCGAAGCGTTCCGGCAAAGTCAAATGCCGGTAGCGGCCGCGCCTGGCATTGACCACGGTCTCGACCGACGGCGTCGCCGACGCCAGCACCACCGGAATTTTTGCGATGCTGCCGCGCACCACCGCCATGTCGCGGGCGTGATAGTGCACGCCGTCTTCTTGTTTGTAGGCCGGGTCGTGCTCTTCATCCACGATGATGAGACCGAGATCGGCGTAAGGCAGAAACAGCGCCGAGCGCGCGCCGACGACGACCGAGACGTCGCCCTGGGAAACCGCCTTCCAGGTGCGGGCGCGGCGGCGCTGAGTCAATTGCGAGTGCCATTCCGCGGGCCGCACGCCAAAGCGCGCGGCGAAGCGGTCGAGGGAGGCTGCGGTGAGCGCGATCTCCGGCATCAGGATCAGGCTTTGCCGGCCATGGCGGATCGCATCGGCGACGGCCTCGAAATAGACTTCGTTCTTGCCCGAGCCGGTGACGCCGTCGAGGAGCGTCACCGTGTAGCGGCCCTCGGCGAGCGTCGATTTCAGGGCTGCGGCGGCCGCGCTTTGGTCGGCGGAGAATTCCGGCTGCATGAAATCCGGATCGGGCCTTTCGGCGACCGGCTCCGGCGGCAGCGCAAAAGTTTCGAGCGTGCCTTCGTCGATCAAGCCGTCGATGACGCCCGCGCCGACGCCAGCTTCGCGCGCCGCTTCACCTTTGCCGCGCAGCATGCCGTCGGCGAGGAGTTCGAGGACGCGAGCGCGCGCGGGGGTCTTGCGTTGCGGCGGCAGGCCTGCGAGGCGCACGCCGACGCGCTCGCGCTCGGCGCCCAAATGCTCGCCCATGCGCAAGCACATGCGCAGCACCATGCCGCGCGAACTCACGGTGTAACTGGCAACCCAGTCGACGAAAGAGCGCAATTCGGGCTTCAGCGCTGGCGCATCGAGTTTTTGCTCGATGTCCTTGAGCCGGTTGTCGAGCCGGATATCGGGCTTGGGGTTCTCCGCCCACACCACCGCGGTCGCCTCACGCGGGCCGAGCGGCACGCAGACGATATCGCCCACCGCGAGGTCGAGCCCCTCCGGCACCCGGTACGAATAGGCCCGGTCGAGCGCGACCGGGACCAAGACATCGACGACGCGTCTGGCCATGGGGCGAGTCTGGGCCGATTCCGGCCGGTTTAGGAAGGGTAAAGGGCGGGGGAGCTAACTTCTCCGCTCATTCCGGCGACCCGCCTACGCTCGCTGTGCGAGCTTCGGCGGGTATGAGTCCGCCGAAGTGCGTAGCACGTAGGCGGAAAGCGGGAATCTAGTGCTGCGCGCACGGTGCAAAAGGCCTGGGTCCCCGCTTCCGCGGGGACAAGCGGATATGGAACCGAATCAACCGTTGAGCTTCATCACCCCCAAGGTCGCGGCCGAGATCGGGGCTTGGTTCGAATACCTCGGCGCCGAGCGGCGGCTGTCGCCGAAGACGCTCGAAGCCTATCGGCGCGACGTGCTGCAGTTTTTGGCCTTTCTGGCCGAACATCTCGGCGGTGCGCCGTCGCTGCCGGAGCTTGCGGCGCTGACGCCGGCCGATGTGCGCGCCTTTCTGGCGGCGCGGCGCGCCGACGACATCGGCAGCCGCTCGCTGATGCGCTCGCTTGCCGGCTTGCGCGCCTTCGCGCGTTTTCTGGAAAAGAGCCACAAGGGCAAGGTCGGCGCGCTTGCCGCCGTGCGCGCGCCGAAAATCGGCAAAACGCTGCCGCGGCCGCTCGCGATCGCAGCAGCCAGAAGCATGACCGATCCCGACATTGCCGCGGGCGACGGCCGAGAGCCGTGGATCCATGCCCGCAATGCCGCCGTGCTGGGCCTCCTCTATGGCTGCGGCTTGCGCATCTCCGAAGCGCTGGGGCTTAGGCGCGCTGATTTCGGCGTCCGCGACACACTCACGGTGATGGGCAAGGGCCGCAAACAGCGCATGGTGCCGCTGCTGCCGCAGGTCGCGACGCTTGTCGCCGATTACATTGCGCTTTGCCCCTACGACCTCCCCGAACCCGGGCCGCTCTTCGTCGGCGCCAAGGGCGGCGCGCTCAAGCCGCGCCTCGTGCAGCTTGCGATGGCGCGCCTGCGCGGCGCGCTCGGCCTGCCCGAGACCGCGACGCCGCATGCGCTGCGGCACTCCTTCGCCACGCATCTCCTCGCCGGCGGCGGCGATTTGCGCTCGATCCAGGAACTGCTCGGCCACGCCTCGCTGTCGACGACGCAGATCTACACCGCGGTCGATGCCGACCGCCTGATCGAGGCCTATCGCTCGGCCCATCCGCGCGCGTGATTTAATTTCGTGCTAATCCGTCATTCCGGGGCGCCGCGCAGCGGCGAGCCCGGAATCCATAACCCCCGGCGCCGGGAATATGGATTCCGGGCTCCTCGCTTTCGCTCGGCCCCGGAATGACGAATAACGAGGGGCACATACATGTCGGAAATCAGCGAAGCGATCGAAAAGGCCGAAGAGGGCGAACACGGCGAGGGTTTCAATAAAAAGATCGCGCTGGTGATCGCGATCCTGGCTTTGTTCCTGTCACTCGCCGAAACGCTCGCCAAGGGCGCGCAGACCGAGACCGTGATCAAGAACGTCCAGGCGTCGGACCTGTGGGCCTTTTTCCAGGCCAAGGACATCCGCAGGACGGTGGTCACCGCGGCCGCCGATCAAACCGCTATCCTCGGCGCCGGCATCGCCGATCCTGCCGCCAAAGCCGCACTCGACAAGCAGATCGAAGACTGGCGCAAGACCGCGGAGCGCTACGAGTCCGACCCGAAGACGGGAACAGGCCGCAAGCAGCTTGAGGAGCAGGCCAAGGACGCCGAGCAAGAGCGCGACCTCGCGACGGCGAAATATCATCACTACGAATTGGGATCGGCGGCGTTCCAGATCGGCATCGTGCTGGCTTCGGCGGCGGTGATTACCGGCATGGTCGTGCTGGTCTGGCTCGGCGGCGCGCTCGGCGTGATTGGCCTCGTCCTGCTGCTGCTCGGGCTCTACGCGCCGCACGCGGTGCCGTTTATTGCGAGCTTGTAGCCGTCATTCCGGGGCCGCGCGTAGCGAGGAGCCCGGAATCCATAACCACAGCCGGCGCAGAATCGGCGCCGAACTTTATCCTCGCAGTTCCGTGGATATGGATTCCGGGCTCGCGCCTTTGGCGCGCCCCGGAATGACGTTCAAAAATTTATCGCGCGCTTCGACACCGCGAGTGCCGCTTCCTTGATCGCCTCGGTCAGCGTCGGATGGGCGTGGCAGGTGCGGGCGATGTCTTCGGACGAGGCGCCGAATTCCATGGCGACGGCGGCCTCGCCGATCATGTTGCCGGCATCGGGCCCGAGAATGTGCACGCCGAGCACGCGGTCGGTCTTGGCGTCGGCCAGGATTTTGACAAAGCCGTCGGGCGTGAGATTCACTTTGGCGCGGGCATTGGCGGTGAACGGAAACTTTCCGCTGTTGTAGGCGACGCCGGCTGCCTTCAGCTCTTCCTCGGTTTTGCCGACCGAGGCTATTTCCGGATAGGTGTAAACGACGTTGGGAATCACGTCGTAATTTACGTGCCCGGCCTGGCCGGCGAGGATTTCGGCAACCGCGACGCCCTCCTCTTCGGCCTTGTGCGCCAGCATCGGCCCGGCGATGACGTCGCCGATCGCATAGATGCCGTCGACATTGGTCTTGAAATGCGGATCGACGACGACCCGCCCGCGATTGTCCTTCTTGACGCCTAAGGCTTCGAGACCGAGCCCCTCGGTGAACGGCACCCGGCCGATCGCGACCAGCACCACATCGGCGTCGAGCGTCTCCGCCGCGCCGCCGCCGGCCGCCGGTTCGACTTTGACCTTCAGCGTCTTGCCGGAGGTATCGACCGCGGTGACCTTCGATGACAGCCTGAAGGCGAGGCCCTGCTTCTGCAGCATGCGGTGAAAGTTTTTGGCGACCTCGCTGTCGATGCCCGGCAATATGTGATCCAAAAATTCAACGATCGTCACCTCGGCGCCGAGCCGCCGCCACACCGAGCCGAGCTCGAGCCCGATAATGCCGGCGCCGACGATCAAAAGCTTTTGCGGTACTTTCGGCAATTCGAGCGCGCCGGTCGACGACACAACGCGTTTCTCGTCGATGTCGATGCCGGGAAGCCGCGCCACGTCGGAGCCGGTGGCGATGACGATGTTCTTGGTTTCGAGCAGCTGCGTTTTGCCGTCGGCGGTCTTGACCTCGACCTTGCCGGGGGCGGCGATAGTGCCTGAGCCGATGAAGGTCTCGATCTTGTTCTTCTTGAACAGATAATCGACGCCTTTGACGTTGCCGTCGACGCCCTGCTGCTTGTAGGCGAGCATGGCCGCGAGATCGACGCTCGGCGTACCGAGTTTGATGCCCATCTCGCCGAATTTGTGCCCGGCTTCCTCGTAGAGCTCCGACGCATTCAGCAGGGCCTTCGAGGGGATGCAGCCGATATTCAAACAAGTGCCGCCGAAAGTGGCGCGCTTTTCGATCACGGCCGTCTTCATGCCAAGCTGCGCCGCGCGAATGGCGCAGACATAGCCGCCGGGACCGGTGCCGATGACGATGAGATCGTAAGCCATGATCTAAAGATCCAACACCAGCCGCGCCGGCTCCTCGAGGCTTTCCTTGACCCGCACCAGGAACGTCACCGCCTCGCGGCCGTCGACGATACGGTGATCGTAGGACAAAGCCAGATACATCATCGGCCGCACCTCGACCTTGCCGGCGACCACCATCGGCCGGTCCTGGATCTTGTGCATGCCGAGGATGCCGGACTGCGGCGCGTTGAGGATCGGCGTCGACATCAGCGAGCCGTAGATGCCGCCATTGGTGATCGAGAAGGTGCCGCCCTGCAGCTCGTCGATCTTCAGCGCGCCGTCGCGGGCGCGCTTGCCGAAATCCGTGATGGTCTTCTCGATCTCGGCGAGCGATTTGGTGTCGGCATCGCGCACCACCGGCACCACGAGGCCGCGCTCGGTGCCGACCGCGATGCCGATATGATAGTAGTTCTTGTAGATCAGATCGGTACCGTCGATCTCGGCATTGACGGCGGGGATTTCTTTCAGCGCCTGCACGCAGGCGCGCACGAAGAAGCCCATGAAGCCGAGCTTGACGCCGTGCTTCTTCTCGAAGAGATCGCGATATTGCGTGCGCAGCGCCATGACATGGCCCATGTCGACCTCGTTGAAGGTCGTCAGCATGGCGGCGGTGTTTTGCGCGTCCTTGAGCCGGCGGGCGATGGTCTGACGCAGCCGGGTCATGCGCACGCGTTCCTCGCGCGCGGCATCGTCGGCCGGCGACGGCGCTCGCACTTGCACGGCGGCGGCGGGCTGCGCCACCGGTGTCGGCTGCGCGGCGGCGCGCTCGATGGCGGCGAGCATGTCGCCCTTGGTGACGCGGCCGTCTTTGCCGGTGCCGGGGACGACCGCGGCATCGACGCCTGATTCGGCTGAGAGTTTGCGCACCGACGGTGCGAGCGGCGCATCGGCCGGGGCTGGCTTGGCATCGGCAGGTTTGGCTGCGGGCGCTGCCGCAGGCTTCGCCGCGGGCGCCGCCGCCGCGGGAGCGGCTTTGGCCGGAGCGCCGGCGCCTTCCTTGATCTGACCTAGAACTGCGCCGACGCCGACGGTCTCGCCGTCTTTGGCGGCTATTTCGCTGAGCACGCCGGCGGCGGGCGCCGGCACTTCGATCGTCACCTTGTCGGTTTCAAGCTCGACCAAGGGCTCGTCGACCGCAACGGCGTCGCCGGCTTTCTTGAACCATTTGCCGATGGTCGCCTCGGTGACCGATTCTCCGAGCGTCGGTACGCGAATCTCTGCCATGTTTTCCTCTCGTCATGGCCAGGCTTGCCCAGGCCATCCCCGACTTAGCTTTGTTGCGCCGTCAGAGATGCCCGGCACGAGGCCGGCCCTGACGGCGCCGGAATTACGCCAGCGCGTCTTCCAAGAACTGCTTGAGCTGCGCCAGATGCAGCGACATCTGCCCGACCGCGGTCGACGCCGCGGCCGAACGGCCGGCGTAGCGGGCGCGGCGGTGTTTGGCGCCGATCTGGTTGAGCACCCATTCCAGGAAGATATCGACGAACACCCAGCCGCCCATATTTCGCGGCTCTTCCTGGCACCAGACGATCTCGGCCTGCTTGAAACGCGACAGTTCCGTCATCAGCGCCTTGGTGGGGAACGGATAGAGCTGCTCGATACGAAGCAGATAGATGTCGTCGATGCCGCGCTTCTCGCGCTCCTCGTAGAGATCGTAATAGACCTTGCCGGACGAGATCACGACACGACGAATCTTGTCGTCGGCAACGAGCTTGATCTTTTCGCCGGGCAGCGTCTGGGCGTCGTCCCAGAGCAGGCGGTGGAACGAAGTCTCCGGGCCCATCTCGTCGAGCCGCGATACCGCGCGCTTGTGGCGTAGCGTCGATTTCGGCGCCATCAGGATCAGCGGCTTGCGGAAATCGCGTTTGAGCTGGCGGCGCAGGATATGGAAATAATTCGCCGGCGTCGTGCAATTCGCCACCTGCATATTGTCCTCGGCGCACATTTGCAGAAAGCGCTCAAGCCGCGCCGAGGAGTGCTCCGGTCCCTGGCCTTCGTAGCCGTGCGGCAAGAGACACACGAGGCCCGACATGCGCAGCCATTTGCGTTCGCCGGACGAGATGAACTGGTCGAACAGAACCTGCGCGCCGTTGGCGAAATCACCGAATTGCGCCTCCCACAATGTCAGCGCATTGGGCTCGGCCAGCGAATAGCCGTATTCGAAGCCGAGCACGGCCTCTTCCGACAGCATCGAATTGATGACTTCGTAGCGCGCCTGCCCCTCGCCGAGATTGTTGAAGGGCGTATAGCGATTCTCGGTCTCCTGATCGGTCAGCACCGAGTGGCGCTGCGAGAAGGTGCCGCGCTCGGAATCCTGTCCGGACAGCCGCACCCGATGGCCTTCGAGCAGCAATGAACAGAAGGCGAGCGCCTCGCCGGTCGACCAATCGATGCCGGTGCCGCTATCGATCGCCTTCTTCCGGTTTTCCAGGAAACGGCCGAGCGTGCGGTGCAGATGAAAGCCCTGCGGCAGCGCCGTGATCTTTTCGCCGATCGACTTCAGCGTCGAAAGATCGACACCGGTCTTGCCGCGGCGCGGATCGTCGGCGTCGCCCGCGGACTTGAAGCCCGCCCAGCGGCCGTCGAGCCAATCCGCCTTGTTGGCGCGATAGTTGCCCGCCGCATCGAGCTCGGCATCGAGCCGGTCGCGCCAGTCCGCCTTCATCTTGTCGACTTCGCCCGCGGTGACGACGCCTTCGCCGACGAGTTTGTTGCCGTAGATCTCCAGCGTCGTCGGATGGTTGGCGATGGCTTTGTACATCAGCGGCTGGGTGAAGGACGGCTCGTCGCCCTCGTTGTGGCCGTGGCGGCGGTAGCAGAACATGTCGATCACGACCGGCTTCTGGAATTTCTGCCGGAACTCGGTCGCGATCTTGGCGGCGAACACCACGGCTTCGGGATCGTCGCCGTTGACGTGGAAGATCGGCGCCTCGATCATTTTGGCGACGTCGGAAGGGTACGGCGACGAGCGCGAGAAGCGCGGATTGGTGGTGAAGCCTATCTGATTGTTGACGATGAAATGCACCGAACCGCCGGTGCGATGGCCGCGCAGTCCGGAGAGCCCAAAGCATTCCGCGATCACGCCCTGGCCGGCGAAGGAGGCGTCGCCGTGGATCAACAGCGGCATCACCATGGTGCGGTCTTCCGCCGTAGCGTTGAACTGATCCTGCTTGGCCCGCACCTTGCCGAGCACCACCGGGTCGACGATTTCCAGATGCGACGGATTGGCGGTGAGCGACAGATGCACCGTATTGTGGTCGAACTCGCGGTCCGACGAGGCGCCGAGATGGTATTTGACGTCGCCCGAGCCTTCGACCGCGTCTGGCGTCGATGTGCCGCCCTTGAATTCGTGGAAGATGGCGCGGTGCGGCTTGCCCATGACCTGGGACAAGACGTTGAGTCTGCCGCGATGCGCCATGCCGACGATGATCTCGCGCACGCCGAGCGCGCCGCCGCGCTTGATGATCTGCTCGAGCGCCGGGATCATGGATTCGCCGCCGTCGAGACCGAAACGCTTGGTGCCGGTGAATTTCAGGTCGCAGAATTTTTCGAAACCTTCGGCTTCGACCAGTTTGTTGAGGATGGCGCGCTTGCCCTCGCGGGTGAACGAGATCTCCTTGTCCTCGCCCTCGATGCGCTCCTGGATCCAGCCCTTCTGCGCGCCATTGGAAATGTGCAGGAACTCGACGCCGAGCGTCTGGCAATAGGTGCGGCGCAGGATGGCGATGATCTGGCGGATCGTGCCGAATTCGAGGCCCAAGACCTTGTCGAGAAAGATGGGACGGTCGAGGTCAGCGTCGTTAAAGCCGTAGGTGCGCGGATCGAGTTCTTCTTCGTTGCTCAGCGTGGCGATCCCGAGCGGATCGAGATTGGCGTGAAAATGGCCGCGCGCCCGATAGGCGCGGATCAGCATCAGCGCACGAATCGAGTCGCGTGTCGCGCGCTCGATATCGGCCGACGAGAGTTCGACGCCGCGGGTCTGCGCTTGCGCCTTGACCTTGCCGCCAATCGCCTTTGAGGCCTCGGCCCATTGGCCGTCGAGTGCGGAAATGAGATCGCTGCGCTCCGGCACCGGCCAGCCCGGCCGGTTCCACGACGGACCATGCGCATTCTGGGCGACGTCGCGGGCATCGTCCTTGAGACTTGCGAAAAACGCCTGCCATTCGGCATCGACCGATTTGGGATCGATCTCATAGCGCGCGTAGAGATCATCGATATAAGCGGCATTACCGCCGTAGAGGAACGAGGTGACGGCGAAGGCTGTGTTCGCATCCTGGCGCGACATGATGTGACCCTTGAGCAATCCCGAGCTGATGGTGAGAAACTAAAGCCCGATACGAAAAAACGTATGACTGCGGCTCTCCCGCCCCGCCCCGCATGCGGGGAGAGTGGAGGAAGAAGCCCCGGCCCGGCGCTGGGGAAGTTCTTGTACCCTATTTAAGCCTTCGACGCGGCAGACAAAAGACGAAAGTAATGAACTAAGATTTCAATACTTCTGCCAGTGTCTTACCGAGCCGCGCCGGCGACGGCGAAACTTTGATCCCGGCGGATTCCATGGCGGCGATCTTGGATTCGGCATCGCCCTTGCCACCGGAGATGATCGCGCCGGCATGGCCCATGCGGCGGCCCGGCGGCGCAGTGCGGCCGGCGATAAAGCCGACGACCGGCTTCTTGCGGCCCCGTTTGGCCTCGTCCTTGAGAAACTGCGCCGCGTCCTCTTCGGCCGAGCCGCCGATCTCGCCGATCATCACGATCGACGTGGTCTTGTCGTCGGCAAGGAACATCTCCAGCACGGCGATGAATTCGGTGCCCTTGACCGGATCGCCGCCGATGCCGACCGCGGTGGTCTGGCCCAAACCCTCGCGCGTCGTCTGAAACACCGCTTCGTAGGTCAGCGTGCCCGAGCGCGACACGATGCCGACCGAGCCGGTCTTGAAGATATTGCCCGGCATGATGCCGATTTTGCATTGGCCCGCGGTCATCACGCCGGGGCAGTTCGGCCCGATCAGCCGCGACTTCGAGCCGCACAGCGAGCGCTTCACCTTCACCATGTGGCTCACCGGAATGCCTTCGGTGATGCAGACGATGAGCGGAATCTCGGCCTCGATCGCTTCCGCGATAGCGTCGGCGGCGCCGGGCGGCGGCACGTAAATCACGCTGGCATCGGCGCCGGTCTTCTCGCGCGCTTCGGCAACGGTGTCGAACACCGGCAGGCCGAGATGCATTGCGCCGCCTTTGCCAGGCGACACGCCGCCGACCATCTTGGTGCCGTAGGCGATGGCCTGCTCGGAATGAAACGTGCCGTTCTTGCCGGTAAAGCCCTGGCAAATGACCTTGGTATTGTGGTCGATGAGGATGGACATTTACGCCGCCTCCTTCACCGCTTTGACAATCTTTTGCGCGGCATCGTCGAGATCGTCAGCCGGCAACACATTGAGCTTCGATTCCAAGATGATCTTCTTGCCGAGATCGACATTAGTGCCCTCGAGCCGCACGACGAGCGGCACCTTCAGCCCGACTTCCTTGACAGCTGCGACCACGCCTTCGGCGATCACGTCGCATTTCATGATGCCGCCGAAGATGTTGACCAGGATACCCTTCACATTGGGATCCGACGTGATGATCTTGAACGCCGCCGAGACGCGGTCCTTGGTGGCGCTGCCGCCGACATCGAGAAAATTCGCCGGCGCCATGCCGTAGAGTTTTATGATGTCCATGGTCGCCATGGCGAGCCCCGCGCCATTGACCATGCAGCCTATCGAGCCGTCGAGCGCGATGTAGTTGAGATCGAATTTCGAGGCTTCGATCTCCTTGGCGTCTTCCTCGGTCTCGTCGCGCAGCGCCGCGATCTTCGGATGCAGGAACAGCGCATTGTTGTCGAAGTCGACCTTGGCATCGAGACAGATCAGCTTTTTGTCCTTGGTGACCACCAGAGGATTGATCTCGAGCAGGCTCATATCGGTGTCGACGAAGGCCTTGTAGAGGCCGCTCAGCACCGGAACGAGTTGCTTGCCGAGGTCGGCGTCGAGATGCAGCGCGTGCGCGACGTTACGCACGTGGTGCGGGCAGATGCCCGACACCGGATCGACCGATATGGTCGCGATCTTCTCCGGCGTGTTGTGGGCGACCTCTTCGATGTTCATGCCGCCTTCGGTCGACACGACGAGCGCCACGCGTGAGGTTTCGCGGTCGACCAGCATCGAGAGATAAAATTCGCGGTCGATCGCCGAGCCTTCCTCGATATAGAGCCGGTTGACCTGTTTGCCGTGCGGCCCGGTCTGATGCGTCACCAGCGTCGAGCCGAGGAGCCGTGCCGACTCTTTGCTGACGTCGGCGACCGATTTGACCACTTTCACGCCGCCCGCTTTGCCGCGGCCGCCGGCGTGGATTTGCGCCTTCACCACCCAGACCGGCCCGCCGAGATCGTTGGCGGCCTTCTCGGCTTCAGCCACCGAAAAAGCCGGGATGCCGCGCGGCACCGGCACGCCATAGTCGCGCAGCACCGCTTTGGCCTGGTATTCGTGGATGTTCATGAGCGGCCCCAGTAATCGGCAACCGGCCGAGGGAGAGCGGCGAACGAGAAATCGAACGGCGACTTACTTTCCGAGATCAGGCGCGATCTTCTTGCAAGCGTCGATCAGGGTTTGAACGGATTCCACCGACTTTTCGAACATCGTGCGCTCGGCGCTCGAGAATTCGATTTCGACGATGCGCTCGACCCCCTTGCCGCCGAGCACGACAGGCACGCCGACATAAAGGTCCTTGAAGCCGTATTCGCCATTGAGCCAGGTGGCGCAGGGCAGCACGCGCTTTTTGTCGCGCAGATAGCTTTCCGCCATCGCAATCGCCGAGGCCGCGGGCGCGTAGAAGGCGGACCCCGTCTTCAACAGGCTGACGATTTCGCCACCGCCGTTGCGGGTGCGGTTGACGATCTCGTCGAGCCTCGCCTGCGTGGTCCAGCCCATTTTGACGAGATCGGGCAGCGGAATTCCGGCGACCGCCGAATAGCGCACCAGCGGCACCATGGTGTCGCCATGGCCGCCGAGCACGAAAGCGGTGACATCCTCGATCGAGACGTTGAATTCATCGGCGAGGAAATAGCGAAAACGCGCGGAATCGAGCACGCCCGCCATGCCCACGACCATGTTTTTCGGCAACCCGCAGCACTTTTGCAGCGCCCAGACCATGGCGTCGAGCGGGTTGGTGATGCAGATGATAAACGCGTTCGGCGCGTATTTCTTGATGCCGGCGCCGACCTGCTCCATCACCTTGAGGTTGATGCCGAGGAGATCGTCGCGGCTCATGCCGGGCTTGCGCGGCACGCCCGCGGTGATGATGCAGACCGAAGCCCCTTCGATCGCCTCATAGGAATTTGCGCCGGTAAGCTTGGCGTCGAACCCCTCGACCGGCGACGCTTGCACGAGATCGAGCGCCTTGCCCTGGGGAACGCCTTCCATGACGTCGAACATGACGACGTCGCCGAGCTCTTTGAGGCCGATGAGAAGCGCCAGCGTCCCGCCGATTTGCCCCGAGCCTATCAATGCGATTTTGCTACGCGCCATCAGCAAATACCCCCGATTGGTCGAAAGGCCCGGCTATCGGGTCATTAGCCCTTTCGGGTGACGCGTTCAAGTCGGGGTGAGCCACTTGGATCGACCGGTCAGCGCGAAAATAGCCCGAAGTGGCTTGCTCGCAATCGCGCTCTTACGTCTCCACAATCCCCGCCGACGAACTCGCCGTCCGCGCCGCCGCGCCATGCGGCTGCCCGAGATAGTCGTATGAGCGCATCTCGATCAGCCGTGAGGCGGTGCGGTTGAATTCCAGCGTCTCAAAACCTTCGTCGGCGCGGTAGAGCGCGTCGGGCTCGGCGGCCGCCGAGGCGATGAGCTTCACGTTCATGTCGTAAAGCGTGTCGATCAAAATGATAAAGCGCTTGGCGGCATTACGGTTGTCGTAGGTCATCGTCGGCACGTGATCGAGAATCACGGTGTGATATTCGTGCGCAATGCGCAGATAGTCGACGGCCGAAAGCGGCTGTTCGCAGAGATCGTGAAACGAAAACCGCGCCACCCCCAAGGCGGCGCGCGGCACGTGCACGCTGCGGCCCTGCAAGGGCAGCTCCTCGGGCGTACCCGGATCGTCGCCGGCAAGCCGCCGCCAGGCCTCGTCGAGCGAGCGATCGGCCGCAGCGTCCGCGGGCACATACCAGACCGGCGCGCCGGCGAGCTTCTCCAACCGGAAATCGGTGCGGGCGTCGAGCCGCACCACGTCGACATGCTGTTCGAGTTTTTCGATGAAGGGCACGAACAGCGCGCGGTTCAAGCCGTCTTTGTAGAGCAGATCCGGCCGCACATTGGAGGTCGCTACCATGACGATACCGCGGTCGAACAATTGCGTGAACAGCCGGCCGAGGATCATCGCGTCGGCGATATCGGTGACGTGGAATTCGTCGAAGCACAACAGCCAGGCCTGCTCGGCCAATTGCTCGGCGACGAGATGGATCGGATCTTCGCCCTGGTGTTCGCCTGATTTCATCTTCTGACGGATGGCATGGATGCGCTGATGCACGTCGAGCATGAATTCGTGGAAATGGGCGCGGCGCTTGCGCTCGACCGGCGAGGTCTCGAAGAAAAAATCCATCAGCATGGTCTTGCCGCGCCCGACCTCGCCGTAAATGTAGAGGCCCTTGATGGGAGGCAGGTCGCGCTCGCGGCTGGCGAAGAGCCAGCCCAGCGCCGATGATTTTCGCGCCAGCCGCAACTGCACAATGCGCTCCTCGAGCCGCGCCATCTTGGCGATGACGTCGAGCTGCGCGTCGTCGCGCTCGACGCTGCCCGCCGCGACGCCGGCGGAATATTGCGCGGAAACGGAACTGGCCATGAGGTTAATGAAAGATTAACGGCTGCGGTGAAATTGTGCTCACGTCAGGTTACTTGCAGACAGCGTGCCAAATAGGCGCCGCTCCGGCGTGCGGCGTCCTCTTTAGTAGTCAAATTGTCGCAAAACTTGCGAGAGCCATGCGTATACGGAATGTGCGCATGTTGCTCAATCCTTCGCCTTGTCAAAATTTTGCGCCGCACGACATGATCTAGTGATTCGACGGGCCGGCGATCATTCGCCGCGCCAAAGCTTTCTGGGGAGGAAGCGAAGAGGAGGGTCTCATCGACAGCAAGGTCAGGAGACCCAAATGCAAGAAGTCCTTCCCGAAGGCGGCGTAATCCGTAAATTGTGGATCGGCGAGACAGCGAAATATCGCGAGCACATCCTCCGCCTCGATCCGGAGAGCCGGCGCAACCGTTTCGCCGGCGGCGTTTCCGACGATTTCATCCGCCGCTATGTGGATCTGACGCTGGGTCTTGATGCCGTCGTCCACGGTTTTTTCGTCGGCGATACGATGCACGCCGCAGCCGAGTTGCGGCCGATCGGCCAGCGCTTCAGCCACGAGGCTGAAGCCGCGATCAGCGTGGAAAAGGCCTGGCAGAGTCACGGTGTCGGCTCGGCGTTGTTGCGGCGTACATTGCTAGTCGCGCGCAATCGCGGCTTCCGGCATCTGCACATGGCGTGCCTTGCCGACAATCGCCGCATGCAGCAGCTCGCCCGCAAATTCGACGCCGAATTGTCGTTCGATTTCGAGAGCGTGGTGGGTGAGGTCGAGTCGTCGCGCCCGACGCCGCTATCGCTGATGCGCGAATTGATGTCGGACGGCCACGGTTTCGCCACCGCGATGCTCGACCTACAGACCAGGATGCTGCGCGCCTGAGCCGCAGCCGTCAGCCCGCTTGCTGCACCCGCAGCTTGATGGCGGCAAGCGGATAGGCTTCCTCGACCAAGTAAGGACCGCCGCCGACCGACGCGCGCGACGAGAACAGCACGAAACGCGAGACCTCGAACGACGCCGAGCGAAAGTGGCCGCGCGCCGCCAGATAGTCGGCGACCTCGTGGCTCGAACTGTCGCGCAGGCGGGCCAGGGTGACATGCGGCGTATATTTCCGCCCTTCGGGCTCCAAGCCGAGCCGCTGCAATAACCGGTCGTGCTCGGCTTGGAGTTCCATCAGCGCCGGAACCGGCGACACGGCCGCGACCACGGCGCGCGGCTTGCGGCCGCCGAACGAGGTCAAGCCGTCGAGGCGGGCTTCGAACGGTCCGCGATGGACCCGGCCCAGCAAGAGCGCGATTTCGCGCGCCAGCGCGTCGTCGATATCGCCGATGAAACGCAGCGTGAGGTGATAATTTTCGGGGTCGATCCAGCGCGCCCCAGGCAAGCCGCCTCGCATCATGGCAAGCGAACGGGCAACCGACGGCGGAATTTCGAGACCGGTGAACAAGCGGGGCATGACCATCTCCAGCTCGTGATTCGCCGCCTCTCAACAATGGGATCAGCCGGCAAAACGCGCAACCCTCATGAGGGACTTTGCCTGACCCGCGTGAGAAGCTGCAAAACTTTCGGCAGCATGCGCCCGACGATGATGCCGACGCCCGCGGCATTCGGATGCAGCCCATCCGGCTGAATCAGCGTGAGATCGGCGGCGACGCCGTCGAGAAAGAACGGGTAGAGAAGAACGCCGTATTTGGCGGCGAGTTCCGGATAGATGCGCTCGAAGTCCTGCGCGTAATCGGCGCCCAGATTGGGCGCGGCGCGCATGCCGCACAGGAGGACAGGAATGTGCCGCGCGGTCAGCCGTTGCAAAATCATATCGAGCGCTGAGCGCGTGGTCTCAGGCCTGATGCCGCGCAACATGTCGTTGGCGCCGAGCTCGACAATGACCGCATCGGTGTCCGCAGCCACCGACCAGTCGAGCCGGGCGAGACCATCCGCCGCGGTATCGCCCGACACCCCCGCGTTGGTGATGTCGGCAGCGGTGCCCTGTGCCGCGAGCGCGGCTTGCAGGCGCGGCACAAAACCGTCCTTTTGCGGCAGCCCCAAGCCCGCGGTCAGCGAATCGCCGAGCGCCACGATGTGGAGCGGTCGATCGGCATACGCCGCCGGCGCTGCTGTTGCGGCCACCAGCGCCACGCTACAAAGCGTCCCGCTGCCAAGTGCCACGCTACCAAGCGCCACGCTACCAAGTGCGATGATTTGGCAGAAGCGCCGCCGCCACCCATATGAGCCGCCGATGAACGACATGACCGGGCACCCTCTCGCCGACGACATCATCGCGCTTGCCGGCGTCAATCTGTCGCTCGGCCGCGGGGCCGCCCGCGTCCATATCCTGCGCGACATCGACCTCCATATAGGCCGTGGCGAGGCCGTTGGCATGTTGGGGCCGTCCGGATCGGGTAAATCGACGCTGTTGATGGTGATGACCGGGCTGGAGCGGCCCGACTCCGGCTCGGTCATGGTCGCCGGCGAAGATCTGCAGCAGCTCAGCGAAGACCGGCTGGCGCGCTTCCGCGGCCGGAACATCGGCATTGTGTTTCAGGCCTTCCATCTGATCCCGACCATGACCGCGCTGGAAAATGTCGCCGTGCCGCTCGAGCTTGCCGGCGAGGCCGATGCTCTCGCCCGCGCCGAACGCGAATTGGCGAGCGTCGGACTGGCGGGCCGGCTGCACCATTACCCCGCCGAGCTTTCCGGCGGCGAGCAGCAGCGGGTCGCGCTGGCGCGCGCGCTCGCACCCAATCCCGCGATTGTCGTCGCCGACGAGCCGACCGGCAATCTCGACGAAACGACCGGCAGCGATATCATCGAACTTCTGTTCCGCGGCCATCGCGAGCGCGGCACTACGCTGATCCTGGTGACGCACGACACCGCCCTTGCGGCGCGCTGCGACCGCGTCTTGCATATGCATTCCGGGCAGATCGCCCCCTCGCTCCCCTCTCCCGCGATCGCGGGAGACTAGGCCAGGGGAAACTTCGCGTCATGACGCACAATGCGCGCATCCCGCTTGTTCTGAAACTCGGCTACACCGGTTTCATGGCGGTGCTCGTTCCGGTCTATTGGCATTATTACGGGCCGACCAATTTTCTTTATTTCTGCGACGTCGCGCTGGTCTTCACATTGATCGCGGTCTGGTCGGAAAATGCGCTTCTGATCTCGATGTCCGCTGTCGGCATTCTGGTGCCGCAGGCGGTTTGGGTGACCGATTTTCTCGCCAACGCGACCGGCGTTTCGCTCACCGGCATGACCGACTACATGTTCGACGCCAATCGCTCGCTGTTCCTTCGGCTGTTATCGCTGTTCCATGGCTGGCTGCCGTTTCTCCTGGTCTATCTGATCTGGCGGATCGGCTATGACCGCCGCGCTTTGCCGTCCTGGACCGGCGTTTCCTGGGTGCTGCTGCCGGTCTGTTTCTTCCTGATGCCGCCGCCTGCGGCCCATCCCGGGCTCACGCCGGTGAACATCAACTACGTGTTCGGCATGAGCGATAATGCGGCGCAAAATTTCGTGCCGGGCTGGATGTGGTTCGTCGGCCTTTTTGTCGGACTGCCGCTTCTCGTCTATGTGCCGACCCATTTTTTCCTCGCACGCGTGATGCCCGAAGCTCAACGGAGGCCGATCGATGCTGGCGCCCGCCGCTAGGCCCGAGCAACACATCACGCATCGCTTCGCGCTCCGTTTCGCGTGGCGCGAATTGCGCGGCGGCTTGCGCGGATTCGGCGTGTTCATCGCCTGCATCGCGCTCGGCGTCATGGCGATTGCCGGTGTCGGCTCGGTAGCGGCAAGCCTCAATGACGGCGTTGCCGGCGCCGGCCGCACGATCCTGGGCGCCGACATCGCTTTTGCGCTCATCCAACGCGAGGCGAGCCCGGCCGAGCGCGCCTTCCTCGATGCCCGTGGCACGGTCTCGGTCGCCGCGACCCTGCGGGCGATGGCACGGACGGCGGACGGACGCTCATCGCTCGTTGAGCTCAAGGCGGTCGATGCCGACTATCCGCTGTTCGGTGCGGTGACGACCGATCCGGCGCTGCCGCTGGATAAATTGTTTGCGCAAGACAACGGCGTGTTCGGCGCGGCGGTCGATCCGACATTGCTGACGCGGCTCGATCTGAAAACCGGCGACCGCGTCGCTATCGGTAATGTGACGATCGAACTGCGCGCGGCGCTGACCGCGGAACCCGACAAGCTCTCCGGCGGCCTCGGGCTCGGCCCGCGCGTGCTGGTGAGCGAGAGGGCGCTGCGCGCCACCGGGCTGTTGCAGCCGGGAAGCCTGGTGCGCTGGCAATACCGGCTGCGGCTGCCGGCAGCTGAGGCGAGCGAGAGCGCCGTCACCGCACTGCAGAAACAAGCCGAAGCTGAGTTTCCGGAGGCGGGCTGGGAAGTGCGCAGCCGCAGCAAAGCCTCGCCGCAACTCGAGCGCAGTGTCGAGCGCTTCACTCAATTTCTGACGCTCGTCGGCCTGACCACATTGTTGGTCGGCGGCGTCGGTGTCGCCAATGCGGTGGCGAGCCATCTGGCACGCAAGCGCGACGTGATCGGAACCCTGAAAGCGCTGGGCGCCACCGGCGGCGGCATTTTCGCAATCTATCTCGCCGAAGTGATTCTGGTGGCGCTGGTCGCCACGATGCTCGGCGCGGCGCTCGGCGCCGCACTGCCCTTTGTCATCGCTGCGGCGTTCGGCAAGATCATTCCGCTGCCGGTAGCGCCGGCGCTGTTTCCCGGCGTGCTGCTGCTCTCGATCGTTTACGGCCTCCTCACCGCGCTCGCCTTCGCGCTCTGGCCGCTCGGGCGCGCCCACGACATTTCGGTGTCGATGCTGTTTCGCGATCAGATCGCCGCCGAACGGTCCTGGCCGCGGCTGCGCTACGTCATGGCTTCGGCGGCGATCGTCGGTCTGCTTTGTTTGCTGGCGATTTTCTCCACTTACGACCAGCGCGTCGCGATCTATTTCATCATCGCGGCGGCCGTCGTGTTCCTTCTGCTGCGTCTCGTCGCCATGCTGACGATGTGGATCGCCCGGCACGTGCCGCGGCAGCGCTCGACGGTATTGCGGCTGGCCATCGCCAATATCCATCGTGCCGGTGCGCTCACCCCGAGCGTCATGCTGTCGCTGGGGCTGGGCCTTGCCTTGCTGGTCACCGTGGTCGAAATCGACGGCAATCTGCATCGCGAATTCGCGGCTTCCTTGCCGGAACACGCCCCCTCGTTCTTTTTCATCGATATCCCGGCCGCCGACACGGATCGCTTCGACGGCTTCATGCGGCAAACGGCGCCGGCTGCGACCATCGAACGAGTGCCGATGCTGCGCGGACGCATCGTTTCGGCGAATGGCATCGGGGCGGACGATCTGAAAGCCGCACCCGGATCGCGCTGGGTGCTGCGCGGCGACCGCGGCATCACCTACGCGAATGCGGTGCCGGCCGGCTCGCGTATCGTTTCCGGCCAATGGTGGAGCGCGGACTATGCCGGCGAACCGCTGGTGTCGCTGGAAAGCCGCACCGCGCACGATCTCGATCTCAAGATCGGCGACACCATCACCGTCAACGTGCTCGGCCGCAACGTCGCGGCACACATCGCCAATCTCCGCGCCGTCGATTGGGAGAATCTCGGCATCAATTTCGTGATGGTGTTTTCGCCCGGAACGTTCAACGGCGCGCCGCATAGCGATATCGCCACGCTGACTTTTGCGGATGGCGGCACGCCGGCGGAGGAAACCGCCGTCGTCAAGGCGCTGGCCGACACTTTTCCGACGGTGACGGCGGTGCGGGTCAAGGACGCGCTCGATGCTGTCGGCAGTCTGGTCGGCAAGCTCGTGCTGGCGCTGCGTGGCGCGAGTTCGATCACGCTTATCGCCGCGGCCTTGGTGCTCGGCGGCGCGCTTGCCGCCGGACAGCGCTACCGCGTCTATGACGCCGTGGTGCTGAAGACCTTGGGCGCCACTCGGGCCCGGCTCACGGCTGCCTATGCGATCGAATACCTCTTGATCGGCCTGGCGACCGTGGTGTTCGGCGTCGCCGCAGGCTCGCTCGCCGCCGATCTGGTGGTGACCCGGGTGATGGATTTTCCCTTTGTCTGGGTGGCGGGCGAGGCCTTGGCGACCGCCACGGCGGCGTTGCTGGTCACCGTGGTCCTGGGGCTTGCCGGCACCTTCTCGGCGCTCGGCCGCAAGCCCGCCGAAGTGTTGAGAAATCTCTGACCGCCGAGCCGCCCAAAGCACCGCCGTTAAGCACCATGAACGGTTCGTAATCCTTGAAAAATATGGCGTCGCACCCATCTGGCGCGGGCTCCTGTTTCGCACTAGATTCCCGCCACTCAGTGTTTCGGCGTTTACAAGACGCCATCCCGGCATGACGCCGGGCCAACCCAGGGGTATTGTCCATGTCCGACTTCGATCGGAATTTCGCAACCGCCAGGGCCGGCTATCGCCCGGACCAGGTCGCGATCGATGCGGGTCTGCGCGCGCACATGATCCGCGTCTACAACTATATGGCTAGCGGCGTTGCGCTGACCGGGATTGTCGCCTGGTTGACCTATCAGGCAGCCGGCGGCGACGCCATCCGCGTCTCCGGCGGTCAAATCGCCGGACTGACGTCTTTCGGCGCCGCCATCTTCAGCGGCCCGCTGTCGATCGTGCTGCTTCTCGGTACGCTCGGCTTGGTGTTCTTCATGAGCTACCGCATCAACCGCTTGGCGGTAGGGACGGCGCTCACGCTGTTCTTCGTATATGCCGGCCTCCTCGGTCTGGCGCTGGCCGCGATCTTTCTGGAATACACCGGCGCCTCGATCACGCGCGTGTTCTTCATCTCGGCCGCGACCTTCGGCGCGATGAGCCTCTACGGCTACACCACGCAACGCGATCTGACCGGCGTCGGCTCGTTCATGTTCATGGGCCTGATCGGCATCATCATCGCCAGCGTGGTCAACATGTTCCTGCACTCGACCGGCCTCGATTGGGCCATTTCGGTGCTCGGCGTGCTGATCTTCGTAGGGCTGACCGCCTACGACACGCAGAAGATCAAGGAAATGTACAGCGCGATGGACGACGGCACCATTGCGGGCCGCAAGGCGGTGATGGGCGCGCTGTCGCTCTATCTCGACTTCATCAACCTGTTCCTGATGCTGCTGCGGCTGTTCGGCGACCGTCGCTGAACCTAAAGCATCTCTGTCTGAACAAGCGCCCCGGGGTTCAACCCCGGGGCGTTTTGTTATGATGAGCACGATGAGCGAGCTCAGCATTCGGGGCGCAGGCCCAAACGACATTCCGGCGATTACGCGCATTTACGCCAACGCCGTCCTATACGGCACGGCATCGTTCGAGCTTGAGCCACCCGACGAGGCCGAGATGCTACGGCGCTTTCAGTCGTTGCTGGCCGACGGCTATCCTTACGTAGTTGCCGAGATCGCCGGAGCGATTGCCGGCTATGCCTATGCGGGTCCCTACCGCGCGCGGGCCGCCTACCGATGGACGGTCGAGGATTCGATCTATATCGCGCCGGAATTTCACCGCCGCGGGATCGGCAAGCTCCTGCTGGCGCGGCTGATCGAGGACAGCGAAGAACGCGGCTACCGGCAGATGATCGCAGTGATCGGCGATTCGGCGCAGGCCGCCTCGATCGCGCTGCATCGCGCGGCCGGCTTCGCCATGGTGGGTACGCTGCGCTCGGTCGGCTTCAAGCACGGCCAATGGCTCGACACGCCGCTGATGCAGCTTGCGCTCGGCGACAGCGATCGTACCCTGCCGTGAGCCAACTTTTAGCGGCATGGAAAGAAAGAGCTCTTTGCTGTGTTGCGGAGGTTCGGTAGCTATTGAGGGTACAATGGAGCCGAGCTGCAAAAGTGTCTTACAAAGATCTTCGCCAATTCATCTCCCAGATCGACGCTCTTTCGGCATTGCGGCGTATCGAAGGAGCCGATCCACGCCATGAGATCGGCGGCATTACCGAACTCGCGGCCGGCATGGCCAATTGCCCGGCTTTGCTATTCGATCGCATCAAGGGGCATGCGCCCGGGTTTCGCGTCCTCACCAATGTGGTGACCAGCCCGCAGCGCGCCGCGCTCGCGCTCGGCATCGACCCCAATCTGCGGCCGCTCGATGCCCTCAAGCATTGGATGGCAAAGCGGCAGACGCTCACACCGCGTAAGCCGGTCGACATCGATAACGCCGCCTGGCTCGAGAATTCCATGCGCGGCGAGGACGTCGATGTAACGAAATTCCCGGCTCCGCTTTGGCACAAGCAAGATGGCGGGCCTTATATCGGATCCGGCAGCCTGGTGGTCATGCGCGATCCCGACGACGGCTGGATCAATGCGTCGATCTATCGCGTGCAGGTCCATGGGCCAAAGGAACTGACGATCCAATTCGATCATAGCGGGCGGCACGGCGCGATGATCGCGAAGAAATATTGGGAGGAGGGCAAACCATGCCCGGTCGCGGTCGTCTGCGGCGAGGACCCGGCGCTATTCATCGCGGGCTTCGAGTATCTGGCGGCGGGCGTCTCGGAATTCGACTTCGCGGGCGCCATCAAAGATGCGCCGATCGAGATCCATCCTGGCCCGCTTACCGGCCTGCCGATCCCGGCCCATGCCGAGATCATCATCGAAGGCCACATCGAGCCGTTCCCCGAGACCTCCCTGCCGGAAGGCCCGTTTGGCGAGTTCACCGGCTATTTCGCCGCCGACCGGCGGCCGTGCCCGGTAATGGCGGTGACTGCGATCCATCATCGCGACGATCCGATCCTGCTCGGTTCGCCGCCCATGAAGCCGCCGCGCTTCCACTTCGGGCTGCCGTTCCGGGCCGCCAGCATCTGGAGCAATCTCGAAAGCGCCGGCGTCACCGATGTCGTCGGCGTGTGGCAGCACGTGTCCCAATTGATGACCGTGGTGGCGCTGCGACAGCGTTATGACGGCCATGCCAAACGCGCAGCCCTGATCGCCGCCGCCAACAGCTACATGGGGCGCGTCGTCGTGGTGGTCGACGATGACATCGATCCATCCAATCTCGCCGACGTGATGTGGGCTTTGTGTACGCGCTGCGAACCGTCGGAACAGACCGACATCATCAGAAATGCCTGGAGCTCCGCGCTCGATCCGCGGATTCCGCCCGACGCCAAATCACGCGGCGTCAGTTCGCATTCGAAGCTCATTGTCGAGGCGGTGAAGCCTTTCGCCTGGATCGACAAGTTTCCAAAACTTTCCGCCCTCTCCCACGAGGATGCGCTCGCCATCGAGGCAAAATGGGGCGAGGCGCTCAAGCGCGGGGTGTGACGTTCGTCGCCGTTCGCAGGGCAAGCCGGCCGCGGTTCCTATTTATTGCGCGCGGCCGACTCGAAGACCGCATTGACCGCCTTGTTGAGGGCGGGCTTCGCTGCAGAGGTGTCGTTGCCGATACTGGAAATCTTGCCGATCATCTCGGCCTGCTCGGCCGCGGGGAGGCTGATCAGTTCGCCACCCTTGTCGGTCCAGGCTTTGCGTTGCGCGGCGACAAAATCGGCGACGAACGGAGCGATGTCTCTGGAAACGGCCGCTGCATCGTCGTGAAGGATCTTTTGCAGATCCGGCGGCAGCGCTTCGACCCATTTCTTGTTCATCACGACGATGACGTTGACGTAAGGCTGTTCGTTTTCGACGGCATATTTCGCCGCGTCGACATAATGAAGCGGCCCGAAAACCGGAATGGTGCCGAGCGCGCCGTCGATGGCGCCCTGCTGCAGCGCCGGCAGCACGTCGCCGAGCGACATCGCCACCGGGGACGCGCCCATTCGCTTGATCATCTCGAGCTGGAACGGCGACGCCAGCACGCGAATCTTCATGCCTTCGAATTCGGCGAGATGCCGCACCGGTTTGCGCACCACGATCGCGGACGGCCCGGTGAGCATGATGGCCATGCCGAAGAGGCCCTTGTCGGCGCCCAATCCGAGAATCATGCCGTTGACGGGCGGATCGTTGATCACCCGCAAGTCCTGTTCACGGCTCGTAAACAGGCCGGGCGCGCTCAGCGCCTCGTAGCGCTCATCGACGCCGACGAGGAATTCCGGCGGCCCTATCCAGCCCTGGATCGAACCGAACTGGGTGCCTTCGATCTGCCGGGGAATGGAGCCGAGCTGGCTCGCCGGATAAATCTCGCTTTTGATCCGGCCGCCGGAATCCTTCTCGACCGCCGTCGCGAAACGCTGCAGCCATTCCTGCTGCGTATCGTTGAGCGTCGCGGTGCTCAACTTCATGACATAGGTTTTTGTATCCTGGGCCTTGGCCTCGTCTGCCACCGCTGCTGCCGGCGCCACAAGCGCCGCGACCAGCGCGACAGCGATCACGGCGCTTGCGGCGCCGACCGATTCGTTTCGTCTAACCGTCATACCGCACTCTCCTACACCGAGCCGAATTGGACTTGCTCGATGCCGTTGCAAATATCGTGCAACGCGCCGCGCAGGCGCCACGCGCGCCAATCTGTGCCTACCTTGAGTGCTTGGACGTCCTAACCCGCCACGACCCGGAGCGAGCGGTCGAGCGCGCTGAGCACGCGGTCGAGCTCGTGACCGCGGCGCAGGATGTGGCCGGTCGCCGAGATGACGCTATAGGCGCCTTGGCGGCGGCCGAGTCGCGGATTTTTCTCGATGCGGTAGATCGGCATTTCCGAGGCGCGGCGGAACACGGAAAACACCGCGCGATCTTTGAGGAAATCGATGGCGTAATCGCGCCACTCGCCGTCGGCGACTTTGCGGCCATAGAGCCTGAGGATGCGGTCGAGCTCACGCCGGCTGAAAGTTACTTCACTGGCTGGTCCAGGGTTGGCGGGGACTTGCGATCGTTGCTCGCCCCCGCGGTACGCGCTGGGATCGGTTTCGCCGAGATCCATACGGCGCCTCCTTCACTCAGGACTTTGTCATCACAACTTCATGATCGCGCCAGAACGGTCAGCCGGCAAGCCTTCTTTGCGGGCTTTTTAGCGCTGCAAATGGGTTGTGAAGACGCCGGGATTGACGCAGCCGCAATGCCGCGGTGCGTCATATTTGCACGCTGAATCACGATATTGTTAAGCGAATCATAAAGCGGCCCTATTTCGGCCAAGCACGCGCCAAGCTAGAATGTGAAACAGTAATCGTTGCCTCAAGGCCCGGTTCGGATCGTGTTCCGGATTCCTCAGCCCCCCAGCCCCCCGGGGCGCGGACGGACCGGGCCAGAGCAAGCGTAGTCACTACGGTTCAATTCCCCAAACCTGTCAGGCCGGCGCGAGCCGGCCTTTTTTGTTGGCAGGATCCGAGCAGCGAGTAGCGAATGGAAGAAGAGCCCCTATTCGCCACGCGCGACTTCGCTATTCGCGATCGCTACTTCAGCGGCAGATAGGCAGCGCCGAGGATGATGCCGGGTTTGTCGCGGCTGCCCTCCTGCACCATCACGGCGGCGGCATCGACGCCATCGGCGGCGATCTGCGACACCGGCACCTGCCAGTTCGATTTTGCCCCGGTCCAGTCGCCGACCTTCACCCAGCCGCGCACCACATTGTGATAAGTGACAGTGCGGCCGCGATTCTCGCCGCGGCCGATTTCGACCTCGACGGCCTTGGCCAGCGGACACAGCCAGACCTCGCCCGCGGCGTGCTCGTTTTCCGCCGACTCGACCTGAATGTTCAAACTTTGCCCGCTGCCGCCGGCGCCGCCGATCGTCAGTCCGACCGGAAGCGACATCACGCCCGATTTCTGATCGGTCTGCGCGATGGCACGCTCAACGGCGGCGCGGTCGCTGCCCAGCACGTGCGTCGCGCCGTTGACCACGATCTGCGGCGTATAGACTTGGCGATCGCCGCGCACGCGTGAATAGGCGCGTTGCCGCGCCGAATGTGCCGGACTGGCGAGCGTGTCCTTCCAGCCGAGATAGTCCCAATAATCGATCGGCACGCTGAGCGCGACCACCGAGGAATCGCCGGACAATTCGCCGAGGAGCTTATCGGCGGGAGGACAGGACGAGCAGCCCTGGCTGGTGAACAGCTCGAGCAAAGCCCGCGGCTCGGCGGCGCGCGCCACGGTTAAGCTCGCAACGGCAAAACTCGTAACGGTGAAAGTCGCAAGCAGAAAACCGGCAAGCGGAATGGCCGCACTGAACGGTAGACACGCGAGGCGGCGACGCAGCATTCCAAACCCTCCACCCGCAGCCCCGGGTGACGCTTTTGCGACGGCGCCATCTGTAGCGCCGGCGCCAGTCACCCGCCACTCACTTCGCAGTGAGGCAAAGCCTCAAGAGCTTGAGCCTGGAGTTTACGCCGCAAGACTCGCCGAAGCGTTAAGCGGCGAGATGGCGCAGCACGTACTGCAGGATGCCGCCGTTGCGGTAGTATTCGAGCTCGTCGCCGGTATCGATGCGGCAGATCAGCGGCACGCGCTTGAGCCCGCCGTCGGCTGCGATGATCTCGGCTTGCAGGCGTTGATGCGGCTTGAGATCGCCGTGCAGGCCGCGAATGGTGACCTGCTCGTCGCCCTTGAGCCCGAGCGTCTGCCACGACGTGCCTTCTTCGAACACCAGCGGCACGACGCCCATGCCCACCAGATTGGAGCGGTGGATGCGCTCGAAGCTCTGCGCGACCACGGCGCGAACGCCGAGCAGGACCGAGCCCTTGGCCGCCCAGTCGCGCGACGAACCGGTGCCGTATTCCTTACCGGCGAAAATCACCAGCGGCACGTGCTCCGTCTTGTAGCGCATCGCCGCGTCGTAGATCGTCATGCGCTGTTTCGACGGATAGTGGATGGTGAAGCCGCCTTCGACGCCCGGCACCATCTGGTTCTTGATGCGGATATTGGCAAAAGTGCCGCGCATCATCACCTGGTGATTACCGCGCCGCGTGCCGTATTGGTTGAAGTCCTTCGGCCGCACCTGATGGTCGCGCAGATATTCGCCGGCGGGGCTTTCTTCCTTGATCGATCCGGCCGGCGAGATGTGGTCGGTCGTGATCGAATCGAGGAAGAGCCCGAGGACGCGCGCATCGACGATGTCCTCGATCGGCTGGGTGCGCTTTTCCATGCCTTCGAAATAAGGCGGGTTCTGCACATAGGTGGAACGATCGTCCCACTTGAAGGTGAGGCCGCCCGGCACGTTGATCTTGCGCCAATTGGCGTCGCCCTTGAAAACGTCGCCATATTTGCGCTGGAACATCTGCTTGTTGATGCTCTTGCGGATGACGGCGGCGATTTCCTTGTTCGACGGCCAGATGTCGCGCAGATAGACCTTGCGGCCCTTCTGGTCGGTGCCGAGCGGAGCCTTGGCGAGGTCGACCTGCATCGAGCCGGCGATCGCATAGGCGACGACGAGCGGCGGCGAAGCGAGATAATTGGCGCGCACGTCGGCATTGACGCGGCCTTCGAAATTGCGATTGCCGGACAGCACCGCGGCGGCAACAAGGTCGTTCTTGTTGATCGCCTCGGAAATCTCTTCCGGCAGCGGACCCGAATTGCCGATGCAGGTCGTGCAGCCGAAGCCGACGAGATTAAAGCCGAGCGCATCGAGATATTTCTGCAGCCCGGACTTCTGGTAATACTCCTCGACCACTTGCGAGCCGGGCGCCAGCGAGGTCTTGACCCACGGTTTGACCGTAAGACCTTTTTCCACCGCCTTCTTGGCGAGCAAGCCGGCCGCCATCATCACGCTCGGATTCGACGTATTGGTGCACGAGGTGATCGCGGCGATCACCACATCGCCGTTGCCGAGCGTATGGTCGCGGCCTTCGACCGGCACCCGCTTGTCCATCTCGGCGGACTTGTTGAATTCCTTGTCCATCGACTGGGCAAAGCCGTTCTTAACGTCTTTCAAGGCGACGCGGTCCTGCGGACGCTTCGGTCCGGCGAGCGACGGCTCGATCGAGCCGAGCTCGAGCTTGAGCACCTCGGTGAAGAATGGCTCCGCCGTGCTCTTGGTGCGATACATGCCTTGCGCCTTGGCATAGGCGATGACCAGCGCCACGCGGTCGGCGGCGCGGCCGGTATCGCGGAGATACTTGATGGTATCGTCGTCGACCGGAAAGAAGCCGCAGGTCGCGCCATATTCGGGCGACATATTGCCCAGCGTGGCGCGGTCGGCGAGGCTGAGGCTGCCGAGACCCGGGCCGAAATATTCGACGAACTTGCCGACCACCCCGCGCTTGCGCAGCATCTGGGTGACGGTGAGCACGAGATCGGTCGCGGTGACGCCTTCCTTGAGCTTGCCGTTGAAGCGCACGCCGATCACTTCCGGCAGCAGCATCGAATAAGGCTGGCCGAGCATCGCGGCTTCCGCCTCGATGCCGCCGACGCCCCAGCCGAGCACCGCAAGCCCATTCACCATGGTGGTGTGCGAATCGGTGCCGACCAGCGTGTCCGGATAGGCAAGCTCGGTGGCGACGGTCTTTTTGTCGGGGAAATTGATCTTTTGCTTTGAGGTCCAGACGGTCTGCGACAGATATTCGAGATTGACCTGGTGGCAGATGCCGGTGCCGGGCGGCACGACGCGGAAATCCTCAAACGAGCGCTGCGCCCATTTAAGAAATTTGTAGCGTTCCTGGTTCTGCTTGTATTCCTCTTCGACGTTGCGCTTGAACGAATCTTTGTGGCCGAAGAAATTCACCGCGACCGAATGGTCGATGACCAGATCGACCGGCACCAGCGGGTTGATCTTCTTGGCGTCGCCGCCGAGATGGTCCATGGCGTCGCGCATGGCGGCGAGATCGACCACTGCCGGCACGCCGGTGAAGTCCTGCATCAAGACCCGTGCCGGCCGGAAGGCGATTTCGCGATCCGAGGTCTTCGACTTGAGCCATTGCGCGACGGCTTGAATGTCCTGCTTGGTGACCGAACGGCCATCTTCGTTGCGCAGCAGATTTTCCAGCAGCACCTTGAGCGAGAACGGCAGCCGCGAAATGCCCTTCAGGCCGTTCTTTTCCGCTACCGGAAGGCTGTAATAGGCGTAGGTCTTGGAGCCAACCTTCAGAGGGCGAAGACACTTGAAGCTATCGAGCGAGGCCATGGATTTTTTTCCCATCCTGCCGGCGGGCGCCGGCGCAATTCGACAGGCAAATAATTGCCGGAACAGGGCTCAAAAGGCGTCACCGGCTCGCCCCAGCGCCCGACCTGCGGCTTATAAGGTCTTTTCCCCGCTTGTGCCAGTTCGGCATTGCGCGATCCGCTAATATGATGCGCATAGCGGCGGCATAAACGCGGCGAGAGCCGAACCAATCGGAACTGCACGGATGCGGCTCACCGCTGTCGACCTTCACTGCCACCGCGGCGGCCGTGATGTTTTCTCCGGCTTAGGCTTTGCGGTCGGCGCCGGCGAGGCCTTGATCGTCACCGGGCGCAACGGCGCCGGAAAATCCTCGCTTCTGCGCACGGTGGCGGGGCTGGTCCAGCTGACCCGAGGCCGGCTCGAGCTCGAGGGTGGCGATCCGGAATTGAGCATCGCCGAGCAGGCCCATTATCTCGGGCATCAGGACGCGTTGAAACCGGCGCTCTCGGTCGGCGAAAACCTCGCCTTCTGGGCGGGCTTTTTCGGCGCCCCGCGCCCGGATTTGCCCCAGGCCCTGGAAGCGGTCGGCCTCGCGGCGCTGATCAGGCTGCCCGCCGCCTATCTCTCCGCCGGTCAGCGGCGGCGGCTGTCGATTGCACGCCTCGTCGTGGTCAAGCGGCCGATCTGGCTCCTCGATGAGCCCACCAGCACGCTCGACCTCTCGGCGCAGGATCGGCTCTCCGCGCTGATGCAGGCGCATCTTGCCGAAGGCGGCCTTATCCTTGCGGCGACCCACGGCCCGGTCGGACTTGCCAACACCAGGGAGTTGCGGCTCGAGCAAGCTTCCGTCTCGCCGGCGCTTGAAGGCGAAGAGGTTCTGTCATGAGCCCGCTCGCCGCCATTCTCGTGCGCGACATGCGGATCGCGATCCGCGTCGGCGGCGGCGCGCTGATGGGCGTGCTGTTCTTTCTGGTCGTGGTCACGCTGACGCCGTTCGCGATAGGGCCCGACCTTGCGCTGCTCAAGCGCATCGGCCCGGCGATCCTGTGGCTCGCAGCGCTGTTGGCGAGCCTGCTCGCGCTCGACCGGTTGTTCACGGCCGACCATGACGACGGCTCGCTCGATCTGATCCTGATGGGCCGTGCGCCGCTTGAGCTCGTGGTCGCCGTGAAGGGACTTGCGCACTGGCTCACCACCGGCCTGCCGCTCGTGATCGCGGCGCCGTTGATCGGGCTCTTCCTCAATCTCGACGCTCCGGCGGAAGGCGCTCTGGTGCTCACGCTCCTGGTCGGTACGCCGGCTCTGAACTTTCTCGGCCTTATCGGCGCCGCGATTGCGGTGACGCTGCGCCGCGGCGGCCTCTTGGTCGCCGTGATCGTCTTGCCGTTGACGGTCCCGGTGCTGATTTTCGGCGTCGCCGCCGCCAATGCGGCCGTTATCGGTCCGGTACCGTTCGGGACTCCGTTCACGATCCTTTGCGCGCTGACGCTGATGAGCATCGTCGTCGGTCCGTTTGCCGCAGCGGCCGCCTTGCGGCAGGAGATGGAATAGGACTGCTGTCACGCAAAACTGGCAGGAAGCCTGACGGTACGGATTTTACTGCCGCGGAGAACTGGACTAGAGCATGATCCCGAAAAGTGGGAACCGGTTTCCCGCCTTCGCGAAGCACGCTTCGGCGTTCTGAACTGGAAGTTGCCGATGCCTCTGATCGATCTCGCCAACCCGACGCGGTTTTTGCGCCTCGCCAACCAAACCATTCCGTGGCTCAGCGGCGTGACGCTGCTCGTCTTTGCCTTCGGCATCGACCAGGCGATGATCGCTCCGGACGATTACCAGCAGGGCGCCACGGTCAAGATCATGTTCATCCATGTGCCGTCGGCGTGGCTCGGCATGCTGGGCTGGGGGTTGATGAGCGTGGCCGCTCTCGGCACGCTGGTATGGCGGCATCCGCTCGCCGACGTCACCGCCAAGGCCGCAGCTCCCATCGGAGCGGCGTTTACGCTTCTGTGTCTCGTCACCGGATCGCTGTGGGGACGGCCCGAATGGGGGACCTATTGGGTGTGGGACGCGCGGCTCACTTCCGAGCTGATTCTGTTTCTGCTTTATCTCGGCGTCATCGCCTTGTGGCGCACGGTCGACGATCCGTCGCGCGCGGCCCGGGCGGCGGCGATCCTGACGCTAGTCGGCGCCGTCGATCTGCCGATCATAAAATTCTCGGTCGATTGGTGGAACACGCTGCATCAGGGCGCTTCGGTGTTCCGCCTCGGCGGCTCGACCATCTATCCGACCATTCTTATTCCGCTCTTCATCATGGCGGCGGCGTTCACTTTGCTGTTTGCAACGCTCGTGCTCGCCGCCATGCGCAACGAAATTTTGCGTCGGCGTGTGCGCACGCTGCACCTGATGCAAGCGAACGCCGTGAATTGACCGGGATGATTTGAACAATGGGATCAACCGCTCATATCGACTTCATCGCGGCAGCCTATGCGGCCGCAGCCATTATCATCGGAGCCCTGATCGCTTGGATTGTGGTCGATTACCGGGTGCAAACCCATACTCTTGCCGAGCTTGACGAGCAGGGTGTCGGGCGACGCTCCGCGACGCCGCGCGCCGATCGGACGATCGAACAGGCCAAGGCCGCGGCCAACGCCCAGGCAAAGGAACGAGCATGAGCGCCGCGGCGGATGACAGCGCAACCCAAGACGCAACCCAAGGCGCGACCGAACACAAAAAGCTGGGTTGGCGCCGGATGATCGTTGCGACGCCGCTTCTCGTCTTTCTCGGTCTCGCCTTGCTATTTCTGTTTCGGCTCGGCGATGGCGATGCGTCGTTGATCCCGTCGGCGCTGATCGGCCATCCGGCGCCCCAAACTGCGCTGCCGCCGGTCGCAGGCCTCGAGCGCGACGGTGCGCCTATTCCCGGCCTCGATCCCTTAAGCTTCAAGGGCGGTGTAACGATCGTCAATGTCTGGGCGTCGTGGTGCGTGCCGTGCCGCGACGAGGCGCCGATGCTTCTGCAATTGGCACAGGACAATCGGATCCGCCTTGTCGGCATCAATTACAAGGACGAGCCGGACAATGCGCGGCGCTTCCTCGGCCGCTACGGCAATCCTTACGCCGCGGCCGGCGCCGACGTCAGCGGCCGCGCCGGCATCGAGTGGGGGGTCTATGGCGTGCCGGAGAATTTCGTCATCGGCCGCGACGCCCATATTGCCTACAAGCTTGTCGGCCCGATCACGCCGGACAATTACTACTCGGTGCTCAAGCCGGAGATCGACAAAGCGTTGGCGGCGGGGTCCTGATCGTCATTCCGGGGCCGCGCGCGGAGCCCGGAATGACGAACTATTCCGCGGGCTCAACCGCGTATTTCTTCAACAGCGGCATTTGCAGCGCGCCGAATAAAAACGTCAGCGGCATCACGCCGAACACCTTGAAGTCGACCCACACATTGGTCGACGTATTGCGCCAGACGATTTCGTTGAGCACAGCGAGCACAAGAAAAAAGATCGCCCAGCGCAGCGTCAGCTTGCGCCAGCCCTCTTCGGTGAGGTGAAACAACGAGTCGAACACCACGCCCAAGAGCGGCTTGTTGAACACGAGCCCGCCGATCAGCACCGCGCCGAACAGCGCATAGATGATGGTCGGCTTGACCTTGATGAAGGTGGCGTCGTGCAGGAAGAGCGTGAGGCCGCCGAACACCACGACGATGATCGCCGTGACGACCGTCATGATCGGAAAGTGCCGCGTCAGCACATAGGACACCGCCATTGCCGCGAGCACCGCGATCATAAAGGTCGCCGTGGCGACAAAAATTCCGTAATGCGAATTGGCGAAGAAGAACACGACCAGCGGCCCGAGATCGAGCGCGAGTTTTAGAAGCGGATTGAGCTGCTGTTTTTTTGTGCTGGTCATATTGTCTTTCGCGCAATCCCATTGACCGCTCGTCCCCGCGAAGGCGGGGACCCAGGGTCTGGATTCCCGCTTACGCGGGAATGAGCGAAATAAAGTCTAAGCATCTAGGCCCGCGATGGCGTGGCCGAAATCGCGCGCCGAAAACGGTGCCAGATCGTCGATGCTCTCGCCGACGCCGATGAAATGCACCGGCATGGCGAATTTCGCCGCCAGCGCCACGAGGATGCCACCGCGCGCGGTGCCATCGAGCTTGGTCATTATAAGCCCGGTGACGCCGACCGCTTTTTTGAAGATCTCGACTTGCGACAAGGCATTCTGTCCGACCGTGGCATCAAGCACGAGCAGCACCGCATGCGGCGCGGACGCGTCGACCTTCTTGATGACGCGGACGATCTTTTGCAATTCCTCCATCAATTCGGTGCGGTTTTGCAGCCGGCCGGCGGTGTCGATCAGCAAAACATCGGTGCCCCGGCCCTTCGCCTCGGTGAGGGCGTCGAAGACAAGGCCAGCCGGATCGCTGCCGGCGGCGCGCGCCATGAAGCCCGCGCCGCTGCGGTCGGCCCAGATTTTGAGCTGATCGATGGCGGCGGCGCGAAACGTGTCGCCGGCGGCCAGCATCACGCTCCTGCCTTCGGCGCGCAATTTCGCCGCAAGCTTGCCGATGGTCGTGGTCTTGCCGGAGCCGTTGACGCCGGCGACCAGGATCACAAAGGGCTTTTGGCCCGGATCGATGGCGAGCGGCTGCGCCACCTCGGTCAACGCTTTCTCGACTTCGGCTGCGACTACGGCCTTGACCCCATCGGGGGTGATGCGGGCGTCGTGCCGGCTCTCGCTGAGCGCCTGGGTGATCCGCGCCGCGGTATCGACACCGAGATCGGCGCGAATCAAGGCTTCGTGGATTTCCTCAAGCGTCGTCTCATCGAGCAGCCGCTTGGTGACGAGGTCGGAAATGGCGCCGAGTGCCGTAGAACTGCGCTTGAGCCCGCCCGTCAGACGTTTCCACCAGTTGCCGCGCGGTTCGGCCGGGCTTTCGGCCCCGCCGTCGATCGCACTCTCCTGCGCAGTTTCTTGCATGCGGCGCTCGTGATAGCGGTTTCGGCATGATCCCGAAAGAGATGACCCCCGAAGAGATGGTGTCGCGCCTGCTCTATCGCGACGGGCTGATGCTGGTGATCGACAAGCCGGCCGGTCTTGCGGTCCACAATGGGCCGAAAGGCGGCGTTTGCCTGCAGAGCTATTTCGACGCCTTGCGTTTTGGCCTGCCGCGCGAACCGGGTCTCGCCCACCGGCTCGACCGCGACACCTCCGGCTGCCTCGTCCTCGGCCGGCACAGGAAGGCGCTCGCCGAGCTCGGCAAGCTGTTCCGCAACGGCACGGTCGGCAAAACCTACTGGGCCGTGGTCGAAGGCTGCCCTGAGGCGGACGAGGGCCAGATCGACATGCCGCTCGGCCGCCTCGACGACAAGATCGGCTGGTGGATGAAGCACGACCCCGAGGGCCAGCCGTCGCTGACGAATTGGAAGGTGATGGGCAGATATTCCCCTCCCCCTTGTGGGGAGGGGTTAGG
>JBAPUM010000029.1:0-20732 GCA_049282655.1 Xanthobacteraceae bacterium
TTACCCGCCTTCGCCTGTCCCAGCCCAGGGGACACTCCCCGCCCCGGTCATAGTGCCGGGGGACTGATGCCCGAAGCTGCCCGAGGGCGACGTGTATGGCCCCGCCCGCAGGCACCGCACTCGCCCCGACCGCCGGAGAGTACCCTCCCCGACGGCGTCCTTGGTGAGCGAGATTCGAGAGTTTATGTAACTGAAACAAGGACAGATGTCAAGTGCAAGTCACGTAAAAAGTGACGGCTATTTTACCGTCATCCTGAGGTGCTCGGCCGCAGGCCGAGCCTCGAAGGAGATCGGCCCCGGCCTCACGGGCCGCACCCTTCGAGGGCCGCTTTGCGGCCACCTCAGGGTGACGGGATGGGCGCCGCGGTCGCAAAGACGCTTCTGGCGAACTGCGGATAGACCTCGGCCAGAAGCGGCGCCACCACGCTGCGCATCAGGCGCAGCGTCTCGGCGGACGGCGCGGGCGTGGTCGGGACTTGCTCCGGCCGGTCGAAATCGAAGCCGGTATTGTCGAGCACTTCTTCGACGCTGTGCCCGGGATGCACGCTGGCGAGGCGAAAGCGCCGGCGCTCGCGGTCGAAATCGAACAGGCAGCGGTTGGTGACGAGCGCGACCGGGCCGCCGGGGCGGTAGACATTGTCGGCGCTGCCGCCCGGCGCGCTGACGAAATCGACTTTGGGCACCAGCGTGCGGCGCGAATGCTCGACGCGGAACAGGATTACTTTCGGCACTACGTAATAGAGATAGGCCGAGCCGAACGAGCCGGGGAAACGCGCCTTCGGGTGATCGTAATCGCCGACGCTGACCAGATTGATATTGCCTTCGCCGTCGATCTGGCCGCCGGACAGAAAGAACACATCGACGCGGCCCTGGCCGGCGCAATCGAACAATTCGCGGGCGCCGTCGGTGAAGAAGGTGTGCTGGCGGCTGCCAAGGAGCGAGACGTAAGGCTTGCCGCCGCCGCGCGCGCGCGCCAACAGCGCCGCGGTGGCCGGGATCGGCGAGGCTGAGCCGACCGCGACATGGCGCACGTCTCCGATCAACCGGCAGATCACGTCGGCGAGCAGTTCCTCGTCGCGGAATGATTGTTGATCGGGAGCCACGTTTCACCCTCCCCTGCAGGGGGAGGGTCGGCCGCCGTAGCGAAGCGTAGGCGGTCGGGGTGGGGTAGCCCTGGCGGCTTGGCGACTTGCCCCACCCCGCTCGCTTCGCTCGCGACCCTCCCCCTGCAGGGGAGGGTTATTGAGATCACGCGGCGACTTTTTCATACACATAGCGATCGACATATTGAGCAAAGCCTTCGGGCGTCGCGGCGAGCCGCGCGTACTCCGCCATATGGGCAGCATCGATGCCGTAATGGTCCGGCAGCGGCAGCGGCCACGCGCCGCGCGGCTCGACCGCGACAGCCTCGACGTAAAAGCCCGGCAACGTGCCGGCCGCCAGCACCGGGTCGCGCAATAGATCGCCGTCGTGCAGCTTTTCCACGGTGACGATCGTCTTCACCGCGGCATGCGCCATGGTGACGAGCTCGCGCTGGGTGCCGATGAAGACATTGCCGAAGCGGTCGGCGAGCGGCGCGTGGAACAACGCCACATCGGGCTTGAGCGCCGGCAGCAGCACGATCGGGTCGTTACTGCCGCAAGAGTCTTCCACAAACGGATTGTCGATCACTTTCCAGTCCGGCCGATGCGCCAGCACGTCGGAACCCAGGAGCCCCCGCAGCGGCATGAACGGCACGCCTTTCTCTGCCGCCTGGAATTGCGCATGCAGCGCCGGACAGGTGGCGTCGCGCATGCGGATCGAGCCGGCAAGGATCGCCGCGGTGAAGCGCGGCGCCGGGCCGAATTCGCCGAGACTGACCGCGGAAGTCTCCAGCGTCTCGACGCAGCCGGCGCCGATCAGCAGATCCGCCTGAAGCGTCGAGGTCGGCAGCGTCACCAAATGCACCCGCCTGACGCCGCGGCGGATCAGCGCCCGCGTCGCCGCCATCGGCACGCCGGAACTCTCGCGCGGCACGGCGAGCATCGAGTCGTCGGTGATCGCCGCGAGGGCTTCGTCGAGAGAGCAGATCAGTGAAGCCATAAGGCTAGCTACTCCCTCGGCAATAAGTGCTTGCCAAACTATCTATTCGTCGCGTTTGCGCCAGCGCGCGCTTCTAGCGCAGCAGCGATTCGTTCCAACGCGTCGGCTTGTCGATTTTCAACCCTGAGGTTGTCTTCTAAGGAGGCGCTATATTTTCGCCAAGGCGTCAGCATTCTGCTGGTGCGCGTGGCGCAGCCGACTAAAGTGGAAGCCAAAAAACAATAGAACGAATGGGACCAAGACGAAAAATGGTATGAGGTTTTGAACCCATTGCGACATATTATTTCCATCCGTTCGACGACTCTGGCCGCGCCTTGGCGATCTTCTTTTCGCGTCGCTTCAAATCGCTCGTCAGAGTAGATCGCGGACGCTCCTCACCCTCGCTCTCTCACGACAGCGCCGACTTCACATTATCCGGCGAGAACGGCACGCGGCGGATGCGGACGCCGGTGGCGTCGAACACCGCATTGGCGATGGCGGCGGCGATCGGCCGGCTCGACGGTTCGCCGGCGCCCGATGGCGCGATCTCCGGATGGTTGATCAGCACGACGTCGATCTGTTCCGGCGTCTCGGTGATGTCGAGGATCGGATAGGTCAGCCAATCGACGCTGGTCACGTTCTTGCCGTCGAACTTGACCTCTTCCCACAGTGTGCGGCTGATGCCCTGCACGACATTGCCTTCGACCGCCATGCGGATGCCGTCCGGATTGATGATCTGGCCGCAATCATGCGCGACGGTAAATTTGCGCACGTGGATCTTGCCGCTCCTGCGATCGATATCGACCTCGGCGATCATCGCCACCCGGGTGCCGTTCCGTTGCGCGTATGCAATGCCGCGGCCGGAGACTTTCTCGCCGGTCTGGTCCTTACGCGGCGAGGGACGCGTCTGCCAGCCGGCTTTCTCCGCCGCCGCCTTGATGACGGCCACGTCGCGGGCGTCTTTCACATAGCGCAGCCGGAACTCGACGGCGTCGACGTTGAGCGCCGCGGCCACTTCGTCCATGAAGGATTCGCTGGCGAAATGGATTTGCGGCCCGACCGGATCGCGCAGATGCGAGGAGCGCAGCGGCGAGGCGCGGTCGAGGAGCGGCGGAATCACTTCCCACGCCGTGCGTTTATTGGCAAAGCCATAGGATTCCGCCGGAATGCCAAAACCGTCGCCCGACTTCAGATCGACGCCGAGCGTCTGCCCGGCGAGCGTGTCGTAGGGCTTGCTGCCATTGGTATCGACGTCGACGCGGGAGAAACCCTTGCTGAGAAAGTCGTAGGCGACGACATTGCCATTGGCGTCGATCGCCGCCCGCGCCTTGTGGATCGAGGCGGGACCCTTCGGATCCCAGCCTGTGCCCTGGTTGCGCATATATTGCACGCGCACCGGCTTGCCGACCGCCTTGGCGAGCACGGCCGCATCCATCGCCGCATCGTCGGCGTCGTTGCGGCCATAGGAGCCGGGGCCCGGCGTCCAGATCACATGGACGCTGTCCTCCGGCATTTGCAGGATTGCGGCAAGCCCTGCGCGCACGAAATGCGATTTCTGCGTGCCGCTCCAGCAGGTGACGTGGCCGTCCTTGATCTCGACCAGCGAACAGGCCGGCCCCATGCTGGCATGCGACTGGAACGGCCATTCGTATTCGGCCTCGATCACTTTCGCCGCCGACTTGAAGGCGTCGTCGACGTTGCCGGCTTCCTTGCCTTCGACCTCGCGCTTGCGCGCCGGCGTGCTGCGGATGTGGTCGTAGAGCGTTGTCTGTTGGGGAAACGGCGGTGCCGCATTCGACCACTCGACCTTCAGCGCAGTGGCCGCCCTGATCGCATCCCACTCCTTGTCGGCGACGACGCCGAGGAAGCCGTTATTCCACACCACCTTCGCGGTCGGGATGTCCTTGATCGACCCCTCGTCGACCTTCGTGGGCACCGCGCCCGCAACGGCGGGCCGGATCATCCGGCCATGCACCATGCCGGGCACTTTGACGTCGGTGCAGAAATCCTGCTGCGCAAAGACTTTCGGCGCGATGTCTTCGCGCTTGATCGGCTGGCCGACGATCTTGTGGTCCTTCGGATCTTTCGGCTGCGCCTTGCCGGGCGCGTAAAGCGGATTGCCGTATTTGCCGTTCCAGTCGAGATGGACGTTGAAGAATTTGCCGCCGACGAGGTCGGCATAACTGACCTTCTTGGCCGCATCGGCGGTCGCGTGGACGATGCCGTCCGTCACTGTGAGCTGATCGGCCGGCACGGCGAGCTTGTCGGACGCCATCTGCACCAAGACGCGACGGGCTTCGGCAGCCGCAACGCGCATCTGCTTGCCGCCTTCCTGCAGCCCGGTCGAGCCCGAGGCGCCGCCTTGATTGACACTGGTCGCGGTGTCGCCCATGTAGACGGTGACGGCCCGGAACGGCACGTCGAGCTCTTCGGCCACGATCTGTCCGACGGCGACGAACAACCCCTGCCCCATATCCATCTTGCCGAAATAAGCGGCGACCGAGCCGTCGGCATTGACGGCGATGTAGGACGACAATTGGTCCGGGGTGAGCGGCGGTTTCGCCGCGGCGATCATCGCGTCGTCGGCGCGGGCCTGATCGAAACCGGCCGGGATGCCGAAGGAAACGACGAGCGCGCCACCGGCCTTGAGCATCGCGCGGCGCGAAAAGTTTCCGGATTTTTCGTGTCTGGTCATGGCGGTCTCCCTCAACCCATCATCGCGGCGGCGCGCTTGACGGCGCGCAGAATGGCGACATGCGTGCCACAGCGGCATTTCAGTCCCTCGAGCGCGCTTTTGATTTCGGCGTCGCTAGGCTTCTTCTTGTCGCGCAGAAAGGCTGCCGCCGTCATGATCCAGCCGTTGATGCAATAGCCGCATTGCGGCACTTCTTCCTCCACATAGGCCGTCTGCAATGGATGCGGTTTCTCCGGCGTGCCGAGGCCGGCGAGCGTGACGATCTTGCCGTCGCCCACCGCCGACAGTGGCGTGATGCAGGAGCGGATCGGCTCCCCGTCGAGATGCACCGTGCAGGCGCCGCATTGCGCTAGGCCGCAGCCGAAATGCGGGTTATTGAGGCCCAAATCGTTGCGCAGCGCATAAAGGAGCGGCATGTCCTCGTCGGCCTCGACGCTATGGACCTTGCCGTTGACGTTGAGCGCGAATTTTTGGTTCATGGCGGGACATCCTCCGTGCGCGTTACGGCTTTTTGTCGGGCTGACCGCATGTGCCGGTGTGACCCGATGCCGCTATGTTCGCTGGCCCAAAATCTATTCCCAAAACGGCGGGTTGGGAACACGGTTTCGGGGAATTGTTGCGGCCGGCATGTCCTATAACCGTGCCCTATAGTCTCGCCCTATAACCGTATCCGGGAGGTCTCGCCTATGAAGTCGCCACGCAGTCATTTCGCCGCAACGGCCGGCGCCGTGATCGGCGCGCTTTTGGGCGCGTGCGCGCTGATCGCTCTCGGCAGCGGAGAGGCCGCGGCGCAATCCAAGCCATGGCGGCATGCCCTCATCCAGCCGAAGAGCGATGCCGGCATCCTGACCATGCCGGCGCAAGGCGGCTTCTTCAAGAAGGTCGGCCTCGACGTCGATGTCACCAACATCAAGGACGACGAGATCCTGCTGCACGCGCTGATCGCCGGCGATCTCGACAGTTTTGAGGGCGGCCCGGGCGCGGCGCTGATCGCGGACGCCCACGGCGCCGACGTCAAGATCGTCGGCTGCAGCTGGCTGATGGTGCCGCACGGCGTCTTCGTCCACGACGACATCACCGCCATGGCTCAGCTCAAGGGCAAGACCATCGCCATCTCGTCGCCGGGGGCTTTCCCCGATTTGTTTGCCAAAGGCGCGCTCGATCACTTCAACGTGCCGGAGGACAGCGTGAAATTCGCCAGCCTCGGCGGCGACCTCGATCGCTACAAGGCGCTGGTGGCGAAGGTAGTCGATGCCGCGGTGGTGTCCGGCGAATACATCCCGGTCGCCGAGAAGGAACACATCAAGATGCTGGTGTCGGCCAAGGACGCGCTGCCGCATTTCATCCGCATGTGCCTGCAAACGACCGGCGCCACGCTGAAGGCGCGGCCCGACGATGCCGCCAAATTCCTGGCCGGCGAGATGCTGGGTCTGCGCTATGCGGTGGACCACAAGGACGAGGTCGTCAAAGTCACCCGAGAGGTGACCGGCGCCAAGCCCGACGATCCGCGGCCGGCATTCATCTACGATCTTGCCATGCAGCAGCACTCCATCGGCACCGATCTGCCGATCCCGACCGAGGATCTGGCGTGGATGAACGACGAATTGGCGAAGGTCGGCAATATTCCCAAACCGGACGACCTCGCCAAGGTGCTCGATCCCAAGCCGCGCGAGGATGCGCTGAAGTTGATCGCGCAGATGCATTGAGGCATGACCGGCGCATGGGTCCGCCACATGGGTTCGCCACATGGGTGAAGTCAGCCTGCTCGACGTTTCGAAAAAGTTCACGCTGCGCATCGATGGCGAAGTCCAGATCGTGCGGGCGCTCGACCGGCTGAGCTTCACGGTGGCGGACGGCGAAGTGGTGGCGCTGATCGGCCCGTCCGGCTGCGGCAAGACCACGGCCCTGCGCATCGCCATGGGCTTGGAGGCCGCGACCAGCGGCGCGGTGACGGTCGACGGCGTCATGGTGACGGGCTGCGGCTACGACCGGGGCATCGTGTTCCAGCACGCCGAATTGCTGCCCTGGCTGACGGCGCTTCAGAACGTCGAATTCGGCCTCGAAATGAAAGGCATGCGCGGCGAGGCGCTGCACGACACCGCGATGAAATACCTGACGCTGGTGGGACTGAAAGACAGCGTCAGGCGCCGGCCCTACCAACTATCGGGCGGCATGCAGCAGCGTGTCGGCATCGCCCGCGCGCTCGCCATCGACCCGAAAGTGCTGCTGATGGACGAGCCGTTCGGCGCGCTCGATGCGCAGACGCGCGAGACGCTGCAAGCCGAGCTGTTGGAAATCCACGCCCGCACCAAAAAGACCATCCTGTTCGTCACCCACGACCTCGACGAGGCGGTGCTGCTCGCCGACCGGGTCGTCGTCATGCAGCATGGCCGATTGCAGGAGATCGTCGAGGTGCCGCTCCAGCGGCCGCGTGACGATCTGGCAAAAATCCGCGGCTCCGACGAATTCGCGCAGACCCGCTATCACATCTGGAAAGCGCTGCACGACGTCGCGCAGCCGGTGCATTGAGGCCGCCATGGTCGATGTCGCGGATCGCCAGCCGGCGAGCGAACAAGGCCCCGACGCCGCGGCGCGGCGTGGCGTGCCGCGCTGGGTCGTCACCTGCGGGTCGATCGTCGTCCTCTTGGCGTTCTGGGAGTATTTCGGCCGCGACGTCAACCCGATCTTCGGCTCCTATCCGAGCGCGATCTTTGCGGCCTTTGTCGACCTGATCCGAAACGGCAAGCTTGGCGCCGCGCTGTTGCAAAGCCTGCAGCCGTTCCTGGCCGGCTACGGCACGGCCGTCGTCATCGGCGTGCCGCTTGGCCTGGTGCTCGGACGGTTCTGGATTGCCGAAGCAGCGCTTGGGATGCTGGTGACCGGCGGCTACGCCATGCCGCTCGTCGCGCTGGTGCCGCTCCTCGAATTGTGGTTCGGCCTCGGCTTTACGGTGAAGGCCGCCGTGATCTTTCTGATGGCGATCTTTCCGATCTGCATCAATACCTGGCTCGGCGTGAAGTCGGTGCCGAAGACGCTGATCGATGTCGGCAAGTCGTTCGTCGCGTCGGACGCCGTCATCCTGCGCCGCATCGTGCTGCCGGCGACGCTGCCCTACATCATGGCCGGCATCCGGCTCGCGGTCGGCCGCGCCGTGGTCGGCATGGTGATCGCCGAGTTTTTCACCTCGATCTCGGGCCTCGGCGCCATCATCATCAACTCGGCCAACAACTTCGACACCGCCACCATGTTCGTGCCGATCATCGTCTTGATGGTGCTGGCCGTGGGCCTCAATGCGCTGATCGGCCGGTTCGAGCGCGTCGTGGCGCCGTGGCAGGAAGAGATCGCCGGGCGCGGCTAGGGCCGGCTTATAAGGCCCACAGCGCCTTGCTGGCGAGCCGCGCGCCCTCGACCAGACTTTCGAACTTCGCCCAGACGATCTCGTCCTCGATCTCGGGCGGCTTGTTGGTGTAGAGCGTCGACGCAAAGCCGCAATCGGCGCTGGCGATGACACGCTCGCGGCCGACGATTTTGGCGAGACGCACGATCCGCTGCGCGACCAGCTCCGGGTGTTCGACGAGGATAGACGCCTGGGTGATGCAGCCGGGCAACAGCACCTTGTCGTCGGGAAGCTTCACACTCTGCCAGATTGCCCATTCGTGCTCGTGGCGCGGATTGGCCATCTCGAACGAATAATAGTTGGCGCGGATGGTCACGATCAGATCGGCGAGATATTTCATTTCGAAATCGCTCACCCGCGGCCCGATATTGATGCCGTAGCAGGTGTGATGGCGGACGCGGTCGGGCGGGATGTTGCGCAGCGCGTGATTGAGGATCTCGATGCGGTGCCGCGCCCATTTGCGCGCGTCATCCGGAGTCTCGTCGGGCGCCAGCATGTAATGCATCGCGAGCCGAGGATCGTCGATCTGCACCGCGAAACCGGCCTTGACGATGCCCTCATATTCCTCGCGCAGCGCCTCCGCGACCGCGAGCAGATGGTCTTCCTCGTTCTTATAGAATTTGTTCTCCATCATGCCGGCGCAACTCGACGGCGACACCGAGGGAATGAACGTGCCGACCGGATTCGCGCCCTTGAGGGCTGCATTGAAATTGCCGATGTCGTCGGCGAGCTGCTTTTGGCCGGCGTAGCGGATCGGGCCGGTGCAAGCGAGCTTGGCCCGTTGCGATCCGGAATGTGCGCCATCCTTGTAGAAGCTCGGAAAGGCTGTGTTCTCGCGTGTCCGCCGCTCGCCGGGGGCGGGCTCGATCGGATCGAGCCCGGTCAGCCGATCGGCGATGTAGAGCTGGAAGCTCGTTTTCGATTGCTCGCCGTCGCTGACGATGTCGATGCCGAGCGAGAGTTGTTGGCGCACCACCTCGGCCACCGCCTCCGTGGCTTCACGGGCGAGGACGATTGGATCGTAGGGTTGTTGGTTCAGACGCGCCAGCAGCAGGTCCGACAGTGAATGCCGGCGCGGCAGGCTGCCGACACCTGTGGTGAGAATGCGCTGGCGGCTCTCCTCGATGACGCTCATTCGATTTCCTCGATTTTCCTAGGCAAGCGCCTGGATGGCGCCGAACAGATCGCGCACCTGGCGCTCCGGAATGTTGCGGGTGATGAACACGACGCGGCTCAAGCGGTTTTCGTCCGGCCAGGTCTGCAATTCGACCGGCGGATGCGCCAGATGCTGCACATATTGCACCACGACCGGTCCGCTGCAGCCCGTGACATTGAGAATGCCCTTGGCGCGCAGCAGATCGGCGCCGCGCAGCGCCCGCAGCGTTTCCATGGCGCGCGAAAATACCGGCCATTCGAAGGGCGGCTGTTGCGCGATGACAAAACTCGAAATGCCGTCGCCGTGCTCGGCTTCAGCCAGGAACGCACTGCGCTCCCCGGTCGCGGGCTCGATGATGCGTGCCGGATCGAGCGCGCCGGAAATTGCGATGTCGATTAAGGCACGCGGATTGAGTTGTTGCAGGCGCAGCGTCAATGCCTCGACCGCGGCCGGCGACCCGAGGTCGGCTTTGGATATCACCAGCCGATCGGCCAGGATCACTTGCTTGCGCGCTTCGGCGGCATCATCGAGCGATGCGTCACCGTTCACCGCGTCGACCACGGCCAGCACCACGTCGATATGAAACTCGCCGCCGAGCGCGCGATCGGTCGAGAAGGTTTGCAAAATCGGCGCCGGATCGGCGAGGCCCGAGGTCTCGATGATCACGCGAGCGAACGGCGGCACCGTGCCGCGCTCGCGATCGAACACGAGGCGGCGCAGCGCGACCTGCAGATCGGAGCGGGTAATGCAACAGACACAGCCGTTGCCGAGCAGCACGGTTTCTTCGGCGCTGTCGCGCAGCAGCGCGTCGTCGATACCGACAGCGCCGTATTCGTTGACGATCACGGCCGTGCCCTGCCCTTCGGGCGAGCCGAGAAAGCGCCGGATCAGCGTCGTCTTGCCGGCGCCGAGAAATCCGGTGACGACCGTCACCGGAATCCGCGCGCCGCGCTCGCGTTTCAACCGCCGCCCGAACGGGCTTGCGTCGCGCGAGGGGAAGAGATCGAGCATGGGCTACGCAACCTGCTCCTCTGACCGCTCATTACCGCGTAAGCGGGAATCCAGTTCCTCTGCGCTGGACTGGGTCCCCGCTTTCCACCTACGCGCTCCGCGCGTCGGCGGACTCGAACCCGCCGAAGCTCCACTGGAGCGTAGGCGGGTCGCGGGGACGAGCGGGCCCTCGTCAACGAGTGCGATCAAAAATCCATCTCCAAGATGTACAACCCGCCGACATGGCGATCGACCGCATAGACGATGGCGCGTTCGTCAACGAAGACGTCGTTCATCTGGATGGTGCCGGTCGGCGCGCCGGGAGGCGCCGGCGGCATGAAGACGCCGACTTCCTTGGGCTGATACGGGTTGGAGATATCGTAGGCGCGCAGGCCGCCATTGAAGAAGGTGCCGAGCACGATCTGATCGGAATGCCAGGAGGTCGGCAGCGGCACGTTCTCGTGGATGTTGTGGGCGCCGAAACGTCCTGCCGCGGCGAAGATCGTGTGATCGGGCAGCGGACAGGTCGAGATCGACACCAGATTGGTTTCGTCGCGCGCGTCGAGCACCCAGATCAGCTTCGGCCAGTCTTTGGCGTTATTCTCGGTCGATTCGTCGGTCACCAGCATCAGCCCGCGGTCGAACAGCGGCACGATGGTGTGCATGAAGCCCGTATAGGGCGGCGAATTGGTCCAATGCGAAATCTTTTTCGGATTGGCCTTGTCGGCAATGTCGAGGACGAACATGCCGCCGTCGATATAAGCGAGGTAGCAGCGGTCCGGCCGTTGCGGATAGACGTTGCAATTGTGGGCGCGAAAGCCCTTGTCGATCGGATGGCGCGCGGGCGGCATGACGTTGTCGCCCTGGCGCGTGCCCGGCATCCACCAGCGGCCGACTTCGACCGGCTTCGACGGATTGCGCACATCGACGCAGCGATAGAACTGATCGTCGAGCGCATTGGTCGGCACGAAGTCGCGCGAGCCGGACGCGCAATGGACATATTCGCCGTCGCAGAACCAGAGCTGATGCACGCCGCGCGAATGGGGTCCGGAGCAGTCGAAGAAGCCGATCGACTTCGGGTTCTCGGGCTTGGAAATATCGAACAGCTCGAAGCCGGCCGGCTGCAAATCCTTCTTCGAGGTCTGATAGGCCACCGCCATCATGTTGCCGCAGGTCTCGAGCGAGTTCGAGCGCATATTGGCGTGCGGCAGATCGGTCTGGCACACGACCTTGGGCTTGCGCGGATCGCTGACATCGACCGCGGTGAAATTCTTCGGTGCGCTTTCATGCGCCAGCCAGATGATGCGGCGGCCGTCGGGCGCGATCTGCACCGACATGCCTTCGCCCATGCCGCCGAAGCCGCCGAGCATGTCGTGCGCCAACAGCTTGAAGTTCCAGGTGACGGGTTGATAGGTCTTGGTAAGCGGGCTTCCTTCAGCAACGGACATACTTTCATTCTCCTGTTGAAAAATTTCTCGGCGCGCCAAGCACTCAATTACGCTTTGGCGCGCGCGCGTTCCATGAAATCCGGTCGCAGCGCCTTGCTCCAATCCGGGATCGCATTGATCAGCTTGCTTTGCACCAGGATCTCGGCCTGTTGCTGCATATAGGGCTTGAGGTTATCGGGGAATCCGGGATCGACCTCGACGCGCGCCATCGCCTTTTGGAAGGTGTCGAGCGCCATGGTGTAGCCCTTGCTGGTATAAAAGCCGTAGATCACGTCGGCGACCTTCTTCGGATTATTCTTGAAGTCGTCCGCGACGTCGAGCCAGGCCTTGAGATAGGCGACTACCGTGTCGGGCTTCTGGGCGACGAAATCCGGCGTCGCCGCCATGAACACCGGCATCGGATCGACGCCGGAAAAATCCATCAGATCGTTGCCGATGCCCTGGTCGACCGCGATGGCGTTGTAGGGCTCGACATTGACCATGGCGTCGACCGTCTTGGCGGCAAGCGCCGCCACCATATTGTTGACGTCCATCCGCACTTCCTCGTAATCGCCCTTCTTCATGCCATGCTGCGGCATGATGGTGTCGACGAAGACATTGCCGACCGACGATCCGGTCTGGTTGGCGATTTTCTTGCCGCGTAATTCTTCGATCTTGGTGATGTTCAGGTCCTTGCGGGCGACGACGCGCGCGGTCTTGCCGACATGCTCGATCAGCGCAATCGCGATCAATCCGCCTTTGGCGTTGCCGATGATGAAGGACTGGCCCGCATAGGTGCCGAGGTCGACCTGGCGGCCGACCATCTGCTGCATGGTGAGATTGCCGGACGGCACCGCGAAATCCTCGACCGCGAGGCCGTGCTTTTCGAGATAGCCGGATTTCAGCAAGTAATACGTCGGCATGCCCCAGATATTGGTCTGATAGCCCTGGCGGATGGTTTCCGCCGCCGTTGCGGCGCGGGTCGAGCCGAGCCCGATCGCCAATGCGCTGGCGCCGCCTGCCACGACGCACTGCCGTCGCGTGAGTGTCGGATTTAGCGTCATTGATTGTCCTCCCGAGCGGTTTGCCAAACTATCAATTCACTGGTCCTGCTGCATGCCGAATTCTTTGACGCTCGCTGAGGTGTCGTCGAGCGTCTTGTTCATGATCGCGCCGAGCTCGGTCGGCGTCGACGAAACCGCAATGGTGCCGGCGGTATCGACCAGCGCCCGATAGTCCGCGCCGGCGACGATGGGCGCAATGCGATCATGCAGCGTCTTAATGATCGCCGCGGGCGTGCCCGCCGGCGCACATACACCGAGCCAACCGAAGCGGTCGAAATTGATTCCGAATTCCTTCAGCGCCGGCACTTCGGGAAGGCCCTCTACGCGCTCCGGACTGGTCATCGCGAGTAGTTTGAGCTGCTTATTCTGATATTGCGGCAGGATCGCAAGCGTCGGCGATATATAAAAACCGATCCGGCCGGCGAGGAGTTCCTGCACCACCTGAATGCCGCCGCGAAACGGAATCCGATTCATCGTCACACCGGTGACCTGTTCGAGCTCACGGGCGATGATTTCCTGCGCCGAGCCGGAGCCGACCGTGGCGTAGGTCACGTCGCCGGGATGCGCCTTCGCATAGGCGATGAAAGATTTGAAATCCGCGGCCGGCACCGCATTCGACAGCGCGAGCGCGTAATAATATTTGGCGATCAGCGAGACCGGAGCGAGGTCGGCGAGCTTGAAGCCGGCATTGCGATAGACCGCGATATTGATCGCCTCGAAATGCGTGCACAGCAACAGCGTATAGCCATCCGCCGGCTGCGCGATCACGTCGCGGGTCGCCACCATGCCGCCCGCGCCCGGCTTGTTTTCGACGACGACGGGCTGGCCAAGGGCGCTGCCGAGCCTGTCGGCAATAAAGCGCGCCGGAATGTCGGTCGGCCCGCCGGCGCCGAAGCCGACCAGGAGCCGGATTGGCCTCGTCGGATAGTTGTCGTCGGCGTCCGCTGCCGACACGGCGGCCGTGGCACACAAAATCACAAGCGCGGCGACAACGCGGAACATCACGCAGTCTTCCCCTGGCCGAGCAGATGCAGCAGCTCTTTCTGATGGTCGAGAAATTCGACGCTGAGCGGATCGCGCGGCCGCGGCAGATTGATCGGCACCTCGACCTTCACGGTGCCGGGATGCGGCGTCATCACCACAACGCGGTCGGCGAGATAGACCGCTTCGGCGACATTGTGGGTGACGTAGATCACCGTCTTGCGGGTCTCGCGCCACACCTCGGCGAGGAGTTGCTGCATGTCGTCGCGCGTGAGTGCGTCGAGCGCCGCGAACGGCTCGTCCATCAACAGCACCGCGGGGTTGTAGGCGAGAGCGCGAGCGATCGCGACGCGCTGCTGCATGCCGCCGGACAAATGATGCGGATAGGACCGCGCGAAATTTTCGAGTTTGACCAGACGCAGTTGCTCGAGCGCGATGGCCTCGCGTTCGGCTTTCGGCACGCCTTTCATCTCGAGCCCGAACACGACATTGCCGAGCGCGGTGCGCCACGGAAACAGCTGGGCGAAATCCTGAAACACCACGCCGCGATCCATGCCGTAGCCGGTGACCGGCGCGCCGCCGATGCGGATTTCGCCGGAAGTGGGCGTGAGAAATCCGGCGATGATGTTCAGCAGCGTCGACTTGCCGCACCCGCTCGGCCCGACGATGCAGAGGAACTCGGAGGCCTCGATGCCGAAACTCACGCCGCGCACGCCCGGTACGGTGCGGCCCGGCGTGTCGTAGATCAGCGTGATATCGCGTGCCTCGATATGGGGCATCGGCCGTCCCTAGCTCACTGCGCAGGCGTCCCTGGGGCGCCGGCGGCCGGCGCCGATCATCGGCGGAAGACCGTATCCAGGCTTCGGGAGCATGCTCTAACATCCGCGCTTCTGTCGGCGCGGCGGACGCTTTGTGCCAGAAGCGAACGGTCGCGGCCAGCCGGAAACTAGACCCTGATCCAATTCGACTAAATCGGATCAGGGTCTAGATTCTTTGTTTATGCATGATCTTATCCGAAAACCGGCTTCCGCTTTTCGGGATCATGCTCTTGGGGGGGGCGCCAACATGAAGCCGATCGCCGAAACTCGCGCCGCGGTCACTGCCGCGCTCGCAGTGGGAACGCTGGTTGTGGGGCTCGCGGCTGCGGCGGTGCCGGCCTGGCCGCAAAGCTATCCGAGCCGGCCGATCCATTTGATCGTGAACTTTCCGCCCGGCGGCACCGGCGACATTGTCGGCCGCATCATCGCCAACCAGCTTTCGATCGAGCTCAATCAATCGATCGTGGTCGAGAACCGTTCCGGCGCCGGCGGCACCATCGGGGCGCGCGACGTCGCCAATGCGGCGCCCGATGGCTACACGCTCACCGTCGCCCAGACGCCCGAGATCGCGGTCAATCCCTATTTCATGAAAGACGTCGGCTACGATCCGCTGAAGGATCTGCAACCGATCGCACTCGCGGGCGTCGTGCCGCTCGCGCTCGTCGTGCCGATCAAATCTCCTTACACGACGGTCGAGCAATGGGTGGCGGCCCTGCGGGCAAAGACGCCGATGACATTTGCTTCCGCGGGCGTCGGCACGCCGGGTCATATCGCCGGCGAATTATTGAAGCTCAGGCTCGACGACAAGCTCGTGCACGTCCCCTACAAGGGCGCCGGCCCCGCCCTGAACGACGTCGCCGGCGGCCAAGTGGATTTTTACTTTCCGGGATATCCAGGCGCGGTGCCGCTGGTGCAAGGCGGCCGGGTGCGGATGCTCGCGGTCTCCTCGGCCAAGCGGTCGCCGATCGCGCCCGAGGTGCCGACCGTCGCCGAAGCGACGGGCCTGACTAATTTTGACTTCACGCTATGGGCCGCGTTCTTCGGGCCGCGCGGCACACCGCTCGATCTGGCGACACGGCTGAACGCAATGATCAACAAAGTGATCCTCGAACCCGCCATCAAAGCGCGGCTGGAGGACAACGGCGCTGTGGTATCGGCGCTGTCCATCGATGAGTTCAGCACCTTCGTGCGCAAGGAAATCGGCAATTACCGGGACATCATCGCCAAGGCGGATATCAAGCCGGAGTGAGGATTTCAGCTCATTACCGCGTGAGCGGGAATCCAGCTGTCCCGACAGCGGAGAACTGTAATCTCCCGCCTGCGACAGGGAGAAAAAGTTTCCGGTAGTTGCGATGAGGCTCAAGGATATTATTTCAGCCGTCCCGCGGACGCCGGCGAGTCTGCCAAGCACAAAGCCGGCATAACGATGCCTTTCGCTATATTTGCCGCTTGAATCCTTGCCATGCCCAACGCGGAAGTTATCGGACCCGATTTTTTAGCGGCGCAAAGCAGCCCACCGTGCTGGGACAAGGCCCTCCGCGACCAGGACAAACGCGAGCGTATTTCCACTTAACAGACTTTTGTTCACATTAAATTGGCATGTTGAGCGCTTCGGTTTTTTGTACCCCCGGCGAAAGTCCGCGAAAAATGAATTCAACATGTATCGGATGCCGTGACGACATTCCGCTTCCTTTCGAATTCAAAATGGCTTTTCAGCCGATCGTCGATTTCGCCAATGATCGGGTTTGGGGCTACGAAGCTCTGGTGCGTGGCGTCAATGGCGAATCCGCGCTGTCGATTCTCGACCGGTTGACCGATGAGACCCGCTACCAGTTCGACCAGGCGGCGCGGGTCATGGCGATAAAGACCGCTGGCGCACTGTTCGAACGAAAGGACTTGCGGTTATCAATTAATTTCATGCCGAACGCGGTTTATGAGCCGACGGCCTGTATTCAAAAATCGCTTACGGCAGCCAAGCGCGTCGATTTTCCGCACCAGAACCTGGTGTTCGAATTTACCGAAAACGAGCGGATGGTCGACCCGGCTCATGTCCAGAACATCGTCGAGGTTTACCGAAAGCTCGGATTCTGGACGGCGCTCGACGATTTCGGCTCGGGCTACGCGGGGCTGGAGCTGCTTTCCCACCTGCAACCTGACCTCATTAAGATCGACATGGGACTGCTTCGCGATATCCATCTCAGCCATGCCAAGCAGGTCATCGTCGCAGGTATCGTTGGTATAGCGCGGGCGCTCGACATCGAGATGCTCGGCGAGGGAATCGAGCGCGAGGAGGAACTGATAGTTCTCAGGGCAACGGGTATCTCTTTGTTTCAGGGTGACTATTTTGCCAAGCCGGCTTTGATGACATTGCCGGCCGTGCCGATGCTTACGCGGCCCATTGAAGCGCGAAACGCCAACTCTAAATCTATTCACCCGGCATAGCATAGCGGGAAAGGGCCTCGTTCATGCCAGTCGGTGAGCTAACGAATCTTCGTATATGCGACCGTGAATTGATCCATGTTCCCGGCTCGATTCAGCCATACGGGATTTTACTGGTCATCGATGAGACAAACGATTCAATCCTGCAGGCTACGGCCAACGCCGAACGTCTTGCGTTTAACGGCTCCGTCATTGGCTGTACGCTTGAGAATGTGCTCGGCGTTTCCCTTGCTGACCTCGTGCAGCGGGACGACACCGTTCTGCTTGGCGAGCCCACTTTTCTGGGAACCGTCGGGCCGTTTGACGACAGCGAAGCACTGACGATCACCGCACATCGGGTGGACGGCGCCGTGGTGGTGGAGTTGGAACCGGCCTCTAGCTTCGAATCCGCCGCCAGAATACTCGCAAAGATACGCTCGATAACCGAGCGTATTGGCGGGGCGAGTGATTTGCTCGAAGCCTGCGGACTTGCCGCTTGGGAAGTTCGGCAAATCACCGACTATGACCGAGTTCTGATCTACCAGTTCCTTCGGGATGGCTCGGGCGTTGTCATAAGCGAAGAAAAAGACGAGCAACTTCCGCCATTCCTAAATCACCACTTTCCAGAGGCGGATATTCCCAAGCAGGCACGGGATCTGTACCAGCGCAACGTGATCCGCACCATTCCTGATGTGAGCTATATGCCATCTCCCCTCCTGCCGGTTCTGTCCCCGGTGACAAGCCAGCCTCTCGATATGAGCAACTGCGTTTTGCGCAGCGTCTCACCGGTCCATATCCGCTACCTTATGAACATGGGGGTGGGAGCCTCAATGTCCGTATCGCTGCTTCTGCGCGGCAAATTGTGGGGCCTGATCGCATGCCACAACAAAGCGGCCAGACCGGTGAACTATCAGGCGCGCGAAACATGTCGGCACGTCGGGCAAATCATCTCCCAACAGATTCGCGCACACCAGGAAGCCGACGGCTACCGTATTGCGCGTGACCTCAGTGGCGGCAGGGATAAGGTCATGCGCGCACTCATGGACGCTGCGGACCCGGGAGCTGGCCTACTTTCTCTAAGCGCCGCCTTAGAGGAGATTGTCCCTTGCGACGGAACAGCGATTTGTCAGAAAGATACCGTTATCACAGCAGGAAACGCGCCGGTCGAGTCGCTTGTTCGCCGATTGGCAACGTGGCTCGAAAGGCGCGCCGTTGGTATCGAACCTTTCGCAACGGATTGTCTGTCCGCGGAGTTTCCGGAAGCGAAGACATTCGCGTCCGAAGCGAGCGGCCTGTTGGCGGCCATTCTTCCTGGCGATGATGCATCGACGCTGATGTGGTTTCGGGGAGAGCAGGTGCAGGAAATCGCTTGGGCGGGAAATCCTCACAAGCCGGTCGAGCCGGGCGCCAACCCTGAAGCATTGAATCCCCGGGCATCTTTTGCAACATGGAAAGAGACCGTGAGAGGACATTCCCGGCCGTGGGAAGCGATCGAGGTGGAATCGGTGCGGGTATTTGGCCCGAGGGCTACTTTTGTCCTGCAACAAAAAAGAGTTCGGCAGCTCAACCATCTGCTGGAGGATACAAACGAACGCCTTGCGGCTTTAGCGTTGACTGACAGTTTAACCGGAGTGGCCAATCGCCGGTCTTTTGATGCGTGTTTGCAAAGGGAATGGGCTCGCACCGTTCGCACCCATCAGCCTCTGGCCCTCATTATTCTCGATCTGGACTTCTTCAAGCAATACAACGACCGGTACGGCCATATCATGGGCGACGAGTGCCTCAAACGGGTCGCGAATGCGTTGCAAGTAGGGCGTCGCGCAACAGATCTCCAAGCCAGAATTGGCGGGGAAGAATTTTCGCTTCTTCTTCCAGATACCGAAATCGAGGGAGCCATGTCGGTCGCGGAGACGGTCCGCGCCTCCATACAAAGGCTGCAACTCCCGCATGCGAACAGCCCTCTGGGCGTGGTGACGGCAAGTTTGGGCGTAGCCACCGCAACTGCAGGCAGGACGGACACCCCCGAAAATTTGGTGCGCGCGGCCGACCGGGCTCTCTACGAAGCCAAGAGCCAGGGACGCAACCGGGTGGTGCGCGGATCGGCTGTGGACGAGGACCGCAGACGGCATTAGCCGCATTCGCTCGAAGCATGACTTTTCTCTAGTTACGGAAAGCAATTCACATTTTGACCGCGTGCCGGCATCCCAGGCAAACATATTGGCAGCTCTCAGGGCCAAAATCTGTGACACGCCCAGCGTTGGCGGCCGCGTGGACAAGCGGCGCGAAGCTCTCTACCCCCTAGCCGACCGCGCCATGCCCCAGCGATAGATGGTGGCGCGCTCGATCGAGCCGAACACCAGACGCTCACTGCCACGTCCAGTCTCACCCCTACCAACCTACCCGATCTTGCCGCTATGATGCCGTCTACTAAGCTTGGGGGAGAACTTGCGGAGGCGTGATTTTCTCAGCGTGCTAGGCGGCACGGCGGTAGCCTGGCCGCTCGCAGCCAGCGCGCAGCAGACGGATCGCACTCGACGTATCGGCGTGCTGATGCCGCTTTCAGCGACCGACTCCGAAGGCCAAGCCGAAGTAGGAGCGTTCGTGGACCAGCTACAAAAGCAAGGCTGGACCGTGGGCGGCAACCTCAGCATCGATTACCGCTGGGCGGCCGGCGACAAGGAGCGGATGGACGCATTTGCGACGGAGCTGATCGCCTTGCAACCGGATGTGATCTTCACCAGAAGCACGCCGGCGACCGCGTCACTGCTGAAACAAACGCGCACCATCCCGGTAGTTTTTACGGTAGTTTCCGACCCGGTAGGCGAGGGCCTTGTCGCGAGCTTGGCGCGACCGGGGGGCAACGCCACGGGTTTTACTAACGCTGAATCCTCGTTGACTGGAAAGTGGCTGGGGCTGCTTAAAGAGGTTATACCCAGCGCCAGTCGTATAGGATTCATGTTTGATCCCAAGACGGCTCCGGGCGGAGGCCACTATTATACGCAATTGATCGAAACAGCGGCTCCGTCCTTTGCAGTATTGCCGACGGCCATGCCTGTCCACATCCCCGCAGACATTGAAAATGCAATTGAGCAATTTGCCCGCCAACCAAACGGCGGTTTGCTCGTATTGCCTGACGCTACGACTAACTTACATCGTCAACTGATCATCACGCTGGCGGCGCGATACCGCGTGCCTGCGGTCTATGCTTTTCGCTATTTGGCCGCCGACGGCGGCCTCATGTCCTATGGCGTCAATGTAGTTGAACTGTTCCGAAACGCAGCAAATTACGTCGATCGCATCCTCAAAGGCACGAAGCCGGCAGAACTACCGATCCAGCTACCGGAGAAGTTCGAGTTTGTGATCAATCTCAAGACCGCCAAAACCCTCGGTCTTACGATTCCGCCGGGCGTCTTCGCTATCGCCGACGAAGTCATCGAATAGATTTAGATGTGCCGGGTTCGCGCGAGGGACGACTCACGAAACTGACTACCCCTTCGCCGATCGCGCCATGCCCCAGCGGTAGATGGTCGCGCGCTCGATCGAGCCGAACACCAGACGCTCGGTGGCAAAGCCGATAAGGCCGATGACGACCAGCGACGCCAGCATCACATCGGTGTTGAGAAATTCCTTGGCGTCGAAGATCACCCAGCCGAGCCCGTAATTGGAGGCCGCCAGCATCTCGGCGCCGATCACGGCGATCCATGCGCGCAGAAAGGATTGGCGGA
>JBAPUM010000030.1:0-2563 GCA_049282655.1 Xanthobacteraceae bacterium
TCCGCCAATCCTTTCTGCGCGCATGGATCGCCGTGATCGGCGCCGAGATGCTGGCGGCCTCCAATTACGGGCTCGGCTGGGTGATCTTCGACGCCAAGGAATTTCTCAACACCGATGTGATGCTGGCATCCCTCGTCGTCATCGGCTTCATCGGCTTTGCCACCGAGCGCCTGGTGTTCGGCTCGATCGAGCGCGCGACCATCTACCGCTGGGGCATGGCGCGGTCGGCGAAGGGGTAGCAAAACTCCGCCATTTATCGCCGCGTAGACGGCGGGTACTGAGCGACCGAGCCCGACATCGGAAATTCTTCTCAGGGAGGGGAAAATGCAGCACTCACGGCGCGTCGGCATTGCCATAACGGCTCTTATTATTCTGATTTCCATTGCTGATCGCGCGTCGGCTCAGCAGTCCGCGGACATGGACCCGCGACTTTTGAAACGCTTCGCGGAAATCGTGAACCACGTAAGACAATCCTACCTTGATAAGCCGGATGACGAAAAGCTCATTACGGCCGCGATCAACGGCATGGTCGCCAGTCTTGACCCTCATTCGAGCTACACCGAACCCGCAGGTCTCCACGCTGCTAGCGTGCTGTCGCAGGGCGAAATGGGAGGAATTGGCGTCGAACTGACGATGGGTGACGGCCGCCTGACGGTCGTATCTCCGCTCGACGGCACTCCCGCTTCCAAGGCTGGCCTTCTGACCGGCGATGTCATTGCCGAGATCGATGGGGCGCCGGTCAAGGCTATGAGTTTGGTTCAGGCGGTCGAGAAATTACGCGGTGCGATTGGCACGCCGGTCAAGTTGGCTATCAGTCGGCAAGGCTCTGACAAACCGGTAACACTGACGCTCGTACGTGCGCTTATTCGTGTCATCCCCGTTCGTTCGCATGCACAAGGTCCGGATGTCGACTACATCCGCATTACCCAATTCAATGAACAGACCTTCGCCGATGTCAAAACTGCAATCGATAATCTTAAATCTCAGCTCGGCGATGACAAGATAAAAGGCTACATCATCGATCTCCGCAATAATCCCGGCGGACTATTGGATCAAGCCATTGCGGTATCCGACATTTTTCTGGACCACGGAACGATCGTGAAAACCAGCGGGAGGAATGCGGCCGAGGATCAGACGTTCAATGCACGGCCCGGCGACGCAACTGCCGGAAGGCCTATTATCGTGCTCGTTAACGGAGGAACCAGCGGCGTGTCTGAGATCGTCGCAGGCGCGTTGCAGGACAATCGACGCGCCACGCTTATTGGCAGTCGGACGTTCGGATATGGCACAATTCAGACGATAATTCCGATCGCGCCCGGGGATGGCATGCTGAAGCTAACAACGGCGCGCTATTTCACTCCGGCCGGCACGTCCATTCAGGCCGCGGGCATCAAGCCGGATATCCCGGTTCAGCAGGACGATCCGAGTGCTGCCGTCGGTAATAAGCCTGGTGGTGAAGCTTCGCTGCCAAACCACATTCAAGCGCCGGCCGCCGAAATTTCCGGGTCCCAGTCTTACGTGCCCCCGGATGAAAAAGACGATAAGGCCATTACGCTAGCGGTCGGCCTCCTGCGGGGTACCGAACATAACAGTGCTTACTCGCCAAAATAGCCGTTACGTTCGGGCTCCTGAAAATTCCCGCCAACATAGGTTCTCATAAATTCGGATAGGTTCGCGACCGGTCGATAACTGCGAGGAATACCGATCGATCGCTTCGTCGGCATGCCGTGGGGTTTGCGCCTAAAGCTCCTTGCCTATGGCCCGGTCAACCGAATATGGGCCGCCCCCGCGGATGGCGATGGTGAAGCATGCGATGCCGATCAGCAGCACATACTCGTATCCGCCGCCGGCTGCCGCATAACCCTTCGGCAGATGCACAAACAGCAAGGCCACCAGCATCTCGATGGCAAGCGCGGCCGCGAAAAAGCGCGTGAACAGGCCGATGACCAAGCAGACGCCGCCCACCGATTCGAGAAACATGACGACGTAGGCCCACATCAGTGCCGGCTCAATGCCGTTCTTGGCGAAGACGTTCGCCCCAACGACGTCAGCGCCAAGTTTGAATTTTGTCGAGACATGCATCAAAAACATAACGCCGATGACGATGCGCACGAGCGTTGCGGCAATCGGCAGCATGGTCGCGTAAAAACCGGCGAGACCAGGATATAGAAGTTTCGTTTCCCCTTGAGTCATAGCCTGCTCTCCTTGATTTTCAGACCCGCGCGATCACTCGCAACTCGCCTCGAAGCAATTACAGCAGAGAATTTTTACCAGCGATAGGGGTGTTCGGTATTCGAGGTGCGCTGCAATAAATCCTCGACACCTCTACGCAGATCAGTCAGAGGCAGCCGCGCCGCGGGCGCGATGGGCGCCGGCGAGCACGCGCTGTTTTGGAAGGTGATCATTCCCGGCGTCTCGCCCTTCATCATCGCCGGTCTCCGCCAATCCTTTCTGCGCGCATGGATCGCCGTGATCGGCGCCGAGATGCTGGCGGCCTCCAATTACGGGCTCGGCTGGGTGATCTTCGACGCCAAGGAATTTCTCAACACCGATGTGATGCTGG
>JBAPUM010000031.1:0-17826 GCA_049282655.1 Xanthobacteraceae bacterium
CAGAGAACCGAACAGCTGCCGTATTGGCTACACCGCTACAATTGGCACAGGCCGCACACCGGAATCGGTGCTAAAACACCCATCAGTAGACTCGGTCTGTCCGGGAATAACCTGTTGAGGCTCCACACCTAGGGCATGATCCCGAAAAGTGGAATCCGGTTCGGATAAGATCATGCCCAAACGAAGAAGTGCCACCGCGTTCGTTCAGCTGCCCAGAAGCTTGACGAACCTTTCGGCGTAGCGCGTCTGCGCCGTTTCGGCGGGCCATGGCTTGAGATAATCCCGTTCCAGCGCGGCCGAGAATTTCGGTGGCGCGCCGAAGAACCGCCGCGCCTCGGCGGCTTCGAAGCCGGCGAGCCGGGTGGCTTCGAGATAGGCGGCTTGCCGATCGGCGGCTTTGATCAATTGCTCGAGTTCAGGCGGCGACTGCGGCGGCAGGCCGAAGCGCAAATGGATCGCGGCGAGCAGCCGTCGCTCGACCGCCTTATAGGCGTCCCCAATCACGACCTTGAAGGGCGAGATCATGTCGCCGATGACGTATTCGGGCGCGTCGTGCAGCAACACCGCAAGGCGGCGGCCGGCGTCCAGGCGCGGCACGCGCGCCCGCGCCAGAGCCTCGACCAACAGGCAATGCTGCGCCACCGAAAAAATATGCGTGCCCGCGGTCTGCCCGTTCCAACGCGCCACGCGCGCGAGCCCATGCGCGATATCCTCGATCTCGATATCGAGCGGGGAGGGGTCGAGCAGATCGAGCCGGCGGCCCGATAGCATGCGCTGCCAGGCGCGCCGATCCGTCGCCGAAATTTTATTTGCCGAGTTTCTGGACGGCTTCATGGCGGTGGCAGGTCGTCAGATGATCGTTGACCATGCCGACGGCCTGCATGAAGGCGTAGACGATGGTCGGCCCGCAGAATTTAAAACCGCGCTCGGCCAATTCCTTCGACATGGCGCGCGAGACCGCGGTTTCGGCCGGCACTTGTTTGCTGGTGCGAAAATTGTTGAGCTTCGGCTGCCCGTCGACGAAATCCCATAATAGTTTCGAGAAGCCCGGGCCTTTCTCCATCACGTCGAGCCAGGCGCGCGCCGAAAGCACCGCGCCTTCGATCTTTGAGCGATTGCGCACGATACCGGCATCGCCCATCAGGCGCTCGATCTTCCCCTTGCGGTAGCGCGCGATTTTCTCCGGCGCAAAATCGTCGAAGGCGCGGCGGAAATTCTCGCGCTTGCGCAGGATGGTGATCCACGACAGGCCGGCCTGGAAGCCGTCGAGCACGAGCTTTTCGTAAAGCGCGCGGTCGTCATATTCCGGCACGCCCCATTCTTCGTCGTGATAGGCGAGGTAGAGCGGATCCTGTTTGGGCCACGGGCAGCGGGTGAGGCCGTCTGAGTGAACATGATCGGTCATTCGGCGGCCTTGTTCTCGCCCGGAAAGGTAAAGCGCGCCCAGTCCGGCTTGACCAGCCGGATCGGCCGTTCGCCGGCCAAGATCGACTCGCCGCGCGCCAAAGCTTCGGCGACGCGGTCGAGGCGAAGAAGCGCGATCCCACGTCCGCTCGCGGCCGAGCCCATGGTGCCAAGCGTATGGCCGCCCGCCGTGACCGCGACACCCGATTCCGGGGCGGCACCCTCATAGGCAACCGGCACAGCGCGGGTGCGGGCGATGCCCCTGTGCTCCATCCGCGACACTACTTCCTGGCCGACATAACAGCCCTTGGTGAAATCGACGCCGCCGAGCTGGTCCATATCGGCCTCGTGCGGAAAGGCGTCGCCATAGGCGTAATCGGCGCCGCCGCGCGGCACCCCAAGCGCAACGCGGTGGGCTTCGTATTCACCGGGGCCGACGAGATCCGCTCCGAATTCGGCGGCGGCAGCGGCGGCAAGATGCGGCGGCAGCATCGTCCGCAGCCCGAGCGCCGGCAGGCGCGGATCGGCATAGGAGAGGCCGTACCGGATCGTGCCGGCGCCCTGCCAGGCCGCGAGCACGCCGAGCGTGTCGGACAAATCTTCGGCGACGAGTTTGGCGCGCAATTTGTACAGATTGAGTCTGTTGACGAGGGGCGCCGCAAGGTCACGCGAAACGTCGAGAAAAAATCCGCCGCCGTCAGCTGCCGGCGCTTCGACCGCGAGAAAGTCGGCGATGATTTTGCCCTGCGGTGTCAATAACGCGCAGAAACGTGCCATGCCGGGCTTTAGTTCGAGGATATCGGCGGTCAGGAGGCCGTGCAGGAAATTGCGCGCGCCTTCGCCGGCGACTTTGACGACACCGCGGTCCGCAAGGAGAACAGCTTTCATATCTTCCGGGTCTTCATGAGGTAAGCCTTGGTCCCGTCATGCCTAATCCCGCAACCGGGGCTTCGCAAGACTCCGGAGTTCCATTTCACCCTTTAGAATCGGCATTTCCAGTGCCATCCGCTGGAATAGTAGGGCTTGTTTGGTGTTCTTCTTTTTTGCAGTATTAGACCGACATCGTCCGTGCGCCCGGCGCCAGAACGATAATCCAGAAGCAAGAGCTAGGCAGGTGCGGTCGGGGGATTCGCACCTTGCACGCGCGGAATCCCATGATCAGCGACTTGTTGTCCTTGCGGGCTCTTGTAATGTCGCCGGAGGCGGGCGTTCGCGCGCTGTTTCGCGATGCCGCGCCGTCATTGGCGGTACCGCTCGAAGTGGTCGAGGCGCCCGACGCCGCGGGAGCCTGCCAATGCCTGCCCTCGGGCGTTGATCTCGCTTATCTCGACGGCGCTGCGCCGCCGGATCAACTCGCCCGGGTCATTGCGGCGGCGCGCGCGGCCGCGAAGCGGCCGTTTACGATGCAACTTGCCGTCGGCGCCGCCAAGTCGGCGTTCGAGGCCGACGGTCTTGCCGGCAAACCATCGCGCCCCGAAGAGGCGAAACGACTTCTCGACCGTTCGATACGGGTGCGGCTGCCAAGCCGCGTCCTGGTGGTCGATGATTCCTCGACGATGCGCACCATCGTGCGCAAGACGCTCGCGGCGACGCGTTTTCCTCTCGACGTCACCGAAGCGGGTGAGGGCCTTGCCGCGCTGAAATTGGTCGGCGAGGAGGAAATTCACATCGTCTTTCTGGATTACAACATGCCGGGGTTCAGTGGCCTGGAGACGCTCGCTGAATTCAAGCGCGAACAGCGCAACGTGGCGGTGGTGATGATGACGTCGGCTGCTACCGATGAGCTTGCCGAGCGGGCGCGAGCGCTGGGCGCATCATTTCTGAAAAAGCCGTTCTTTCCCGCCGATATCGAAGCCGTGCTTTCGAGCTTCTACGGCTTACGCGCGCTCAATCCGAAACGGGCGTGAGCTTCTCTTTCGCTCATACCCGCGCAAGCGGGAATCCAGCGGCAAATCATCTGGAACGAGGTGAGATTCTGGGTCCCCGCTTTCCGCCTACATGCTCCGCACTTCGGCGGACTCATACCCGCCGAAGCTCGCACAGCGAGCGTAGGCGGGTCGCGGGGACGAGCGGAAGATAATTATTGGTGCGACCGGTCGATGGAAAATTCGCCGTTACGAATGCGGGCGCCGAGGTTTTCCGCATAGCGGGAGGCCGCCTCTTCACCGTAAGTGGACGTAAGCTCGGCCAGCGCCAGAAACAGCGCGGTCTGCGCCAGGCAGTCGCCGTCGATACCTTCGTGCGACGCTTCCGCCCAGGCGTCCTGCAGATAGCCGAGCGCCAAGCGTTTCTGCTCGTGATCGGTCAACGGTTCCTGGGGCGCAAGATTTTGCGTCGCTATGGTCATTGCTGTCTCGTTGTCGCGCCGGCTCGGCGAGGTCCCTGTCGAGGCGCAAACTAGCATGCCATCGCGGCGGGATAAGTCGAACCTAAAGCGAGGGTTAATAGCGGAGGGGCCGCGATTTCAGGGTTATTTTTCGTTTGAGCATGATCTTGTCCGAAAACCGGTTTCCACTTTTCGGGATCATGCTCTAATTGGCGTAGCGGGCGGTGATGTCGCGGGCGATCCGCGCGCCTTCCTCGAGATAACGGCGGACGACGACGTCGGCCGATGCGGTGCAAGTCCGGTAGCTTTGCTGAAAGCCGCGATAGCCGCGATTGAAGCTTGCGACCATCTGGTCGTGGCGATCGCCGGCGGGCGCTTCGGCGTCGATCAGCGCTTGCGCTTCGGTGCGCCATTTCTGACCCTCGCTCGAGTCGCAGATGCCGCGCAGGAAATGCAGTGCGCCCAAAATCTCCGAGAGCCGCTGCAGGTCATGATCGTAGGGTGCCGGCTGCTCCGGCGGCGGAGGCCCGGGCGGTTTGGCGGCTGCTTGCCCGGGAAGCTTGCCGGGCGCGGCCGGCTTCGCCGAACCCGGGGGCTGCGGCGATTGGAAGGGATAGGCGGGGGCATCCGCACCGAACCCCGGCGGCGGTCCCGCCTGGGCCGGCGGCCGCGGCGCCGGCGCATGCGAGAGCGGCGCCCCCCAGAACTGAGCGCGTGCCGGTCCGGCAAGGCCGAGACCGAACGTCAGCGTCACAGTGGTCAAAAATCGCAGCATGTCCGACGCCACCATAATGGTCCGGCAAAAGCTACGGCAAGCATGGCAATGCGGCATGGTTGAGATGACTCAGGGCCGTGCCGCCAGGCGCGCCTCCGCCGCAACGACGATGTCGAACAGCCCTTCCGTCGTTTGGAAGCCTGAAAGCTCCGCGGGCTTGAGCCAGTGGGCCTCGGCCAATTCGTCGTTGAGCGAAATCTCACCGCCGATAAAGCGCGCGGCAAACGGAAGAATGACGAAATGCCGCTCGACGCGGCCGCCGCCGTCATGCGCGATGGCTTGGCGAAAGCCCACGAGTCCGACAGGCGCGACGTCCAGCGCTGTTTCCTCGCGGACCTCGCGCACCACCGCCTGTTCGAGGGTTTCGCCGAGCTCGACGCCGCCGCCCGGCAGGGTATAGAGGCCGTGGGCCGGCGACCGCGCCCGGCGCACGATCAGGACCCGGCCTTCGCGAAATATCGCCGCGCTGACCGCGAGATAGGGCCGGGTCGGATAAGTTCGCGCGCTGTCGTTGCCGCTCATTAGACTGGGGTCCAATTCGCCCTATATTCAAGCTCGGCCAAAAGGGCTCGATATGTGGTTCTTTGCTTAGCATGTGCGGACGCTATGTCATCATCTCGACGCCGGCGGCGATCCGGGCGTTGTTCGGCTATGGCGAGCAGCCGAATTTCCCGCCGCGCTATAATGTGGCGCCGACCCAGCCGATCCCGGTGGTGCGGCTTGCCGACGGCAAGCGTTCCTTCGCGCTGATGCGCTGGGGCCTGTTGCCGTCCTGGGTCAAGGACCCAAAAACCTTTCCGCTTCTCGTCAATGCCCGCGGTGAATCCGTTCTGGAAAAGCCCGCGTTCCGTAACGCGATGCGGCGGCGGCGCTGCCTTATCCCGGCTGACGGCTTTTACGAATGGCAGGCGGGAGCAAAACCAGCTGGGCCGAAGCGGCCTTATTTCGTGCGCGCAAAGCGGAGCGCTGATGGTACCGCACCGCCGCTCGCTTTTGCCGGCCTCTACGAGACCTGGACCGGTCCGAACGGCGAGGAGCTCGATACCGCGGCCATCATCACGACGAGGGCAAACCGCACGCTGTCGCCGCTGCACGACCGCATGCCGGTCTTCGTGCCGCCCGACGCCTTCGCACTCTGGCTCGACTGCGCCAATGTCGAAGCCGAGGTTGCCGCGGCGCTGATCCGGCCGGCCGCCGAGGATTTTCTGGAAGCCTACGAGGTCTCGACCGCGGTCAATCGCGTGGCGAATGATTCCGAAGCGCTGATCGAGCCTGTATCTGCCGCGGATGTGATACAGCCGCAAACCCCGCCCGAAGCGCCGGTCAAAAAAGAAAAGCCGAAAAAGGCAAATAAGCCGGACGGTCAGCCCTCGTTGCTATAGGGCGTAGCGACGCCGCTAGACCCTGATCCAATTCGGTGGAATCGGATCAGGGTCCAGACTGTTCATTTGAGCATGATCTTATTCGAAAACCGGCTTCCACTTTTCGGGATCATGCTATAGCGCGGCCTCAGCGTTGCGGCCCGGTGAGACTAAGCTCGCGCTCGGCACGGTAGACATTGCTGTAAAGGTTCGCGATCCAGCGCCGCCCGCTCGAGGTGAAATTCAGATAGCGGATCGCGGTCTGTACGTGCGGCGAGATGCTGTCCCAGTAATATTGCGGATAGCGATCCGTCAGGTCGGCGGGCGAGGTGTAGCCAAGCTGCCGGTTCATGCCGACTTCCTCGAACTCGTAATAGAGCGCATTGGCCTTGCGCAGATAATGCGGGTCGCCGAGCTGTCCGATCATATCGGCGGCGCGCACCAGCATGCCTTCTTCGTTGTCTTTGTCTTCCGGCTCGTTCGGCGATTTCAGGCGGGTATATTCGATGGCACGGGCGATCCGGGCGGCATCGAGAATTTTGCTGTGACCGATGCGGTCCATCACATAGAGCTTCGCTCGCTCGATGTGGTGCGGCATGAGCGCCGCGTCGGACGAGCCGCGCGCAAGCTTGGTCTTGCCGCCGTTGCCGTCGATCACGTAACTGTCGGCGCTGTCGCCTGCGAGAATGCCGCGCACATAGCCGATGTCGTGAAACAGGCAGGCGACGAGGAGATGAGCGAAATCGCTGGCGGACGTCGGCCGCAGCAGCGCGCGCCCTTTCATGATGTCGTAACCGGCGAGCGTCACCAGCATGGTGTGTTCGACGTTGTGATAGAGCGCGTCGCTATTGCCGATGCAGTCGAGCGCCAGCCGTGCCGCCAAGGGAATGAATTCGGTCAGCCGCGCGTCACTCGTTCCAAATCGGCGGGTCATGTGCTCGGCAAGATACGACCCGAGCGTCTCCGCCGCCATTTCAGGAACGGTAATCATGGAAGGCTCACCGGGCTCATCGCAATCTCCGGTCAACATCGCGCCTACACACTGCAACACTCTACCACATCCCGATCGGCGCGGGTATGACAATCCTTCCTCCGTATCGGATATCGGTCGCCGCTGACAGTCCGGCACGAAATGGCTAGAGCGCGGTCCGGTCCCAGTCGCCGGGCGATGCCCACGCGGTGATCGCCATGACCGCCGCCGCAATGACGTTGCCGGCGATGCTCAGGAGGATCGGCACCGTGTAGCTGCCGCTGAAATCGAAGGCGAAGCCGGCGGCGGCCGGGCCCACCAGCGTGCCAAATCCTGCGCTGGTATAGAGAATTCCGATAATCCCGCTGACATTGCGGCCGCCGAAATAATCCATGACGACGGCGGGAAGGAGCGCGACCCAGCCGCCATAGGCGGTGCCGAATATGAAGGCAAAAACGGCGAGCGGCCAGAACCCGCTCGAGCTCACCCAGATGACAAGCGCAAGCGCCATGCCGGCGAACATGGCGACAAGGGAGAGCGGCCGCCCAAGCCGGTCGGCGAGGCCGCCGAGCAGGAAGCGCCCCACGGTCGAGCCGACGCCGATGACGCTCACCAGCAGCACCGCCGGGGCCTTGGCGATGCCGTGATCCATCGCGTAGGGCGCGAGGTGGACGAACGGAACGAAGACGCCGAAGGCGCAGGCGAGGCAGGCGATATAGAGGCCGATGAAGCCGCGCGATCTGATCGCGTCGGCGATCGACGACCCGGAAGTTTGCACGGACCGCGCCGCCGGATGCAGAACTTCACCGTCGGGGCCAAGACCGCGGTCGCGTGGATCGTTTTCGATCAAAAGCGCCATGCCGGCACCGGCGACGACCGCAATGCCGCCGAGGATCAAATAGGTCTCGCGCCATCCCCAAGCCGCGATCAGCGCGGAGGCAAACGGCGGAAATATCAGCGTGCCGACCCCGATGCCGCTCGACGCCAGTCCCGACGCAAAGCCGCGGTGTTTGATGAACCAGCGCTGTACTGCGCCCATGGCCGGGACGTAGGAACAGCCGACGCCGAGTCCGACACCGAGCCCGTAGGCCGCGTAGACGCCCGTCAGCGTCTGCGCAACGCTGGCCAGCGCCAAGCCCGCCCCGATCAGGATCATGCCGATCAGCGCCAGGCGGCGCGATCCGAAACGGTCTGCGAGCGGGCCGCTGATGCTGCCGACACCGAAATAGAGAAAACCCGCGAGCGAGAAGACGAGCGACACCGAGCCGCGCGCGGCGCCGAAATCGTGCTGCAGGGAATCGATGAAGGCGCTGAAGGAATAGACGCAGCCGAAGCCTATGGCCGTAACGGCAAAGCCCGCCGCGACAACGATCCAGCCGTAAAACACGCCCGATGTCCGCGATGCGGAATTGCTGCTCATGTTGACCTCACTACTATCGGCCTAACATCGGCAGCCCCGCCTCTTATAGCCACTCGAGTTGCTTCGGCCGCGAACGAAGTATCGCCGCTGGTATCGGCGTCGGCCTTGACACATATTCAGGTCATGTCGAATGCCCCGCACATCGCCGAAGTCGCCGCGCTGGTCGGCGATCCCGCCCGCGCCAATATACTGTGCGCGCTGCTTGGTGGCCGCGCGCTGACGGCGACCGAGCTCGCTTACGCCGCGGGCGTATCGCCGCAAACCACCAGCGGCCATCTCGGCAAGCTGTTCGCCGCGCGGCTCGTGGTGCTGATGAAACAGGGTCGGCATCGCTACTATCGTCTCGCCGGACCGCAGGTCGCGCAGATGCTGGAAAGCATCATGAACGTCGCCCTGATGGGGCCGCCGCGGTTTCAGCCGAAATCGCGGCTCGACGAGCAGATGCGCCATGCGCGCACCTGTTACGATCACATTGCCGGCGTTCTCGGCGTCGGCCTTGCCGAGCGCATGAGCGCGCACGAATGGATCGTGCTCGGCGATGAAGCGGGTGAGGTGACGCCGGCCGGCATGGAGTTTTTCGGCAAGCTCGGGGTCGACCTGTCGTCGGCGCGCAATAAGCGCCGGGTGTTTTGCCGGCCGTGCCTCGATTGGACCGAACGGCGTTCGCATATCGGCGGCGCCGTCGGCGCCGCTTTGGCCGAACGCCTGATCGAGCTGAAATGGATCGAGCGCGCCCGCGACAGCCGCGCGCTGACAATCACGCCGGTTGGCCGCCGCGGCCTCGCCGAGTTCTTCGATCTTTCTTTGTAGCGGCGCGCATTATTCCTCCTTTCCCGGCCGCACGTCGGTGCTAGTCTCGGCGCAAAATCGGGGAGGGGACAGCGATGGCCGGGATGGCAATCACACGGCGCGGGCTGTTGGCAGCTGCGGCGGCAGCGCCGATCGCGTCGAATTGTTTGGTTGGGCCGGCGTTTGCGCAAAGTCCTTGGCCGGAGCGGCCGGTGCGCGTCATCGTGCCTTATCCGCCGGCCGGGGGCGCCGACACCACGGCGCGCATTATCTACGCCCGACTGAGCGAAGATCTCGGCCAGTCCTTCGCCATCGAAAATCGTGGCGGCGCCGGCGGCACCATCGGCGAGGAAGTTGTCGCCAAGTCCGCGCCCGACGGCTACGCCATCCTGCACGATGCCACCGCATTTTCGGTCAACGGCTCGCTCTATCCCGATCTGCCGTTCGACTATCGCCGTGATTTCGATCCGGTCGTGCTGGTCGGCGAGGTGGCGAATATTTTGGTCGTCACGCCGTCGCTGCCGGTATCCACCGTCGCCGACGTCATCGCCTACGCCAAGGCCTCGCCCGACGGCATCAACATGGCGTCGTCGGGCAACGGCACGCTGCAACATCTGCTGCTTGAATTGTTTGCGCGCCGGGCCGGCATCAAGATCAATCACGTGCCCTATCGCGGCGGCGGCCTCGCCATCACCGACGTGATGGCGGGCCAGGTCAAGTTCGTGTTCTCGAACGGCTCCGCGGTGGTCGGCCTGATCAAAGGCGGCAAGGTCAAGGCCATTGCGCATACCGGCAAGGGCCGGTTGGCGAGCCTGCCGGACATTCCGGCGATGTCGGATACGCTGCCGGGTTTCGAGGGCTATGACTGGAACGGCGTGTTCACGCCGCACGGCGCGCCGTCTGCGGTCGTGCAAAAGCTCAATGCGGCGGTGAACAGGGCGCTCATCTCGCCGCAAGTCACGTCGCGCTTTGCCGAGCTCAATGTCGAATCCCATGCCAATACGCCCGAGGAATTTCGCGCTTACGTCGACGGCCAGATGGAGCTGTGGAGCCGCGTCGTCAAAGACGCCAATATCAGGCTCGGCTGATGGAAGCCGCCAACGAGCCGCCGCGTATCGCGGGCCCCGTGCCGCAACCGAAGCGGCCGCGCGTTCTGCCGCCGCCCCGCGCCTGGGACTCGCACTTCCACATTTTCGGACCGTCCGACAAATTCCCCTATCAGGAGGGCCGCGGCTATACGCCGCCTGACGCGCCGGTCGAGCGTCTCATTGCGCTCTTGGATCATCTCGGCTTCGCCAAGGGTCTCGTGGTGCAGGGCAATGCCCATGTCTACGACAACAGCGTCGTGCTCGATGCGCTGGCGCGGTTTCCGGAGCGGCTGCGCGTCGTCGCCATCACCGATACGTGCATTGCGCCCGACGTCTTGCGCCACTGGCACAAAGTTGGGATGCGGGGACTTCGCTTTCATCTGTTTCCGCAAGCGCCCAACTACCGCCGTGGCGTCGGTCTCGATGTGTTCGAGGTATTCCGCAAGACCATGGCGGACCTCGGCTGGGTCGCTCAGTTCTTTTGCGATCACCGGATGCTCGAGCCCACCGCAGCGGCGCTCCGTGACATATCCCGCGACATGCCGGTGATCGTCGATCATCTCGGCATGGTGCCGCCCACAGCGGGCGTCGGCGATCCGAATTTCCAGGCGCTGCTAAAGCTCGTCGGCGACGGCCACGCTTACGTGAAGCTCTCGGCGGTGTATCGGCTGTCGACGCGCTATCCGGATTACGCCGATGTCCGCCCGCTCCATGACGCGCTCATCCGCGCCAATCCGGAGCGTCTGATGTGGGGCACCGACTGGCCGCACCCCTCGATCGCCGCCGAGTTCATGCCCGACGACGGTCATCTCCTCGATCTCTTCCACGACTGGACGCCGGACGAAGCTTTGCGGCGGCGCATCCTGGTCGAAACGCCGGCGCGGCTGTTCGGGGCGTGACCCCAGCCACTTCCAGGATGCCGGTCCGACCCGTTACGATGCACCCTTGAGTCTCGGGGCAGGCAGTGCAGCGGCGTTCCACGACAAAAGGCAATCCGGCAAAAACGCGGCGTCGCAAGACGACGCCCGTCAAGCGCCGTAAGGCGCCTCGTGGGGCCGCTGCCCGCAAAGTCGCTACCGGCAAAAAAGCGGCGTCTGAAACCGAGGCGGCGCGGCTCACACGCGAACTGAAGGAAGCGCGCGAGCAGCAAGCGGCGGCCGCCGATGTCTTGCGGATCATCAGTTCCTCGGGCGGCGATGTGCAGCCAGTGCTCCAGGCCGTGCTGGCCAATTCCGTCCGGCTTTGCCAAGCCAAATTCGGCATGTTGTGGCTCGCCGAGGGCGAGCTATTCCGGTTCGCCGCCTCGCACAATCTGCCGCGGGTGCTCGAAGAGGTGCGGCAGCGCGAGCCGGTTGTCGAATTTGGTCCCGATACCGGCGTGCGGCGTGCGCTGAAGCTTAAACGGGCGTTACGCGTCGAAGATCTGAAAAAGGAACGCATATACATCGAGCGGGACCCGCGAGCGGTTGCGCTCGTCGAGCTCGGCGGCGGCCGCTCCGTGGTCTTCGCGCCGCTGCTGAGGGACGACGAGGGAATCGGCGCGCTTGTTTTGTACCGCCAGGAGGTTCGATCCTTTACCGACAGGGAAGTCGACCTCGTCATGAATTTTGCCGCTCAAGCCGTCATCGCCATCGCGAACACGCGGCTGCTGCGCGAATTGCGCGAGTCGCTGGAGCAGCAGACCGCGACCTCGGACGTGCTGCGTTCCATCGCCGGATCGCGCGGCGAGCTGGAGCCCGTGTTTAATATCATCCTAGCGAGCGCCAACCGGCTGTGCGAAGCGAATTACGCTACGATGTATCTGCGCGAGGCCGGCGGTTTCCGGGCGGCAGCGCGCCAGGGCCACTTGCCGGCGACGGTCGATAGGCTCTGGTGGCGGGGCGATGTGTTTCAGCCGCCGCCCGGCGTGCCAATGAGCCGCGCCGTCGCGGCGCGCCGTCCGGTCCTGGTCACTGATCTGGCCGAAGAGCCTTCGTATGGGGAAGGCAATGCATGGATCGTTGCCGGCGTCGATCAGGCCGGCATCCGCTCGATGTGTACCGTCCCGATGCTCAAGGACGATGAAATCGTCGGAATCGTTTCCTTTTACCGCCGCGAAATCCGCCCGTTTAATGAAAAGCAAATTGCCCTGGTGCAGAACTTCGCCAATCAGGCCGTCATCGCCATCGAGAATACGCGATTGCTCAGCGAATTGCGCGAGTCGCTGGAGCAACAGACGGCCACGGCAGATGTGCTCAAGGTTATTAGTAGATCGCCGGGCGAGCTTGAGCCGGTTTTCAACGCAATGCTGGCGAATGCGACGCGAATTTGTGACGCCAAGTTTGGAATGTTGTGGCTGGCAGAAGGCAGCGGGCTACGCTGCGTGGCGCTTCATAATGCGCCGGCCGCGTTTGCCGAGCTGCGTCGACGCGAGCCCCTCATTCATCCGACTCCCAAACATGCACTAGGCCGGCTGATCGATACCAGAGAGGTGGTCCACATCGCCGACCTCAGGGCCGAGCAGGTCTACGCCGAAGGCGATCCGATTCGCCGTGCCAACGCCGACCTTGCCGGAGCTCGGTCGTTGGTGGCGGTGCCGATGCTAAAGGACAGCGAGTTAATCGGCGCCATCAGCATCTACCGGCAAGAGGTGCGGCCGTTCACCGAAAAGCAGATTGAGGTAGTGCAGAATTTCTCGGCCCAGGCCGTCATCGCCATCGAGAATACGCGGCTGCTCAGCGAGTTGCGCCAATCGCTGCAGCAGCAGACCGCCACCGCCGACGTGCTCAAGGTCATCAGCCGCTCGACCTTCGACCTGCAGACCGTCCTCGATACGCTTGCGGAATCGGCCGCCGAGCTCTGCGAAGCCGAGAAGGCATCCATTAATCGTGCGCAGGGCGACAGCTACCGCGCCATTGCCATGTACGGCTTCGCGCCCGAGTTCAAGACGTTCGCCGCCGATTACGCTATCCCCGGAGGAAAGGGCTCCGTGGTCGGCCGCACCGTGATGCAAGGCGCGGTGGTCCAAGTTCCCGACGTCAAGGCGGACCCGGATTATAGGATGCCGGACGTCACGGATCTGGGTCGTATCCGTACCATCCTCGGCGTCCCCATGCTGCGGGAAGGCAAACCGACGGGCGTCATTGTGCTGCTGCGCAACGAAGTCCGCCCGTTCACCGAAAAGCAGATCGAACTGGCGCAGACCTTTGCCGACCAGGCGGTGATCGCGATCGAGAACGTGCGGCTGTTCGAAAGCGTAGAAGCCCGCACCCGCGAATTGGCGAAATCGCTGGAAGATTTGCGCACCGCGCAGGATCGCCTGGTGCAGACCGAGAAGCTCGCCTCGCTCGGCCAGCTCACCGCCGGCATCGCGCATGAGATCAAGAACCCGCTCAATTTCGTCAACAATTTTTCAGGGCTATCGGTCGAGCTGATCGACGAATTGGCAGAGGGCCTCAAACAGGTGACGCTCGACGAGAAACAGCGGGCGGAATTCGGCGAGCTGACGGAAACGCTGCGCGAAAACCTGCAAAGAGTGGTGCAGCACGGCCAACGCGCCGACTCGATCGTCAAGAACATGCTGCTCCACTCGCGCGAGGGCTCGGGGGAGCGTCGCGCCGTCGATATCAACGCGCTGGTCGAGGAAAGCCTCAATCTAGCCTATCACGGCGCGCGGGCGGAGAAGCAGGGCTTCGACATCACGCTGGAGCGTTCGTTCGATCCCGCCGCCGGCGCTGCGGACTTATTCCCGCAAGAGATCACCCGGGTCTTGCTGAACCTTATCTCAAACGGATTTTATGCGGCGATCAAGCGCAAGGCCGAAAGCAACGGCAGAAGTTACGAGCCGACGCTCGCCGCCTCGACCAAAAGCCTCGGCGACCGGGTCGAGATCAGGATCCGCGACAACGGCACCGGCATCCCGCCCGAGGTGAAAGACAAGATGTTCAATCCGTTCTTCACGACCAAACCGGCGGGAGAAGGAACGGGCCTGGGCCTGTCGCTCAGCCACGACATCGTCGTCAAGCAGCACGCGGGCGTTATCGAGGTCGATACCGAGCCGGGCGCCTTCACCGAAATTCGCATCGTGCTGCCGCGCGCGGCAATGGCCGGCGCATAAAATCAGCGCTGCTTGGGGGTGTCGGTGTTGGCCGGCCGTATGGTTTGCCACGGATCGGGTTTGGGCGCCGAGGTGCCGCTATTTCGCTTCAGCGCGTCCCGATAGGCCTTGTCGATTTCGGCATCCTTTCGCTTGTCGGCATCGGTTCGATCCGTCGGCGATCCTTTCGGAGCTTGCGCATGGGCGGCCGTCGGCAAAAGCGCGATGATCATTGCCGCGGCGAATAGCCTTCTCAAGTGGAGTCCCTTGTTGGTCGCCATCATCTCATCACCCCCGGTACGGCATAAAGAAAGCTCGGCACTTGTCCGGGCGCGTGGATGGCGTAGTCGCCGCCTGCGCTCGGGCTGACGAAGGTCGGTGTTTGCCCCGGCGTCTGCATCGTAACGCCGCCGCCCGGCCTCGGTGTAACATAAAGCGGCATCTGGCCCGGTGTCTGCAGCACGTAGGCGCCGCCGCCCCGCGGAATAGCGTAGCTCGGCTTTTGCCCGGGTGTCTGGATCACATAGCTGCCGTCCGGCCGCGGCGTGACGAACATCGGGCTCTGGCCGGGCGTTTGCAGGACATAGCCGCCGTTCGGCGTCGGCCGGACATCGGTTCTGGCTTGTCCGGGCATTTGGATTGCGGATTGGGCTGCCGCTTCGCCCGTCAAAAACGCGCCAAGCACGAAGACTGCGATGAACGTCGGCGCTTTGCGCATTCGACCCTTCTGATCCAATTCGCTTGAACTGGATGCGGTAGTGTCGTGGTTCAGTCCGCCTTGATGCCCGCAAAGGCGATCACTTTCGCCCATTTCGCGGTTTCATCGGCGATGAATTTTGCGAAGTCGGCGGGCGAGCCCGCGGAGATCACGCAGCCGAGCTCGATCAGGCGCGCTCGCGTCGTGGAATCGGCGAGCGCCGCGTTGATCTCGGTGTTGAGCTTGGCGACGATGTCGTCAGGCACGCCTTTCTGCGCCACGACGCCGTACCAGCCGGCGGCTTCGTAGCCCGGCAGGAATTCTGCCAAGGCCGGGACGTCGGGCAGTGCGTCCTGGCGCTGCGGCGAGGTGACGGCGAGCGCGCGCAGCTTGCCGGATTTGATGTAGCCGATCGACGACGGCATCACGCCGAACATCACCTGCACCTGGCCGCTGATCAGATCGGGAGTGGCCGGCGCCTCGCCCTGATAGTTGACGTCCGCCATGTCGACCTTCGCCATCATCTTGAACAATTCGCCGGCGACGGCGAGCGGGCTGCCCATGCCGGGCGCCGCCATGTTGATCTTGCCGGGATTGGCCTTGGCGTAGGCGATGAATTCCGGGACCGTCTGCGCCGGCACCGAGGTATTCACCTCCATGACCAGCGGAATGGTGGAGATCAAAGCGATCGGTGCGGCGTCACGCATGAAATCGTAATGCAGATGCCGGTAGAGCGAGGCATTGATGGCGTTCGACGAGATGGCGAAGAGAAGCGTGTAGCCGTCGGGCGCCGCATTCATCGCCACTTCGGTGCCGATATTGGAACTGGCGCCGGGGCGGTTCTCGACCACGAAGGGCTGGCCGAGCCGCTGCGACAGCCACTGCGCGATCAGGCGGGCGATGATGTCGGGCGAGCCGCCGGCCGGAACGGTGACGATCAGGCGCACCGGCCGCGCCGGGTAGGTTTCCGCCGCCGCCAGCCGTGAAACAAACGGCAGCGCTATGGCGCCCGTCGACAGTTCCAGAACGCGTCGCCGGTGAATTTTCATGCGATCATGCTTTGCTGGTGCCGCTTACAGCACTTTGCCGGGATTGAGGATGCCGTTGGGATCGAGCATGTGCTTGAGCGAGCGCATCAGCTCGAGCGCCACCGGATCCTTCACCGACGGCAAGAGATCGCGCTTCATCACGCCGATGCCGTGCTCGGCCGAAATCGAGCCGCCGTATTTCTTCACCACCGCGAACACCGCCGCGTTCACGTCGTCCCAGCGCTTGAGATAGTCGTCCTTGTCGGCGCCGACCGGCTGGTTGACGTTGTAATGGATATTGCCGTCGCCCAAATGGCCGAACGGCAGCGGCCGCGAGCCGGGAATGAGGGCGGTGACGGCCGCATTGGCTTCCTTGATGAAGGCCGGCACGGCAGCGACCGGCACTGAAACATCGTGCTTGATCGAGCCGCCGGCGTAACGCTGCACCTCGCCGAACATTTCGCGGATGCGCCAGAACGCCTTGGCCTGCTCCAAACTGTCGGCGATGGCCGCGTCAGTGACGAGGCCTTTTTCCATGCCCTGGGCCAAAATGCCCTCGAGCTGTTCGCGCGCACCGTCGCGCTGCTGTGAGGAGAGCTCGATCAGCGCGTACCATTCATGCGGCGTCGCCAGTGGATCGCGGCAGCCCGTGGCATGTTCCAGCACCAGCTCGACGCCGCGCCGGGTCATGATCTCGAAACTGGTCACGTCGTTGCCGGCGCGCTGTTGCGCGAGACCCAGGAGCTCGAGGCCCGCTTCCACGGACGAGATGCCCGCGAAGGCGGTCTCGATCGAGCGCGGCCGCGGCACGAGCCGCAGCACCGCGGCCGTGATGATGCCGAGTGTGCCTTCGGCGCCGATGAACAGGTTTTTCAGATCGTAGCCGGTATTGTCCTTTTTCAGCTTGTTGAGATTATTGAGCACGCGGCCGTCGGCCAGCACCACTTCGAGGCCGAGCGCATGCGAGCGCGCGATGCCGTGCGCCAGCGCCGCGGTGCCGCCCGCATTGGTGGAGAGATTGCCGCCGATGGTGCAGGTGCCTTCCGACGGCAGCAATTGCGGATAGAGCCGGTCCACTTCGGCCGCCGCCGCCCGCGCGCGTTGCAAGGTGACGCCGGCCTCGCAGGTGATCGTGTTCGAGGTCGGGTCGACCTCGCGGATGCGGTCGAGCCGGTTGACCGACAGCACCACCTCGTTGTGATGCGGAATCTGGCCGCCGACGAGCCCGGTATTGCCGCCCTGCGGCACGATCGGCGTGCCGGTCTCGTTGGCGAGTTTCAGGATCGCCGCCACCTCCGCGACCGAGCCCGGCCGCAACACCACCGGCGTGTGGCCCTGGAACAGGTTTCGCATCTCGGTGAGATAGGGCTGTTGCAGATCGGGATCGGTGATGGCGTATCTGTCGCCGACAATGGCCGCGAAGCGCTTGAGCAGCGCAGGGTCGATGGCGGTCGGCGGCTTGGCCTGCGGCTTATCCAGCATGGGGCGTTTCCGGTGTCGCTTTCGCCAAAACATGGCAGCCGGCCTCTCCGCGCGCAAGCGCGCTTGGCCGCTGCATTTCACCTCACCGCGGGCTTGTCACCTCAGCGAGGGCTTGCCGCCCGCGCCAGGCGGTCGTTGATCGCCTCGCCCAAGCCGTCATGCGGCACCGGCATCACGGCGATCATTCTCGCCCCCGAAGCATCGAGCGCGCGCAGATGCGAGAAGAGATTGGCCGCAGCCTCGATCGGGTCGGCGCGTTCGGAAAGATTAAGCACCCGCTTGGCGCGTTCGGCGCCGGTGGCGAGCGTCGGGCCGAAACCGAGCAGCGCTTCGCCGGGCTCGACGCGCTCGGCATTGAGCCGCAGCCGGGCCTTCGGGGCATAGTGGGACGCGAGCATCCCGGGCGCGAGC
>JBAPUM010000032.1:0-4830 GCA_049282655.1 Xanthobacteraceae bacterium
AACAACGAGTTTGCGTCCGTTATCAATGCGGTCTCGGTGGCCGCTGGGCGCTCGGGTAACAAGCAGGTCAAGCTGGCGCTGACCGGCGTTACCGAACTTCTTCATCGTTGCGCGGACGTAAATCGGGCTCTCCAGGCGCCGGAGGCTGATACTTCGATCGACGCAGCGACCTACCTTCGGCAAGTGTGCTTCGCGATCAGCCGATTTAAGCTAGATCATAAGAAAATAAGGCTTGTTTTCGCGGCCTGCCCTTTGCAACTGCGATCAGTCCACTCCTGGCGGTTGGGTATGATCGTGCACGAGCTCATAACAAATGCAGCGCGCCATGCGTTTGGCGACGAAAGAGGGGAAATTCAAGTAGAGCTATTGCGAATGGGATCGCTCGTCGTGTGTAAAGTGCAGGACGACGGATCGTCCCATCAGCGCGTTCGTCGTGGACGGGGACTGAAAATTGTTGAAATGCTCGCAGAAACACTCTGCGGGCGGTTCGAGCAAAAATTTGGAACACGCGGATCGACGTCAATGGTGGCTTTTCCGTACCACGTGGAAACGAATGATCGTAGGAGTTGGACCGGGCGGGAGAGCCGAAGCATCGAGATCCTTCGCAGCGCTCAGCTCGATGCTGATCCGCCCGCAATTTGTCGGCCCGCAAACCTGCTCCGTCACGGTCGGCGCACTGGAATTAACCCATGACGTCTTCTGGCAAGACACCGCCCGGCATGTGTCAAAGTTTCCATAGGTCGATGCCGCCGGCGCGTGTTGTTTTGCCAGTAATTCTCAAGCTTGTCGCAATGTTCAGCTGCGTCGTCATGCTTGAGGTCTGACTATGGCAGCCCACAGCATGAATGACGTGACCCGCATTGCTTTACGGCACAAAGATTACGACGCTTACTTTGCTTCTGCGTTGAGCCAGCTTCACGACGAGCGGCGATCGCGCCGCCGCCGCCGCCCACGTTCTCGACGTTCACTCGCTGCGGCAATTGCTGACTGAGGCGATCAGCCAAAATACGCGCCATGAGATCGACGCCGCCGCCGGCGGCCACCGGCACCACCAATCGGACCGGCCGCTCTGGCCACGTCGCATACGCAGGAAGGTTTCCCAGCAGGTAAGACGCTATCGCGAGAAAATATTTGAGATTGCGAATCAAATGCGATGAGTCTTTCTCCCGATGAAAACGCCACATTAGCTCATTCCTCCCTTTTATTATGGATACTTTCTCTCCAGGCGCGGCTCTGTCAATTCAATCAGTTCATCGCTGTTCGCTTGAGGACGGCCTAAGCACATAACCTTAGACTATGAAGGGGCGCGGACGCAGTATTTCATAGTGGACGTTATCCGAGAATTCGATCACCCACGGATGAGGCTCGCTAGTGCAGCGTTGAAGTCCGTTGGCGCTTGCATATTGGGCAGATGCCCCGCTCCGTCGATTAGGGTGCGCCGCATCTTTGGGTGACGATTGCTGAGTGCTAGGAAATCGTCCTGGATCGTGCCGTCGTCACTGCCAGCAAGTAGAGCCACCTTAACTGGGAGAGCTGCCAAGCGATCTTCGAGATCGTAATTGCCCATGCCTTTTGAATAGGCCGCGAAGTCCGTTGGTCGGGTATTAGCGATCATGTCGGCTACTTGCTTGCGCGGTGCGCCGTCGAAAGGTAGCCGCGCTCGGCCGAACCATTTCTGGAGCGTCGGCTCGACGAGAGCTTGCATACCGGACCGGAGAGCTATTTCCGCTCTACGCCTGAGATCACTTGCCGAACTCTCGGTAGAGCGAAGGCGCGAATTGCAGACCACGAGGGAGACGAATTTCTCAGGCATCCGTATTGCGGCAGCTGCGCCGGCAACCGAGCCCATTGAAACGCCGACGTGACAGACTCGTTCAGCACCAACCGAATCCATCACGCCTAAGAGATCGTCTGCCAGTACATTAACGTCACAAATTGGATCGATGGACGCCGCGGAAGTACCATGACCGCGGTAATCGTAGCGGAGGATGTGCCAGTTGGTCGCCAGTGACTCGATCTGCGCATCCCAAAGATGCAGATCCGTTGCGAGCGAATTGCTGAACATAAGCCAAGGCGCGCCCTCTCGGCCGTCCAGCCTGACGCGTAGTTGTTGTCCGCGTACGTTAGCGGTTCGCTCGGTCGTCGAAGTCATGATTACTCGGGTTTGACGCCAAGCTCCGGCAATGCGCGCTGCCAATATTCGGCCTCGTCAGTAAGCTGGCGTGCCATATCCTCGGGCGAGTTACAGACCGGAACGTCCCCCAACTGATCCAAGGTTGTCTTGACCGCGGCGCTTGCGACCGCCGCACAGAGGGCCACACGTAGGCGAGTGACGACCGGTCGGGGCGTGCCCAGTGGAGCGACCACGCCCCACCAGTTATTGGCGTTAATGCCCTTAATGCCGACTTCCTCGAAAGTGGGTGTATCGGGTAGCGCATCCAGCCTGTGGGGGTTCGAAACCGCAAGGGCGCGCAAATGCCCTGCCTTGACCTGCGCTGTGCCAACGCCCGCCCCAGCCAAATAGAATTGCACCTCATTGGCGAGGAGGCCCGTTACGACCTGTGCGGCGCCTTTGTACGGGACATGCGTCATGCCGAGACCGTACATCTTATTGATGGCTTCCGCTGACAGATGCGGCGTGGTGCCGGTGCCAGGCGAGCCATAATTAAGTTTGCCGACATTCGCCCGCGCATACGTTACAAACTCCGCGAAGCTTTTTGCGGGCACCTCTGAGTTTATGAAGATGACAGACGGCACATTGACCAAAGTCGTTACCGGCTCAAATTGCTTCACAGGATCAAAGTCCAGGTCCTTATAGAGGAACTGGTTGATGGTGAAGTTGTTGGTCGCCGCAAGCAGCAGAGTGTAGCCGTCGGGGTGTGCCTGTTCGACCTCGCGCGTACCTATATTGCCGCCCGCCCCAATGCGGTTCTCGATGATGAACGGTTGCCCAAGGGTCGATTGCAGGCTGCCCGAAACCAGTCGTGCGACGACGTCACCCATGGACCCTACGGTATAGGGCACGATTAGTCGCACAGGCCGTTCGGGCCACTCAGCATGTCCCGGAGTGGCCAACCCGAGAATGATGGCCAATCCACAAATCGGAACGAGAATTGCTCGCATCTCGCACGTTCTCCGCGATATTCCGGTAACAAAGCAAGGACTGGGTATATGCGCGTCTTGCAGCGTTGGCGAGGGCAGGCCATCACGGCCTACACATGGCTCCGTAGACCGCGAGATTGTTCGGCATTGTGATCCGTGCTTCCTTTCGGGTTTGTGTTCGGCGAGGTTCATGCATGTACGTTACGATGCTCGGAACGGCAGCAGCACTTCCGGATCCGGATCGCCGTCACACGGCCATTCTGCTGACGCTGGATGGCGGCCGTCGAATTCTACTCGATTGCGGTCATGGCGCGACGATCAACATGGTCCGCTCCAACGTCAATCCGGCAGACGTTCCGCTGGTCTTTCTCACGCATCTGCACCACGACCACATTTCCGACTTGCCGTTTTTTCTGCTCGAGAGCTGGATCCTTAACCGCGTCGGAAGCCCGACAATTGTCGGTCCGAAGGGGACGGCGCACTTTCTCAAGTGCGTGCTGGAGGGGGGGGCGTTCGACGTGGATATTCGCGCGCGAGCCAAGTATCCGGCGCGTCAGTCAAACATAGAGGCCATCAGGCCGATCGTTCGGGAATATGAGGCCGGCGTCATTCATGACGACTCCGATCTGCGGGTGACGGCCTTTGAGGTTGATCATATTCCTACCGAGATAGCACGTTGCTACGGATTCCGTATCGAAGCCGAAGGCAAGGTCGTCGCATTCAGTGGCGACACGAGGCCATGTGAAAACATTCATGAACTCGCGCGCGGCGCAGACCTTCTTATTCACGAATGCACGTTTCCGGAGGCCATGATTCAGCATCGTCTCAAATCCGGCGTCGGAACGGCTGCCCACACTAGTCCGACGGAACTTGGCAAAATTGCCGAACGTGCGGGTGCCAAGTCGCTCGTCGCGACCCATTTTGGTCACTTCGACTCGCTCAGCCCTGTACTAAAGCGCGCAGCCGGCAATCATCTTCCGGTGGACGCGATGGGCCCCGAGCAACTTGATTTCATGGCACGAGATATCCGCGCGCATTACAAGGGAAACCTTCGGTTGGCGCAGGATCTCATGCGTATCGATCTGTAGCCACTGGCTAGGAACTTAGAAGTGCCGATCAGTAGTAACTCATGAAGAAAGTCGAGTTTCTTAATAAGTTCGCGAAACGCGCGAGCAACGATCAACCTTGAATATTATTTTTTTCGATGTCATCGTTTAGCTCAACAATGATGATACATCGCCATGATCGGTAAACAGGCAAAAATACTATCCGACGACCAAGTGGAAAGCCTCCTCTGGTTTGTTTCTACTACTCGAAATCCCATCCGTAACCGCGTTCTCGTCCTGCTGTCACTCAAAGCCGGGTTGCGAGCCGGCGAGATCGCAAACTTGACCTGGCCGATGGTCCTCGGCCCTCAAGACGAAATCGCCGCTGTAATCGAGCTACGAGACCACGCCGCAAAGAAGGGAAGCGGACGGCACATTGCCATCCACCCCGATCTTTGCGACGCCCTGGGCCAATGGCGCGACGCAACCGGCTCATTGGTGGGATCCGTTGTCCGATCCGAACGCGGCACCGCAATGACTCCGGTCAGCATCGTGAACTGGTTTAGTGCGGCCTATAAGGCCATCGGCCTGGAAGGCTGCTCGTCCCATTCGGGCCGCCGGACATTCATCACCCGCGCTGCGCGCCTCGTTCATAAAGCAGGTGGGTCGTTACGCGATGTCC
>JBAPUM010000033.1:0-158338 GCA_049282655.1 Xanthobacteraceae bacterium
CCCGTCTCTTAGCCGCGTCCCAGGAAGTGCGTCTGGAACTGAGCGGCGGCGTTGGCTCGCTGCCGCAAGCGCCGTGGTGGAACGCCGGCAGGCGAGCGCGCCCGCAAGCGGAGGGCGGCGCAAGCCGTAACTTCCGTGGCGCGACCCGCGCGCCGCTTGCGTGCGGGACAGTAAACTCTGCGTCTGCCGGCGTTCCGCCTCCCTTATTTTTTTGGTAGCCCGGATGGAGCGGAGCGTAATCCGGGATGGGCGTGCAAGCGTCGCAATCGTCCCCGGATTGCGCTCCGCTCCATCCGGGCTACGAGACATCGCTGTTTGACATCACTCGCGCGCCTAACGCGCCGCGAGACCGCAGACGCTTGCGCTCACTCGGCCTTGACGCCGGCCTTGTGCACGACCTTGCCCCATTTGTCGGTTTCGGCGGCGATGAAATTGCCGAAATCGGCGGGCGTGCCGGGGAAGGGTTGGCCGCCGAGCTGGGCGAGTTTTGCTTTGAACGCGGGATCGGCGAGGCCGGCATTGATCTCGCGATTGAGCCTGTCGACGATGTCGGCCGGCGTCTTCGCCGGCGCGCAGAGGCCTTGCCAGCCGCTGGCTTCATAGCCCGGCACGAACTGGCCTACCGTCGGAACGCCCGGCAGCACATCTTGCGGCGTCGCCGTGGTGACCGCGAGCGCCCGGATCTGGCCCGACTTGATGTAGGAGAGCGACGACACGACGATATCGAACATCACCTGGACGCGGCCGGCGATCAGATCGGTGATAGCGGGGCCGGCGCCGTGATAATGCACCGCCACCATGTCGATCCCGGTCATCATCTTGAAATATTCGCCGTAGAGATGCTGGGCGCTGCCGGGGCCGACGGTCGCCATGTTGACCTTGCCGGGATTGGCCTTGGCATAGGCGATGAATTCCGGAACAGTTTTGACTGGCAGGTCGAGATTGACCTCCATCACCACCGGCGTGCGCACGACGGCAGCGACCGGGATGGTGTCGCGCAGGAAATCGTAATCCACTTTGCCTTCGTAGAGCGTCGCATTGATGGCGACGGCGGTCGAGGCGTAGAGGAGCGTGTAGCCGTCCGCCGTGGCATGGATGACGAAGTCCGACGCGATATTGCCGCCGGCGCCGGCGCGATCGTCGACCACGAATTGCTGGCCGAGCCGCTCCGACAGCCATTGCGCGACGAGGCGTGCATTGATGTCCGACGCCGAGCCGGCGGAAAAGCCGACGGCAAGATGCACCGGCCGCGCCGGATAGGTCTCGGCGAAAGCGCTGCGCGCCGCCGCGGGAAGTGCGGCAACGCCGGCGGCGAGATGGAGAAAGCGGCGGCGAGGGAGGATCATGTTTTTTCTCTTGTCGCTCTTGGCGTTTCCAACTGATTGTTCTCGGCAGTTCACAGCGTCATCGCGCCGCCGCCGTCGACATACCAGGCGGTGCCGACGACATAGCTCGCTCGCTCGGACGCCATGAAGGCGACCACGGCCGCGACCTCGTCGGCGCGGCCCATGCGGCCGACCGGGAGTTTTGAGACCCGCTGCTGGCGAACTTCGGCCTCGGTCTGGCCGGTCATCTGTGCCCATTCCCGCATGGTGTCGTCCTGCCGTTCGGTGTCGATGATGTAGGGCACGACGGCGTTGACCAGAATATTGTCCTTGGCGAGCTCGGCGGCGAGCGCCTTGGTCAGATTGAGCATGGCCGAATTATTCAGTGCGGCCGGCACCACGGTGTAATGCGGCTGCCTTCCCGCAAGCCCGGAGATATTGATGATGCGGCCCCATTTGCGTTGGCGCATATGCGGGACGGCGTGGCGAATGCAGCGCGCCGCCGGATTGAATTTTTGTTCGAGCAGTTTGGTCATCTGCCCGTCGTCCATCTTGAAAAAATCCTGCGGCACGACGATCGCCGCCGAGTTCACCAGAATGTCGATGCGGCCGTGACGCTTGACGACCTGCGCGGTCATCGCGGCGATCGCGGCATCGTCGGTGAGGTCCGCCGGAATGCCGATGACGCGCCCGGGATGAAGCTTGCCGAGCTCTTCGGCGGCGGCGGCGTTGACGTCCGGGTTCTTGCTGACGAGGACTACGATGGCGCCTTCGGCTAAAAATTCCTTGGCGCAGGCCTTGCCGATGCCGCGGCTGCCACCGCCGATGATCGCCACTCTGTCTTTCAGTCCGAGATCCAAATCATCCTCCTCGACGGACGTGTGCCGTCTCAACTCTCGAAATTGCTGATGATGGCAATCAGCGCTTTGCGGAATTCCGCGATCTGCTTGCGCGTGAGACCGGCAACCGCGGTGTCGTTGACGTCGACCGCGAGCGGCACGAGCTTGGCTTCAAGCGCGCGTCCCGCCGGCGTCAGATAAATATAGACGTTCTTGCGGTTCGACGGCTTCTGCCGGCGAGTGACATAACCGAGCTTCTCCATGTCGCGCACCGCCGCAAAGGTCGACGGCGCCATGACGCCGGCGAGTTGGCTCAGCCGGGTCTGGCTGATGCCGTTGTGCTTCCACAGAATGCGCAAGAATGTCCAATGGCCGTAGGCGATCGCGTGCTCATTCAGCCGCGACTGCAACGCGCGTCCGAATAATTTGCTTGCATCCTTGACGAGATGCCCGAGGCGATCGGAGAAATCGACACCCGAGCGCGACGGCAGTTTGGAAGGCTTGGCGCGCCGCGCTCGGGTTTTTGCTTTCAACGGAAGGCTCACAAAAGTTCGCTCAGGCCTAATGGTCGAGCGGCACGCCGGTGGGCTTGCTTACCAGTTCCCAGGTCTGCTTGTCAGGGCTCCATAAGGTTACCACCGCGCCGTCAACGCTCAGTCCGCGCTGCGGTATCTTGGGGAAGTCATAGACGCCGTCGATGCCCGCATAGCCTTTCAGCCCGGCGATATAGTCGCGCAACTGCTTTGGCGTCGCCGCCGGGCCGAGCGCTTTCAAGGCGTCGATCACGATCATGGTCGGATCCCAGGCCAGCGTCGAGGCAATATCCGGCTTTTCGTTCGCCGCTTTGAAGGTGTCGAAGAAGCGCTTCTGCGCCGCCTCCACGCCCGCATCGAGCGTGATGACGCCCGTATGCTCCACCCATTCGGGCGCGGCGATGTAGAGCTGCTTCGGCAGGAACGACGCATATTGCGTCATCTGCGCATAGGTCATGTTGCCGTTGGTCGTGGCGATCGGGATGTCGAGCCCGGCCTGGATGATGCCCTTGAACACGGTGGCGATCGGCGAACCGGTGCTCCAGGCGATCAAGGCCTGCGGCTCGGCGGCTTTGATGTGCTCGATCTGCGCCGCGACGCTGACATCGGTGATGTTGAAATGCGCGCGTTCGACGACGGTGATGTCTTTATTCTCCGGGCGGCTGACGACTTCGTTGAGGCCGCGCTCGGCGTCCTGTCCGGTGGCATCGGCGCTGGTCATGAAGGCAAGCTTGGTCCAGCCCTTGAGCCGGAAATAGCGGATGGTCGCGGCGGCGAGGTCGAGCGTCGAAATGCTCGAGGTGAAGACGTAGCTGCCCTCGGCCGGATGAATGCCGGGCGAGAAGCAATACATCACCGGGCCGTCCGGCATCAGCGGCGCCATGGCGTTGCAGACACCGACCAGCGACGAGCCTAAGACCACCGCGGGCTTCGACGCGATCGCGCTGTTGGCAAGCTGCACGCCGGTCTGCGGGCTGCTGCCATCGTCATAGAACACGAAATGCACCGGCTGGCCTTGGATGCCGCCCGCTTTGTTGATCATCGGCTCGGCGAGCTGCATCGCCTTCTGCTCCGCCTTGCCGAGGAACGAGGCGCCGCCGGTGAGCGGCAGGATGACATTGATGTCGTAAGCCTGGGCCGCGGACACAGCACCTTGCAGCGCCAAGGCCAAGAGTGAGAGTGAGGCGAGCGACGTTATTCGTCGAGAGCATTTTATCGTCATGGCGTTTCCCCTTTTTCAGTGCGGATATTTTATTATGGTGCGATTATTGCGGCGCGGCGACTTGATGGCGCAGCGTGATCTCCTGGCCGGTTTGCGACGACTCGATGGCCGCGATGCAGATTTCGAGATTGGCCAAGCCCCAGCGCCCATCATGAACGGGTTTGCGGCGCCCGGTAAGAGCGTCGTGAAACTCGTCGAGCACGAGATCGCGCGGCGTTCGATCGTTCGGCAGCACGATCTCCTCGCGCCCGTCGGTGGAATAGACATAAAGCCCGCGCGGCGATTGGCGGATATCGCCCTTTTCGCAGCTCACGAGCGTCAGGCCGAAAGTGGGCTGAAACGGCGCGCTCGACGGGATCGCACCCTTGGCGCGGCGGCGCTTGGCCTGCAATTCGTCCGCCGCGCTGCGGCCTGCAGTCGCGCGATTAACCGGCGGCCGCTCGGCGAGCGGTTCGAGCGAGCCCCATTCGGTCACGTCGGCGCATAGTTCAATGGTCGAGAAATAACCGTAGCCATTGTAAACGGCGGTCGCGGCCGTGTCTTCGGCGAAGTGCAGAAATACCGTGTGGGCGCCGATCGAATCGCGGTTTGGATCCCAATTGAGCGTCACCGCCCGCACGCTGCGCACCAATCCACCGCCGAGAATCCTTATTATATCGAACTGGTGCGAGCCCTGCCGAAAGGTGACGCTGCCGCCCTTCGTTACATCGAGCTCTTCGGGCCGTCGCGGCCGATACATCCAGTCGGTGTAATTCCAGGTGTGGATCATGCGCACGCGGCCGAGCCGTCCGCTCAAAACAATCTCGCGCATGCGCTGGATCGGAAGATCGAAGCCGTGGGCATGGCCGACGACGAGAACGACGCCGGCGCGCTCGGCGCCCGCGACCATGTCCTTGGCCGCCGCGAGCTCGACCGCCATCGGCTTCTCGCTCAGTACGTGTTTCTTCGCCGCAAAGGCGATCTTCACATGCTCGCTGTGCAGGTCGGTCGGCGTCGCGATATAGACTGCGTCGAGGCGGGCGCCATCGAGCATCGCGGGAAGGTCGGCGTAGCCTTGGACGCCCATTTCGGCCGCGACACTTTCCCGCGCCTCGGCAACCGGTTCGGCGATGCCGGCGAGCTCGAAGCCCGCATGCTTTCCGATCGCCGGCAGAAAGGCGCGGCCGGCGGCGCCCACTCCGACAATTCCGATGCGTATAGGCGCATTCATGATCGGCCTCTGCGGTCAGCGCTGGTCGACAGCGGTGCGAGGGAGCACCATCGACCATCGGGCGCGACCGGGCGTTTCCTTACGGCGACAAAGCGCCTAGTTTCGCGAGCGCTTACTTTGACAGGACAGCGGTATAATGTTAGGCAGCTAACATAAAAGCGGCGGTCGGACAACGGCCGCGCGGGCGTTTCAGCCGGCTGCCGAACCGGCAAGTGTTGCGGCTTACTGCCGCGCTCGATTTGCCCTGAGCAAGACTGATCCCGGAGGAGGAGAGCGATGCTGACAGCCGAACAGAACGAGCTTCTGACGCGTATCGGACCGGGAACGCCGGCGGGCAATCTGATGCGCCGTTATTGGCAACCGATCGCGGCGACCTCGGAGCTCGACACCCGCTGGACCATGCGCATCCGGCTGTTGGGCGAGGACCTCGTGCTGTTTCGCGACCGGCAGGGCCGCCGCGGCCTCATCAAGGAGAAGTGCCCGCATCGCGGCGCCTCGCTTGCTTACGGCATTCCCACTCAAGACGGCATTCGCTGCCCCTATCACGGTTGGGAATTCGCGCACGGCGGCCAGTGCCTCAACCAGCCGAACGAGCGCGACAGCGCGCGGATGAAGGACAACGCCAAGACGGCGGCCTACCCGGTCGAAGAACTCAACGGCATGCTGTTCGCGTATCTCGGACCGGAGCCGCGCCCGCTATTGCCGCGCTGGGATGGATTCGTCGCCGAAGGCTCGATCCGCATGCTCGGGCGTTCGCTGATTCCGATCAGTTGGCTGCAGGCCATGGAGAATTCGCTCGACCCGATCCATACCGAATGGCTGCACGGCCACACCTTCGAATTCGTCAAGGAGCAGGAGGGCCTCAAGGTCGCGATCAGCACCCGCCACGAGAAGATCGCCTTCAACGAATTCGAATACGGCATCACCAAGCATCGCCTGCTTGCCGGTCATTCGGAGGATTCCGACGATTGGCGCATCGGTCATCCGGTGGTGTTTCCGAATATGCTCTCGGTCGGCAATGGCGACGAGAGCTCGCGCTACTACGCGTTCCAGATTCGCGTGCCGGTCGACGACACCCACACGATGCATCTGTGGTACACGGCCTATATGCCGCCGAAAGGTGCTGACGTGCCGCGGCATCTCCTCGACAAGGTCCATGTCTACGAAGTGCCGTGGCAGGACCAGAACGGCGAGTTCATCGTCGACAATATCGACGGCCAGGACATGATGGCCTGGATCACCCAAGGCGCGATCGCCGACCGCACCGGCGAGCATCTCGGCGCGTCGGACGAAGGCGTCGTATTTTATCGCAAGATGCTGCAGCGCGAGATTAAAAAGGTCGAGCGCGGCGAGGACCCGATGGTGGTGTTCCGCGACGAAGCGCGCAATCAGTGCATCGATCTGCCGAACGAGCGCAAGAAGCATCATAACAGCGACGGTTTTGGCAGCTGGATCATGCGCACGCATGCGGCCTATTCGCCGATCGCGCCGGACGTGATCAAAATCTTCGAAGGACACAAGCCGGCGGCCGTCCGCTTGGCCGGCTAGCCCGGCTCCGAGCGGAAGGCCAAACCGGTGGCCCCGATCATCATCGGCGGGCTGCTTCAGGGCAGCGTGTTTGCCATTATCGCGCTCGGCTTCGCGCTGGTGTATCGCGTCACCGGCGTCATCAATCTTTCCCAAGGGGCGTTCTGCATCGTCGGCGCGCTCTCGATGTATACGCTCCAGCTGTCGCTGAACTGGCCGGCGCCGCTCGCCGCCCTTGGCGCCGTCCTCGGCACCACGGCTTTCGGCGCGGCGCTCGGTGCAGCGACATTCGTCCCGGCGTTGTCGCGGCTGCCCAATAGCAGCATGCTGATGCTGACCGCCGGACTGTTGACGCTGATCGAAGGTGCGGTGCTTGTGGTCTGGGGCAGCGATCCATTCGATCTGCCCGCCTTCTCGGGAGAGGCGCCGGTCAAGATTCTTGGCCTGCGGCTGTCGACGCAAGGGTTCTGGATTGCCGGCACCGCGGCACTCGTGATTTTACTTCTGTGGTACGTCTTGTCGCGCACCATGCTGGGCAAGCAGCTGCGCGCCTGTGCGGAAAATCCACTCGCCGCGCGGCTGATGGGCATCGACGTGCCGCGCATGACGCTGTTGAGCTTCGCCATGGCGGCGATGATCGGCGCCATCGGCGGCATCGTCGTTGCGCCGATCTCCTCGTTGCAATTCGATTCCGGACAATTCTTTACGATCTTCGGCTTCATCGCTGTCGCTATCGGCGGCATGGGTTCCTTCATCGGCGCGGTGGTCGGTGGTCTCGTGCTCGGCGTCGCCGAGCAATTGGCCGCCGGCTATGTCTCGTCGCTGTTCTCGAATGCGCTCGCGGTGATCCTGTTGCTGCTAATCCTGCTGTGGCGCCCGAGCGGGCTGTTCGCGACCGGCGTCGCGCGCCGCCAGGATGTGCGCGATGAGCAGCAAATTCATCTCGCGCTGGTGCGCTTCAAAAGCCGCGATGCCGCCGTCTGCGGCACGCTGTTTGTCGCCGTGCTCGCGGCACTCCCATGGCTGTTATCGCCGTCGAGCGGGCTCTTGAGTTCGCTCGTCATCACCGGGATTCTCTTCGTCGGCGTGCTCGGTCTCGACATCCTGATGGGTTACGCCGGTCAGGTCAGCCTGGGGCAGGGCGGCTTCATGGCTATCGGCGGCTACACCGCCGCTATCCTGGCGGTCAAATACGGCTGGCCGCCACTCGCCGGCACCGCGGCCGGGATCGTACTGTCGCTTATTTGCGCGCTGGTGCTGTCGCTCGCGACCATGCGGTTGCGTGGCGTTTATCTCGCGCTGGCGACGCTCGCTTTCGGCTTGCTGGTCGACTCGCTTGCCACCGGCATGATGGACGTCACCGGCGGCCCATCGGGGCTCGTCGGTATTCCCGCGTTCTCAATCGGGCCGGTCTCCTTCGCGAGCCCGCTCGCGATGTACTATCTCGTGTTGGTGCTGATGATCGCGCTCGTTTTGCTGCTTCTCGGCGGCGTGCGATCGAGCTTCGGCCGGGCATTGAAGGCGATCCGCACCGACCAGACAGCGGCCGCCGCGCTCAACATCGATGTTGTGCGCTACAAGGTAGCGGCCTTCGCCATCAGCGCCGCGCTCGCATCGCTGTCCGGCAGTCTCTATGCGTTTTATTTTCACTATCTGGCGCCCGAAATGGTCAACACCTCGCGCTCGTTGGAGATGATCACCATGCTGGTCATCGGCGGCGAGGGAACACTCGTCGGATCGCTGGTCGGCGTCACGCTCTTGACGCTGCTGCCCGAGATCTTCCAGCCCTTTGCGCTCTATAAGCGGCTTGCCGAGGGCGCGCTGCTGGTTCTCGCCTTCCAATATCTGCCGGCCGGAATTTACGGCAGCGTTGTCGGCTCGCTATCACGGTTCGGCGACGCGAGCGCGCGCCGGCACGCCGCCGTTCTCGTCTCGGAGGATAAGATCCGATGAGCGTGGCCGCGTTGAAAGTCGTGAACGTCACCAAGCGCTTCGGCGGCCTGACGGCGATTTCCGATGTGTCGCTCGATGTGCGCGACGGCAGTGTCACGGCGCTGATCGGTCCGAACGGCGCCGGCAAAACGACATTGTTTAATTTGATCACGAACCTGTTTCCGTCGACGGCGGGCGAGATGTTTTTCCACGGCACTTCGCTCGACCGCCTGTCGCCGAGGCAGATCGCCGCTCTGGGCCTGATCCGGACGTTCCAGACCGCGCGCGTATTCCCCGGCATGACGGTGATGGAGAACGTGCTGGTCGGCGGCCATAACCGGGTTCGCTGCAGCGCGTTAAAGCAGATGCTCTGGCTGCCGGCGACCCGGCGCGAGGAGCGCGAACTGACAAAGAAGGCCGACGCCTTCCTCGACATGATCGGGCTTTCCCGCTTTCGTCATGACGCTGCCGCCGATCTGCCGATGGGAGCGCAAAAACTCCTCGACGTCGTGCGCGCGCTGATGGCGCGGCCGCGCATGCTTCTGCTCGACGAGCCGGCCGCAGGTCTCAACGATCGGGAAACCGCGGAACTGGCGTCGCTGTTGCGGGCCGTGCGAGCGAGCGGCGTCACCGTGATGGTGGTCGAGCACAATATGTCTTTGGTCATGGGCGTCGCCGATCAGGTCATGGTGCTCGACGCCGGCGTGTTGGTGGCTTCGGGGTCGCCCAAGGAGATCCGGCAGAACCCGCGCGTGATCGAAGCCTATGTGGGCCAGGAAGAGGCGGTGGCGTGATGCTCGAGCTTCGCGGCATATCGACCGGATATGGCGGGACGCCGGTGGTGCACGATATCGACCTGACCGTTCAGGCCGGTGAGATCGTAACGCTGGTCGGCGCCAACGGCGCCGGCAAGAGCACGCTGGTGAAGACGATATCCGGGTTGCTGCGCGCCCATCGCGGCCAGATCCTGTTTGAGGGACAGCGGATCGAGATGCTGTCGACGCGTGCGCGTGTCATGCTTGGAATTGCCCATGTGCCGGAAGGACGGCAGACTTTTGGCGGCATGACGGTCGCTGAAAATCTGGAACTGGCGGGCTTCCTGCATCATCGGCGGAGCGGCGGCGATAGTGCCAAGCGAATGCGGGAAGTTTGCGAGCGTTTCCCGGTGCTGCTGACACGGCTCAACGATGCGGTGGCGAATTTTTCCGGCGGCCAGCACCAGATGCTCGCCATCGCGCGTGGCCTGATGGCGAATCCAAAACTGCTCGTTCTCGACGAGCCGTCGCTCGGACTATCACCCCGCCTGGTCGCGGAGATTTTTCACCTCATCGCGGGCCTGCGCGATCAGGGCATGGCGATCTTGCTGTCCGAGCAGAATGCGAGGCTCAGTCTTGCCATGGCGGATCGCGGCTATGTCATCGAAAACGGCCGTGTCGCGATTTCCGGCGACGGCCGCGAATTGCTGCGCTCGAGCGATATCGCCGAACGCTATCTCGGCGTTGGCGCGGATTTGGCGGCGAGCAGCGTCTCGCGCGACGAATTCTATACAGCGACGCTGAAGGAACTGATGGCGGACTGATTGTGATCGGCCAGTTCTCAGCGTTCCGTTCTTTTTTGGGTTCGAGCACTGCCGTTTCGGCCGCCATTGGCGACGAGGCGCCCGAGTTCGCGCGTCGACGGAATTCGGCCAATGGCACCGGCCTCGTCTTCGGCCAGGCTCTCGATGATCGCCAGCAACGTATTTCGGGTCGTCGTTATATCGTCGGGCTTGACGCCGCGCATGGCGATGCGATTGACCTCCTCGGCGAATGGCACGAGTTTTGGCCTCAATAGCCGCCCCTTGGGCGTGAGAAAGACGAAGACTTTCTTTTTGTTGCCCGGCAATTGCCGCCGCGTCACATAGCCCAGCCGTTCCATCGATTTCAGCGCCGAGAATGTCGTGGGCTCCATGACACCGGCTTGCTCGCTGAGCTCGCGTTGCGTGATCCCGTCTTTGTCCCAGAGAATGCGCAAAAAGGTCCAATGTCCAAGCGGCACGCCGTGCGGGCTCAAACGCGTCTGCAAGGCGCGCAGCAGCGCCCGCGTTGCGTCTTTGACGAGGTGCGCCAGACGGTCGTTCGGCACCGACTCGCGCCAATGCCGCAGGATCGCCTGCGTTTCTCCCGGGCCGGCGCCGCGCTTCGGTCGGCGCGACGACTTCGATCCGCTCGCCATGTCTAAAATCCAACCTGATGCTCGAGGACGACGTCGGCTCGCTCTTTTGCCGAGCGCAGAATGGCAACGCAAACCTCGAGCGTGGCGAGAGCCCACTGACCGGTATGTAGCGGCGGCCGTCCCAGAACGATGGCGTCGTAGAACTCGTCGATGACCTCGGCGCGCGGTACCGTGGGCACTGCAATCTTGTCCAAGCGCTGCTCGACGTCGCCATAGACCATGACGCCTTCGGGCGTCGGGCGCAGATCGGCACGCGCGCAGGACACCAGCAAGACTCCAAAGTGCTGGTGCAAACGCGTCACCTCAGACGGCGCTGGCTTATAGTCGGCGCCGCCGTAATTCCGCGCCGCCTTCAGCACAGCCTCTTGGGCTGCCGTGGTGGACGCCAGCGCTTTGCGTCCGGCGCCGTATCCGCTGCGATCCTTGGCGATACCCATCTCGCCGATCCAGCCCTCGAACTCGTCGGAATCGAAATGCCCGTAGCCGCTATAGACCGCCGTGGCGAAGGCGCCGTTGTCGAATTCGAGGAGCGCCGCATAGGCGCCTTCGGCCGCCCTTGTCGGATCCCAGAGGCCGGTGAGGGCGCGAACGCTGCGGACGCGGCCGCCGCCGATCATGCGCACGATATCGATCTGATGGGCACCCTGGCTGAAAATCACGCCGCCGCCCTGCGCCGTGATCAGTTCCTCGGGCCGCCGCGGTCGGTACATGAAATCGGTGAAATTGAGCGCCGTGATCATGCAGAGCGGCCCTACGCGACCACTGGCGATGATTTCCTGTGCGCGGCGATACGGCGCATCGAAGCTGTGGCTGTGTCCGACAATAAGATGAACGCCGGCCGCGGCCGCGGCATCGATCATGGCGCGGCTTTCGGCGATGGTCACGGCAAGCGGCTTCTCAACAAGCACGTGCTTTCCGTTGGCGGCTGCGGCGCGGACGTGCGCGGCATGAAGCTGATGCGGGGTCGCGACGTAGATCGCCTCGACCTCGGGGTCGGCACAAAGTTCTTCGACCGAGCCGTAGGCGCGCGCGCCAAAATCCTCGGCGAATTTTTCGCCCGCTTCGCGCCGCGGATCGGCGGCCGCGACGAGCTCGATGCGCGGGTCGAGACTGAAGGTCGGCAGCATGATGGTGAAGGCCCGGCCAAGGCCGGCGACGCCGAGGCGTATTTTGCGCGTAGGGGGGGTGCTCATCAGCGATCGATCGTCAGCTTAGGGCTGCGCGCACGAGAGACGCAGAGCATGATCTGGTCGTGCCGCTCGTGTTCGGCGAGCACGAGATCGCGATGATCGGCTTCGCCCTCGAGGAGCTTCGTCCGGCACGTCCCGCAGGTGCCGCTTTCGCAGGAACTCGGAGCGTCATGGCCGTGCGAACGCATCGCTTCGAGGATGCTCGTTCCGACCGGAACCTCGAATTCGCCTCCGCTGCGCGCGAGCTTGACGACAAACGGCCTGTCGTCCGCCTTTGCCTGGTCCGGTTCGCTGAAGGCTTCGAAATGGACCGCAGCCGAGGACCAGTGTCCGGTCAGATCGCGCACCGTCTCCATCAGCGCCCGCGGCCCGCAACAATACAGATGCTCGCGGTTCCTGCGTTGTTCGACAACGGGCCACAGATCGAGCGCGCGCGCGGGGTCGCCGCCGTCATGGTGGATAGTCACCTTGCCCTTGAACTCTGCCGCGCCGAGCTCCGGCAGGAACGCCGTCTCGTCCGGCGATCGGGCGCAATAATAAAGACGAAAGCGCTTGTCGGGCTCAGCCCGCAATTGCCGGATCATAGCCATGATCGGCGTGATGCCGATGCCGCCGGCAATGAACAGAAGGTCGGTCGCGCGGGGCGGCAGCGGAAAATCGTTGACCGGCGCCGCGACCGCGAGCGTGTCGCCGATCTTGGCACGGTCGATGAGATCGACAGAGCCGCCGCGGCTCGGCGTCTCGCGTTTGACCGCGATTGAATAACGGCCGCGCTCGGCCGGATCGTTGCACAGCGAATATTTGCGAACGAAGCCGTTCGGGGTGCGCAGCGTCACGTGGGCGCCCGCGGTGAATGGCGGCAGGTCCGCGCCGTCGGCATCGCGTAGCTCGAACAAGGAGATATCGCGTGCGATTTCCGCCTTGGCGACAATGCGCAGCGACATTGCGTTCGACGGCATCCGATCGGCCAATACTTGCTCCTGCTAAACTCGCTCCTCTGACTGTGTGCGCTGCACAATGAGGCGCTTCGATCCTCGACAAAATCACGGCGATATTGTACGTTTAAAATACTTAGACGTCTAACATCTTTTCGTCGGCGCCGTTATCGGAGTGAAAGCCATGCTCACCCGTGAGGAAAACGAACTGCTATGCCGCGTCGAAGGCGACGCCGCCATGGGCCGGCTCATGCGGCGCCATTGGATCCCCGCCTGCATGTCCGAGGAAGTGGCGGAGCCGGACGGCACGCCGGTGAGGGTCCGGCTCCTCGGCGAGGACCTCGTCGTGTTTCGCGACAGCGACGGCCGCCTCGGGGTGCTCGACGAGCATTGCCCGCATCGTCGCGCGTCGCTGGCGCTGGGCCGCAACGAAGAATGCGGACTGCGGTGCCTTTTTCATGGCTGGAAGATCGACGTGGAAGGCAACGTGGTCGAGATGGCGTCGGAGCCGGCGGAAAGCGGTCTCGTTCAGAAAGTGAAAATGAAAGCCTATCCGGTGCGTGAAGCCGGCGGTCTGGTGTGGACCTATATGGGCCCGGCGGAGACGATGCGGGAATTCGAGCCGCCGGCCTTTGCGCCGACCAAGAATACCAAGGTCAGCATCGTCAAGGTCCACGTCGATTGCAATTGGGCGCAGGTGGTGGAAGGGCAGATCGATTCTGCCCATTCGTCGAGCCTGCATTCCTCCGAAATGCGCCCCGCCAAGGTCGACAGCGCGAAGGTCGTGGATACGCATTGGCTGCGACCTTCCACCGACAAGGCGCCGCGTATGCAGGTCGAGCGGACGAGCTATGGCTTTCATTATGCCGCGATCCGCCGTCCGATCACCAACTCGGCGACACATGACTATGTGCGGCGGACCGTCTACGTCGCGCCTTTCATCTGTCTCATTCCGCCCAACAACCTCTACAACGTGACCAGCGTCATCGTGCCCGCGGACGACACCCATTCCACGTTCTATTTCCTGGCCTGGCGGGAGACCGGCGGCATCGATCAGGAGGCCTGGCGAAAATTCAATTATTCGCAGCCGGGCATCGACCTCGACAAGAACTTTCGCAATCTGCGCCACCGCGGCAACGATTATCAGCAGGATCGCGCCGCCATGAAGCTCGGCGATTTTTCCGGCATCCGCGGCATTCCCAACCAGGACATCGCCATGTGGGAGACCATGGGGCCGATCGCTGACCGCACCCAAGAGCGCCTCGGCGCCAGCGATCTCGCGGTTGTCGAGTTTCGGCGGCTGATGGTGGATGCGGCTCAGGCCATGCGCGACGGCGGGCCGGTGTTGGGATGCACCGAGCCGCACATTCCGCACGTCAAAATCAGTTCATTCGAGCGGATTTTGCCAAAGAGCGCCGATTGGCGCACGGCGGGTGCGGGCGAAGGCGGCGCGCCGTCCTCGGTGCAACACGAACAGGTGGCGTGACGGCGCTCCGACAGTGACGGGCACGGCCCGGGTCGCACGCGCCGCGCAAACGGGTTTTCAATGCAGCGCGTCGGCGAAAAACTTCGCGGCGAGATCAATCGCCTGTTGATGAACCGCCGCGCGGTCGACGCCCGGCCGGTCGGCGCAGAGTTGCGGCACAGTGCTCACGCCCTCCGGCGTGCACTCGTCGAGAAATGTGTAGTGATCGACGCCGCCCGGAAACAACGTCAGCGCCGCGCGGGGAATCTGGGCGGCGAAGTATTTGGCATTGGCGTCGACCGGCACGATGCTGTCGTCGGCACCGGCGACGATGGCCACCGGAATGGCGATAGATTTCAGGCTCGCGGGCACGAAGGCTGGCCCCAGCGCCGGTGCCATTGCGAACACGGCGCGGACGCGCCGGTCGTGATAAGAGGCGCCGGCTCCGCGTAGCGCCTTGGCGTATGCAGGATCGCTTGCGGCGAGCGCCGCGCTCTTGGCAATGAGATCTGGAAATTCGGGAGGCGCTTTGCAGCTCACCTCGCCGGGTTTCGCCCGGCAGATCTCGTCGAAGTGGGCGAGCGAGGATTTGGCTCCGGCCAGCTCGAACATCGTATAGCCGCCGAGCGAGAATCCGGCGGCGCCGATGCGGGCGCGGTCGATACGCGGGCCGAAATTAGGATCGGTGAGAAGGTCGTTGAGCACGACGCTCAAGTCGTTTGCCCGCAGCCACCACAGCATGAAGCCCTGCACGGTGTGCGGTTCGATCGCGTTGTTGCCGGGATGGTTCACGGCGGCGACGATATAACCGCGCGCCGCGAGCGCGGTCGCAAACCAGGCTATCGATTGCGGCGTGCCGCCGGTGCCGTGCGAGAGCAGGATGAGAGGAAATTTGCCCGGGCTCGCCGCCATCGGCGCCTCAGGCGCGGCCGCGGCAGCGTGGAAAATTGCCGTGCCGACCGGCGGTATCAGCTGAGGCTTCGCTTTGGCCGAGCTTTCAGCCGGATACCACACCACTTCAAAAAGAGAATGCGAGCCGGCGCCGCGCCAATCATAGGGTTCGGGCGGCAGCAGGTGGCGCGACGCCACGCCGACTTCGAACGACGCAGTCGCCGGCGCCTGAGCCACGCCTAGGGCGGGCAGCGCGATCAGGAGAACAAGGGCTAGGGGCCAAGGGCGCATCGAGCGTGAGTTTAGCGGGCTGGCGCTGACGCGTCATCCGGGTACACTCGCCGAAATAGCATTTTTAGGGATGAAAACATGCGACCGCCGTTCATCGCCCTTGTGCTGGCCAGTTTTGCGTTTATCGCACCCGCGCAGGCCGACAATTACCCCTCCCGCCCGATCACGCTGATCGTGCCGTTCCCGCCGGGCGGCTCGACCGATGTTGCCGCGCGCATCATCGCCGACCGCATGGGACCGCTGCTGGGCCAGCCGGTCATTGTGGAGAATGTCGGCGGTGCCGGCGGCTCGATCGCGGTTGGCCGGCTCGCCCGCGCGACGCCGGACGGCTACACCATCGACATTGGCCAATGGGACACTCATGTCGGCAGCATCATCTACAATCTGACTTACGATCTGGAGAGCGACTTCACGCCGATCGGGTTGATGTCGATCAATCCAATGCTGCTGATCGCCAGAAAGGACCTGCCGGCGGACGATCTGAAAACCCTGGTCGCCTGGATGAAGGAACACCCCGGCGACGCCAAATTCGTCAACCAGAACGCGTCGGCGCAGGTCGGCGGTCTCTTGTTGCAAAAGCTCACCGGCACGCAAGTGCTGTTCATCCCCTATCGCGGCGCCGGCCCGGCGATGACCGATCTGATATCGGGGCAGGTCGATCTCTTGTTGGTGCAAGGCGCGGTGGCGTTGCCGCAGGTGCGCGCCGGCACCGTCAAGGCGCTCGCCAATCTGTCGCCGCAACGCTCTGCCTCGATGCCCGATATCCCATCCGCGACCGAATCCGGCGTTCCCGGACTCAACATCGCGGGCTGGTTCGGCCTGTTCGCGCCCAAGGGCACGTCGCCGGATGTCGTCAAGAAGCTCGACGTCGCGATGGTGCAGTCGCTCGCCGATCCGGCATTGCAGGCTCGTTTCGCCCAGCTCGGTCTCGATATTGCGCCGCGCGAGCAACAGACGCCCGAAGGGCTCGATAAATTCGACCGCGCCGAAATTGCAAAATGGTGGCCGATCATCCGGGCGGCAGGGATAAGAGGAGAGTAATGGAGCGAACAACGAGGAAGCAGGTATGACGAAAACCATTCTTATCGCCGCCGCCATCATTGGGCTTGCCACCGCCGGTCCGCTGCATGCGCAAGAGAAGAACCAGGAGCAGAAAATGTCCGTCGAACAACAAAAAGTCTCGCGGCTGCCACCATTGCCGCAGCCATTCGATCCGATCTTGCAGAAGATGTTCGACGACAGCCGGGCCAAAGGCGGCGCCGTGATCAATCTCAATATCGTGACCGGGCACGCCCCGAAATTCGCGCAAGCCTCGCGCGCCATGGCCTTTGCCATCCGCTTCGACGCCAAGACGCCGCGCCGGCTGCTCGAACTCGTCATCATGCGCACCGCGCAGATCGTCGGCTCCGCCTACGAACTCAACCAGCACACGCCCTTTATCAAGGCCTGCGGTTATAGCGACGCGCAGATCGCGGCGATACCGACCTGGCAGACCTCTACGCTATTCGACGACAAGCAACGCGCCTTGCTCGGCTATGTCGAACAAGTGGCGCATGGCGGCGACGTCGACGAAGCGACTTTCGCAAGCTTGCAGAAGTTTTTCACGCCCGAAGAGATCGTCGAAATCACCTATACGGTCGGCAGCTATTACTCGACTGGGCTCCTCACCAAGGCACTGCGCATCGAGGTCGAAACCGACGGCCGGATTACCGTCGCCGGCAAGTGCTGAACGGACACGGCGGAGGGAACATGCCCAAGGCCTATTTCATGGTCCGCGCCGTGGTCGAAGAACCGCTGCGGCAGAAATTCGACCAGTGGTATTCGACCGTACACCTTCCTGACGCCATGGCCGCCTTCAAAGCGGAGAAGGCCTGGCGCTTCTGGAGCACGCTCGATGCCGGCGTGCACTACGCGGTCTATCAGTTCGCCGACCGCGCAAAGCTCGAAGCGGGCGCGTCGAAGGACAACCTGCAGCCGCTGATCGCCGATTTCGACCGTGATTGGCCGAGCGGCGTCAGCCGCTCGCGGGATTTTGTCGAGATGGCCGAAGAGCGGAGCGCGTAACGCAGCTACTGCTGCGTGAATATATCTGCGCCGCGCTGCGTGCCGTTCGGACCGAAGAGAACCCATGTCGTCGGTAATTTTGCGCCGGAAAAGCGGCCGGTCCAGACGGTCGTGGAGTTGCAATTCTGAATGCCGTTATTCCACGCTACCCTGAAAGCCACGGCGGCACCTTTGGTGTGCCCGGTTAGGGCAAAACCCGGCAGGCCTTGGCAAGCGAAGCCAGGCGCATTGTTGATGTAGAGACCTGTGAAATTACCCTGCGGGTCGATACCGAAAATCTTCATGAACGAGCCACGCTGGTTCTGCCAGACCGACCACGGCGGCAGGCTTTGAGCGAATGCGGTGGCGTTGGCTGCAAGGAGAGCCAACAATCCGAGTATGGCGCCGTAAACATGCGATCGCCGTGCGCCCGTGCGCTGGATATTTGAGCGAGACATGGCCGATCCCCCCTTTGGTTCTGATAATACACGTAATAGTAGCGCGAAAACCGAACGCAACTCAAGGGGCATTCGGCACTTTTATTCGGCGCGGTATGCGGGGCGTGACGGCGCCGCAGCAACTCAACGCCAGCCGCCGCCGCCGTTCACATAGACGGTGTCGGCGGTCATGAACGGGCAGGCGTCCGAACACATGAACAGCACCAGTTCGCCGATCTCCTCGGGCTCGCCGAAGCGTTTCATCGGCACGTCTTCGAGGAAGCGCTGCACCAGTTCCGGCGACGACTGCGCCGCATCCTGGAACGGCGTCTGGATCGGGCCCGGCGAAATCGACAAGGCGCGGATGCCCTGGGTGGCGAATTCGCGCGCGACGCCCATGGTCATCGACACTACCGCGCCCTTCGCCGCCGCATAATGAACTGACGAGCCCGGCCCGCCGCGCCGATGCGCCATGCTCGCCATGTTGACGATGACGCCGTGCTTGTTCTCGAGCATATGCGGCAGCACCGCCTGCATGGCGTAGAGCGTGCCGTTGACGTTGAGCGCGAAGGTCTTCTGCAGCAGCGCGTCGTCGATATCGAGAAATTTTGAACGGCGGATCGCGGCGCCGGCTGAATTGAACAAAAATTGCACATTGCCCAAGGCGGTGAGCGCGCGCTGTACCATGTCATCGACCTCTTTGCGCGAGGTGACGTCGGCTTTGACCGCGAGCGCCTGGCTGCCGGCGCCGTTCACCGCCGCCGCGGTTTCGCGAGCGCCGGCGTCGTTGACATCGGCGCAGACGACATTGGCGCCTTCGCGGGCGAAAATGAGGGCGGTTGCGCGGCCGATGCCGCTCGCGGCGCCGGTAATGATGATGGTCTTGCCGGCGAAATAATCCGGTGTCCTCGGCATGGCGTTTCCTATCGTTTATTATGCGCGGGATTGTGCACTTACCCGACGGCGGCGACAACCTAGGTTGAGCGACGCGCTCGGCCAGTAAGCCGAAGTCCCCGCGTCCCGATAATTCGTTCACCATCCGATTCGTTGAAGGCGCGCAAAAATTCGTGTTCGGCGCAAAATTAAAATCCGAAATGACGGCCGAAAGATTTGTCATGCCATCGTCACAAATGTCGGCGCCGCAAGTACTTAACGCCATTTTATGAGATTTCGGCTATCGCATTTAGCTGCGATCGCATCGTCTTGATCGTTCTGGCTTCCAGCAACGCTTCAGTAGCCATCCATGTTAGCGCCGCTCCGCAAATTGAACGTCGACTGCCCGCCATTGCTGTCGGACAAAGTCGTCATCGAGCGGATGTGGCGTGGCTCGGTCCGGCTCGGCGAGACGCTGCCGCGCTATGAGGACGTGGTGCTCGGCAGTCTCGGACGGCTGGGCGATCATCTGTTCTTGTTCGAAGGCGCGGTCGCGGCTGACTTCAAGGTGCTGCGGGCGGGCCGAAAGACTCGGCAATGGGCCGGTGTCGAAGTTCGCGATAAGCGACTTGCCGATCTGCCGCGCGATTGCGCGGTCGCGCTCACCGCGGTGCTGGAGCAGGCGTTCGCCGCGAGCGCGCCGGTGCCGTATCGCATGCACCGCGTTACCGACGGCATGGTCGAAACCTACGAGATGCTCGCCTTTCCGATGGCGTGCCGTTGGGGACCGCCGCTGGTCGGGGTCTATGTCGCGGAAGCCGGTGTGCGCTACAACTTGGTGGACACGATTTTCCGTTCGACCGACGAAGGCATCGTGGCGCTCGCCATCATTCGCGATCCCACGGGCGCGCCGATCGACCTGCAAATCGTCGCCTTCAATCAGGGCGCCACGGAGCTGTTAGGCCTCGCCGAGAGTGACCTGCAGTGGTGCCGGCTTTCCGAGCTGCCGCTCGGATCGCGGTCGCATATCCTGCGCGATCGCCTCATCGCCGGCATCGGTTCTGGACAATTCGATCAGTTCGAATTGTCTTTTACGCGCGACAATCGCCAAATGAATCTTCAGGTCGGGATAGCGTCGGTTGGCGAACTGGTATCGATGACGCTCACTGATATCGGCGAAATCAAGCAGCGCGAATCATCGTTTCGGCTCCTGTTCGACAGTAATCCAGTACCGATGTGGCTGTACGATCCTGCCGACTTGAAGATTGTCAGCGTCAACGATGCCGCATTGCGTCACTATGGCTATAGTCGCGCCCATTGGCTCGGCATGACGCTGCTCGATCTTTGGCCGCGCGACGAATGGGACGCGCATCGCGAGGTGGCGAACTCCATCGGCGACACATACCAGTCGGACCGTACCTGGCGCCACATCAAGGCGGACGGCAGCGAGATCGAAGTCCTTACTTACGCACGCCGCGTGCCGTTTGATAACAAGCAGGCCGTTTTGGTCGCCGTCGTCGATGTCACGGAGCGCAAGGCCGCGGAGGCGCGCATCGCCTATATGGCGCACCACGATGCGCTGACCGATCTGCCCAATCGCGTTTTATTCCACGAGCGGCTCAACGAATTACTGGCGCGGGTGCAACGGCACGGTGAGAGTCTGGCGGTGCACTGCCTCGATCTCGACCATTTCAAAGGCGTCAACGACACGCTCGGCCATCCCATCGGCGACGAGTTGCTCAAAGCCGTCGCCAAACGGCTGGAGCAGTGCCTGCGCCCGACCGACATGGTGGCACGGCTCGGCGGCGACGAATTTGCGGTGGTGCAATTTCCGTTTGGCGGCCCGCACGAAGCGAGCAGCTTGGCCAATAGGCTGATCGAGGTCGTCAGCAAGCCTTACGAAGTGCACGGACACGAATTCGTGGTCGGCGCCAGCATCGGCATCGCGCTCGCGCCCGGCGACGGCGCCGGCGCCGATGCGCTGCTGCGCAATGCCGACATGGCGCTTTATCGGGCCAAGGCGGAAGGTCGCGGCACGGCGCATTTTTTCGAGCCGGAAATGGACCGTCGCATTCAGGCGCGGCGCATCCTGGAATTGGATCTGCGCAAAGCCTTCGCGAACGGCGAATTCGAACTGTTCTATCAGCCGCTGGTCAATCTCAATACCAATGCGGTAGCCGGCTTTGAGGCGCTGTTACGCTGGCGGCATCCCGAACGCGGCATGGTCGGGCCGGCCGAATTCATTCCGCTCGCCGAGGAGATCGGACTCATCGTGCCGCTCGGCGAATGGGTGCTGCGCCAGGCCTGCAGCGAGGCGATGCGCTGGCCGGACGAGCTGAAGGTCGCGGTTAACCTGTCGTCGGCGCAATTCCGCAACCGCGGGGTCGTCAATGCGGTGCTCACGGCGCTTGCCTATTCGCGCCTGTCGGCGGATCGGCTGGAATTGGAGATCACCGAATCGGTGCTGCTCGGCGAGACCGAGGCTAATCTCGCGACTTTGCATCAGTTACGTGAGATTGGCGTGCGTATTTCGATGGACGATTTCGGCACCGGCTATTCGAGCCTGAGCTATCTGCGGTGTTTTCCGTTCGACAAGATCAAAATCGACCGTTCCTTCGTCAGCGAATTGTCGGAGCGGCCGGATTGCGTGGCCATTATTCGCGCCGTTGCAGGGCTTGGCCTGAGCCTCGGCATCGCGACGACCGCGGAGGGCATCGAGACGGCCGAGCAGCTCGAGCGCGTGCGCGCCGAAGGCTGCACCGAGGTGCAGGGCTATCTGTTCAGTCCGCCGCGGGCGGCTTGCGATCTCGGCGATCTGATCGCGCCGAGCCTGACCAAACAGGCCGCGGTGGGGTGATCCGGCAAGGCTCGCGCGACAACGCTCATGCGGCACCAAGCCTCAAGCGGCGGCAAGCCTCAAGCGGCGGCAGGCCTCAAGCGGCGGCAAGTAACCGCGCCGATTTCAACTGCTTGAGCGCGCTCTTCGCGGCGTCCGGCGCTACATGGGTCGGCGCCACTTGGCATACCGTCGCCGCGCGGACTACGGCGTTTCGCAGATAAGGCGGCGTTCTGCACCACAGATATTCGAATATATGACCGCTCGGCTTGTGGGCGACGCGAATGGTGCTGCCCTCGATCGCGACGTCGAAGCTCGGCTGATTGCCGTTGAGCTTGAGATTAGGCGACCGCAGCCCGAAGGCGGCATGCAACACCAGATCGACATCCTCGGAGCTGAATGGCTTATGGAGGAACGCGCAGGCGCCGCTGTCGAGCGCTTGGTCCTCGCTGGAGAGATTGTGTTCCGCGGAAATCATCACGACCTTGATGTGAGGCTGGGTTATCGGGCTGCGTCATGGAGGATCTGCTGATAGAGACTGGCGTCGTCGGCGACCAACATGCTGATGGTGCGCGGCATGTTACTCCTCGGCCTCATTTGCGAGCTTAGGGGTATCGACGTAGCTTACATCAGTAATTCGGCGGGGCACGCCCAGGTTCGGTGCCGGCTGAAATCGTGGTTGCTGCCCGATCTAGGCGCGGCGAGAAAAGCAGTTCAAATTGGCGTCCGGTTTTGTATTTCAGTACGCGACGGGGATCCCGCCGGGGGCTCTCCCGTTCGGACGACGCAGGCGATACAGTGCCGCCAGATTTTGGGGAGATGATTCCATGTTGCATTGGACCGCGCTCGTTACCGTGCTCGCCATACTCGTCTATTTCTCGACCACATGGCTCGTCGGGCGGGCGCGGCCGAAATACGGCGTGCCGGCTCCGGCAACGATCGGCAATCCAGATTTCGAACGTGTCTTCCGCGTGCAGATGAACACTCTCGAATGGATGCCGATCTTTCTGCCGCTGCTGTGGCTTTTTGCTTATTATGTCAACGATATCGGTGCCGCCGTACTTGGTGTCGTGTGGTGCGGCGGCCGCATCGTCTACATGATTGGCTACAGCAAAGCCGCCGCGAGCCGGGGGCCCGGTTTTGGCATCCAGGGTATTGCCTGTGTGGCGTTACTGATCGGCGCCGTTCTGGGAATCGTTTCGGCGCTCGTGCATGGCGCGTGACCTGACTTGCCAATTTTTGGCATCATGATCTAGCTTAGTGCGGCCCGGTCGCCGCACTCATCGTGGCCGCCGCGTAGCGGGAACAATGCCATGCCATCACGCACGCCGATCGAATACCGCGACGCGTCAGCGGAGGTTCGCTCCGTCTATGACGATATCAAGCGTACCCGGCAGGTCGAGGACGTCAATAATTTCTGGAAATACCTGGCGCACGATCCGGCGACGCTGCGGCGCACGTGGCTCGACATCAAGGAGATCATGGCGCCGGGTACGCTCGATCCGTTGACCAAGGAGATGATCTATCTTGCCGTCAGCGTCACCAATGGCTGCGGATATTGCATCGCCAGCCACAGCGCCGCGGCGCGCAAGGCCGGCATGAGCGAGGCGATGTTCGGCGAGCTGATGGCGGTCGTCGGCATGGCGAACGAAACCAATCGTCTTGCCAACGGCTACCGGGTACCGGTGGACGCGGCCTTCGACTGAGGCTTAACGCTTAAACTTGCCGGTGCGCTGCAACGCGAGGCCGCAACGCCGGACTCTCGAAAACTTTGTTCAATTGCTTGAAAAATATCCGCGGCGGCTTTAGGCCGCCGGCAACGGCGACCGACTATGGTTTTGCGCTGCATGATGAGGTGTGGCGAACGGGCGCCAATGCAGGTGTGTGCTCGATGTTTGCTGTGAAATCAAAGGAAAGGCGTCGAGCGCGGCGTCGCCTGATCAATCGGGTTGCGAAGATCCAGGTCGGCAGCGGCAGCCTGCCGCGCGACTGTCTCATTACCAACATTTCGACCGGCGGCGTTCGGCTTCACGTCGAAGGCGTCGAAGTCCCTGATGATTTTGTGTTGGTGCTATCGGGCGACGATCTCGCCAAGGAATGCAAATACCGGGTGGTCTGGCGTCTCGGCCACGAAATCGGCGCCCAGTTCGTCGGTCTCGTCCGCCGTGGCGGGGACGCGCGGGCTTAGGCTGCGTTTGCCGGGACCGCTCGGGAATAGACAGACAGCCCCGGAAATGATCGGGGCTGTCACGCCAGTTCACCGGATTATCGCCTCAATATCTATTGTACCTGACCGGTTGGACCAGGCGCGCTCGGCGCCGCTATCACCGGAGCAGAAGGCGTCGCCGGGGCGGGCGCCATCGTCGGCGCCGGCATCGGGGCGGGCGGCGGGATGTGGGTTGCCTGCGGCGCCGGACCGTTGAACGCGGTATTCATGTCATTCGATTGCGGTTTGCCCCAGATACCGAAGCCCACCGCCAGCAGCGCGACAATGAAGACAGCAGCTGCAACCCAGCCCCAGATCGTATTGCTCGCGCCTGCATCGGGGCTCAGCGCGGCATCGCGCCGGAACGGGTCATCGGGGTTGTGAAAATCAGGATCCATATCCCGGTAGTCGGTCATGGTTTTTCTCCATCCGTCGTGGTGGGGGGTTAATGGAATCCGCCAGAGGCCGTTCCCGACGGGCCCTCTCTTTGCGGCATACCGCCCCAGCCGTCACCGCATGGCGGCGGGAACCCCCTTCAAGAGAACGCGAAAATCGTGGGCGTCGTGACTTTTACGGCGAAGCGATTATGGTGCGGCGTCCGCGCTCGTAGCTCAGCTGGATAGAGCATCAGACTTCGAATCTGAGGGTCGGGAGTTCGAATCTCTCCGAGCGCGCCAATTCGGCACAGATCGACGTGACGACGACCTCAACCGCACGGTTTTGATACTGCTGGCCGAATGTGAGTCGCGAGTTCGGGCGTCGAACTTTCAGGAAAATCGGCTGAGTTGAAATAGCCTGCGGCCGTCACGCTTTCGATGCCCGCGAACAGCTGCGCGGCGTCGTCAACATCATCGTCATCACCGCCAGCCGGGTCCATCCCCTTCATCCGCTCCGCGAGGCCTTTGTACATCTGTCCCTGCGCGGTCTCAGGGGCGTTGCTCGCCTTCTTCTTCCAGGCAAGGTCCCTACGATACTTTTGAAGATAGAACGAAACAGCTTTCACAATCTTTGCGCGTTCGTCGGCCTTGCAAAAACGGCTATTGTCCTCGGTCAGGAGGCAGTTCAGCGCCAGACCTGCAACCTCATATTCGAATTTCAAAATCCCCTGCGCTTTATCAAGCGCACGGTTTGTCCAGCCAGGGTGTCTCCAGGGTCGACGCGAGTTGAGGCGGTCAAAGCACCGAGCGCTTGGCGAGGCGATGATCGCGAATTCGAACGTTCGTCCATCTTCGCCGGTCGTCAAACGCTGCCGGACGGTATCCAATGGTGCGACGTCAGAGGTAACGATTGGCGCCGCCGCAGCGGCAGAGTCTACTCGCGAGGGTTGGCCCGGCGCCATCTTAAGAAAGATCACAACACATGCCGCCGTTGCGACGAACGCCCCGCCAAACAGCACAACATCCCGCTGCCCTTCAGACTTTGTGGCCCGCAATTGCTGTGACGAAACTTGTTTCGGAAGGTTATTGCCCCTCTTACCGAATGGCATATTCGATCTCTTCCAACAAAGCTTCAGTTGAAGGCCTCGCTTGGCGAGTCGCGCCCTGGCAATGCCGAACGAAGATGTAATCGAAGCGCATTAATTATCGGTTTTCGCTTGATACCACGGTGTCAAAAGCGGGCGCGTGTAGCGGCGTCGCGGCGGGTCTTGGCCCATGGGAGAGGAATCCTTACCGTCGCAAAGCGCGACGAGCTTGAGATCGCGCCCAACCTGTGGGCCGGCATCGGCCTGGTTCGCAGCGGCGGCTTTAAGGGTGTCACATCCCTACGCTGACGACCCGGCTAACTTTTTTGCGCCATTCGTCGTCGAAACGCTCGGGTAGGCCTTTCACGGCTTCCGGGGAGAGGACTTGGCCGACGGCGGATCGGCGGGTGTCAGTCAGTTGGGCTCTTGCGGCTGGGAATCGTAACCGGCGTGACCGGAAAATATTGCACTACGTTATTAGGTCGATCAAATATCAAACCGCTGCCCGGGCCGGATCCGAGGTGAAATCATAACGCGGCCGTGCCACCATTCTTTGGCAATCGAGCGGGAGAAGTTGTCTTGGAGACTGTCAGGACCAGGCTTTCCGTCGGCAATTTCGGCTTGTCGGTCGAAGAGTCTGGCAGCGGCGACCCGGTCGTCCTGATCCACGGTCTCGCCTGCGGCAAGCGCATGTGGTTTCACCAGGTGCGTGCCCTTAGACCTTCGTTCCGGGTCATAACCTACGATCAGCGCGGCCATGGACTGAGCGACGCGCCGTCCGATCCGGCGCTCTATTCTCCCGCGCATCTTGCCGGCGACCTCGTTGGCCTCCTCGACGCGCTGAAGATCGAGCGCGCCGCCATCGTCGGGTTTTCCCTTGGCGGTGGGCCGGCCTTGGCGCTCGCGGCAGCCGCGCCCGCGCGGGTCTCGCGGCTCGTTCTGGCCGATGTGGGCGCCGGCGCCGACGACATGTGGAAGTCGCAGTGGCTGTCGCGGCGCTGGACGAGCTTCATCGCTCGCGGCGAGACCGATGAGCTAGTCTGCGACATGTTGCGTAGTGAATTCTTCAAGAGGTTCGCGACGCGGAGCGTTCAAAGCCGGGACTACATGGCCGGTCTGATCCGCGCCACGCCCATTCTCGGATTACAAAACATACTGTCCGAGGTGCTCGCCAAGCGCAAATCCCTGTTTCGCATGACGACCGTGCTCAAGTCGCTGCAGGTGCCGACGCTGATATTGATAGGCCGGCACGATAACGTCTGCCGGGTGTCGGGGCATTTACTTGCGGAAACGATCCCGAACGCGTCGCTGCGATGGATTGCGGATGCCGGCCATATGGCGCCGCTGGAAAATGCCGCGATGTTTACGCTCGAGCTGCAAAAATTCCTGACCGGCTGAGACGGGGCGTTCGAAGCTGTCGAAGTCCGCGCGCCAGAATTTGCCGTGTCGGTCTAGCGATGGGGAACGAGCCGCCAGGTAACGCGCCCAACCTCCTGGCCTTTGTAGAGCTGACGGATCGCAACATCGTGGGGCTTGCGGTGCAGATCGGGCGGGATGTGGACGAGAAGATGACTGGCGGCCGCCGTAGTCGCCGGCAATCGGATCTCGCCGAGCGCCCTGGTTTCGCTCTCCGGCAGCGGAATACGGAGCCGTCGCGGGTTTGCGGCGTCGGTTTCGAAATCCTCGAACGTCTCGAGCCGGCCGAGCGCCGGAGTGAGCCCGCGGCCGATCCACTCCGCCGCCTGCAGGTGGAACACGCTGCCCTTTGGCAGGTCGGCGATGGTCTCGAGTGCGAAAGCGTGCTCGGCATCCCATGCGCCTGTGATCAAAAACGGCAGGGCGATCAAGCCGCCGAACCGGTTTTTGATCTGCCCCATCGGCACCTCGACCACGTTGAAATTCCGCCACGTCACGTTGTTGTTGGCGAGGATGTAGTTCACATAGTCCTGGAACGTCGCGAACGACGCCAGAGACTGGGGATCGGGCGCCGACTTGTAATTGTTGCCGACGGTTGCCACGAAGCAATAATGGCCGGCGGCCGGAATCTGACTCGATGTCCACGGAATTCCGACGGCCGAAACCTCAACCGTGCTGCCCGCAGGGACTTCGGGATAATAACTGCCGCCGACGAGGGTCCACATTTGCGGCGTGACCAGAGTGGCGGGCGGCGACCAATAGACGGTTGCAAATACGTTCTCGGCGTTGGCACCGCGATTCCAGACGCGCAGATAAACATAATTCGTTTGTCCTTTGAGGACGGAGGGATCGCTCTCGGTCGAGCTTCCGATCGATTGGGCGGTCGAATAGGTGGTTTGCGGGTTCGCGACTTGGTTGTTCTTGACGATGATGTCAGGGCTCGTCGACAGCGGCGGTGAGTGCGACGTGCCGTTGTCCGCCGTGTTGTGGCGCATATAGAGGCTCGGTAGCTGCGCTGGCAGCGGGCCGAGCGGAAATACATCGTCTATTAGTTCGTTAAACGGGGTGGCAGGTGGATGAAGATTGCCGGTCGGGAAGTTACTTTGCAGCAATGACAGGAATGGCGCGTAGGCACCGGGCACGCCGAGGATGTTTGCCCGTCCGGCTAGCGTGGAGGTCGGATTGCCGGCCGCGACGATGGCGGGCCAAGTGTAATTGAGCTGATAGGCGAGGTAATTGAGAAAAAGGCAACCGCAGCCGTAGGAAATATCATCCGTGTCGGTTTGTTCGACATTTTCGACCCAATCGGCGGGATTTGTGAATGTGCTGGGATTGAACCAACTGGAGCCCTCCGCGCTAAGTTCGGCGGTCTGGGGATAGAAGAACTGGGGTATCGTGCGTGAAAGCGCTTCGCCGTCGCTCCAGCCCGGGTTCCAGCCACCCTCGATCACCATGAAAATTTCCGCTTCTTCGGCGACGGTGACCGGCGATAGGCCCGGCGCATAGGGGAAGCTGTCTTGGGGCGCGACGACGAGGGTTATGGTCGGTGGCACGCCGGCCGGGATCGCGATGTTGCCATCGTTCGTATTCGAGCTCATGCCCGGCGAAGATGCGATGATGTTGATGTTGAAAGGCAGGTTATCGGCCTGTGGCATGATATTGCCGAACAAGAGGCTGAGCCGGGCGAAGTCGTATTCGCAGTAATCGAGCACCGTCTGCGCCAATTGCTGTCCGGTGGGCTGCTGACCCCCTTGGCCCGTCAAATTGCTGTCGTAAGAGACTATGAAATGGGCGGTCTGCCCCTGAACGATCATCATGTGCATGTCCTCCCGAGCGGCGAGGTACGCCCGCAAGTCGCCAACCCTGCGAACAAGCCCCGTGGGAGGCGGTCATCGGGTCAGGCGAAACAGCGGCCAGACCCCAAGTTCACAATTGATGGTCTGTTATGATCGATGGTTCTCTCTTGGGTGTAACTGTAAGTTGCCATCTTAAAAAATACAAGCGGAATCACAATGACAAAATGCAAGCTCGCCGTCCCCGATATGATCTCGAACTCGTATTTTCCCGCCGAGGCCGCGGTCGCGCTTGGCTTTTTCGAAGCTGAAGGCCTCGACGTCGAACTCGAATTGATCTTTCCGGTCGACAAGGCCTATGCGGCTTTGCGCGACGGCACGGTCGATTTTGTCGGCGGTTCGGCGCATTCGGCGCTCGCGGCGTTTCCGGGATTTCGGGGCGCGAAGCTGATCTGCGCGCAGGCGCAGGGCATGTATTGGTTTCTGATCATGCACGCCGATCTGGGCGCCAAGCGCGGCGATCTCTCCATCGTCAAAGGCCGCAGCATCGGCGCAGCCCCTTGGGTGGACAAAGGGCTGCGCGGGCTTCTGGCCGAAGCGGGCATCGATCTGGTGCGTGATGGCGTGACAATCGCGCCGGTGCCCGGCGCGGCAGGCGCCGGAATCAATTTCGGCCTGACGGCAGCCAGGGCGTTGGAGGAGCGTAAGATCGACGGCTTTTGGGCGAACGGCATGGGCGCGGAGGTGGCGTTGCGCCGTGGCGTCGGTACCATGGTGCTCGACGTGCGCCGCGGCGACGGGCCAAAGGCCTGTTTCAACTATACGGCGGCGACGATTGCGGCGACCGACGCCTTGATCGAACGCTCGCCGGAACGAGCCGCCGCCGCGGTCCGGGCGATCGTGAAGACACAAGCCGCCCTGAAGGCCGACGTGACGCGCGCGGCCGCAGTCGGAAAGAAACTCTTCCCACCGTCAGAAGCCGAGCTGATTACCGATCTGATCCGGCGCGATCTGCCGTATTACGATGCGTCGCTCTCGCGGGAGTTTGTCGCCGGCATGAGCGCGTTTGCGCGCGGCCAGAAAATTCTCGATCGCGATCTGGCCTACGAAGACGTCGTCGCCACCCAGTTTAGCGCTTTGTGGAAGGATTGAGCCGCTCGTCCGGCGGCGCGATCTCGGTGACGAGATCGTTCACCAGCGCCTTTTTCGGCAGGGGCGCGAGCTTCATCTCGCCGTCGCGCAGTCGGGTGGTGCACGCATAGGCGATCGTGTCGTCGATCAGCATCATGCATTCCTTGCATGCATTGGCGTTGATGCAGGAGAAGCGGAAGGCCAGCGTCGGATCGATCTGGCTGCGGATAAAGCGCAGTCCATCGAGCACGGTCTGTCCCGGCACGAACGGCACGTCGAAGCGCTCGATGTGGCGCTGTGCTTTCGTGCTGCCGCGCTGAATGATCAGTGTGGCGGTCATGCCGGAGTGCCCGCAAGCTCTTGAGCTTTTTTCGTTGCCGCGCTGCGCGACAGCTCGATTTTCCCGTCATCCCAGCGGACGATCTGGTTGAACTGCCAGGCCGGGTCGAGGCTCGGGAAATCCTCGCGCTGATGACTGCCGCGGCTTTCGCGGCGTGCGTGGGCTGCAATGGCGACGCTTTTTGCGACCGCAACCATATTGCGCAGATCGAGCCAGTCGAGGAGGACAGAGTCGAACGGCGCGCCGTCCGACAGTGGGTCGTTGCCTATAGCTCGCGTCAGCCTATCCAATTCGGCGATGGCCGCGTCGAGCGTGGTCTCGGTTCGAAACGGGCCGACCTTTTCCATCATGATCTGCTGCAGCTCGCCGATCAGGGCGGCCGGGTTCACCGAAGCGGAAAGCTTTCGCCGCCGCAAGAGGTCGAGCGCGGGCGCAAAGGCTTGCGCGGTCGATCTTCCATTGGTCGCGCGCGCCGCGGCGGCGGCGCTGCGGCCGGCCCTGGCGCCGAACACCAATGCCTCCGTAATGGCATTGCCGGAGAGCCGATTGGCGCCATTGGCGCCGCCGACGGCTTCGCCGCTGGCGAAAAGGTTCGGCACGGTGCTTTCGAACGCGGCGTTCACCTTCACGCCGCCCATGTGGTAATGCGCGATCGGGGCCACCTCGATGGGATTGTGCGTCAGGTCGATGCCGCTTTTCGCGAGCGTGTCGATCACCGGTCCGAAGGCGCGGCGCAATTCGGCTTCCGGAACATGTTTGAAACTCAAATAAGCGCCGCCGGAGGGGCTACCGCGCCCGGCCTCGACCTCTTTCATGATCGCGTAGGTCGCGAGATCGCGGGTCAAAACGTATTTGCCGTCATTCCGCCCGCTGTCGACCGCATAACGCTGTTCGAATTCCTGCATCTCGCCATTGAGCAGAATGCCGCCGAGCTTGTAGCGGAACGGATCCCACATGATCGGATCGAGCCCGACCAGGCGCGGCGCAAGATGGCCGATCGGAAAAAACTGGACGAACTCCATGTCGACGAGCTCAGCGCCGGCACGCAGCGCCAACGCGTAACCATCGCCACCCATGTTGAACGAGCCGCTGTTGCGCCGATAGAGCCGGGTGAGGCCGCCGGTCGCGACGACGACAGCCTTGGCGGCGATCGTGACGGGCTCGCCGGTACCAAGATGAATGGCGGTAGCGCCGCAGGCGACGCCATCCTCGATCGCAATGTCGACGATCATGAGGTCGCCGATCCGGCGGATCGACGATTTGTTTTGCAACTGATGTCGGAGCGTCTTCGATACTGCCGGCCCGGTGCGCAGGAAATCTACGTAGACGCAGCGCGGCCGGTCATGCCCCGGCGCATGCGCCTGTTTGATATGGCCGTCCTCGCGGGCCCAGCCGACCTTCCATGCGTCCATTTCGAGAATGCGTTTCGGTGCGTCCTCGCACAGAATGGCGGACAGGCCTTCGTCACAGAGGCCGTAGCCGGCGGCGAGCGTGTCAGCGAGATGATGCTCCCAGTGATCCGGGCATTGGGCGCCGATCGCGGCCGACACGGTCATCATGGCCATGACGGTGGCGCCGCCGCGGCCGATCAGGCTGCGATCGGCGAGGATCACCGAGGCGCCGGAAGCCGCCGCTTCGAGGGCTGCATACATGCCGGCGCCGCCGGCTCCGACGATCAGGACGTCGGTCTCAAGTCGCATCACGTCGATGACCCGATTCCAATGTTGTGTCCGAAGGTTATGCACACATTGCGGTATCACGAAAGCCTAAGGATTGGGCCCGCTATGTCGGTTTTGTGCGGTGCGGGCGCGCGGCGCTCGCGCTCGGGGCTCGATTGCAAATCGCCGGACGGCAGCCTAGAGCGAAACTCGGCAATACGACACCAGGACGGCGACAGTTTCTGCGTCGCGGTTCGCGCGGGCTGGGAATGGACGATCGCAGCGGACAAGCGAAGGCCGACGTTCCTCCCGGAGCGGTCGCTGCATCGACCGACTTCAAGCGGATTCCGGGTCGTACCGATAACGTACCCACCGGCATTCTGATGATGATCGTGGCGACCGTGCTGTTCTCCGGCGCTTCGGCGGCGAGCAAGTGGCTGGTGGCCGACTATCCGGTGGGCGAAGTATTGTTTCTGCGCTCGTTCTCGTCGCTCGCCTCCTGCGCCGTCGTGATGCTTCCGGTAACGGGTCTGTCGGTATTTGTGACGCATCGGCCGCGCGATCATCTCGCACGCGGCCTGTCGCAATCGATCTCGCAACTGGCGCTGCTGCTCGCCTTCAGCCTGATGCCGCTGGCCGGCGCCGTGGCGATCAATTTCTCGGCGCCGTTGTTTGCCGCTCTGGTGTCGATTATCTGGCTCAAGGAACGCGCCGGCTATGTCCGGGGCGGGGCTCTTCTCATCGGCTTTTGTGGCGTGCTGATCGTCACCAATCCGGGAGCGAATTCGCTGACGCTCGGCGCGCTGTTCGCGCTCATCAATGCCGTCATGTACGGCACCGTCACGGTTGCGGTACGCGGCATGACCAAAACGGAATCCGCCAATACGCTGGTGATCTGGCAGTTGCTGATGCTGACGTTCTTTCACAGCTTTTTGTTGTTCTTCGGTTGGAAGTGGCCGACGCCGCTCGATGCGGTGTTGCTGTTCGGCACCGGTTTTATCAATGCGGTCGGGCAATGGTTCTGGACCAAGGCGCTGCATTTGGCGCCGGCGCCGGCGGTGACGCCATTTTATTACCTGACGCTGGTCTGGGCGGTGGCGATCGGATTTGTGGTCTGGGGCGAGGTGCCGACGCCGAGCCTTCTCATCGGTTCGAGCATCGTCGTGGCAACCGGCCTGTTCCTGTTTTTGCGCGAAGCGCGCCTGCAACAGGCGATCACGGCGGGCCGCCGCGCCGGCGCGTGACCGCCGCGGGGATCGCGGGCGCCGGGCGGCAAGACGCCACAGGGGGATAGTTCCTGCGAAACGGCTCTCGGCAACCCAAGGGAGCCGGGTTAAGCTTGGACAATTCGCCGGCAAGGGCGAGCAACGAGACAAGCCATAGCGGCACTTGGGGGGAAGCACTTGGGGGGAAGCACTTGGGGGGAAGAGTGAAACGCCGGGAGTTCGTCAAACTCGCGCTCGGCAGCGTTGCGCTGCCTTTCGTCTCGCGCCGCGCTTCGGCGCTCGATTATCCCGTGCGGCCCGTTCATATCCTTGTCGGGCAAGCGGCGGGAAGCTCGTCGGACATCAGCGCGCGCCTGGTTGGCCAGTATCTTTCCGAGCATCTCGGCCAGCAATTCGTCGTCGAGATCCGGCCGGGCGCCACCGGAAACGTCGCCACCGAGGCGGTCGTGCGATCCGCGCCGGACGGCTACTCGCTCCTTCTCGTCAATTCGCAGAACACCATCAACCAGGCGCTCATTCCGACGCTGCCGTTCGACTTCGTGCACGATATCGCGCCGATCGCGATCACGCATCGCGTGGCGATGATCATGGAAGTGCTGCCATCGTTCCCGGCGAAGACGGTGCCGGAATTCATCGCCTATGCCAAAGCCAATCCGGGCAAGATCAACATGGCGTCGGCCGGCGTCGGCGGCCCGCAGCATATGGCCGGCGAATTGTTCAAGTTCATGGCCGGCGTCGATCTGGTGCATATCCCGTATCACGGCACCACGCCGGCGCTGACCGATCTGTTGGCCGGCAATGTCCAGGTGATGTTCGACGTGACGCCGACGTCGCTGGCGCACGTCAAGGCCGGCGAATTGCGGGCACTCGCGGTCACCACGCCGGAGCGGCTCGATTTTCTGCCGGGCATTCCGACGGTGGCCGAATTCCTTCCCGGCTACGAGGCGTTCGGCTGGATCGGCTATGGCGCGCCGAAAGATACGCCGGCCGCGATCATCGCCACGCTCAATAAGGGAATTAACGACGCTGTCGCCGATCCGGCGATCAAGGCGCGGCTGCTCGATCTCGGCGGTCTCATCATGCCGCCCAACACGCCGGCGGAGTTTGCAAAATTCATCGCCAGCGACACGGCGAATTGGGTGAAGGTCGTGAAGTTCGCAAATCTCAAGCCCGAATGAGGGGGTGAATATGAAGTTCCAGCGCCGCCAGTTTTTGCGAGGGGCAGCGGGCACCGCCTTGCTGCCGGCTCTTTCGCGCTTTGCCGCCGCGGATACCTATCCGTCGCGGCCGATTACCGTGGTCTGTCCTTTCGCCGCCGGCGGCGCAACCGACATCCTGGCGCGGGTACTGTCCGACCCGCTGGGAAAGGCGCTCGGCCAAACCATCATCGTCGAGGATCTCGCCGGAGCAGCGGGTGCGATCGGCGTCGCCAAGGTCGTGCATGCGCTGCCGGACGGTTACACGCTGAGCATCGGCACGCTGACGACACACGTCCTGATCGGCGGCCTCTACAAACTGGATTTCGATTTGTTGGGCGATTTGACGCCGATCGCCGAGCTCGCCTACGAGCCGCTTCTGATCTGCGTCAAGAACGCCTTGCCGGTGAAGAATCTGAAAGAACTGATTGCCTGGCTGAAAGAAAATCCCGGCAAGGCGAGCGTCGGGATTCCCGGCGCCGGATCGACCGGCAATCTGGCCGGCATTTCGTTCCAGAAAGCGACCGGGACTTCGTTCCAATTCGTGCCGTATCGCGGCGACGGCCCGGCGGTGCAGGACATGATGGCGGGTCAGATCGATATGATGATCGAGCCGTCGTCGAATTTCACCGCGCAGGTGCAGGCCGGCACCATTCGGGCGATCGCGGTCCCGGCCAAGTCGCGCCTTCTGAGTCTGCCCGAAGTGCCGACTACGGACGAGGCCGGCCTCCCTGGATTCTATGCCTCGATCTGGTTCGGTCTGTGGGCGCCGAAGGGCACACCGAGCGATATCCTCGCCAAGCTTAACGCCGCGACCGTCACCGCGCTCAAGGATCCGGCGATGAAAGATAAGCTCACCAAGCTTGGTCAGCAGGTCGCGGCGCCCGATCTGCAAGCGCCCGCCGCTTTTGCCGCGTTCGAAAAGGCGGAGGCCGATAAGTGGTGGCCCATCATCAAGGAAGCCAATATAAAAGTGGACTGAGCCGGCGAACGGGTCGGCAAAAATTCGCGGCCGGGAGCTAGGAGCAGAGCGTGAAGTTGCAACGTCGACGTTTTTTGCAGTCGTGTTCCGTTATTGCCGCTCTTCCCTTCCTCCCCGAAAGCTCCTTCGCCGACGATTGGCCGTCCCGGATTGTGAAGCTTGATGTTGGTTTCCCGCCCGGTGGGGGGGCTGATGCGGCGGCTCGCATTGTCGCCAACGGCTTGTCGGATCGTCTGGGCCAACAGGTCATCGTGGAAAATCGCCCCGGCGCCGGCGGCCGCATCATGCTCGACGGCGTCGCGCACGCGCCGCCAGACGGCTACACCATGATGCTGGCGGCAGGATCCCCCGCGGTCAGCGGGCTTCTCTATTCGGGATTGACCTACGACCCGGTAGCCGACTTCACGCCGATCTCTCTCATTGGCACTTATCCCAATCTGTTGGTCGTGCCGAACTCCTCGCCGTTCGCCAAGGCCGAGGATTTTATCGCCTTTGCCAAAGCCAATCCCGGTAAGATCACTTGGGCCTCGCCCGGCGTCGGCTCGGTGCCGCATCTTGCCGGCGAATTGTTCAAGCGGATGGCCGGTATCGATATCACGCACGTGCCGTATCGCGGCGTCGCCGCAGGCGCAATGACCGATCTCCTCGCCGGCCGGCTCGATGCCATGTTCAACACCACCGGCTCGTTGTTGCAGCCGGTCAAATCGAACCAGGTGCGGGCGCTTGCAGTCACCTCGGCCAAGCGGTTTCCGCTGGCGCCGGAAATTCCGACCGCCGCCGAGTCCGGCGTCGCCGGCTATGAGGCAGTCTCCTGGTATGGGCTTTATGTGCCGGCGCACACGCCGCCGGATATCGTCAAGAAAGTGAACGCGACTTGCGTCGCGATGCTGAGCGATCCGGCCTTGAAGGCCAAATTCGAACCGCTCGGCATTGTCGCTACGACGTCTTCTTCCGAACAGCTCGTCAGCATGAACGCCGCCGATGCGGCGCGCTGGGCGCCGGTTATCAAGGACGCCAATATCAAGGGCGAGTAGGACGGAGTAATTTTCGTTTGAGGATGATCTTATCCGAAAGCCGGTTTCCGCTTCTCGGGATCGTGCTCTAATAGACCACCACGCTGCGGATCGATTTTCCGGCATGCATCAGATCGAATGCCTTGTTGATGTCGGAAAGCGGCATCGTGTGCGTGATCATCGGGTCGATCTCGATCTTGCCGTCCATGTACCAGTCGACGATTTTCGGCACGTCGGAACGGCCGCGCGCGCCGCCGAAGGCCGACCCCTTCCACACCCGGCCGGTGACGAGTTGGAACGGCCGCGTCGCGATCTCCTGACCGGAGCCGGCGACGCCGATGATGATGCTTTCTCCCCAGCCGCGATGGCAGCTCTCGATCGCGATCCGCATCAGCTTGACGTTGCCGACGCACTCGAACGTGTAGTCGGCGCCGCCGATCTGATCGGCGCCGCTTTTGGTCATGTTGACCAGATGCGCGACGAGGTCGCCGCCGACTTCGGCCGGGTTGACGAAATGCGTCATGCCGAAGCGCTCGCCCCAGGCTTTCTTCTCGGGATTGAGGTCGACGCCGACGATCATGTCGGCGCCGACGAGGCGCAAACCCTGGATGACGTTGAGGCCGATGCCGCCGAGCCCGAACACGATGCATTTCGCGCCGGGCTCGACTTTGGCGGTATTGATCACCGCGCCGATGCCGGTGGTGACGCCGCAGCCGATGTAACAGACCTTGTCGAACGGGGCGTCGTCACGGATTTTCGCCAGGGCGATCTCCGGTAGCACGGTGAAATTCGCGAAGGTGGAGCAGCCCATGTAGTGGTGGATTTTTTCGCCGCCGATCGAAAAGCGCGACGTGCCGTCCGGCATCACGCCCTGGCCCTGGGTGGCGCGGATGGCGGTGCACAGATTGGTCTTGCGCGACAGGCAAGACGGGCAGGCGCGGCATTCCGGCGTATAGAGCGGGATGACGTGGTCGCCCTTTTTGACCGAACTCACGCCGGGCCCGACGTCTACGACGATGCCGGCGCCTTCGTGGCCGAGGATAGCCGGAAACAGACCCTCGGGGTCGGCGCCCGATAGCGTGAATTCGTCGGTGTGGCAGATGCCGGTTGCCTTGATCTCGACCAATACCTCGCCTGCGCGCGGACCGTCGAGCGCGACCGTTGCCACCTCGAGTGGTTTGCCCGGCGCATAAGCCACGGCGGCGCGAACTTCCATGCTATGCCTCGCTTAAATTTTCGGGACACTGACATTGGGGGAAACGAATGGCAAACGCAGAGCCTGCGGCACCGCAACTGGAGCTGATTTTCACGGCCCGGGTGACGGTCGACCCGCCACAGGAGCTCGGCGATATCGGCAAGGGCAGGCGGCGCATCGTCCCGATCACGGGCGGCACTGTCGAAGGACCGCTCCTACGCGGCAAGGTGCTGCCGGGCGGCGCCGATTGGCAGATCCTGCGCAGCGATGGGGTCTCCGAGCTTGAGGCGCGCTACACCCTGCAGACCGATGACGGCGCCTTGATCCATGTGCGCAATCTGGCGCTGCGCCATGGTCCAATCGACGTCATGACGGCGCTCGCCGCCGGCCGTCCCGTCGATCCGTCGAGCTACTATTTTCGCGGGGCGACGTCCTTCGAAACGGCAGCCGCCCGTTATGCCTGGCTGACAAAGCACATCATCGTCTGCGCCGGCCAGCGCGAGGCTGCGGCGGTCAATCTTCAGTTCTATAAAATGTTATAAAAGAGCCCTTGGCGCCGCGCCTGCCTTTGCTGCTCACAGCCGGGACTGCGGTCTCACGGAGAGAGCGATGTACCTGCCAGATAAGTTTGTTGTGCGAGACGTTTCCGAGCTGCACGCACTGATGCGCGCTCGCCCTTTCGCCGCGCTTGTTTCCGCGGGGCCGGCCGGCCTCTATGCCAGCCATCTGCCTACCGTGCTCAAACAGGAGGGTTCGCATGGCGTGATTGAATGCCATCTCGCTCGCGCCAATCCGCATTGCCAGGAGCTTGGCGCGGTCGGCGAAGCGCTGATGATTTTTCAAGGACCGGAAAGCTACATCACGCCGAACTGGTATCAGACGAAAGCGGACAGTGGGAAAGTCGTGCCGACGTGGAACTATGCGGTGGTGCATGCCTATGGCCGGCCCGAGGTGAAGGATGACGTCGAGTGGCTGCGCCGTCACGTCGGCGAGCTGACGGCTCAGCAGGAGCAAAGCGAGGCAAAGCCCTGGGCGGTCACCGACGCGCCGGAACGCTACATCGACGTGATGCTGCGCGGCATTGTCGGTTTTCGCTTTGTCATCACGCGGCTCGAAGGCAAATGGAAGATGAGCCAGAACCGCGAGAATGAAGATGCGCAAGGCGTCGTAAGCGGGCTCGGCCGCCGCCACCAAGGCGACGATCTGGAAGTGGCGAGCATTGTCGCCGATAAGCTTGAGACGCGCGGCTAGGCGTCAAACTTATGTCTTTTCGGGCAAGATAACGATCTGCGTCTGGGTCACGAGCGCGCAAAGCCTGCCGTCGTGGCGCGTGATTTTTGTCTGCCACACCGTGGTTGTCCGTCCACGATGCAGTGGCGTGCATTCGGCGTAAGCGGTGTCGCCGAGCGGGATGGCGGCAAAAAAGTTGGTCTTGCTCTCGATCGTCGCGGTGCGGCCGCCCTTGGGAAGGTTGGCGACCGCGGCCGTGCCGCCGAGATTGTCGGCGAGCGCCATGACCACGCCGCCGTGCATCGCGCCGTTGCGGTTGGCGATCTTTTCCGTGACCGGAATTTCGGCCGTGACCTTTTCCGTGGAAATGTGCGTGATCTTGATACCGAGAAGATCGACGAGCGGCGGCTGCAAATGAGCGTTCGGATTCACCTGTGGGTCCTTAAACGAAGGGCGCGGCCAAAACGGCCGCGCCCGCACACTCTACTCGATTTAACTCCGATGGCTACCGCGGCTGCGGCACGACACGGATATACGGCTTCGGGGTCTTCCAGCCGCCGGGATAGAGCTTTTTCGCTTCCTCGTCCGAGACCGCGCCGGTGAGGATCACGTCCTCGCCCTGTTTCCAGTTGGCCGGCGTCGCCACGCGATGCTTGGCATTGAGCTGCAGCGAATCGATGACGCGCAACACCTCGTCGAAATTGCGTCCCGTGGTCATCGGGTAAACCAGGACGAGTTTTACTTTCTTGTCCGGCCCGATCACGAAGACGTTGCGTACCGTCTGGTTGTCGGCGAGGGTGCGGCCTTCCGAGGTGCCGCCGGTCGACGCCGGCAGCATGCCGTAGAGTTTTGATACCACGAGATCGGTGTCGCCGATCATCGGATAATTGGGGGCAAAGCCGACCACGTCCTTGATGTCGGCCGCCCACTTTTCGTGGTTGGCAACCGGATCGACCGACAGCCCAATGATCTTGACGCCGCGTTTGTCGAATTCGGGCTTGAGCCTCGCCATGGTGCCGAGCTCGGTGGTGCAGACCGGGGTGAAATCCTTGGGATGCGAGAACAGCACGACCCAATTATTGCCGATCCAATCGTGAAAGCGGATTTTGCCTTCGGTCGTTTCGGCTTCGAAATCCGGTGCGGTGTCGCCAATTTGAAGAGCCATCGAATATCTCCGTCGCGTGAGCCGATCCGGCGTGCGGATCGATTTTGGAAAATTGTTTTGCAGCGAATATGTACGTTTCGACGCGTGCAATTGCTAGTCCGCAGTCTCAGTAAGAGCTTCTTGCTGCGCGCATGGAATTGTTCGTGCCGCCGGCCGCAAAATCTTGAAAAAATCGGTCGCGCGCGGATTGCAACTCAAAAGAATTATTTCGCGATACTGAGATTCAATCTTTGCCGACACCTTTGCGGCAGGCTGAACGAGCGACAAAAGCTCCGGTAAACCATCCGCGGCAATCGAGGCCCCGGGCGCGTCAAACTACCGCGCGCTGCCGCGACTTTGCCGCATAGCCGCCCTTCGCGAGCCACCCTCGCATCGGAGCCTCGGCCGAAGTCGAACCGGTCGGTCGCGCCGAGCGACAAAGGGGAACAACGGCCGCCCAGGCCAGTTTACGACTGGGCAGCGAAGGCAGGAAATAGTGATGCCAGGCAATTTGCGAGCCGACGTCGAAACGCTCACAGCGGCAATCGCCCGGTCGCCGATCGTTGTCGGCCACCTCGCCCTACGCCGCCGCCTGCCGGCCGGCTTCGAGCCGATCGATGCCGCTATTCTTGCCTGGCTCGCCGCCGAGGCTCGTTGCCTCGGCCGAGATCTGGTGCGGATGTAACGCGCCGCAAACACCCGATTACTGTGTGGTTGCGCCGGGCATAACGGCCGTTGACAAGCCGACCGTCCGGCCGGGGAAGCCTGCGGCGTCGAAATAGCGGGTCGCTCCCACCGTCTGCATATCCAGCACCGTCATGAGCCCGTTCGGCCCCGGATCCGACGTAACGACGCGGCTCGCCACCTCGGGCGTCGCGCCGCCGGGCATCGCCTCGGACAATACGCGCCCGATGAGCTTGCCCTTGTCGGGGATCTCGAGGTGCATCAGTTGTGCGACGGTGCGCCCCAAGTCGGCATTGCTGGCCGGCGCCGGATCGACGAATTGCGATTTGAAATCGGGCCCCTGCAGCGCCATGAAATTCCAGGTGTCGGCGCGGCTGAACGAACCGTGCATGCCTTGGCCCTGCTGGAGTACCGTGTCGGCGACCTCTACGGTGCAACGCACCGGTTCGCCGCACACCGTGTCGAAGGAACGGAAATTCACCGCGATCGCCGGATGCGGCGTGATGGCGCTGCCCTCGAGCGCGATATCGTCAAGTGACAGAGTTCCTGGAAATTTGCCGAGCTTTGAATCGACAAATAGTCCGCTGACATAGTCTTGCGCCAGGAGCGTCTCGACCACTCGCTTGGCAATAGCCTTGTCGCCGTCTGGGATATAGATAAGGTCCGAGCCGCCATTGGCGGCCACCACGACCGTCGGTTTCTCACGACCGCCACCGATCAGCCCGTTGCCGTTTTTGGTGTGCTCGCCGTCGGCGATGGTTTTGTAACCGTCGTCGGGGTCGATCAAGGGCATGCCGAGCGCGTGTGCGAGATCGAGCGCGACGAAGCCGAGCGGCAGATGGCCGGGGAGCGCGTCGGTGAATTTGGTCTTCACGGTCGAGCTCGTCTGGCTCTCTTTTGAAATCGTCGAGAAGCCGTGATCGGATGTCGCGATAATATCGGTCGTATCCAGCAGGCCGAGTTCGTTGAGCGCCGAACGCAGCCGCGCGAGGTCGTCGTCGGCGTTGCGGATCGCTGCGAGCGACGTCGGACCGTTGATGCCGGGAACCAGCGTGTTCAGGCTGTCGCCTTGATTGTGCTGGGTGCCGTCGGGATCGCGCGACCAGAACACGAGCACGAACGGCTTGTTGCGCTCCTTGAACATCGGCAGCACGACCCGGGTCGCCACGGCGGCGAAGTAGTCCTGCTGGCTGGCGTTCGGGCTCAGCGTGCCGGGCTTCGAGAGATTGCCGGGATTGCCGTTGGCGCCGCGCGTCGGCGCTGCGACCGGCAGGCTTACGGCTTGGAGCCGGGCGGTCACGTCCGCCGACAGCGGAATGCCTTTCGGGGTTCCGGTCGCGTCGTCGACCAGCACCGTCTGCTCGCCTGAGCGTTCGGTCGGGTCAAAAATCAAAGCCGGTCCGATCTTGCCGATCGAGGCGGTGCTGTAGCCCTTATCGCGGGCGAGCTTCAAAATCGTCGTTTCATCGAGGTAGTTGCCGGAAAAATGCTCGTCGACGTCGCCCAGCACGACGTCGCTTTCCAGGAACGGCGTCAGCGTATTGCCGGCGCCAGGAACCTGAAAGCCGGCATAGATCGTATTGGAGAAATCGCCAGTGTCGCCCAGCATATGCCCGGTCGCCATGCCCGAGGCGTTGGCGGTGGTGAAGGTCGGAAACAGCGCGTGACTGTTGCGCAGGCTCACGCCCTCGCGCGCGATCGAGGCCATGGTGGGAGCGGTACGGTCGTCGACCATGCGAAAGCGCAGACCGTCGGCAATGAACAGCACCACGTTATGGGGTTGCGCGGCCGGCGCTTGGGCAAAAGCGGCGGTGCCCAGGACGGTTTGAAGGACTGCCGTGGCGAGGAAAAGCGGCGAGCGCATGGGCAAACTCCGTGCGAGGGGAAATGCCGTGTTTTGACCTGCGCGCGTGACGTTTGTGTGACTGGGGGGCGCTCGTGGAAAGCGTGCCCCATAAAAAAGGCGGCCCCGCGCTTGTTGGGGCCGCCATGGGTCCGCGCGACAGAAGTCAGAGCGCGGACCCTAACTTGCGGGCGGCCATCATGCCCGCAAGTGAGCTTGGCAGGGGCGATTACTCGCCTTCGGTGCCGAGTGCGTAGGCGGTTTCGCCGTGCACCGCGTCATCGCCGACCTTCAGGGTCGCCTCATCCATGCGCAACGGTACGATGAACGAGATCACCTTCAGGATAATGTAGGTTGCAATCAAGTTGAACACGATGATGAACGCCGCGCCTTCGGCCTGGGTCAGGAGCTGACCCGGATTGCCGTAGAGCCAACCGGTCACGTTCACGCCCGGCGCCTCTTTGTCGGTGCCGATATATTGCAGCATGTCCGGATTGGCGAGGACGCCCACCAGCAACCCGCCGCAGACCGCGGCGACGCCATGGGTGGAGAACACCGCGAGCGTGTCGTCGACCTTCTGCATGAAGCTCAGCTTTTGGAACTTGTTCATGCTGGCCCACGGGATGATGCCGGCCACGACGCCGATGATCAGAGCACCCCAGCCATCGACATAACCGGCGGCCGGCGTGATGGCGACGAGACCCGCGATCATGCCGTTGACGCCGCCGAGGACCGAAGGCTTGCCATAGGCCATCTTGTCCATCAGCGTCCATACGAACACGGCGGTGCAAGCGGCAAGCTGAGTGTTCATCACGGCTGCGCCGGCGTCGGCATTGGCAAAGTACGGGTCGCCGCCGTTGAAGCCGTTCCAGCCCAGCCACAGAATTCCGGCGCCGACCAGCGTCATCAACACGCTATTCGGCGGGAAGTTCTGGCGGTCGGCATCGATACGCGGGCCGACCATCCAAGCAGCAACGAAGCCGGAGGTCGCGGCGGCGAGATGGATCACGTATCCGCCGGAGAAGTCCGCCACGCCCAAGCCGGCGAGCCAGCCGCCGCCCCACAGACTAAAGGCGCCCACCGTGTAGACCAAGGTCATCCACACCGGGCAGAAGATCATCCAAGCCGAGAAGCTGATGCGGCCAAGCACCGAGCCGGCCAGGATGATGACCGTGATGGCAGCGAACACGAATTGGAACCAGACCAAGGTTGCCATCGGGAAAGCAAGCGGTGGCATGCCCGATGCGGCGGCCGGAATAGTTGCCTGTCCGGTGAGGAAGGCGGCCGACATAGCGGGGCTTGGAACGCCAACGAAAGAGAACCATTGCGGTCCGAATGCCATGTTGTAGTCGAATAGAACCCAGACGATCATGACCGAGACGAAGGCATAGATCGACATGAACGCAGAGTTGATCGCCCATTTCTTTTTGACGATGCCGCCGTAAAGAACCGTAAGACCTGGAATACTTTGCAGAGCGACGAAAGTCCCTGCTGCCAACTGCCAGGCATTGTCGCCTGTATCTAGCCACTGTGGTGATGGTACGAGTGCCATGTGCCTTCCCCCGATAAATGCCCTCTGTGCGCCAATGCCACACGGGCAGCGATGGAACGGTCGCAAATCTTATGCCAGTTAACGAAACCTTGACTGGCGGTATTTTCCCCGGAAGACTCAAATCAAGTCGGGGTTATGTTGCTTAAAAGTTGACCATATTGGTCATAAAGCGGGCAGATGGGCTATGCGAGCAAACCTTTGGACTGGGTCATTGGCTGCGATGGCTGCTGCATTGGCCGTCATGGTTGGCGCGTCGGCGAGCAGGGCTGAACCGCAACATGGCGAAAAAGCAATCACGTGCATGAACAAGTCGAGTGGCACGACCTGGCAAATTAAGGTCGACTATGACCACAGCACCGTCGACACAAACCCCGCGACCATCACGGACTACAAAATCGCGTGGCGCGATGCCAATGACGGCTGGCGCTATACGCTTGATCTTAAGACCGGCGATCTTACAGTGATCCTTGCGTCCTCGATGGGCGGCAATTTGTATTTTCACCGCTGCCTGCTCGACCACTGAAGTCACGATCAAGAAATTGTACCCACCCCATCATCTTCCGGGCTGATCGGCACCCAGCGGACTCCGAGCATGATCCCGAAAAGTGGCAACCGGTTTTCGGATAAGATCATGCTCGCAAGAAAGATTTGGACCATGATCCGATTCAGTTGAATTGGACCATGATCTAGGAGCAGGGGCGATGGTTGAGCGAGTTTCCAGCGTCAAGGCGACGGTGGGATTTGCCTCCGAGACGGGACCCCGGCAGCGCAACGAGGATTTCGGCGGCGCTGTTTTCGGTTTGGAACTGACACCGCCGCGGCGCGATGTCGTTACGGCAATCGCCGACGGTATCGGCGGCGCCAAAGGCGGCCGCGTCGCCGCCGAGACCGCCGTCCGCGGCTTTCTCGACGGCTTTTGCGATCTTCCCGAAACCATGGAAGTGCGTCGCGCCGCCGCGACCGTGCTGAATTCGCTCAATCGATGGATCTATTCGCTCGGCAAGCGCGATGCCGAGTCAGCCGGCATGGGCTGCACCTTTACGGCGCTCATTTTGCGCGGCCGCGTTGCCCACATTGTTCATGTCGGCGACACGCGCGCTTATCGGCTGCGCGGCGATCGCCTTGTTTGTTTGACCACGGATCATGTCCGGGAAGAGGGCACCGGCCGGTCGAACATCCTCAACCGCGCCATGGGCGTCGAAACCGAGTTGCGGCTCGACTATGCGGCCCAGCCTTTGGCGCAGCACGATCGCTTCATGTTGTGCAGCGACGGCGTGCATGGCGTGCTTACGCCGGAGACGATCACCGGCATTCTGCGCGAGCGTTCGGGCTCCGACGATTCCGCCCGCGCTTTGGTGGCTGCCGCTCTCGATGCCGGCAGCACCGATAATTGCACGGCGATGGTGGTCGATGTCGTCGAATTGCCGAATGTGGAATCGGCCGACGTCGGCGCCATCATCATGCAATTGCCGCTGATCCCGGTGCCGGTCGACGGCGAGACTATCGACGGTTACGTGCTCAAAGTGCCGATGTCGGACGGTCGCTACACCCGTTTGTTCGGTGCGATCGACGAGGTCGAGGGCGGCGAGGTGGCGCTGAAATTCCCCAAGCCGCAGGTCGCCGCGGTGGCGACCTATCATGCCGCCTTCGTCCGCGAGGCCTGGGTCGGTACGCGGGTGAACAGTCCGTGGATCGGCCGCGTCATCGAATTGCCGCCGGGTCGGCAGACCTGTCTCTACACCGTGATGCCGCTCTATCAGGGCGAACTGCTGTCGACGCGGCTGGCGCGACGCCCGGCCGTAGGTCTCGAGGAGGGGCGCAATATCACCATCAAGCTGGCGCGCGGCGCGGCGGCGCTGCATCGTGCCGGCATCATCCATCGCGACATCAAGCCCGATAACATCATTCTCGAGAGCGAGGGCGGGCTCAAGCTGATCGATCTTGGCGTGGTGCGGGTGACGGGGCTCGAAGATTTCCCGCCGTCCGATATCCCGGGCACGCCCGGCTACATGGCGCCCGAAATGTTTGCCGGCGAGGCCGGCAACGAAGCGACCGACATCTACGCGCTGGGCGTTACCATGTTCCGCGCTTTCGCCGGTGAATTCCCCTACGGCAATCTTGATGCCGTGAGCCCACCACGCCGAACGAGGCCCACCCCGCTTTCGGATTTGCGTCCGGACCTGCCGGCCTGGCTGCAGGCCACGCTCGCTCGCGCCATCGCGGTCGATCCCGGCGACCGGTTTCGCGACATGCTCGAATTCGCGCTCGAGATGGAGACCGGCCCGGCGCGTGCGTCGATCAAGAGCTCCGCGCCGCTGACGCTTTATCAACGCGCGCCGGTTCGCTTCTGGCAGGGCGTGGCCGCGATCCTGGCGCTTGCGCTCGCGCTTTCCCTATGGCGGCATCGATAAATCAAACGGAGCTATTTGATGGTTAGGGTCATTGGTGTCGTCCTCGCGCTCATCGGCTTGGCCATCGCTCCGGCGTGCGCCGAGGATTATCCGTCGCGGCCGATCCGGATCCTCGTGCCTTACGCGCCCGGCGGTATTGCCGATATTGCCGCGCGCATCGTCGGCGGCAAGCTCACCGAAGCCTGGGGTCAGCAGGTCCTGGTCGAGAACAAGCCTGGCGGCAATGGCTTCATCGCGGTGACGGATGCGGCGCGCGCGGCGCCGGACGGCTATACGCTGGTGATGGTGACGACGGGCGACGTCGCCATCAATCCCGCTTTATTCAAGGACGTTCCGTATGACGTCGAGCGCGACCTTGCGCCGATCACCGCGGTAAGCGATGCGCCGATGGTGCTCGCCACCAATGGCGGCAGTCCCTACAAAACCGTCGCCGCCGTCGTCGCCGCCGCGAAGGCGCAGCCCGGCACGCTGAATGTCTCGACGCCGGGCTACGGCAGCATCAATCAATTGGTTTTGGAATCGATCGCGCTCGATACCGGCACTAAATTCGTCCACGTGCCCTACAAAGGCGGTGCGCCCGCAGCCCAGGCGCTGGTAGCAGGCGACATTCCGTTCGGCATTCTCGCGACTTCCTCCGTTGCGCCCTTCGTGCCGAGCGGCAAAATCCGGGTGCTTGCAGTCACCACCGCGGTGCGTTCGCCGCTCAATCCGGAGTGGCCGACCCTTAAGGAAAGCGGCGTCGGCGACATCGATGCGTCGAACTGGACCGCGCTCTTGGCTCCCAAGGGCGTGCCGCAAGCCATTATCGATAAGCTCAACGCCAAAGTCGTCGAAATCCTTGCGATGCCGGACGTGAAAGCGCGTTTTGCCGGCGGCGGAGTCTCGACCATTCCTTCAAGTCCAGGCGAACTTTCCGCCAAGATCAAGCGCGAGGCCGCCGCTTACCGGGTTATCGTCGAGAAGGCGAACGTCCACGTCGACTGAAGGCGGCGGGCCCGGAAGTCGCCGTCATTGACTTTTTCGCTGCAGCGCCGCAAAGGCAAAGGGCCGGTTCGCGGGATTCAATCTCAGTATGTTCAAGCGAATCCTGATTGCCAATCGCGGCGAGATCGCCTGCCGCATCATCAAGACCGCGCGCCGGATGGGGATTGCGACCGTCGCGGTCTATTCCGACGCCGACCGCGACGCGCTCCATGTCGAGATGGCCGACGAGGCCATTCCAATCGGGCCGCCGCCGGCGGCGCAAAGCTATCTGGTCATCGACAAGATCGTCGAGGCCTGCAAGGCGTCCGGCGCCGAGGCGGTGCATCCGGGTTATGGCTTCCTGTCCGAACGCGAAGCCTTCGCCAATGCGCTTGCCGCGGCCGGGATCGTCTTCATCGGCCCCAATCCCAAAGCGATCGCCGCGATGGGCGATAAGATCGAGTCGAAAAAGGCCGCCGCCCGCGCCAATGTCTCGACGGTGCCCGGCCACCTCGGCGTCATCGAGGACGACAACCAGGCTATCGTGATCGCCGAACAAATCGGCTATCCGGTGATGATCAAGGCCTCCGCCGGCGGCGGCGGCAAGGGGATGCGGATCGCGTTTAGCAAATCCGAGGTGGCGGAGAATTTCGCCCGCGCCCGCTCCGAAGCGAAATCGAGTTTTGGCGACGACCGCGTCTTCATCGAAAAATTCATCACCGACCCGCGCCATATCGAAATCCAGGTGCTGGGCGACAAGCACGGCAATGTCATCTATCTCGGCGAGCGCGAATGCTCGATCCAGCGCCGAAACCAGAAGGTTCTGGAGGAATCGCCGAGCCCCTTGCTCGATGAAAAGACCCGCGCGGCGATGGGCGAGCAAGCGGTCGCACTCTCGAAAGCCGTCGGCTACGATTCCGCCGGCACGGTCGAATTCGTCGCCGGCCAGGACAAGAGCTTCTTCTTTCTCGAAATGAATACCCGGCTTCAGGTCGAGCACCCGGTGACCGAGCTCGTCACCGGCATCGATCTCGTCGAGCAGATGATCCGCGTCGCCTCAGGCGAGCCGCTCGCATTCAAGCAAAGCGACATCAAGCTGTCCGGCTGGGCGGTGGAGAGCCGCATCTATGCCGAGGACCCATACCGCAATTTCGCGCCGTCGATCGGGCGGCTCGTGCGTTATCGCCCGCCGGCCGAGGGCACGCATCACGGCGTCACGGTGCGCAACGATACCGGCGTCACCGAAGGCGGCGAGATTTCGCTCTATTACGATCCGATGATCGCCAAGCTCGTCACCCATGCCAAGACGCGGATCGCCGCGATCGACGCCCAGACCGAGGCGCTCGACGCGTTCACCATCGAGGGCATCCGGCACAACATCCCGTTCCTCGCCGCGATCATGCAGCATCCGCGCTGGCGCGAGGGCAAGCTGTCGACGGCCTTCATCGCCGAGGAATTTCCCAAGGGCTTTGAGCGGGTGCCGCCGACCGGCGCGGTCGCGCACACCATTGCGAGCGTCGCCGCCGCCATCGACCATGTGCTGGGCGAGCGCAAGCGAAAGATTTCCGGTCAGTTGAATACCTCGCTCACCCGCGAGCGGCGCCGCGCCATCTGGCTCGGGCCGGACGAAGTTCAAGCCGATGTCGAGCATGACGGCAAAGCGATTACGGTGACCTTCGAGGACGGCGCGCGGCACGTCTTATCCTCGCGCTGGGTGCCGGGCGAGCCGGTCTGGACCGGCACCATCGACGGCGCGCCGATCGCCGTGCATGTGCGCGCGGTGCCCAACGGTTTTGAGCTCGCCTATCACGGCGTCGAAGTAAAAGCCTTCGTCTATACCGAGCTCGAAGCGCGTTACGCGCGGCTGATGCCGTTGAAAAAACTGTCCGGCAGCGAGAAATCGGTGCGCTGCCCGATGCCGGGCCTGATCGTGTCGCTCGCGGTCGCCGAAGGCCAGGAGGTCAAGGCCGGGGAGACGCTCGCCGTGGTCGAAGCCATGAAAATGGAAAATATCCTGCGCGCCGAGCGTGACGGTATCATCAAGACCATCCGCGTGAAGAAGGGCGACAGTGTCGCCGTGGATGCGGTGATCCTGGAATTTGCCTGAGCGCGGGCCGGGTCGAATCGTGCATGATGGCGTCCTTGCCGGGACCCGAAGATGCAGTCACTTGGTTTTCTGTTCTCGCCGGGCGGGCGGCTCAAGCCGCAGCCGTTCATCTATGGCGCGGTGGCCATCTATATCGCGGGCGCGGCGTCACATTTTCTGACCTCCCCCGATGTCATGACCCGCGGCGGTCTCTGGCCGTTTCTCGCCGCCCAAATGTTGCTGCTCTGGCTGTGGTTTGCCTTCCATGCCAAACGCCTGCGCGATGCCGGCCATGGCAGCGGCCTGGCGGCGGGGATCGCGCTCCTTTACGCCTTGTCGGTCGCGCTTTTGATCATCGTCGCCGATAGTTTCTTCAACACCTCCGACGGCTTGATGTCGAATGCCAATGCGACGAGCGCGCTCGGGCTCGTGATGATCCTCTATATTATTTCGGCGCTGGCCGGATCGACCCAATACGATATCGCCTGGGCCGTGGTGGCGATCCTGATGCTGATCGCGATTTTGCCGGTTGCGGTGTCGGTGACATTTTCGATATGGGCGGCAACGCGGCCCAGCGCAGAAAGCGCGCTGCGGACTTAAAGCTCATGCTGCACTTCGCTTACGGCTCGAACATGCACCGCGCCATCATGCGAAAGCATGCGCCGGCCGCGCTGCCTCTCGGCGTGGCAAAGCTCGCGAATTGTCGATTTGTGATCACCGCGGATGGTTACGCTTCGGTCGCCCCGGCGCCAGCGCAAACGGTATTTGGCATGCTGTGGCGCCTCACGCCGCGGGATCGGGTAACGCTCGATCTGTGGGAGAATATCGCCGGTGGACTTTATCGCGCCGCCATTGTGGCGGTTCACTACGGCGGCCGCCACCGGCCCGCGCTGATCTATATCGCGCGGCCGCGACCGACTGGCCGGCCAAAGCCGGGCTACATGGAGATCGTGGTCCAGGCGGCGCGCGAACTAGACCTGCCGGACGACTATGTAGCGTCATTGGCGCGGTGGCTCCCGAAGCGTCCGCTCGGGGCAGGGCACCGCAAGCTGGAGGGTCTCGTTTGACCGCGTACCGGCATGTGATCATCCGCGGCCACGTGCAGGGCGTCGGTTACCGCGCATGGGCCGAAGTCACGGCGCTCGGACGCGGCGTCGAGGGTTGGGTGCGCAATCGCCGCGATGGTTCAGTCGAAGCGGTCTTCATTGGCACCGAACAGGCCGTGGCCGATATGATCGCGGCGTGCCGTCGAGGACCACAGGGCGCGCGCGTCGAGAGTGTCGATCAGCGCGAGGCGGGTCCGGCTGACATCGCGCTCCGCAGAAGCGATGAATTGTTTTCGGTGCTCGGCAGCGCCTGAGCATTCGCCGTAGCGCCGAATAACGGTTCGAACGCCGCGCGCAGCGCGATGTCGACCTCCGGCATCGAAAGCGTGCGTCCGAGATCCGCCAGCGAAGTCACGCCAAAGCGGCTATCGCTGACGCCGCACGGCACGATGCCGGTAAAATGCGCCAGATCGGGTTCGACGTTGATGGCAAACCCGTGCAGCGTCACCCATTGCCGCACCCGAATACCGATCGCCGCGATCTTGTCTTCAAAGCCATCGCCCTTGTCGTGCCGCGACACCCAGACGCCGACGCGGTCGTCGCGGCGCTCGCCGCGGACGTTGAAGGCTGTCAGCGCGCGGATGATCCATTCCTCGATGCTGGCGACGAAGCGGCGCACGTCGGGCGCGCGGCGCTTGAGGTCGAGCATGACGTAGCCGACGCGCTGGCCCGGACCGTGATAGGTGAACTGACCGCCGCGGCCCGCGGTGTGCACCGGAAAGCGTGCGTCGAGCAGCTCCTGCGGCCGCGACGAAGTCCCGGCGGTGTAGAGCGGAGCGTGCTCAAGAAGCCAGACCAATTCGGGCGCTTCGCCGCGCGCGATGGCTTCGGCGCGCCCGGTCATGGCCGTGAGAGCTCTGTCGTAGTCGACCAAATCGTCGCTCACCAGCCATTCCACGGGCGGCGCGCCGGCCGGCGGCAAAAGCCCGATCGTCAGTTCGTCGCGGGTCTTAACCATCTCGTAACCATACTAGCCTCAACATTACCCATAGCGAGCCGCCGAAACCAAAACCATAAGGGGGGCCCCGTGCCGTCACTTGAAAATGTCTCGATCGACATCGCGGTCGTCCTGGGGACGAGTTCCATGCCGATCCACCAAGTGCTGCGGCTCGGCCGCGGCGCCATTATCGAGCTCGACGCTTCCGAGGAGGACGAGGTTCACATCCTCGCCAATAATATGCCGGTGGCGAAGGGGACCGTTATCGTCAGCGGCAATAAGATCGCAGTCGAGGTCAAGCAGCTCTTGCCGCGGTCGCCTGACAGCAAATAGGCACTCCATCGGGCGGGGTTTTATTCCCGGACAGTTGGGGCGCCGGCGCCATTCCCCTGGCCCGGCAAGCCCTTGTCCCCCTGCACCCTAACTGTTACATCGGCGCGGTCACGCGTCGGCCTGACGCGCGTCCACCCCACATGCGGCCGTGGCGGAATTGGTAGACGCACTAGCTTGAGGTGCTAGCGGGGCAACCCGTGGAGGTTCGAGTCCTCTCGGCCGCACCAGCCTTGGCCCGCGTAGCGCAGCGAAGGCTGCCGCGGCGTGGGCGAAAGGCGAAGGCCGGGCTATTTCCCAAGCAGTTTAGGCTCGGTCTCAATGCGCGGCTTCGGTCGGCGAGAACAGGGTGGCAAACGCCTTGATCCGCGAGACGACGTCGGTCGATTGCGCTTGGACGCGTTGACGAGTTTGCCGACGGGAATGAGCCACGTGTGCCGCTTCGTGCCGCGGCGATTCGCGCCGGGCCGAAGCATGCCTCGTTTCCCGGGCTTTGCCCTCGTCCTCGCGTACCGGGTCAGCAGCGATCTTGGTTGGCTGATCGGGCCAGCGAACGTCGCTGCCGCTGTCGGCAACCCCTGACTCCGGTTCGAAATCCGATGCGTCGGGGGCCGGCAATACGACATCGCCGGCGGTCAAATCGGCGGTCGATTCGGCTGGCGCCTGCGGCCAAGCCGGCTGGCCGCCGTCGCTTCCAATCCTTCCGCCGATGGCGAGTTGCTGGATCGTTACGGAAGCGATGACGCGTGCTTTGGGCTTGGCGGCCATCGCTGTCAGATACGCGGCCGAAGGCACCGCCTGGACGATGCGGAAGCCGTTATCTTTCAGCGCCTTCAACAAGCCGGGCAAAGCCGCGACGGTCTTCGGATGGATATCGTGCAACAGCAAAATGCCTTTGCCGCGGGCCTCGAGGCGGCTGAGCGCGAGCGCGGTGATCTGGTTCGGCGTGATGCCGTGGTGCCAGTCGTCAGCCACGGTGTCGGATGAGAACACGACGAGGGAGCGGTCGGCGAGCTGACTCTCGAGCGCTGTCGATCGATCGAGACCGGGGATGCGGAAGAACGGCGCCAGATATTTGGCATCGCCGAGCGCCGCACCGACGTCCGCTATGCCGCCGTCGATCTCCTGCTGCATGCGCTCGGGAGCGAGCGTGCCGATATGGCTCGGATGCCGATCGCTGTGTGTGCCGATCGTGTGGCCTTCCTCGTAAGCCCGGCGCACGACGGCCGGATAGGCGCGCGCCATGGTGCCGACCATGAAATAGGTCACCTTCACGCATTCGGCGGCGAGGATATCGAGGATCTGGTTGGAGTAGGGCGGCAACGGGCCGTCGTCGAAAGTCAGCACCACTTCCTTGTCGGCAAGCGGCAGCGATTGCGGATATTGCATGCGACCGACACGAGGGTATTCGTCGAACGGGACCTGCACCACGCGGCTCGTGCCCAGCGCGTTCGGATTTCCGGGGCAGGTGCTGTTCGGCGCGGTGGCGACGGCTTGAGGCGTGTCGTGAGCGGGCGCCGCCGGGGTGTCCTGGGCGCGCGCCGAATCGGCGGCAAACGGAACACCGGTCGCCGCGATCAAAGCCGTAGCTAGAAAACCTGCCGCGAAGCCCCTCATTTCCAACCTTCGACACGATCCTACGGCCCGCGATCAAGCCGCGACGCACCGCCATCCCGGTTAAATACTACGGTTCCCCATCGTTAACGGGACATGAACGGGCCTCGCATTGGTCCGGTTGTCGACAATCCAGGTTAGGTGGCATCACGCCGCGGAACGCTGTGGAATTCTTTTCCTCGCCGTTAATCGCGGGCATCTAGGCTATGTCCTTGTAAAGTGTGGGGGACGTAGGAATGAAAGCCGCGGCGGCAGCCCGCCGGCGTTGGGCAGGGCGGCGATCGGCCGCGCCGCAAGGGGCCATGTCGGAGGCCCCGGCGTTGCCCGGCCGCGGCCTTGGATTCGTCACCACCGGATTTCTGATCGTCATGGCTGTCGCGGTCATCGGCTGCGCGGTCATCGGCTTTACGACGACCCATCACGACGACAGCCGGTCGGAGGCCGCGCGGCAGGCGGCGCTGGCAAACGCCCTGACCGAGCTTCATCCGGCCTTGAACGGCGACGATCATTTCGACGCCGCCACCGTCGCGTCGATCGGTCGGCGCGCGGGCCTCGCCGATCTACGCTTCGATGCCGACCTGACGGCAGACGATGGCCGCGAAGTGCAGACCCTGCAGGATGCGCAAGGCCGCATCGTCGGCTGGTTCAGTTGGACGCCGGACCGCTCCTATGTCCGCGGCATGGATCAGTTATGGACCGTCGTTGCGATCGCCGGCGTCATTCTGACGTTCTGCGCCATCCTGGCGTTCCGCGCGACGCGGCGGCTTGCTGACACGCTCGGGCGCCGCACGGCGCTTTTGAACAAAATGACGACGCAAGACTTGGCGACCGGATTGCCGAACCGGCGCGTCACGCTGGCGCGGCTCGAAGACAGGCTGGCTGCACGGCGGTCGGAGTTTGTCGTTTTTGCTCTGATCGAGATCGACCATACCTACGAGTTCAGCGATACGCTCGGGCAGGCCGGTAGCCCCGTCCTGCTCGCCAGCATCGCCGAGCGGATCAGAGCGGGCCTGCCGAGTGGCGCCTTTCTCGGCCGCTTCGCGGATGCCGAGTTTGCGGCCGTCGCCAAAAGCGACAATCCGCAGGCGGCGGCGCGACTCGGCGACACAATCAGCGCCGCGCTCGCCGCGCCGATCACGATGGATCAGCCCTGGCACATCAGCGCCAGCGTCGGCATCGCGCAGGCGCCGGAAGACGGCACGACCGGCGATGAATTGTACCGCCGCGCGTCATTGGCGCTGCGCGCCGCCAAGCGCAGCGGACCGGGCTCGGTCCGGCGCTTCGTGCCGCTGATCCACGAGGAGCACGCCGAGCGGCGCTTTTTCCTGCGCGAACTCGAGACCGCGATCGAGAACAAGACGCTCGACGTCCATTATCAGCCGGTGGTCGCGGCCGACGGCGGTGCCATGATCGGCGTCGAAGCGCTGTTGCGCTGGAATCATCCGACCCGCGGCGCGATTTCGCCCGCGATGTTCATTCCGATGGCCGAAGAAAGCGGGCTGATGAACCGGCTCGGCGAGCTGGTGTTTCGCCGCGCGCTCGCCGATGGTGCGCGGTGGCCGACGTTGTTCCTGTCGGTCAATCTGTCGCCGGTGCAGATGCGAAGCCCGGCTCTGGTCGATCTGGTGGCGAAAATTCTCGCCGAAACCGGCATGGCGGCCGAGCGCCTGGTCCTCGAGGTCACCGAAGGCATTCTGATCGACAATCCGGACGAGACGCTCACCAAGATCGAGGCGCTGCGCGGATTGGGTGTCTCGACCGCGCTCGACGATTTCGGCAGCGGCTATTCGAGCTTGAACTATTTGCAGAAATTTCCGTTCGATCGGCTGAAAATCGACCGCGCCTTCGTCGCCTCGCTCGGCACCACGGGGCACACCGGCGCCATCATTCAGGCCATCGTCACGCTCGGCCATGCGCTCGGCATGAAGGTATTGGCGGAAGGCGTCGAAACCAACGAGCAGCGGGTGCTGCTGCGACTCGCCGGCTGCGACGAGATGCAGGGCTTTCTGTTCGCCAAAGCCTGTCCCGCCGAGGCGATCGACAAGGTTCTGTCGCGGTCGAAGTCCTCGCGCTCGGCCGGGCGCCGCGCCGACACTGCGGCATCCTGACAGGTCCCGGCCAAGCGTCTATCTATAGATTTAAAGCTAGACTTGGCCGGGCGCGGGCCGCGGCCGCGGGAGGATCGAGTGCTGTCCAACAGTCTACCCGGTCTTGATTTCGGCCTCGGCGGCGACATCGAGATGCTGCGCGAAACGGTGCGCGGTTTCGCCCAAGACAAGATCGCGCCGCGCGCCGACGAGATCGACCGCTCCAACAGTTTTCCGCGCGAGCTGTGGCCCGAGCTCGGCGCGCTCGGTCTCCATGGCATTACCGTCGAGGAGGAATGGGGCGGCTCCGGCATGGGCTATCTCGCCCATTGCGTGGCGATGGAAGAGATTTCGCGGGCTTCGGCGGCGATCGGACTTTCCTACGGCGCGCATTCGAACCTCTGCGTCAACCAGATCAGGAGGAACGGCAGCGACGAGCAGAAACGCCGCTACCTGCCGAAACTGATATCCGGCGCGCATGTCGGGGCGCTCGCGATGTCGGAGCCGGGCGCTGGATCGGACGTCGTGTCGATGCGCACCCGCGCCGACCGCAAGGGCGACCGCTACATTCTCAACGGCTCGAAAATGTGGATCACCAACGGTCCGGTCGCCGACACGCTTGTGATCTACGCCAAGACTGATCGCACCGCGGGCGCGCGCGGCATCACCGCCTTCGTCGTCGAGAAAGATTCCAAAGGTTTTTCCGCCGGCAAGAAGCTCGACAAGCTCGGCATGCGCGGCTCCGACACCTCCGAGATCGTGCTGCAGGACTGCGAGGTGCCGGCCGACAACGTGCTCGGCGTCATCGGCAACGGCGTCAACGTCCTGATGTCGGGGCTGGATTACGAGCGCACCGTGCTTGCGGCTGGCCCGCTCGGCGTGATGCAAAACTGTCTCGACATCGTCATTCCTTATGTCCATCAGCGCACGCAATTCGGTCAGCCGATCGGGCGTTTTCAGCTGATGCAGGCAAAACTCGCCGACATGTATGTCACCCTGAATGCCGCGAAGGCCTATGTGTATGCCGTCGCCAAGGCCTGCGACCGCGGCGAGACCACGCGCGAGGATGCCGCCGGCGCGATCCTTTATGCGTCCGAACGCGCGACCTGGATGGCGCTCGAAACCATCCAGTGTCTCGGCGGCAACGGCTATATCAACGACTATCCGGCCGGCCGGTTGCTGCGCGATGCAAAACTCTACGAAATCGGCGCCGGCACCAGCGAAATCCGCCGCATGCTGATCGGCCGGGAGATTTTTGAAAAGACGCGGTGAGGCGATGAGCAAAGCGCGATCGACCGCGGCCGTTATTGTTGCGCTGTTGATGCTCGCTGTGGCGGCGCAGGCCCAGACCGGGCGCAAGCCGACGGCGCAGGAGATCGCAGCGATACGCGACTGCGCGGCGAAATACCGGGACGACGTGGAGGAGGGCGAACGGCATTGCCTGTTTGATCTCGTCGCGACGCCTTGCACGAAGCGGCCCGAAGGCTCGAGCAATCTCGGAACGGCGGATTGTTATCGCATCGAATTGGCGATCTGGGACGATCTGCTCAACAAGAATTTCAAAAGCCTTCTCGATACGCTCGATGAAGACCAGGCGGCCAAGGCCCGAGCCATGCAGCGCGCCTGGGTTGCCTATCGCGACACGACCTGCAATTTCTACGTGGACAAGATCGAAGGCACGATGGCGATCCCGATGCAAAGTGCCTGCACGGCGCGCGAGACGGCGCGGCGGGCGATGCTGCTCGATTTCTTCAGCCGCATGTGAGGCCGGGGCAAGCGCGGCATTGTGCTCGCGCCGCTAGCTGCGGTCTGCGCAACAGACCCTCACCCGCTTCGGTGCGCTCGCGACCTCTCCCGTAAACGGGAGAGGTGAAAAAGCGATCCCGTTCTCGCGGCGCATACGCGTCCGGGTCGTTACGGTACCATTTCAAAAATCCTGCGGCGGAGCCCGATCGCGTCATGCCTTGACCGGCGGTGGGGCCGGTGTTCGGCAAGATCTTGCTCCGCACGCAGCCCGGATGGAGCGAAGCGTAATCCGGGACAGCCTCGGCGCTTCAATTTTGCTCCCGGATTTCACTTTGTTTCATCCGAGCTACGAAACAACGAAACAAATTAAGGCAAGCGGAACGCCGGCAGGCGCGTAGTCCAAGTTCCGCATCGGCGGATGCGGCTCCCCCCTCCGAACTTGCCGCGTCACACGGCAGGTACGGAGGGGGGCTCGCCTTCCGGCGTCCCACCACGGCACTTGCTGCAGCGACCGAACGCCACCGCTCAGCTCCAGTTAACGCGCTTCCTGAGACGGATCTCGTTAGGAGCGGGGGTTACCCGCTCCCTGCCGTCCCAGTGCAGCGGGTTTCCCCGCAGACCGGTCCTAGTGCCGGCCGGGCGTATGACCCCGGAGCCGCCCGGGAACGGAGGTGACGAGCCGCCGTCCGCGGGAACCGCTCTCGCCCCGCCAGCCGGTGTCGCCGGCTGGCGTCCTTTAGCGGAGCGAGATGGGACGGTGTGTAACTCAAATAAGGACAGATGTCAACAGGCGGTCGCTAGAACAGTGACAAGAGAGCGCCGGACACCGTCGACGCTCAGATGTCCGTCGAATGCCCGTCTCCGGCTCATGGCAAACGCGCCGATCCGCCACTGCCGCGGCAGCTTGTGGAGGCTTTATAGACGCCGCAGCAGGTTTGCCCTTGGCGGACTCTGCGCGCCATAAGATGACATTGCGAGAGGCTTATTCAACCACTTCGTCGGCGCGCAACAGGAACGACTCGGGAATCTTGATCCCGAGCGCCATCGCGGTCTTCTGATTAACCACGAGTTGGAACCGCGTCGGCTGTTCGACCGGGAGATCGGCCGGTTTGGTGCCGCGCAGAATCTTATCGACGAAGACCGGCGCATGGTGCGCCATCTCAACCTGGTCGGGACCGTAGGAAATCAACAAGCCGGAAAACAATGTCTCCCGCGACCAACCGCAAGTGGGCATACCGCGCGCGACCGCCAATTTCTGCAGACTATTTCGACTCTGGAATAACAGGCCTCCCGGTCCGAGCGCGACCGCCTGCACGCCGGCCTGTGCCATGCTGTCAAAAGCGCTTTCCATCTCGCCAAGCGAGCGTCGCCTCTTGAAATGTGCCTGCTGCCATCCATATACCATCCAGCCAGATGGATTAGGGATGGAACCGCATGGCCCAGACTATACAATTCCGCCCGAAGCCCGCGGACAGCGAGAAGATCACGATCAATCTCGGCTACGTCGATCTCGGACAGATCGATCTCATGGTCGAAGAGGGTTTCTACTCAAACCGGACCGATTTCATTCGAACCGCAATCCGCAATCAGCTCGAACGCCACGCCGACGTCGTCAAGAAGTCCACGGTCCGCAAGAGTCTGGACCTCGGCCTGCGGCACTACAGCCGCGAAGATCTGGAAGCGGCGCGTCGCGCTGGAGAAATGCTGCATATCCATGTGCTGGGCCTTGCCAGCATCGCCTCGGATGTCACGCCCGAGCTTGCGCGCGCCGCCATCGCGTCAGTCGTCGTGCTCGGAGCCTTGCACGCCAGTCCGGCGGTCAAGGAGGCGCTCGCTGACCGGATGCGGTGACAGCGATGCGGCCGACCAAGACAAAGTTTCGGAGATAAACATGCTGCGTCCAAACATGATGCTCGAAGCCACGCGGCTGACGCGCGCGGGGCGGCTCGCCGAGGCGACCGCCCTCATGCAGCGCATGCTTCGCGGCGAGGCCGCTCGGGACCAGAGTTTGGGCAGCGCCGGGACCGCCAAGTCCGGGACCGCCAAGTCCGAGACCGCCAAGTCCGAGACCGCCAAGTCCGAGACCATTGACGAAGCGGATGTCCCGCTCTTCGGCGCAGCACCCTCCGCGCGGCCGAACAGGTTCGGTGCGCTACGCGCCTTGCTCGACCGCGTCAGACGTGGCCCCGCGCTACGGCCCGCGCCGGTGTCGACGCCAGATATTACGCCGGCGGGCGGAAAGTTCGTCGAGGCGACCTACAGCAACGCGGCGGGAGTCCGCAGCTACAAGCTTTACATCCCGAGCCGCCATGAGGGGCAGGCGCTTCCCTTGGTCGTCATGCTGCACGGCTGCACGCAGTCGCCCGACGATTTCGCCGCCGGCACGCGCATGAATCTGATCGCCGAAGAACAAAACTGCTTCGCGGTCTATCCAGCTCAGCCGAGCGCCGCCAATCCGGCGAAGTGCTGGAATTGGTTTCGCCCGACCGACCAGCAGCGCGATCTTGGCGAGCCTTCGCTGGTCGCGGGCATCACGCGCCAGGTTATGCGCGACTATTTGGTCGACCCGGAGCGCGTCTACGTTGGTGGATTATCAGCAGGCGCAGCCGCGGCCGCCGTCATGGGCGCCACTTACCCCGATCTCTATGCGGCGATCGGCGTGCATTCCGGACTAGCCTGTGGGGCCGCCAACGACCTTCCGACTGCGTTCGTCGCCATGCGGCAAGGCGACATGGCCGATGCTTTGGCATCCGGCGGCATTGCGCCGTTTCAGAGGAATGGGGAGGCGGTCCCAACCATCGTTTTTCACGGCGATAGCGACACCACGGTGCATCCTCGCAACGGCGATCACGTCATCGCTCGGTCGATCGGAACAACGAACGCGCGAAAGACAGTGCAGCGCGGTCAGGTCCCCGGTGGACATGCCTATACCCGCACGATCCATACCGGCCCGAGTGGCCGCGCCACCTTGGAGCACTGGGAAATCCATGGCGCTGCACACGCATGGTCGGGCGGCAGCCCGGCCGGCTCCTTCACCGATCCGAAAGGACCGGACGCCACGCGGGAGATGCTGCGCTTCTTCCTTGAGCACCGGTTGCACACGGCTGCCGTCGAGGCGATCAAGTGAGGATCGTTAAACTCCACTCGTCTAGTCGGGTTTGATGCCGCCGAACTTGATCACCTTCGCCCATTTCGCCGTGTCGTCGGCGACGAGTTGGCTGAATTCGGCGACGCTCATCGGCCGCGGCTCGATGCCGAGGTCGCTCAGGCGCGACCGGACGGTGGCGTCGGCGAGGCCGGCATTGATCGCGGCATTGAGCAAATCGACGGTTGTCTGTGGCGTGCCGGCGGGTGCGCCGATGCCGTACCAGCCGGCGGCGGCGTAGCCCGGCACGAATTCCCCGATCGAGGGCACGTTCGGCAGCGCCGGCGACCGCGTCGCCGTCGTCACCGCGAGCGCGGTGAGCGTGCCTGATTTGACATATTCCAGCGCCTGCGCGATCGGCATGAAAGCAAGCTGCACCTGGCCATTCAACAAGTCGGTGGTGTAATTGCCGCGATAAGGCACGTGGACGAGCTCAACGCCGGTCATCATCTTGAACAACTCGCCGGAAACATGCTGGGCGGTTCCGGTGCCCGCCGAAGCCATGTTGATCTTGCCCGGATTAGCCCGCGCATAGGCAATGAAATCTTGAACACTTTTGGGCGCGATCGAGGGGTTGACCACCATGACAAACGGGGTGCTGCCGATACTGCCGACCGGCGCGATGTCGTGCACAAAATCGAAATTCAGATTGGTGTAGAGCGAGGCGTTGATGGTATTCGTTGAAAGGACTTCAAGGAGCGTAAAACCGTTCGGCTCCGCCTTGGCGACGATCTCAGCGCCGACATTGCCGGCCGCACCGGGACGATTATCGATCGTGAAGGGCTGGCCGAGCCGCTGCGACAGCCATTGGCCGATCAGGCGCGCCGGGATATCGGGGCCGCTGCCCGCGGGATAGCCGACGACGAGGCGCACTGGGTGTGTCGGGTAGCTTTGCGCGGTTGCCGTCCACGACATAGCCGGGGACACACTCGCGGCCGCTACCAGACCCAGAAATCGACGGCGGGGAAGTTTCATTGCTTGCCTCCTTGGAAAAACTTAAGCGGGGGTCTCATTCTTGGTTGCGAAATTGAGCGCTGTAGGGTGAGCTGCGCGGAGCCCACGCGGACTGCACTATAAATGCAAAGTCGGGTAGTGCCGCGGCCATGTTGGTCGCAACGCAAACTGTAATTTAGCTATAGCCGGAGGGCCGGGCACCGTCGACGCGCCGCGGCATATTTTGAGCCAAGGCGGACACTTCTCGATCCTTCCCATTGCAAGCACTAGTTTCGTATTTTAGAAATGTGACTTCTCATATCCTGGTGTCATGAATCGCAAATAAGAGCCGCGACAAACGAGAAGAGAGGAACGAACATAATGATCAAGCATAGCGCACTTGCGAAATCATTTGGTTTCGCGCTTATCGCTCTGGCTATCGTGGCGTCGTCGATATTTTCCGGCCTCATCACGTCGCCGGCGCGGTCGTACCAGCCGATCACGAATACGTCCGCACTGCCCGACGTGAACAGCGCCGCCAATAATCCTGTCGAGGTCACTCGCATCCCCCCGAAATCGCCACTCGCTTCTGTTCGAAAAAAGTCCATCAAACTTGTTTGTCTCAATGTGGGCCAAGCCTGCGATCCTCAAAACGATCAATGTTGCCCCTCTTTTTCTTGCGCATGTTGGGGAAAAGGCTGCCCTGGTGGCGGTACAACGTGTGGTTCCAACTGATCGCTGTGTGTGAATAAGCGCGCCGTCGGCTGCGCCGAGCGAAGCGAAGCCCACGCGGACCGCATACTAGACGCAAAGTGGCGCAGTGCCGCGGCCGTCGCGAAGCGGACATTTGCGCGTGCTTTCTTCATCAAAACTTTCAGCTTCGGTGCGCTGCTCTGACCCAACCACGGTGCGCGTTTGTTCAGCGACTATAGCTGTTGCCGAGGCAGGGAAGAGACACGTGATGACCCGGAAAGCCTGGCGAACCGGCGTCGTCGTCGGACTGGCCTTGTTGTGCGCCGTTGCACATTCCGCGGCGGTTTTGGCGCAGGACGCAACCGACCCGGTGACCGGGCTGCCGCGCGAGGCGGTCCACGTTGCCGCGTGGCCCGCCGGCAAAAAGGTCGCCGTCAGCTTCACTTTGTTCGTCGAGGAGTTCGGCTTCGGCCAGGGCCCGGTCTTTCGTCCGGACTTGGGGGCGCGTAGCCCGGATCTCGTGAACGAGGCGTTCCGTCAATACGCGATCGACTGGGGCATTCCGCGCGTCGGCCGGCTGTTCAAGGAATTGGACGTTCCGCTCAGCGTCGCGTTGAACGCCGAATTTCCAGGCGCCCATGCGTCGGTGTGGAAGGAGTTCCGCGCCGCCCAGCCGAATGCGCCGATCGTCGCGCATGGCATGAACAACAGCAACCACGCGCTGCCGCTCGGGCGCGGGCTCGCCGCGCAAAAGGCCTATATCCGCCAGACGCTCGATCTGATCGCGCGCGAGACCGGTGTCAGGCCCGCCGGCTGGTCGTCACCCAGCGTCTATGCAAACGGCGACACCATGCAGGCGGTGGCCGCCGCGGGCCTCGCTTACACGCTCGATCAGATGGATTCCGATGTCATCGCACGTTTGAAGACGCCGGACGGGTCGCTCACCTTGCTGCCTTATCCGGTCGTCACGGTCGATATGGGCCAGCAACTCGCCCGGATGAAGTCGCCTGCGGAGATCGAAGCCCTGTGGCTGGATTATGTGTTGGAATTGGCCAATGAGGCTCGTGCCGATCCCGCGCGCGAGGCGACGACCGTGGTCATCGGCATCCACCCCTTTGTCATCGGCACACCCGATGGGGCGGCCGCCTTGCGGCGTGTTCTGTCGCGGCTGAAGAAAGACGACGAGGTCTGGTTGACCGACACTGACGCCATCTTCAAAGCGGCTGTGCCTTGAACCGGGTTGCGACCGGAAAGCGACATGCCGCGATGTGCCATGAGGCGATTGTCGACATCGCGTCTCCGCTCGTGTGACAGGGCGCTGCAATCGGCAGTTGTTGCTGAACCATCTCCGGCCATGCGAGAAACTCGGCACCAAACAACCGGTGAACTCATCTATTAGCCCGGCGAGTCCCACATCATCGTCTTCTTCAATTTTCAGCCCTGGACCAACGGCGTCTGCCACCGGACAAGCTCCTTTGCTGACGCCTGGCTCGGCGCCCGCCGGTTACGATTCCCTGGGGTCATCCAATATTCCGGCTGGCGCCGTGATCTCATCGCAGATGGCGCCGGTTACCACGTCATCGTCAGTAACGGCCCTGGGGAGCAATCCGGTCACGATAAATTTCGGCGATGGCAGTTCGGTTTCCGGCGTCGGCATTAGCGTCGCGGGCACCAACGCCATGGGGCAGACAGTCGTCAGCCTAGGCAACGGTCAGTATCAAACGAGCGGTGGGATAATGTTCAATGCGTCGTCCGCCAGCGCGGCTGTGGAGGTGGGCGCAGGAGGAACGCTTTTGGGGTCCGGAGCGGCATTGCCCACGGGAGTAACGGTCGGCGCAGCGACTGGAACGACGCTGGCTACGATCACCGCGCCGCCTGGAAGCTCGATATTGAGTCCGCTGACGACGGCGCCCCCGCCCGAAAATTTCTCGCAAGAGACCGTGGCGGCCTACGCGCAAATGGCCGCGACGCCGCCGCCTCCTCCGCAAGAGCAGCAAACGCTGCCGCAGACGCCCCCGTACTTGGCTGCTCTAGATGCTGCAATGGACTACAGCGCTGGCAACGGATCGCCGCCTACCGCAGAGCAGTTGCAATTGCTTTCCACTGAGCCATGGCCATGAACGAGCAGCCGTAGCTCGCACTTCAGCACCGCGTCGCGGAGCTCTCGCAGCGCTAGCCGTGTGTCGTCATTTCCCTGGCCTGCCTAAGCACGGCTGCCGGCTCGTAGGGCTTGTCGTGAAACAGCATGCTCAACGGGAGCAGGTGAGGGCGTGGCCGGCCCGACGCCACGATGATGCCGACGCTCGGCCATCGCTCGGCGACCCGATGGGCGAGATCGGAGCCGCTCATCGATCCGGGCATGCTGACGTCGGTGAAAAGCAGCCTGATGTCGGCATTGGCTTCGAAGAACAGCAGCGCCTCGTCGGCACTGTCGGCTTCGAGCACCCGATACCCGGCATCCTGGAACATGCTGGATGCGCCCATGCGCTCGAAGACGTCGTCGTCGACGACCACAATGAGGCTGTTGGGAGGGATTCCGGTCACTGGCGGAAACAAGCTCGGATCACAATCGTTCCACAATTTATGCGACCATGTCAGTATTTATGCGGCCATGCTATTTGTGCCGTCCAAACACACCCTAAAGCATGATTCTGCACGCCGCGTTAACGTCGTTCACGCGGCTTGGATGGCCTTCGCCGGGAAAGTGGCGTGCGTAATCGAGACGGTCGTGCCGTCGGGGCCGGCCAAGGTCTCGACCTGGGAGTCGAGCTGGTGCGCCAGCGCGTTGACGATCCCGGTACCCAGTCCCGATTTGCCTTGCGCGAAACCGCCGGCCGGCTTGCCAATTCCGGTGTCGGAGATCGAAAGCTTCCAATTCGTCCCGCTCGTGTCATAGGCGACAGTGATCTCGCCTTTGGTCTTGTCGTCGGGGAAAGCATGCTTGAGCGCATTCATGACCAGCTCGGTGACGATCAAGCCCAGACTCTCGGCCTGTCGCGACGTCGCGCTGCCGCCCGCGCAAATCACCTTCAGCGCGACCGGGCGGTTGCCGCCGATCATCGAATGCGAAAGGCTCTCGCATAACTTTGACAAATAGGGCGCGATGTCGACGACGCCGATTGTCGCCGACGCATGCAGTTGTTTCTGCACGGCGGCAATTGACAGTACGCGCTTGTGCGCATCTTCCAGATGCAAACGGGTGTCTTCTGATTGCACCGCGCGCGCCTTCAGCAGAATGATGCTGGCGATGATCTGCAGGCTGTTGGCCACGCGGTGCTGCAATTCCTCGAACAAGATGTCCTTCTGCCGCAACAGCTCGTCTTTTTCGCGCTCCAGGATACGCCGCGCGGTGATATCCTCCATGCCGAGCAGAATAGTCGTGCCGGCGCCGCCCTCGTAGAACACTTGGCGGGCGTTCAGGCACATCGTGCGCGAGCCGAGACCGGGAAATTCATGCTCGACCTCATAGCCCTCCATGACACCCCGCTCCGGAATAATTTTTTCCAAGAGCACGCGAAGTTTCGGAATGTCCCATTGTCCGTCACCCAAGGTGTAAAGCAGCCGGCCTTGGGTGTCCTCGGGACTGACCTTGAATGCGGCATAGAAGGAGCGGCTCGCGGCGATCACACGCAGCTCCTTGTCGAGGACAAGAACCGGCTCGCGAACGGTGTCGACAATGCCCTGGGCGAACGCACAGGCATCGGTAATAGCGGCGAATTGCTCCCGAAAGCTAATCCCAAGCATAAGGCCCCGCGTGGTGTGCCGTGCCGCGAAAAAAAATCTCGGCCGCCTGCCGGTCGGGGTGATGCAGAGATCACCCAACCTTTGTTTAGACAATTTTTATCGAGGGGCAGTCTGTATAAAATTGACCACTCTTGGCGTCGCGCGCGGCGCGCTTTCGCATACTACGCCGGCTGCGTCGCCTTGCGCACGGCGTTCTGTGTGAGCTGATTGACGCCGAACCAGCCCCAGTAGATGCGATGGTGCTGGATGAGGCCATGCTCGATTTCCATGACTTCGACGAGCTCGATCTGATCTCCGTCGGGCGCTTGCCGCGGATACTCCCACATCAAAACCCGTTTGCCGTCGGTCAGCCAATTGCCGGTCCGGTACCACCGCACGAGCGCGTTCGGTCGGCGTCGCGCGCCTTCTTCGAAGAACGGCCGGATCTCGCGATGGCCGCGCAGCACGCCGCTGCGGCCTTCGAATATCGCGGGCATCAAAGGTGTTTCGAGAATGGCGTCTTGTGCATAAAGGGCAATCAGCCCGTCGGTGTTGAGCGACCGGGCGTGAGCATCCCATTGCCGGTGGATGCGTTCGCAATCCGCGAGAAACACCTCGCCTGGCGGGCCTTGCGGGGTCGGGTTCATGGCCAAGTCCTCGGGTTCTCAAGCGCGTCTGAATGGCCGGTCTCGCAGCAACCCGCCGTCCATCAATGTTCCACCGTGTCCGGCGTTGAAGGCGGAAGCGCGGCGGTTCCCTCGAGAAAATCACAAAACCACCTTGTTTCAGGCCCGACCACGTCTCAAACGGGCGTTTGAATTCCAGTCACCCGTTTGAAAACGGCATCCTCTTGGAGTGTGTGACAATGTTGGCAGAACAAACCTCGGCGCGGCGCAATGGCCAGGGCTTTGCGCTTCGACCGGCTTGCCCGAATTGCGGGCGCTCGATGCACATGACGCGGATGACGCAGGGAACCGGCGGGCTGCCGGATCTCGGAACATTTCGCTGCGGGGAATGCGGCGTGTGGGTGACGGAACCGGCCGGCGAGCAATACAGTCAGCGGCACTGAATTCTCAAACAGCCGGCGTCAGCCGGGGGCGCTCGGCGTGATCGCTCTTACGCTGGCCGTGGTCCCGCCAGGCTCGGCGGATCGTACGGAAGACGTACCCGAACGTCAGGGACTGTCTTTCAAGCTCAGGATGTAGGCGATCAGACCGCCTATATCGCTACTCTTGATGATGACGTTCGGCATCGTCTGGTGCGACGTTCGCAGCGCAGCGATCAGGGCGGTGCTCGTCATGCCGCTGACATTGGCAATGCTTTCAAACGCGGGCGCGGCGGCATTGCGCGAGCGGCCGACGACTTTGTCCACCAGGTGGCATTCGGCACATTGAGCGTGGGCGAGCTTGAGACCTTCCGCCGCGCTGCTCGGCTCCTGGGCCTGGGCGCCTCCGGCCGTGGCTAACCACACAGCAGCTACCAGGCGAAGTGCGGACATCATCGGCGTGCTCCTTCGCCGTCCCATTTTGGCAGCTACTCGTCAGCTTATCGCTATCCGTGATGCCGGCGCCGGCGGACGGTGCCTTGGCCTTCCCGGAACTGAGATCGGCAGTCCGGGGAGAGGCTGTTCAGGTTTTGCAGCAGGCAGGATTTGACGCGGTCCCGATCCGGAATCGAAGCGGTGCACAGACGAAGCGCGTCGCCTTCGCACTGCGCCTGTGCGGGATGCGGCGCCGCGCCCAGCGCTCCTACGACCACGACGGCGAAGAGAAGATAATGGCGACAGCCTTCGAGGCTACCCATTCGTCTGCTCGCATAAGGCCATGAGCGCTACTCGCATCGTCGATCCTCCATGAATCGCATTCACTTTAGGCTGCGCAAGCCGTCGTGACCAATGGAAAGCGCAACCCATGACGGGCCCCACCCCGCTGAAGCTCGCTGAGCGAGCGCAGGCGGGTCGGCTCGTCCGCCCTTCATATTTGCAATTCGCGGTGCCGGCGGTCTGTTCCGCCGACATTTATTCAGGCTAGAACAGCGGCAACGGAACCCCTCACCCCAGGCCTATGAAAAAAAGTCCATGAAAAAGATCGGCTTCCTGTCCTTTGGCCATTGGACGCCTTCGCCGCAGTCGAAGACGCGAACGGCTTCCGACGCGCTCTTGCAATCGATCGATTTGGCGGTCGCGGCCGAGGCGCTCGGCGCGGATGGGGCTTACTTCCGTGTGCATCACTTCGCCCGCCAGCTCGGCTCGCCGTTCCCGCTGCTGGCAGCCGTCGGCGCGAGGACCAAGCGGATCGAGATCGGCACCGCGGTCATCGATATGCGCTATGAGAACCCGCTCTACATGGCCGAGGACGCAGGCTCAGCCGACGTCATCGCCGGTGGACGCCTGCAACTCGGCATCAGCCGCGGTTCGCCCGAGCAGGTCATCGACGGCTGGCGTTACTTCGGTTACGCCCCGGCCGAGGGGATGACCGATGCCGATATGGCGAGGCGCCACACCGAAGTCTTGCTCGATGTGCTGCGGGGCGAGGGTTTTGCGCGCCCGAACCCGCGACCGATGTTCCCGAATCCTCCCGGCCTCTTGCGGCTCGAGCCCTATGCGGAGGGCTTGAGGGAGCGCATCTGGTGGGGCGCCGGCACGAATGACACCGCGGCCTGGGCCGCCAAGCTCGGAATGAATCTGCAGAGCTCGACCCTCAAAATCGACGAGAGCGGTCGTCCGTTTCACGTCCAGCAGGCGGAGCAGATCCGGATCTTCCGGGAGGCGTGGAAGGCGGCCGGTCATGCGCGCGAGCCGCGGGTGTCGGTCAGCCGCAGCATTTTTGCGCTGGTGGACGACCGCGACCGTGCCTATTTCGGGCGCGGCAACGAGGGCGAGGATACGATCGGCTCGCTCGGCGACAATACACGCGCCATTTTTGGTCGCAGCTACGCCGCCGAACCGGACATCCTCGTCGAAGAGCTGGCGAAAGACGAAGCCATCGCCGAGGCCGACACGCTGCTCTTGACCGTCCCCAATCAGCTCGGTGTCGACTACAACGCCCACGTCATCGAGGCGATCCTCAAACATGTCGCTCCTCGACTGGGCTGGCGCTGACGCTTCAGATTCACCCCAGCCGCCGATCGAACTCCAGCACCGCGTTGAGCAAAACCTGCGCGCCGGCGGCGCATTCGTCAAAACTCGTCGATTCTGCTTCGTTGTGGGAAATGCCGCCGGCGCAGGGCACGAAGATCATCGTCGTCGGCGCGACGCGGGCGATATAGGCGGCGTCGTGGCCGGCGCCGGAGATGATGTCGCGCGAGGTGAAGCCGGCTTTGGCCGCGCCCTTGCGCACGCAATCGATCAGGTCCGACGCGAATTTCACCGGCGGCGAATTCCAGATGCGCGTCTCGGTGTAAGTGAGCAGCAGCGGCGCAAGTATTTCGGCGAGCGAGGCACGGAACTTTGCTTCCATGGCGTCGAGAATTTTTTCGTCGGGATGACGGAAGTCGACGGTGAAGAACACTTCGCCCGGAATGACATTGCGGCTATTTGGCTTGTTCTCGATCAGGCCGACGGAACCGACGGCATCGGGGACGTGCTCGCGCGCGATGGCGTCGATGCGCTCGATCATGCGGGCTGAGCCGACCAGTGCGTTCTTGCGCAGCCGCATCGGCGTCGCGCCGGTATGCGCCTCCTGACCGGTGACGGTGACCTCGTACCAACGCATGCCCTGGACGCCTTGCACGACGCCGATCATGCGGGCTTCGTCTTCGAGGATCGGGCCTTGCTCGATATGCAGTTCGAACATGGCGCCGAATTTGTGCGCTCCGGCCTTGGCGTCCCCCTTGTAGCCAATACGCTGCAATTCCTCGCCAAAAGTTTTGCCGTCGCGGTCGGTGCGCGCATAGGCATAGTCCTTAGTGAACACGCCGGCAAAGACGCCGGACGCCAGCATCGCGGGCGCAAAGCGCGAGCCTTCTTCGTTGGTCCAGTTGACGATTTCGACCGGCGCGTTGGTCTCGTATCCGGTCTCGTGCAGCGTACGCATCGCTTCGAGCGCGCCGAGCACGCCGAGCACGCCGTCGAATTTGCCGCCGGTCGGCTGGGTGTCGAGATGCGAGCCCATGGCGATCGGCGGCAAGCTTTCGTTCTTGCCCGGTCGGCGCGCGAACATATTGCCGACGTCGTCGATGGTGACCGTGCAGCCGAGCGTCTCGCAGCGCGCCTTGAACCAGTCGCGCATCTGCCGGTCGAGATCGGTCAGCGTCAGCCGGCAAATGCCGCCTTTCGCTGTGCCGCCGATTTTTGCGGTCTCCATCAGCGAGTCCCACAATCGCTGCGGATCGATATTGAGGTTTTGCAAGGCCAAAGCTTTGGTTCTTCCTTACGGGGTGACGTCGACGCGCTCGACGCCGCGCGGCGCGGTCGTTTCGCGCCATGTGGCGTTGGCGACGTGGACGGCCGGGAAGGCCGGGCGCGGAACGTAATGGCCGGCGCCGGCTTCGGCGCGCAAGTCGCCGTCGAGCCAAGTGAGCGCACCGCGCGACAATGTCGCTCGCGGCAGGCCGGTGCAACGAAAGCCTTCGAAGACATTGTAGTCGATGCGGCTTATTTGCTTGGCGGCCGCGATGGTCTTGGTCGCCGCCGGATCCCAGATCACGAGATCGGCGTCGGAGCCGACCGCGACCGCGCCCTTTTGCGGATAGACATTGAGAATGCGCGCGGCATTGGCGGAGGTGACGGCGACGAACTCCTCTTTGGTGAGCCGCCCGGTATTGACGCCCGCGGTCCATAAAACCGGCATGCGGTCTTCGAGGCCGCCGGTGCCGTTCGGGATCTTGGTGAAGTCGGTGTGGCCGATCCGTTTTTGCGCCGTGGTGAAGGCGCAGTGATCGGTGGCGACGACCTGCAGCGAGCCCGATTGCAACCCGGCCCACAGGCTTGCCTGATGATCCTTGGGCCGGAACGGCGGCGACATCACGCGCCGCGCCGCGTAGTCCCAATCCTTGTTGCGGTATTCGTCCTCGTCGAGGAGGAGATGCTGGATGAGCGGCTCGCCGAACACGCGCTTGCCGGCGGCGCGGGCGCGGGCGATCGCCTCATGGGAATCGCGGCAGGAGGTGTGCACGACATAGAGCGGGCAGCCCGCCATGTCGGCGATCATGATGGCGCGGTTGGTGGCTTCGCCTTCGACGATCGGCGGGCGCGAAAAAGCGTGGCCTTCGGGTCCGGTCACGCCCGAGCCGAGATAATGCTGCTGCAAATGCCAGACGACGTCGCCGTTTTCGGCGTGCACCAGCGGCATGGCGCCGAGGCCCGCGCAGCGCAGGAAGGAGTTGTAGAGCTCCTCGTCGTTCACCATCAACGCGCCCTTATAGGCCATGAAATGCTTGAACGTGTTGATGCCGTAGGTTCTGACGCAAGCCTCCATCTCGTCGAACACCTGCCTGTCCCACCAGGTGATCGCCATGTGGAAGCCGTAGTCGGACGCCGCGCCTTCGGCCTTGCGCCGCCAATCCTGGTAGGCGGCGAGCAAGGATTGGCCCGGCGCCGGAATGCAGAAATCCACCACCATGGTGGTGCCGCCCGACAAGGCCGCCTTGGTGCCCCATTCGAAATCGTCGGCCGACACCGCTCCCATGAAGGCGAGTTCAAGGTGCGTATGCGGATCGATGCCGCCCGGCAGCACGTAGCAGCCGCCGGCGTCGATGGTCTCGGCGCCGGGCGGCGTCTCGAGAACGGCGCCCAGGGCCACGATCTTGCCGTCGCCGATCAGCACGTCGCCGCGGCGCGAGTGGTCGTGATTGACGATGGTTCCGCCACGGATGAGTTTCATGATGTCGATCTTGGCCCTAGAGCATGCTGGGGTGAGAATAGTCGCGCAATTTATGCATTTTTGAAGCCAGCGGCGGCGAATTCACCGGCCGGAATGGCGGCCGCGGCGGCTTGAACGCCAGCAGCGCGGCTAACTCATTGAATCCGCGACGAATCAGCTATGATGCCGGAAGCCCAAATGCCGGGGCAGACCGCCGGAGCGAACGCCATGCTGCGCGTGCGATTGAAAGCGGACGGACGTTTGGTTGAAGTCCTGCCCGATGGCGGCGAGCGCGCCATTGCCACCGACCCTCAGGCAATCGCGACGGCGGCGCACCGCGCCGCGCGCTCTGAGGCTGCCCGCACCGATGCCAATTACGCCCGAAATGTGCGCGGCCAGACCGGCCTCACCCAGGCAGCCTTCGCGGCCCGGATCGGCGTGCCGGTCGAGACCGTGCGCAATTGGGAGCAGGGCAAGCGCTCGCCGCGCGGACCGGCGCGGGCGCTGCTCAAAGTGCTGGAACAGGCCCCCGAAGCCGCCTTCGCGGTGCTGGGCAAAGCGCGCTGACCGTGGGCGGATTGCGCAACGCGCAACCCGGGGTCTGACTGCAGCCCGATATTCTCCCGGATTGCATTCCCAACCCAGGCTACGTTTAATCCACGGATGAATTCGATCGGACCAATCCCTGTCGTCGCGGCGAACGGCGCCGAAATCCCGCTGCTTGGGCTCGGCACCTGGGAATTGCGCGGCCGCATCTGCGCGCGCGTGGTCGAGCAGGCGCTGCGGCTAGGCTATCGCCATATCGATACCGCGGAGATGTACGACAATGAGCGCGAAGTGGGCGAAGGCTTCCGCGCCTCGGGCCTCAAGCGTCACGATGTCCATGTCACCACCAAGATCTGGCCGACGCATTTTGCGCCGCGGGCGCTGGAGCGCGCCGTGCACGACAGTCTGGTGAAGCTGCGCCTGACCGAGGTCGATCTTCTCCTCCTGCATTGGCCCAATCCGCAGATCCCGCTGGAAGAGACGCTCGGCGCGCTGTGCAAGGTCAAGCGCGATGGGCTCGCGCGACACATCGGCGTGTCCAACTTCACCGTGGCGCTGATCGAGGAGGCGACGAAGATCGCGACCGAGCCATTGGTCTGCGATCAGGTCGAATGCCACCCGATGCTCGACCAGTCGAAGGTGATCGCGGCCTGTGCCGAGCACGGCATGGCGCTGGTCGCCTATAGCCCGATCGCGCGCGGGTCGATACGCAATAACGAGGTTTTGGCGCGCATCGGGGCCGGATACAAAAAGACCGCCGCGCAGATTTGCCTGCGTTATCTCGTGCAGCAGAACATCGTCGTCATTCCGCGCACCAGCAAAGTGGAGCGGCTTTCGGAAAATGCAGCGATTTTCGATTTCGCCTTGACCGATGAGGAAATGGCCGAGATCGCAGCGCTAGCCAGTCCCGAGGGCCGGATGGTCGATTGGTCCTATTCCGGCCGGCAGAAGTGGGATTGAGCGTCAGTTCTCGGGATTAAGGCTCGATCAGAACTCGACGTCGAGCTCTTCGAGCTCATCCGGCTCGGCCTTGGCGGCGGCGATCCATTCCTGCATGTGCGGCATCGCCATGATGGTCTTGCAATAGGCCTGTGCCTGCGGGTCGACCGCCACATCGTAGGTGGTAAAGCGCGAACAGACCGGCGCGTACATGGCGTCGGCTGCGCCCGGCTTGCTGCCGAACAGATAAGGCCCGCCATGCGCGGTGAGGCATTCGCGCCAGATCGCGGTGATGCGCTCGATATCGCCGCGGGCGCCGGCCCAGGATTTGAAGCCCGGGAAATGCGCCTTGATGTTCATCGGCAGCGCCGAGCGCAAGTTGGAGAAACCGGAATGCATTTCGCCGCAGATCGAACGGCAATGCGCACGTTGCGCCTGGTCCGTCGGCAGCAGCCCCGCCGCAGGGTTGATCTCATGGAGGTATTCGGCGAGCGCCAGCGTATCCCAGACCTTCAGCCCGTCATGGAGCAGCGCCGGGACCAGGAACGACGGCGACAGCAGCAAGAGCTCCGCGCGGGTCGAGGGGTCGTCGGTCGAGACGTGTTTTTCCTCGAAATCGAGGTCGGCCATTTTGCATAGCAACCAGCCACGCAACGACCATGAGCCATAATTCTTGCTGGCAAGGGTGAGTGTGGCCTTGGACATCCCGTCATTCTCTTTTAAATCTAAGCCTAAATCAAACACTTAACGGGCGAAACCGGATTATTTGTGTAGCGCTGTGGCCGGCAGTGTTGCCGCTTTAACCCTTGCCCCGTCCGTTTGTGCAGGATGTTCACATTCTTGTCGCAGTGCAACAAAAAATGCACTAGCTTTCTCCGGAAGTTGGGGGTCGGAGGGTCCGTCGTCGCACGGGCCGCGGCGCCCGTGGATAACGGATGCTGTACCTCGCCTATCAGCTGCAAACCGACATGATGGAGCCGGTCCGGGCTTGGGCCGGCAAGGCGCTCAATACCGGCGCCCCGCCGCTTCTCGCCAACCATCCGGCGATGCGCAATCTCACCGCGGTCTATGAGCTGATCGCGCGGGCGGGCCTCACCCATACCCGTCCGCCGTTCGGCATCGACAGCGTCATGGTCGGCAACCGTGAAGTCGAGGTCAAAGAGGAGGCCGCGGCCGACACGCCGTTCGCGACGCTGTTGCACTTCAAGAAAGACGTCTCGACGCCGCAGCCGCGCGTGCTCTTGGTGGCGCCGTTGTCCGGGCATTTCGCGACGCTGTTGCGCGCAACCGTGCGCACCATGCTGCCCGAGCACGACGTCTACATCACCGACTGGAAGAATGCCCGCGACATTCCGCTGACCGCCGGCCGCTTCGGCGTCGACGAATATACCGACCACATCATCAAATTCCTCGAAACCATCGGGCCTGGCGCGCACGTGGCGGCGGTGTGCCAGCCTTGCGTTGCCGTGCTCGCCGCGACCGCCGTGATGGCGCAGGCCGGCAATCCGGCGCAGCCGCGCTCGATGACGCTGATGGCAGGCCCCATCGACACCCGGATCAATCCGACCAAGGTCAATGAGCTCGCCCGCAAGCAGACCATCGACTGGTTCGAGCGCACGCTGACGGCCTCGGTGCCGCTCCGCTACCCCGGCGCGTTCCGCCGCGTCTATCCGGGCTTCGTCCAGCTCGTCGCCTTCATGAGCATGAACCTCGAGCGGCATGTGAAGGCGCACAAGGAGCTTTACGAAAACCTCGCCGCCGGCGAGCTGGAAAAGGCTGCGGTGACCAAGGCCTTCTATGACGAATATTTCGCCGTGCTCGATCTCACCGCCGAATTTTATCTCGAGACCGTGCGGCTCATTTTCCAGGACTATGCGCTGCCGCTCGGCCAGCTCGAATGGCACGGCCAGAAGGTCGATCCGACCGCGATCCGCAAGACCATGCTGCTGACGGTGGAAGGCGAGCGCGACGACATCTGCGCCGTCGGCCAGACGGTGGCCGCGCATGACCTCTGCAGCAAGCTGCGGCCTTATCTCAAGCGCCACCACATGCAGGCCGGCGTCGGCCATTACGGCGTGTTCTCCGGCAAGCGCTGGGAGAACCAGATCTATCCGATTTTGAAGAACGTGATTTTGTCGAGCGATTGAGGGCGATCCGCTCTAGCGCAGAAACTTCTTTTCGATCTCGCGCATCCGCTCGTCGCCCTGCAGGGCGAATATTTCGCCGACGGTGGCAATTTCGTTTTCGACGCCGGCGATGCCGCTTTCGGCGAGAATGCGGCGGAACACGCTCTGCATCGCTGCTGCCGCTGCGCGGATGGCATGATTGCCGCAGATGATCAGTCCGACTTTGCCGAGTTTCGCCACGTCCGCGAAAGAAAGCTGCGGATAACTGGTCGGCACCAATACCAGCGGCACGCGTCCCGGCCAGGCACGGCAAAATGCCAGGATCTCGTCGGGCGTCTTCTCTTTGCTGTGGATCAGGACGGCGTCGGCGCCGGCTTCGGCATAGGCGGCGCCGCGGCGCAACGCCTCCTCCTGGCCGCTGCCGGCAATAAGCGCTTCGGTGCGCGCGATCACGAGAACGGATTCGGTTGCTTTGGCGGCAGCGACCTTGCCCTGAAACTCGCCGATCGGGACGAGTTCTTGACGCCCGTTGGGCCGGAGGCTCGAGTCCTTGGGAAAAGTCTTGTCCTCGATGACGACGGCGGCCACGCCGGCGGCGGCGTAGCGCGGCACCAGGTAGGCGACGTTCACCGCATTGCCGTAACCGGTGTCGAGATCGGCGATCACCGGCGCATCTTGCACCTCGCCGATCGCCCGCATCATGTCGAGATGTGTATCCATCGACAGAATATTCGCATCCGGCACGGCATAAGACGCCGAGAGCTCAAAACCGCTGCCCCAGATCGCATCGAAACCCGCGGCGGCGGCGAGCTTGGCGGCCAGCGGATTATGCGCCGCCATAGCGAGTGCAGGGCGATGCACATCGAGTCTGGCGCCGAGTGCGCTGGCGGTCCGCGCTGCAACCGTCATTCGATCACTCGATCGGCGCGGACAAGAATGGACTGCGGTATTGTCCATCCCAGTTCTGCTGCGGCGCGTGTGTTGACAACGAGCTCGAACTCCGTCGGCTGTTCGATCGGCAGATCCGCGGGGGTCGCACCCTTTAGGATGCGATCGACATAATAGACGAGCCGTCGGGTCAGAGCAGCGTAGGGAGCACCGTAGGTCAACAGCGCCCCGGCGTCGGCGAAGAAACTCCAATCCGAGATAATGGCGAGTTGCGCCTTGTTGGCCAGCGGCACGATCTTTTCCTGATAGCCGGAAAAGATCGGCTGCACGATGACCGCTTCGCTGCCATCCGCTTTCATCGCATCGAAGATCGGCTGGCTGATCGCTCGCGGCCCATCGACCAAGCGGACCGACAGCCGAGTGTCGAGGTGATCCGCGGCGGCCTGCGTCTCGCGCACGAAGGTTGCGGCGTTCGGGTCCGTGGTTGAGCCGAGGAAACTAATCGCGCGCAGCGACGGCCTTATATCCCGTAGCAGTTCCAGCTTCTTGCCCGCCAGATCGGTCAGCAACAAGGAGACGCCGGTAATATTGCCGCCGGGACGTGACAAGCTCGGCACCAACCCAGTCGCGAGCGCGTTCGCAGTGAACATGACGATCGGAATACTGTGCGAAGCCTCTTTGCAGATTTGGATGGTCGGAGTGGCTACCGCGATGAGAATGTCGACAGGTTCCTGCACGAGTTTGCGCGCGATGTCTTGGCACTGTACGCGGTTGCCACTGGTGAAAGCCGGCTCGAGATCGTAATCCCTGCCTTCGACGTAGCCGGCTCGCTGCATACCCTCGCGAAAGCGGTCGAGGTCAGCATTCATGCTGGGAGGGAACCAGCTCAAGTAGCCGATTTTGATCTTTTTCTCGTTGGTGGCCCACGCCGGACGCGCAAGTGGCAGCGCCAAGAACGCTGCGAGCACCTCACGGCGTCGTATCGGCAGGCTCGAGCCTCTCAAAGCTGTCATACGGTTCCTATCGAGTCACCGCATCGCCGCCGCGATATTGCCGCCGTCGACCGTCGTCACATCGGCGGTTGTTTTGAGCGCCAGCGCCTGATGCAAAAAGGCTTGCGCCACGTCTTCGGCGGTGACTTCGCGGCCGAGCAGATTGCCGCTCATGTAATCCTTCTCGCTTAGACCGCGCGCTTTCGAGCGCGAGGCGATCATTTCTTTGGTGAGGAGGCCGGAGCGGATGCGGTCGGCGTTGACGGCGTTCGAACGAATGCCGTCGGCGCCATAATCGAGCGCGTATTGGCGCATCAGCGCCATCGCGGCCGCCTTCGGAATTCCGTAGGGACCGAAATTCGGTCCCGGATTGACGGCTTGTTTCGAGACGTTGAAAAGGAGGCAGCCCCCGGTGCCTTGCGCCAGCATGATCTTCACGGCGGCCTGGGCCACGCGCTGATGGCCATAGAAATTAAGCTCAAAGCTTTTGCGCAAAACGTCTTCGCCGACTTCGCCGATGCGTCCTTGCCAGGCGGCGCCGGCGTTCGAGACGACGATATCGACGCCGCCAAAGTGTGCGGCGATGTTGTCGAAGGCGGCGTTTACCGAGACAGCGTCGGTCACGTCACAGGCGAGCGGCAGCGCGGTCGCGCCGAGCGCTTCGGCTTGCTCGCTCGCAGCGACAAGATTCACATCGAGCAAGGCTACTTCCGCGCCCGCCGTCGCAAAAGCTTTTACGGTCGCGGCACCGATCGCGCCCGCGGCGCCCGTCACCGCGACGATCTGGCCTTCGAGCGGCAATTCCTTACGCGCGCCAAGCTTTAACTGTTCGAGCGGCCAATATTCGACATCGAACATGTCGGCTTCGGAGATCGACTCGAAGCGGCCGATAGCCTCGGCGTCGGCAACGCCCGCGATCCAGGTCTCGGCAAGATCGGCGGCGATCACGGCGTCGCGCTTGCTGCGGCCGAGGCCGAACAGGCCGAGCCCGGGCACCCATACGACGCGGGGCAGGGGATCGAGCTCGCGCTTGATGCCGCCCGCGCGTTTGTTGTGGCGTGCAAAATAGTCGTGGTAGCGCGCGCTGAATTTTTCCGCCGCTTCGCGCGCGGCGCTGGCGAACTGTTCAAGCTTTCCGTTCGGCGCCGGCAGGATCAGCGGCCAGTTCTTGGTGCGGATGGTGTGATCGGGCGTTATCACGCCGCTTTCACTCAAGCGGGCCAAGTCATTGTTATTGATGAAGTTCAGCACCGCATTACTGCCGCGGAATTCCAGCACCAGCCGGTGCCAGGCGCCGTCGACCCACTGATCTTTCTCGCTGCAGGCCCCGCGCACGATGGGCGCGATCGCTGCAACCGCCGCGCCGTTGGGCCGCGCCGCGACGGCGACCGATCTGCGATGGCGCGCGATAAAATCCTCGGCGAGCGTGACCATCTCGATCATGCGCTCGTAGGCCTCGCGCGCGGTTTCGCCGAAACTGACAATGCCGTGTTTGCCGAGGATGAGGCCGTCGGTCGGCTTAGCGCGTTCGAAAACTTCGATGGATTTTTTGGCGAGCCCAAAACCCGGCATTTGGTAGGGCACGACGCCGAGCCGATCGCCAAAAACTTCGGCGCATTTTTTCTCGCCGTCTGGCTGATCGATCACGCTCAGTACCGCGGTGGCGTGCGTATGGTCGATGAATTTATGCGGCAGGAAGGCATGGAGTATCATCTCGACCGACGGATTGGCTGCCGAAGGATCGAGGAGATTGCTGCGTTCGATGCGGACCAATTCTTCATCGTCGACGGCGGCAAGCGCGCGCAATTGGCGCATCGGCGCAAGCCGTACCGCGACCATGCCCTCGGGCTCGATCGCGGCCATGTCGGAGCCCGAGGATTTTACGCGCAAGACTTCGACGTCGTCGCCAAGCCGGTCGCGCGCTTTCGTTTTCAGCGAGGTGTTGCCACCGCCGTGCAAGACGAGTTTTGGATCGCGGCCGAGGAGCCGGGTCGTATAGACGCGCAACGCCAGGTCGCGGTCGATGCCGGCCTTGGCGCCTTGCGCCACCATGGCCTCAGCATCGCGCTCGACCCAGCCCGACTTCACGCTTACTCGCCGGCGAAGCGGCGCGACCACCAGCCGGTCTTGCGCGGCCGATCGCTTGCGGCGGCGTCGCCGGTTTCGACGACAACCGGCTCGGGAACCGGTGCCGCGGATGGCGCCGGTGTCGGCGGCGCTGCGGCCTCGGTCACAGCGACCGGCGCGGGTTCGCGAACGGTCGAGCGGCGGCGCACCGGCTCGGGCTCGGGAGCCGGCGGGAGCGCGGCATCGAGATCGGCAACAGCTTCCTTGAGTTCCGGTTCGGTCGCGGGCGTTGCGACCAGCTCGGTTGGCTCGGCGAAGGTCTGCTCGGTGAAGGTCTGGGGCTCGTCCGGCGATGCCGTGTCGGTCGCGGCATATTCCTCGTGGCCGCGGTGTTCTTGCGGGCCGTGTTCGAAGCCACCGAGCGGCGCCGCCTCGCCATTGCGCTGACGGTTACGCTTGCCGCCCCGGCGTCCGCGGCGACGGCGACGTTCGCCATTGCGGCGCGGTTCGCCGGCTTCGTTGCGCTCGCGCGGCGCGAATTCGCCGCCCTCTTGTTCGCCCTCGTCGTCGGCGTTCGCCTCGTGCTCTGCGGGGACGACATGGTCGGCGTGCTCTCCGCCGGCATCGTGCTCGTCGTCGCCGGCAAATTCGTCGCCTGATTCCGCCGTCGCGACGTGCTCATGCGGCTCGCCATTGGCGGCTTCATGCGCGGCATCGCCGTTGTCGCGGCCGCCTCGGCGTCGCCGCCGGCGGCGACGGCGCGGGCCGGTTTCGCCGGGTTCGAGAAGAGGCTCGGGCGAGGCCACCGCCTCGACCTCTTCCTCCTCGATCGCGGCGAGATCTTCGAGATCGTCTTCATCCTCGAGTGGGGCCGCGACCACTTGGTTGCGCTCGGCGAGCGCCTTGGCGGCCTCGATCGTATGTACCTGTTCGCCGCGATCGATGATGAAGGCCTGCGGCGCCGTGACTGTTTCATCGGCGCTGATCGTGAGTGTGATGGCGAAGCGCTCTTCCAGCGAGCGCAGATGCGCGCGCTTCTGGTTCAGCACATAGAGGGCGACGTCCGGACGGGTGCGCGCGATCAGATTATGGGTCGCGCCCTTCATCAGCTGGTCCTCGAGCGCGCGCAGCACCTGCAGCGACAAGGACGACACCGAGCGGACATGGCCGCTGCCGCCGCAATACGGGCATTTCTCGGTCGAACTTTCCAACACGCTCGTCCGGATGCGCTGCCGCGACATTTCCAACAGGCCGAAATGCGAGATGCGGCCGACCTGGATACGGGCGCGGTCGTGCTTGAGGCATTCCTTCAACCGCCGTTCGACCGCACGGTTGTTGCGCTTTTCGTCCATGTCGATGTAGTCGATGACGATCAGGCCGGCGAGGTCGCGCAGCCGCAGCTGGCGCGCGATTTCGTCGGACGCTTCGAGGTTGGTCTTAAGCGCCGTGTCCTCGATATGATGCTCGCGCGTGGCGCGGCCGGAATTGACGTCGATGGCGACCAGCGCTTCGGCCTGATTGAGCACGATGTAGCCGCCGGAGCGCAATTGCACCACCGGCGAGAACATGGCGTCGAGCTGACTTTCCACGCCGTAACGTGACAACAGCGGCTGGGTGTCGTGATAGGGCTTCACGTTGCGCGCATGGCTCGGCATGAGCATGCGCATGAAATCCTTGGCCTCATGATAGGCCTCGTCGCCGGCGACGATGACCTCGTCGATGTCCTTGGAATAAAGGTCGCGGATCGAACGCTTCACCAGCGAGCCTTCCTCATAGACGAGCTTGGGCGCGGTGGATTTCAGCGTCAGATCGCGGACGGTCTCCCACATCCGCAACAGATATTCGAAGTCGCGCTTGATCTCGATCTTGGTGCGGCTGGCGCCGGCGGTGCGCAGAATGACGCCCATCCCCTCCGGCACTTCGAGTTCGGAGGCCGCTTCCTTGAGCCGGGCGCGATCCTCGGAACTCGTGATCTTGCGGCTGATGCCGCCGCCGCGTGCGGTATTGGGCATCAGCACCGAATAACGGCCGGCGAGCGACAGATAGGTGGTGAGCGCTGCGCCTTTGGTGCCGCGTTCTTCCTTGACGACCTGCACCAGCATGACCTGCCGGCGCTTGATCACCTCTTGGATTTTGTACTGGCGGCGATGGCGCGGCGCCCGGTCGGGAACTTCTTCAAGCGCGTCGGCGCCGCCGACCGACTCGACGACTTCTTCCTCCTCGCCGTTCTCGTCGTGCTCGCGCGCCTCGTGGACGGTCGCGACGTTGCCATTGTCCGGCGTCGCATGCGCGTCATCGCCTTCGGGTGCAAGCGGAGCGGCGGGGTGGTCGGAATAGGCCTCGTTCTCGGCGGCGATCGCTTCGGCGTCTGCGGCCTCGGGCGCGTCGCCCTCGGCGCTGTCAGCGTCGGTCGCTTCCGCGTGCGCGGCTTCGTCGGCCGACGCCGGTGGTTCGACCGCCGCGACGACCTCTTGCTCCGGCAGCGTCGTCGGTCCCTCCGAATCCTCGGCCTCGACGGCCGCCTCGTCTGCTTCGGTTTCCGCGAAGGCTTGGGCGACGGTCGGCGCCTCGGCCGTCCAGCCCTCGCTTTCAGGATGCTCCTCGCTCGCGGCTTCGCTGACGGGCGTTGTTTCCGCCACGTCGGCACGGACCACCTCGTCGCGGCGGCTGTGACGGGATGGTGCGTGGCGGTGCCGGCGCGAGCGGCGGTCGACTTCGTCGTCGGCGGCGCGTTGCGCGCGTTCTTCTTCGTCGATCAAAGCCTGCCGGTCGGCGACCGGGATTTGGTAGTAATCCGGGTGGATTTCGCTGAACGCCAGGAACCCGTGGCGATTGCCGCCGTAATCGACAAAGGCCGCCTGCAGTGACGGCTCAACGCGCGTCACCTTCGCCAAGTAGATATTGCCTCGTAATTGTTTCCGCTGCGCGGATTCAAAGTCGAATTCTTCGACGCGATTGCCGCGCAGCACGACCACCCGGGTCTCCTCCGGATGGGTCGCGTCGATAAGCATCTTGTTGGCCATTGTCGGATCTCGTTAGGGCCTCGGTGTCCGCTTGATCTGCGCCGCATCGGCGAGGGGTGAGGGGACGGGCCCGATTGTCGGTGAATGGAACGGATCGGAAATCGCGCGTGTCGCAAGCGTTGTAGGACCGGGCGCGCGCCGCATGAACGCTGCCCTTCCCAAATCTGGGGACCCGAACTGTTGGGACCTCTGCTTGCGCTTCGTACATGAACTCCAAACCGCGATGAGGCGGCAGCGTGGGGCGCGGCCGCAATTTCGCTCAATCGCTGACGGCATGCGCGGCACGGTTCCAGCAGCTTTGGCGCTGCTGCCACGGACGCGCGAGGCTCAGGCTATCCTGCTTCACAAGGGCATCTTCGCAAGCGCAGTGGCGCTGCTTGTCGTTTTCGGCGCCAAGTTCGAAATGAACGAGTGGCGCGGTTCGAAAGCCGCCTGCCTTGCTCCCGTCATGTTTCTCGGGGAGCCACGGCCGACTTGCCAGACAAGACTTGCCGGATGCCCTAACGCGATACAGCCGGAACCTTTCACCGTCAGCAGTAATCTTCATAAGGCCGAGCAAGGGGAATTTGCAAGTCTTCTGTGGGATTTGGCGCTGCCAGCAGTGAATTTCGCAGGGGGTGTCGGTCCGCCGGCAAGTCTTAGTTTTCGATTAACCATGCGTGCCTATTGGAGTAAGGGGGCAGGATGGGGTGGGAACCGATGGCCGTCCGGGCCGTGCGCTGGGCTTTCCTCGGTGTGCTCGTCGCCACGGCAGGAGCGGCGGCCTACGGGTCGATACCGGCGCTGGCAGCCGACTCATTCCCGGTGGCGACCGATGCGCGGCTAGGCGGCGACGAGACCCAGACCCGCTTCGTCATGGATTTGGACCGCAAGGTCGACCTCCATGCCTTTACGCTCGCCGACCCCTATCGGGTCGTCCTCGACATTCCTCAGGTGACCTTCCAGCTGTCGCCCAAGGCCGGTGAGGCCGGCCGGGGGCTGATCAAGGCCTTCCGCTTCGGGCTCGTCATGCCCGGCGGCTCACGGATGGTGTTCGACCTCACCAAGCCGGTCCGCATCGACAAGGCCTTCGTCATCGACGCGGCCGATGGCGCCCCGGCGCGGCTCGTGCTCGACCTCGCCTCGACCGATCGCGACAGCTTTTTGCGCAAGATCGCAGCCGACGAAAAGGTGGCTCATGCGGAAATGCCGGCCACCATAACCCCGCAAGCCAATAGTGCCGATCCGCGCCCACTGGTCGTGCTCGATCCCGGCCACGGCGGCCTCGACAACGGCACCAAGGCCGCAGGCGGCGAACTCGAGAAGGACATCGTGCTCGATTTCGCCAAACGCCTGCGCGACCGCATCGAAAAATCCGGCAAATACCGCGTGCTGATGACGCGCGCGGACGACACTTTCGTGCCGCTTGCCGACCGCGTGCGCATTGCGCGCAATGCCGGCGCGGCACTGTTCGTCTCGATTCATGCCGACTGGCTGTCGCGGAAGGAAGGCGACGCGCAGGGGGCCACCGTCTATACGCTGTCGGAGACGGCGACCGATCCGGCCTCGGCCAGATTGGCCGAGGAGGAAAACCGCGCCGATGTCATTGCCGGCGTCGATCTCAAGTCGGAGCCGGACGATGTCGCCGGCATCCTGATCGATCTCGCCCAGCGCGAAACCAAGACATTCTCGGTGCAATTTGCGCACAAATTGGTGGGCGAGCTGAAGGAAGCGACGAGATTGCACAAGGAACCGATCAAGTCGGCGGGATTTCGGGTATTGCGGGCGCCGGATATTCCTTCGGTCCTGGTCGAACTCGGCTACGTCTCCAACAAGGAGGATCTGCAGTCGCTCCTTTCCGACACTTGGCGCGACCACACCGCCGATGCGATGGCGGCCGCGATAAATGGCTACTTCTCCACCCACCTCGCGGGCGCGCGGGCCGGCGGGAACTGAGCCGGCCGGTCGGTAACGGAAAGTGCCGATCGCGGCGGACGCCTGGTCTCGGTTTGAAGATGGCCTCAGTTTGAACAAGAAACCAAGCGACGAAACGCGCCCATCGGCGGGGGAGCAAAAGCGGGTCTGGCGGGTTACGGCCAACGCTGCCAAAGTGGCTGGCCATGGCTGCGATTTTGAGTCGCTTCCGGCAGGCACCTTGGCTGAGATAGGGCGCACCGTTTCGGCGGGCACGGTTTCGGCGGGACAGTCTCGATGACATCGGTGTTGCGGTGAAATTGCTTCTCAGATTTTTGGGCTTCCTGTTTGCGGCCGGCACCATCCTGTTCATCGTCGGGATTGCCGCCACCGCAGGCTTATTGTGGCATTACTCCAAGGACTTGCCCGATTATTCGCAGCTTCAGGATTATGAGCCCCCGGTGATGACCCGGGTCCATGCCGCGGATGGCTCGCTATTGGCGGAATACGCCAAAGAGCGCCGGCTCTATTTGCCGATCCAGGCGATCCCGCGGCTGGTCACCAACGCCTTCATCGCGGCCGAGGACAAGAATTTCTACCAGCATCCCGGCATCGACATTTACGGCATCACCCGCGCCGGCCTGCTCTATGTCGAAAATTACGGCCGCGGCGGCCATCCGCAGGGCGCCTCCACCATCACCCAGCAGGTCGCCAAGAACTTCCTCTTGACCAACGAGGTGTCGTTCGAGCGCAAGATCAAGGAAGCGCTGTTGGCGCTGCGCATCGAGCGCACTTATTCGAAGCCGAAAATCCTCGAACTCTATCTCAACGAAATCTATCTCGGCTTCGGCGCTTACGGCGTCGCCGCGGCGTCGCTTTTGTATTTCGACAAGTCGGTCCACGAACTGACCATCGCCCAGGCCGCCTATCTCGCGGCGCTGCCGAAGGGGCCGAACAACTACAATCCGTTCCGGCGCCACGACGAAGCGGTGGCACGGCGCAATTACGTCATCGACCGCATGGCCGAGGACGGCTACATCACCGCCGCCGACGCCGACAAGGCGAAGAAATCGCCGCTCGATGTCACGGTGCGGCCGACCGGCGCGCATATCTTTGCCGCCGAATATTTCACCGAGGAAGTCCGCCGCTATCTCTACGACAATTACGGAGAGAAGAAGCTCTACGAAGGCGGGCTGTCGGTGCGCACCACGCTCGATCCCAAATTGCAGATGGAAGCGCGCCAGACCATGGTCAACGGCCTGGTCAATTTCGACGAGAGCCAAGGCTATCGCGGCGCCATCACCTCGATCGATCCGAGCGGCGATTGGGGCGTCAAGCTCGCCGATCAGAAATCGCTGTCCGATATCGACCCTTGGCGGATGGCCGTGGTGCTGCAGGTCGACGATCAGTCGGCGCGCATCGGGCTGCAGCCGCCGCGTGATCCGTCCGGCGCCGTGGTCAAGGACCGCGAGATCGGCATCGTGCCGCTCGACGGGGTGAAATGGGCAAAGCCTGCGACTGGGCCGTCAAAGCCGATTGTGAAGGTGAGCCAGGTCTTGGCCGCCGGCGACGTGATCTATGTCGAGCCACTGCCGGCCCAGGGCCAATACCGGCTGCGGCAAATGCCGGAAATTTCCGGCGCCATGGTGGTAATGGACCCGCATACCGGCCGCGTCTTGGCGATGGTGGGCGGTTTCTCCTTCGACCAGAGCCAGTTCAATCGCGCGACGCAGGCGCTGCGCCAACCGGGCTCGTCGTTCAAGCCGATCGTCTATGCGGCGGCCCTCGACAATGGCTACACGCCCTCCACCATCGTCATGGACGCGCCGATCGAAATCGACATGGGTGCAGGCGGCGGCATCTGGAAGCCGGAAAACTACGGCGGCAAGTTCTTCGGCCCGTCGACCTTGCGCTTCGGTCTCGAACAGTCGCGCAATGTGATGACGGTGCGGCTCGCGCAAGACATCGGCATGCCCCTGATCGCCGAATATGCCAAGCGCTTCGGCGTCTATGACGAATTGCCGCCCTATCTGTCCTACGCGCTCGGCGCCGGCGAGACGACCGTGCTGCGCATGGTCACCGCCTATTCGATGTTCGACAATGGCGGCCGACGGGTGATCCCGACGCTGATCGACCGCATCCAGGATCGCTACGGCCACACCATCTACAAGCACGACCTGCGCCAGTGCATCGGCTGCGATGCCGCCAAGTGGGACGACCAGCCCGAGCCGACGCTCGTCGACAAGCGCGAGCAGGTCATCGATCCGATGACTGCCTATCAGATCACCTCGCTGATGGAAGGTGTCGTGCAGCGCGGTACCGCGACCGTGGTTCGCGACGTCGGCAAACCGATCGCCGGCAAGACCGGCACGACCAATGACGAGAAAGATGTCTGGTTCATCGGCTATTCGCCCGACATCGTCTGCGGCGTCTATATGGGCTTCGACAAGCCCCGCCACATCGCGCGGCTTGCGACCGGCGGCCACCTGGCTGCGCCGGTCGTGCGCGATTTTCTCAAAGAGGCGCTGGCTGACAAGCCGCCAATTCCTTTTGCCGTGCCGCCCGGCATTAAACTCATCCGCGTCGACGCCCATACCGGGATGCGCGCCGGCCCGGGCGATCCGAAAGTCATCCTCGAAGCGTTCAAGCCCGGCACCGCACCGCCGGATAATTATTCGGTTATTGGCACCGACAGCTCGAACGGCGTGCCTAATGGCGTTCCGCCCGGCATGCCCGGCGCCGTGCCGACCTCGCAGCAAGTCTCGCCCGACGCCGGCAATGTGGTTCGCACCGGCACCGGCGGATTGTATTGACGCAACAGAATCATTGCAGGCCGCGGCTTAAGCCATTAAATCGGCCGCAGGAGTTCATGCATGCGCGCGGAAGCTTCCAACCTCGTCGAAGAGATCAAGCAGTCGCTCGGCCTGCTGAGGAGGCATCTTTGACGTCGATAAAGCGCGCATCCGCCTTGCCGAACTGAACCGGCAGGCCGAAGACCCCGATCTCTGGAACGACCCGCAGCGGGCAAGCCGCCTGATGCAGGAGCGCACCTCGCTCGAGGAAGGGCTTGAAGCGCTCACCCGCATCGAGCAGGAGCTCAACGATCAGGTCATGCTGATCGAGCTCGGCGAAGCGGAGAAAGACCAGCAGGTCATTACCGAGGCCGAAGCCGTATTGCGCGGCCTCAAGGCCGAGGTGGCGCGGCGCGAGCTCGAGGCGCTGCTGTCGGGCGAAGCCGACAATAACGATTGCTATCTCGAAGTTCACGCCGGCGCCGGCGGCACCGAGAGCCAGGACTGGGCGTCGATGCTTTTGCGCATGTATACGCGCTGGGCCGAGCAGCACGGCTTGAAGGTCAACTACATCGAAGAGACGCCGGGCGAAGAGGCGGGACTCAAATCGGCGACGGTCGAGATCAAGGGCCGCAATGCCTATGGCTGGCTCAAGACCGAGAACGGCGTCCATCGCCTGGTGCGCATTTCGCCGTTCGATTCCAATGCCCGTCGGCATACGTCGTTCGCCAGCGTGAATGTCTATCCGGTGGTCGACGACCGCATCAATATCGAGATCAATGAGTCGGACGTGCGCGTCGACACCATGCGGTCCGGCGGCGCCGGCGGCCAGCATGTCAACAAGACCGAATCCGCGGTTCGGCTCACCCACATTCCGACCAGTATTGCGGTGGTGTCGCAGGGCGATCGCTCGCAGCATCGCAACCGGGCGACAGCCTGGCAGATGTTGCGGGCCAAGCTCTACGAACTGGAATTACGCAAGCGCGAGGCCCAGGCTGCCGCCGATCAGGCTGCCAAGACCGATATCGGCTGGGGCCACCAGATCCGCTCTTACGTTTTGCAGCCTTATCAGATGGTCAAGGACCTGCGCACCGGCGTCTCGACCTCCGATACCGGCGGCGTGCTCAATGGCGACATCGACCAGTTCACCCAAGCCGCACTGGCGCAGAAGGCGTTCGGCACCGGGCCGGCCAATGTCGAGGATGTCGAATAAACATTTCGGTGACGCAGGCCTGGGCTCGACAAGGGGTTGCCTTGGACGGGATAAGCGGTCGTGGCAGAATGCCGTCGGGGTGTCTTATCGCTGCAAGCGGTCAGACGCTAATTCGTCGGGCGCTTCAAACTGCGCCGTATCGAGTCGAGTCTAAGCCGCCATCCTTCTCGCCGGAGTTCATCGCGTCATGAAAATCGATTGCAAGAATACTGCCTATGCGCTCGCTGCCGCGTTCCTCATGCTCTGCGTGGCAAGCGCCTCGGCGCAGCAAGCCCAGCCAAGGCCGCCGGCGCCACGGCCGGCGCCGGCTCCGCCCGCAACACCGGCACCGGCTCCGCCATCGAGTGACGTGCCGCAACAGACCACCGCGACCTATGGCGATTGGGTGGTGCAATGCGAGACCCGCAGCGGGGAGACGGTCCCAGCCTGCGACATGGCCCAAGTCCAGGTCGCGCAGGTTCAGGGCAAGAATACTCCGTTCTCGCGCATCGCCATCGGCAAACCGGAAAAAGGCCTGCCTGAAAAGCTCATCGTCCAGGTGCCGATCAACGTGTCGTTTGCCACCAGCGTGCGCATTCAGACGAGCGACGAGGATCCCGGCCTGGCGATGCCGTTTGCCACCTGCACGCCCAACGGCTGCTTCGCTTTGTTCGATCTCAAAGACGATATCGTGAAAAAATTCCGCGCCGGCTCCGGCACGGGGAGCTTTTCATTTGCCGACTCCACCGGGCACGTCAACAAGATCCCGGTGTCGTTCAACGGATTCGGCCAAGCCTTCGAAGCGCTCGTGAAGAAATAGACTACCGGCCCGCTTTTCCAGATCGCCCGCTAGCCGCCGAACAGCTTGTCGCCGGCGTCGAGGAATTTTTGCGGATTGACCGGCTCGCCGTCGATGCGCGTCTCGTAATGCACGTGCGGTCCGGTGGAACGGCCGGTCGAGCCGAGCTTGCCGATGACCTGGCCGATCCGGATTTGATCGCCGACACTCACGTCGATCTCGGACAGATGTCCGTAGCGGGTGGCGAGCCCATTGCCGTGATCGATCTCGACCATCTTGCCGTAGCCGCCGGTCCAGGCAGCGATGCTGACCTTGCCGGCGGCGGTGGCGTGGATCGGTTCGCCGAGATCGCCGCGGAAGTCGATGCCGGTGTGCATCGCGGCTTCGTGCACGAATGGGTCGACGCGGACGCCGAACGGCGATGTCTCGTCGATTTCTCCGGTGACGGGCTTGCGGACCGGCACGGTAATGAGCTCGTTGCTGAGCCGGTTGGCATCGGTGCGGGCGAGATTCGTGCGCAGCAAAGCGCGCTGAAAGCCTTCGTTTTCGCCGGGCAGTTTTATCGGCACGAACGGGCCGCCCATGGCGGCCGGCGCGCCGTCGAGTTTCACCCCGAGCTGGGAAAGGACGCCGCGCATCAGCCGGGCCTTGGCCTCGTAGCGGTCGTCCAGCTGCGCGAGCGTCACGGATTGCCGGTGCTCGACACGGTCGAGGGCCGCTTCGAGCCGGCCCAGCGCCGCGCCGATATTGGACTGCCGGCCGTTGCGCGAGGGCGCCGCGGGACTATCGCTGATCGGCTTTGCTTGTGACCGTATCGAGCCCGTCGTCGCCGGATCGGCCATGCCGGAGAGCGCGGTTGCATGCTGCTCGAGCGTCGCCTGACGGCGCATCAATTCGTCGAGCTTCTGTTCGAACTGCTCCTGGTCGAGCAATTGGCGGCTGGTCGTGCGATCGATCTGGGCGCGCAATTCGGCGATGCGGTCTTCGTAGGCGAATTGCTGATCGGCCTGATGGGCGATCAAGGTCCGCAATACGTCGTCGCGGAAGGCGAGATAGGTGGCGGCCGTAATCGACCATCCGGCCATGATGACGACGGTCCCGACCGCGATCCAGAACACGACGGGACCAAACCGAACCTGCCGGCCGCCATGGGCGAAGGTGTAGCCGGAACGGCCGGCTGGAGCGCCGCGCCGATCATGCCTTCGGCTGGCGTCATGCGCATAGACCGCATGACTCTGCGCCGGGTATTGCGTCAGATGCTGCGTTTTTGCGGCCTGCTGCGACCGCGACGCCGACCAGTGCGACATTGACGCTCCCACTACAGCTGGGAGCGCATTTGAATGAGTTATGGTTAACAATGAGCAAACTACGACCGTGCAATTGCAGGCATTTCACGGCCTTCGGTAAACGCTTCGGCAATATTTGGCGCCGGGTCGCCAATCGCCAAATTCACGCGAACCGCCACGCGCTTTTCAAAGCGCTTTGACCGCAGCAAGCACTTCCTCGGCATGGCCCGCGACCGTAACCTTCGGCCATATCCGCGCGATACGCTGGTCGGGCCCGATCAGGAAGGTTGCGCGCACCACGCCCAAGAATTTGCGGCCGTAGAGCGACTTTTCCCGCCACACGCCATAGGCCTCGAGCATCTCGTGCGTTTCGTCCGAACCGAGTGCGATCGTGAGCTTGTGCTTTGCTTTGAACACGTCCTGGGCCTTCACCGGGTCGCCCGAGACGCCGAGAACGTCGGCGCCGGCCCGGGCGAATGCGGGTTTGAGCCGCGAGAAATCGATCGCCTCAATGGTGCAGCCCGGCGTGTTCGCGCGCGGGTAGAAGTAGAGCACGAGCTTGCGTCCGGCGAAGTCCTTGAGCGATACCGACTCGCCGCCGTCGCGCGGGAGCGTAAATGAGGGGGCCTTGGCGCCGATCTCGAGACCGCCCGCGGGCTCGTCCGCTTTGGCCTTGCCGGGGGGCTTTTTCGCTGCGTTTCCGGCAGCTTGCTTGGGGGCCTGCTTGGCGGTCATGTGCCTTCCTTTCGACGCTTTCCGGGGGGCATTCTGCGCCCAGCATGTTTCCCGCTGGAAGCTCAAGACTTCAAGCGGGTATCTTGTTGGCCGCAGCATCGTTATGACGGCGCCACGGACGAGGGGACGCCCGAGCGGGCATGACGAATCAGGATAGGCAGAGCGCGCCTTTCCCGCGATGGGAACAGCCGGTGCACCCGCGCAGGCGGGGCAGCCTTACAGCGGCTCATCGCGGTGAGCGCTGGGGTGATGGCCGCTACCTGGGCGCTTATAGGCGACTGCTGGCGCGGCATCGCCGGCTCATTCGGCTCTCCGGTATCATCTCCGGTACTTTTGCAGGTCTCTTGGTATTCGGCTGCCTCGCACTGTGGTGGCGGCTCGATCACGGGCCCATCCAGGTCGACGCGTTCAGCCCTTGGCTCGTTGCCGCGATCGAGGAGAATTTCGGCAGCCGCGAACACGTCGAAGTCGGCGGCACCCAGATCGAGCGCACCGCGACCGGCGCTGCGGTGCGGGTCCGCGACATCGTGGTGCGTGACCCAGACGGCACCATCGTCGCAAGCGCCCCGAAGGCCGAGATCCACGTCTCCGGCATGAGCCTGTTCAGCGGCCATATGCGCGCCGAGAGCCTCAATCTGGTCGGCGCCGCGATGGCGGTGCGGATCGAGCAGGACGGTAATGTCACGATCTTTGCCTCGGCCTCCGACACCCGTCCGATCGCCACCGGGACCGTCGCCGCCGCGGCGCCTCCTGGCCACCAGGACACGAAACAAGGCAAGGCCGCACCGGCGGTAGCGGTGGCCGGCACGCAAGCGCACCCCGCTCTGCCGCGGCCGGCGAGTGACAGCATCGCGGCGCTGTTGACCTGGATCGACGGCATCGGCGAAACCGGACTCGACGGCCACGATTTGCGCGAGCTTGGCTTGAAGGACGGCAGTCTGACCGTCGACGACGCGCGCACCGGCAAACGCTGGACCTTCCAAAATATCAGCTTGAGCCTCGAGCGGCCCCATGGCGGCGGCGTGGTCGTGACCGTGGGTTCCGATAATCCCGATCGTCCATGGGGGATGACGGCGGCGATCAAACCGACGCGTGACGGCTACCGCAGCATCGAGTTCGAGGCGCGGAAAGTCTCGGCCGATGATCTCTTGCTGGCCTCCCGGCTGGGCGACGGCAGTCTGCAGATCAATATGCCACTGTCGGCAAGCCTGAGCGGCGAGATCGGCCCCAACGGCATCCCGCAATCGCTCACCGGCCGGATCGTCGCCGAAGCCGGCTTTATCAATGACACGAGCGATGCCGACGGCCGCGTCGACATCGACCGCGCCGAATTCAAGATCAACTGGGACGGCGCGAGCCGCGTGCTCGCGGTGCCGTTTCAGATTCTCTCTGGCGGCAACCGGCTGACGCTGTTGGGACAAGTCGAAGCGCCGGCGCAGGCGCCGGGTCCGTGGGCGTTCAAGATCGGCGGCGGCAGCGTGGTGCTGAATTCTCAGGGCTCGACCGGCGATCCGCTGATCATCAACCACATCGCGTTCAGCGGCCAGTTCAACCCGGTCAAGCAGCGTTTCACGCTCGATCAGGGCGACCTCAGCGGCAACGATGTCGGGGTCGCGATGTCGGGCAATGCCGATTATTCCGGCGGCGACATGCACCTCGCCGCCGGGATCGCCGCCACCAAGATGACGGCCGATTCCTTGAAGCGGCTATGGCCGGTCTTTGTCGCGCCCAAAGTGCGCGACTGGTTCAGCGACCATTTGATCGGCGGCAGCGTGGAGCGGCTGGTGATCGCGGTCAATGCTCCGCTCAATACGCTCAAGGCGTCCGGCCCGCCGCTGCCCGACGACGGCTTGTCGGTCGATGCGCTCGCCACCAATTGCGTGGTGCGGCCGGTGGCCGGTCTGCCTTCGCTGCGCGATGCGGATTTGACCGTGCATATCGTCGGCCGCGACGCGCAGATCTCGCTCGGCAAGGCCACCGCCGATCTGCCCTCGGGGCGCAAGCTCGTGATGTCGGCGGGCTTGTTCGAAGTGCCCGATACCGCGCCGCACGAACCGCCGGCGCGCGTCCGCTTCAAGCTCGACGGACCGGTGCCGGCCGCGGCCGAGCTCGTCGCCATGGATCGCCTGCGCGATGCTTCGGGCGTGCCATTCGATCCGGCGACGACGCGTGGAACGATGTCCGCGCAGGTCACGCTCGGCATGCCGCTCAAGCCCGACCTGCCACCCGGTTCGACGGCCTACAATATCGCGGTCGATGCGACGAATTTCTCCGCCGAGCATCTGATCATGGGGCAGAAGGTCGAAGCAGCTGCGCTCAAAGTGGCCGCCAATAACGATGGCTTCGGGCTCAAGGGCGACGTCAAGATCGGCGGCGCGCCGGCGAGCCTCGAATATCACAAACAGAAGGGCGACAGCGACGCCGACGTCCATATCCAAGGCATGCTGGACGAGACGATGCGCAACAATCTCGGTCTCGATCCGGCGAATACGATCAGCGGCGCTGTCCCGATGGATGTGGTCGGCCGGGTCGGCTCGACGTCCGACCGCGACGGCCGCTTCGCGGTCACTGCCGACCTGACGTCGGCGCAGATCGACGGTTTTCTACCCGGCTGGAGCAAACAATCCGGCAAGCCGGCACGCGCCACTTTCACGCTGACGACCAAGCCGCAATCGATCCGCATCGACGATCTGTTGATCGAGGGCGCCGGCGGCGGCGTGAAGGGCACCATCGAGTTCGACGGCTCGGGCGAACTGCAATCCGCCAATTTTCCGTCCTACGGCTTCTCCGACGGCGATCGGTCAAGCCTGAAGGTCGACCGCACGCCGGAAGGCGCGTTGCGCGTCGTGATGCGCGGTGACGCCTATGATGGCCGCGGCTTCGTCAAGACCATGACCGGGGGGCCCACCGCCGAACCCAACAAACGACCGTCGCCCGATATCGACGTCGATATGAAGCTCGGCGCGGTGGTCGGCTATAACGGCGAGGCGCTGCGCGGCGTCGAACTCAAAATGTCGCGCCGCGCCGGAGAGGTGCGCAGTCTCGGACTTTCGGCGAAGATCGGGCGCACCGGAACGCTGACCGGCGATTTGCGCGGCCGCGGCGACGGGCGCCAGGTCGTGGATCTCGAGACCAGCGACGCCGGCGCGCTGTTCCGCTTCACCGACGTCTATTCGCGCATGTCCGGCGGGCAGATGACGACCATCATGGATCCGCCGTCGGCCAGCAATCAGGCTCAGCTCGGCTCGATGAGCATCCGCAATTTCGCCGTCCACGACGAGGCGCAGCTCGAACGCGCGGTGGCGAACAGCACCCAGCCACAGCGTCCCGATATGGATTTCACCGGATTGCGGGTCGATTTCACCCGCACGCCGGGGCGGGTTGCGTTGCGCGACGGCGTGGTGCGCGGCCCGGTGCTCGGCGGCACCATCGACGGCGCTCTCGATTACGCGCGCGACGAGGTGCACTTGCGCGGCACGCTGATCCCGCTCTACGGCGCCAACAATCTGCTCGGGCAAATTCCGGTGGTGGGACTATTCATGGGCGGCGACAAAGAAGGCCTCGTCGGCGTCACCTACGAAGTCGTCGGCAAGACCGGCCAGCCGGTGCTGCACGTCAATCCGCTGTCGGCGCTGGCGCCAGGCCTGCTGCGCAAAATCTTCGAATTTCCCGTCAACAACCCGTTCATCCCGCCGCCGATCGACGACGGTCTGCCGGCGACCGACAACGCGACCACGATGGGCGGTCACTGAGACGGTCGCTCAGACTGGCTTGAGCAACACGTGACGCTTGCGGCCGAGCGACAGTTTGATCACGCCGTCGCTCGTGACATCGGCTTCACCGATCATGCCCTTGTCGCTGGTGACACGCACATCATTGACCGAGATCGCGTTATTGGCGATGGCGCGGCGCACTTCGCCGTTCGAGGCAGCGAGCCCGGCTTTGACAAAAGCCGCGAGCACACTGATGCCTGCCTTGAGCTCGGCGCGCGGCATTTCGAAGGTCGGCAGACTAGCACCGAGCCCGCCTTCCTCGAATGTGGTCCGTGCCGTCGACGCGGCTTCGTCCGCCGCACCGCGGCCGTGGACGAGCGCGGTCGCTTCCGTAGCGAGAATTTTCTTTGCTTCGTTGATCTCGGCGCCTTGCAAACCGCGAAGCCGCGCGATGTCGTCGAGCGGCATGACGGTGAACAGCTTGAGGAAGCGGACAACGTCGGCGTCTTCGGTGTTGCGCCAATATTGCCAGTATTCGTAGGGGCTCACCTGGTCGGCATTGAGCCAGACCGCGCCGGCTGCGGTCTTGCCCATCTTGGCGCCCGAGGAGGTCGTCAAGAGCGGCGAGGTGAGCGCAAAGAACTGCGCGTTATGCAGCCGCCGGCCGAGATCGATGCCGTTGACGATGTTGCCCCATTGATCGGAGCCGCCCATTTGCAACACGCAGCCATGGCGCCGGTAGAGCTCGACGAAGTCGTAGGCCTGCAGGATCATGTAGTTGAATTCGAGGAACGACAATTCCTGCTGGCGCTCGAGCCGCATTTTCACCGAATCGAAGGCGAGCATGCGGTTGATGGAAAAATGCCGGCCGACGTCGCGCAGAAAATCGATGTAGTTGAGCGCGTTGAGCCAATCGGCGTTATTGGCCATGATGGCATTGCCGCCCGCGCCCTCGAATTTCAGGAATTTGTCGAAGACGGCGCGGATGCCTTTGAGGTTTTCGTTGATCGCCTCGTCGGTGAGAAGTTTTCGGCTTTCGTCCTTGCCGGATGGATCGCCGACACGGGTGGTGCCGCCGCCCATCAGCGCGATCGGCTGATGGCCGGTCTGCTGCAGCCAGTAGAGCAGCATGATCGGCAACAGCGAGCCGACATGGAGCGAGGGCGCCGTGCAATCGAAACCAATATAGGCGGTAATCGTTGACGAATGCGCGCGCGCATCGAGCGCGTCGGGCTCCGAGACCTGATGGATGAAGCCGCGCTGGGCCAAGACGTTGAGGAAATCGGACTTGTAGGTGCTCATTGAACTGCTTTGGAATATCCGGCTTATCGCCCCCGACGCCGGCTCGCGGCGAAGGCGCCGGTGGTGTAACAGGTCCCCGAGTCTGTTTAAACTGGCCCGTTTAAACTGGCGTTTTACCCCGCGATTCACGGTGTAGCGATGTCTGAACTAGCCCTAGCGCCACTACCAGAGGATCCGATGCCGTCGCCCGCATCGATGCTTGCCATCGGGCTGATGAGCGGAACCTCGCAGGACGGCGTCGACGTGGCCTTGATCGATACCGATGGCGAGACCATCGGGCAATTCGGCGCCACCGCCTGCCGGCCCTATACCAAGGCCGAGCGCACACTGCTGCGCCAGGCGACCGCCGCGGCGGCCAATCTGACCGAACGCACCGCCCGGCCCCTCATTGTCGCCAAAGCGGAGGCGCTGGTGAACGATGCGCATGCCGAAGCCGTGCAGTCGTTTCTTGCGTCCAATTCCCTGACGCCCGGAAGCGTGGCGGCCATCGGCTTTCACGGCCAGACGCTCCTGCACCGGCCGGAGCGCGGCTTGACGCTGCAGATCGGCGACGGCCGAAATCTGGCGCGGCGGCTCGGCATTCCGGTCGTCTATGACTTTCGTGCCGCCGATGTCGATGCCGGCGGGCAGGGCGCGCCGCTCGCGCCGATTTTCCATCGCGCCTTGGTGCGGCAATTGGGCGGCGAGCCGCCGACCGCGGTGCTCAATCTCGGCGGTGTCGCCAATATCACTTTCATCGATGGCGAGAGTTTGATCGCCTGCGACACCGGACCCGGCAATGCGCTGCTCGACGATTTTCTCCGGCTGCGCACCGGACAGCCGCTCGATACTGACGGCCGCCAGGCCGGCGCGGGCACGGTCGACGAGGCGATGATCACGCGGCTCTTGACGCATCCGTTTTTTTCAGCGCCGCCGCCGAAATCGCTCGACCGCAACGATTTTCGCGAGTGGGTCGGCGACGTGCTCGACGGCATCGGTGTCGAGGACGGGGCGGCGACGCTCACCGCACTCACCGCAGCGGCCGTGGCGCGCATCGTGCCGTATCTGCCGCGCGCACCGAAGACCTGGATCGTCGCCGGCGGCGGCGCGCGCAATCCGACATTGATGCGCATGTTGGCGCAGCGCCTCGCACCAGCGCGGATCGAGAGCGCGCACGAGGCCGGCTGGTCGATCGATTCACTCGAAGCGCAGGCTTTTGCCTATCTCGCCGTGCGCTCCTTGCGCGGACTGCCGATCACCTTTCCCGGCACCACCGGCGTGGCGCAGCCGCTCACCGGTGGGGTGCTGGTGCGGCCATAGACCCTGATCCAATCCAATGGAATCGGATCAGGGCCTAGGGTCTTTGTTTGAGCATGATCTTATCCGAAAACCGGATCCCACTTTTCGGGATTGTGCTCCAGCGCTCAGTCCAACAGAAACACGCCCTTGCCGCTCGTCTGGCGATCGAACAGCCGGTAGGCCTCGTCGGCTTGCTCGAGCCGCCAGCGATCTGTGAACAGATGCTCGACGTCGATCCTTTGATCGGCGACGAAGCGCGCGCAGTCGAACTGGATGATTTTGGAAAAGGTCCATGAGGCTATGATGGTGAGCTGCTTGCGCAGCATGTCGGGACTGACATTGAGGGTGACGTCGCCGCCCTCGCCGACGAAACAGACGGTGCCCCAAGCGCGCGTGGCGCGGACCGCGATCAGGCGGCCGTCCGCGACGCCGGATGTGTCAAGCGCGAGATCGGCGCCGGCGCCGTGCGTCAGATCTTTGATCGCTGCGACCGCATTCTTGGACCTTGGGTCGATAGTGGCCTCGGCGCCGAATTCCTTGGCACGCTTTAGCCGCTCGGTACTGATGTCGATCGCGATGACGCGCGCACCCATCGCGATGGCGAGTTGCGTCGCCGACAGGCCGACGGGACCCTGGCCGACAATGGCGATGCTGTCGCCGCCCGCGAGCTTCATTCGCCGCAAGGCCTGATAGGCAGTACCGGTGCCGCAGGAGATCGCGGCGCCCGTCGCAAAGCTCAATTCGTCCGGCAAATCGACGAGCGTATGCGCCGGGACCTTCATAGAGGGCGCATGCGCGCCATGGCCGGTGATGCCGTAGACCACGCTGCCGCTCGAGCACATTTGCGACCAGCCGGTCTGGCAGTGCCGGCAGGTGCCGCAACCGGAATAGTGATGCACCATCACGCGTGCGCCGACGCGAATGGCATGCTCGTCGACGGCGCTGCCGAGCGCCGCCACCACACCGCAGGGCTCATGGCCGGCGATGACCGGCCCCGAAACTTTGCCGAGACCGAGCGAGGCGCTCTCGCCGGTGGCGCGGTAGGGTTTCAGGTCGCTGCCGCACATGCCGGACGCCTTGATGGCGACCACGACGTCGTGCGGTCCGGGCTCCGGGTCGGGGAATTCGGCGAGCTCCAATTGGCGCCCGCCGAGGAAGGTGACGCCGCGCATGATCGTCAGTTCGCCGCGGCTTCCTTGAGCGGATCCTTCACGGCAGGGAAGGTTTCGAATTCAATCGCCCAAGGCTCGCCGTTCTGCTTCTGCACTTTGCGGATATAGACGTTCTGCACGATATCGCGGGTGCGCGGATCGATCGAGATCGGGCCGCGCGGGCTTTCCCATTTCATGCCTTTCATGGTGCCGACGACGGTCTCGGCATCGGTATTGCCGCCGGTCTTTTGCAGCGCCTGATAGATCAGATGCATGCCGTCATAACCGCCGACCGAGATGAAATTGGCGCGGTGGCCGGTCGCCTTCTTATAGGCTGCGGCATACTCCTTATTGAGCTGGGACGGATGCGCCGCCGAATACATGCCGGCGGTGACCACGCCTAACAGCGCGTCGCCGGTGGTCGGCAGATCGTCGTCGTCGGTGATGTCGCCCGGTCCGATGAGCTTGATCCCGGATTTGTCGAGGCCGCGCTCGGAGAATTGCCGCGCAAAAGTCCCGGCCTGTCCGGCCGGCACGAAGACGAACAAGGTGTCGGGCTGCAAATCCCGCGCGCGCTGCAGGAACGGCGAAAAGTCCGGATTGGCGAGCGGCACTTTCAGGGTGTCGAGAATTTCGCCGCCGCCTTTGGTGAAATTCTGCGCGAAGACTTTGCCGGCTTCGGCGCCGGGCGCCCAGTCGGACAGGATCGCGACAGCCTTTTTGCTGCCGTTCTTGATCGCCCAGTCGGCGACGATGCCGGACTGCTGGCCGAGGGTGAAACTCGTGCGCACGTAATAGGGCGAGCGGTCCGTCACCACCGAGGTGCCCGACACCATCACGATGGTCGGCACTTTGGCCTCGGTCGCGATCGGCGCCATCGACATCGCGCTCGGCGTGAGTCCGGCGCCGAGGAAGCTCACTTTGTCGTTGACGATCAATTCCTGCGCCAGCCGCTTGGCATTGTCGGGCACGCTCTGGTCGTCCCTGACAAGAAGCTCGATCTTCTTGCCGGCGACTTTATCGCCATGCTGCGCGACGTAGAGTTTTGTGGCGTCGGAAATTTCGCGGCCGACCGCGGCCGAGGTTCCGGTCATCGGAATGACAATGCCGATTTTGACGGTGTCCTCGGCAAGGACGGCGCCAGCGCCGAACAGAACTCCGGCGGCGGCAACCGGCAGACAAACGGCAACGATACGCGCGGCGCGCATGACATTCCTCCCTGGATCGTTCGCTTCAGCTTGTTATTTGAAGCATTGAACGGCCGGGGCGGGCGGATTGCAAGTGCGAAGGCACGGGCGAAGTGCCGATAGCCGCAACTTCCAGCGCGGTCATTGCGCTCCGACGTCGGCTTGCGTGACCAATCCCGCCTGCACCGCGATCGGCAGCCACGTGATCAGATCGGCGCCGAGACCGTCCGCGGCATCGCCCGCGGTTTCGCGCGCCCGGGCCACCGCCTCCAGCACCTCGGCGCCGGTGTAACCGAGCGCTTCGAGCCAGGCGAAGCGCGCCGGGTCGAGCGTGTGCACCTCGACGCGGTAATGGCTGCGCGCCACCGCGACGCAGACTTCTTGCGCGGGCGGCTGCGCCGGCCGTTCGCCGCGGTCGGCGGCGGCGACGGCCGCGGTGAAATCGAAATCGAGCCGCAACAGTTTGACGGTTTCCGGCAGGCGAAGCCGCATGCCGGGGGCGAGCAGGAGGATGGCGGGCGTCATCAGCGCGTAGTCGCGCTGCGTTTCCGGACCCGGTGCACGGCTTACTTCGCTCATCGCGCGTTCGAGCCGGGCGAGACTCGCCGGGATTGCCTCCAAGGTGCCGCGGCCCGCGCCTGCCGCGGGCCTGGTCGCTTCGAGATAGTCGGCAAAGCCCGCGCCGAGCTCGAACAGGCTCGGCGAACGAGAGCGATGGCTGGTCAAATAGGCGGTGGCGAAAAGATTGAAGACCTGCGGGCCGACCATGGCGTGCAGCACCGAAAAATCGGCGCGCAAGCATTCGATGAGGCGCAGCACATAACCACGCGCGTAAATGTGCAGCCGCGCCTGCGGCGGCAGGTCGGCGGAGCCACGGATCGTCTCTCGCACATCGAAGGTGCCCGTGGGCGACGCGGCCTCCCGCGGTAACGCGTCGGCGATGACGTGGCCCTGCATCCAGTGCTGCAGCGTGGCGAGATCGGGTTCAGCCATGGTGATCAACCATAGGCACGCTGGAGCTGATGGCCGATCGGCGTGGAGAGCGCTTCTGGGACGACGGCCGGCGATGGAGAAGCAGCGGGAAGCTTGCCGTGGCGCGCGGCTTTGGCCTTCGCCAGTTCGGCGAGCAGCTCCGGGTAACTCGGAATGCTGGCATCCCATTCCAACAGCGTCGCCGCGCCGCCGGTGCGCACCTGGGCTTTCGCGTAGAGCGGCCAGACCGGCGCCGCGACCGGATGATCGTGGGTGTCGATCAGGTGCGTGCCGCAATCCATGTGGCCGGCGAGATGCATCTGCACCACGCGGTCCGCCGGTATCGCTTCGATATAGGCCCCAGCGTCGAAGCCATGATTGGTGGCGCTGACATAGACATTGTTGACGTCGAGCAGGAGCCCACAGCCGGTCGCCTCGGTCAGCCGGCCCAAAAATTCCCATTCCGGAACATTGGAGGAGGAAAATTCCAGATAGGTGCTGGGGTTTTCCAGGACCAGCGGCCGGCCAAAAAAATCCTGTACTGCGCGCACACGATCGGCGACATGCGCGAGGCTCTGCTCGGTCAACAGCATCGGCAAGAGATCATGGGTGTTGATGCCGCCGACGCCGGTCCAGCACAGATGATCGGAAATCCAGGCTGGCCGCACGCGCTCGGCGAGCGCCTTCAGCTTGCGGAGATACGTCGTGTCGAGCCGCTCGGTACTGCCGATCGACAGCGACACGCCGTGCATCACCACCGGCCGGTGCGCCGCGATCACATCCAGCACGTGGGCCGCATAGCCATGATTGTCGATAAAATTCTCGCTGATGATCTCGAACCAGTCGACGCCCCAGTCGGGCGGCGGGGTCTGCATCAGATGGCGGAAATGCTCGTTGCGCAGGCCTACGCCGTCGCCCAGGTTTGGCAGGCCGAGGCGGCGGTTGCCGGCATCGTTCGGCATGTGGCTCCCGCTCATGTCGACGGCGGGAACACCAGGCGCAGCGTATTGTTGGGCGGCGGGTTCGGCGGCACCGTCACGCCGGGGTTCTGCGCCTTCATCGCCATCGCATAGGCCTTATAGGCGATGTCGTGTACGCGATCGCCTTTGGCGAATGGCACCATGGCGGGGGTCGGCCCGTAGAAAATCTGGTTCGAGATGAAGCCGCCGGGATTCTTCGGATCTTTCGCGAAGGAGTAGAGCGCCATCAAGCCGTCTTCCGGATAAAGCTGGTAGGCGGAAATCGGCACCGCGCAGCCGCCAAAGCTTTGGCACTTGTTGTCGGTCGGCGGCTGGTAACCCGGACCGTTGCCCGGGGTGCCGCACACGCCGCCGGCTTGACGCATCGCCGGCTCGCCGATCCGGCGCATATAGCCGGCGGTGCCGCGCAAGGCTGTGTTGACGGTCGCCTGCGACGCGCCACAGCTCCCGCCACTGCCACCACTACCTCCGCTACTGCCGCTGCCGCAGCTGCCACCACCGCCAAAGGTCTGGGCAAAGCCGCAACCGCCCTGGGCGTGGCAATTATTCGAGCCGCGGCAGGTGTGGAAGATCGACACAGACGCGCAGTCGTTCGGGGTCTTGCCGTCATAGTCCCAGGCCAGTCCCTGGCAGGCGTGATTGAGCGTGCCGTATTTCGGCGGGTCGAGATGCGCGGCAAGGTTCGGCGTCTTGCCCGTCACGGCCCAACACACCGCCATGCGATCGCCCGAGCCCACCATCGACGGCATCGGAAAGGTGACCGGCGATTTCGCCTGGATCGCGGCGTTCCAATAATCGTTCAGCACGGTGGTCACGCCGGCGATCGCGCCGATGACGACCTGGCTCAACAGCGTGTGGCTGTCGGGCCGCGCCGCGAGTTCGTTCATGGCGTTCGCGGTTTCCTCCGGCGTCGGCAGCGATTTGCTGATCGGCGGCAGCGGGCCCGACGTCGGAAATTGGAAATCTTGCGCGGTCCATTTGCCGTGGCTTTTCAGCCAATCCGGCCAGGTCACGACGTTTTTGAGAAGATCGCGCTCGATCTCGATGAAGCGCTCGTAGTGGCTGACCTGATCGCTGGGAAAGCGCGCCTCGGCCTGCGCCGACGGCCTGAGCTTGCCGTCTTGGTTGTAGCTCGGGTAATCGGATTTCAGCGCATCGTCCGACGACCGATATTTTTCCATCACTTCTTGCGTCTGTTCCGCGGTCAGTCCGAGCTTCTTCTGTTTGCGCGGCAGCGTGGCGCCTTCGCCCTGGTCGGAGTTCGCAGCCATCGCATCGAGCATCTGCTGCAGCCCGATTTCCGGATAGACCTGGGCGACCGTCGCCTCGAAACGCGGGTATTCGGCCATCGGGTGGCCGCCGGCGACAAAACTGTTGAACATGTCGTTCTGCTGCGCCGCGGCCTTGTTGAACACCGCGTCCCACAGCGTCGTGCCGTCCGCATAGGTGGTTTGCAGGTAGGCCCCATAGGCCGCATACATGTAGCCGATGGTGCCGAACAGCGGCAGCGGATCGCCAGGCTTCCAATTCGCAAACGGCACCTTCGGAAAATATTTGCCCGATTGGAGGACGCCCGGCTTGAGATATTCCTTGGCTTCTTTTTCCGGCTGCTCGATCGCGATGAACAGGCGGATGGTCTCCTTGTCGAGCGGCCCCACATTCACGACGACGTTGTCGAAATCCAGCGTGTCCTTCAGATCGATGATGTGCGGGATCATGGTCTTGTTCGGGCCGTAGCAGGTCCAGCCGTGAAACTCGTTCTGCAGCGCCGCGCTGGTGAAATCCGGAAGCTGGCCGATCGTGGTCGCCATGTTGGCGGCGAGCTGCAAATGCAACATCTCCTGGATGAAGACCGAGAAGACGATATTGAAGGCTTTTTCGTTCGCGGTCGTGGGATTGGCGGTGGCCGCCGACCCTGGCCATTTTCGTCCGGCATAGAAATCGTTACCGGACGAGGTGATCTGGTGAAAACCTTGGATCGAATAAAGCGATGTCATGTAGAGCGGGATGGTGAAGAGCTCGACCTCGCACGCGGCCTGCGCGATCGCGCGCACGGCGGCGATGTCGGTGCTCTTGAGCGAGGGATCGCGGCCCGCGAAAGCGCTTTCGTCGATGCCATAAAGCTTGTTGACACTGAGAAGCATGGAAACCCCCTCGCTTGGCTCTGGCGAAACCGCGACCGTAGGGGTCGGTATTATATAGAGTTGTGTCTGTAGACAACACACCAGGGCAACGGTTGGCAATCCGATGTCTCAATACGGTGACGCCAGGCGCGACGAGGCCGCACCCGGAATGCGCCGGGCAATGGACGTGCGGGGTCGACCCGGCGGTCGCCGGTCGCCAGTCGTCGATTGAAGACGAATTCAGAAGAATGAAGGCCGTCGGCGCTCGGCCGCGACGCTAGGGTAGCGGTCGCGTCACGCCGCGCTGTTCGCCCGGCCGCCCTTGAGCCGCTTGTCGAGATAGGCGGAGATCGATTGCATCAGTGGCTCGACCTTGCCGTCGAAGAAGTGGTTGGCGCCGGGCACAACTTTTTGCTCGATGACGATGCCCTTTTGGGTCTTGAGCTTCTCCACCAAGGTCGTCACATCGCGCGGCGGCACCACCGCGTCCTTGTCGCCGTGGATGATGAGACCGGATGACGGGCAGGGCGCCAGGAAGGAAAAGTCATAAAGATTGGCCGGCGGCGCGATCGAGATGAAGCCTTCGATCTCCGGGCGCCGCATCAGAAGCTGCATGCCGATCCAGGCGCCGAACGAGAAGCCGGCGATCCAGCAGCTGCGCGCCTCGGTATTGACGGTCTGCGCCCAGTCGAGCGCCGACGCCGCATCGGACAATTCGCCGACGCCGTGATCGAAGCCGCCTTGGCTGCGGCCGACGCCGCGGAAGTTGAAACGCAGCGCCGAGAAGCCTCGGTGCACGAAGGCGTAATAGATCTGATAGACGATCTGGTGGTTCATCGTGCCGCCGAATTGCGGATGCGGATGCAGCACGATGCCGATCGGCGCGTTCTTTTGCCGGGCCGGATGGTAGCGGCCTTCGATGCGGCCGGCGGGCCCCGTGAAAATGACTTCGGGCATAGGACAAAACCTCGATCAGGGCCGCAGCTTCGGCGCGGCGCCTATTGTGTGTTTACTCGCACTTTTCTGGCGCGCTTGACGATAGTAGTCGGCGCACGTAAGTACCTAATAGCACTTTAGTTTTTTGGAACTGGCAGCGTGCTTTCCGGCGGCGCGCATTTCGGGTCGCGACTTCTAGCACAGGCCGGGGGACAAAAAGCAAGCATTCCGATGCGGTCACGGTAGGATCGCGCGGAACTGGCAGGCCAGAGCGCATGCTCGGCGGTATTTCGCGACCACAGGCGCCATCCCATGCCTCAGCGGAGTTATTTCGACTGGAACGCCACCGCGCCGTTGCGGCCCGAGGCGCGCGAAGTTTTGGAGCGGGCGCTGTCGCTTCCCGGCAACCCCTCGTCGGTGCATGCGGAAGGCCGCGCCGCGCGCCGCCTGATCGAGAATGCGCGCGAAGAAGTAGCCTCCCTGGTCGGGGCACGGCCGGGCGACGTGTTTTTCACCTCGAGCGGCACCGAGGCCAATATGCTGGCGCTGACGCCGGCGATCGAGACCGCAGCCGAAAAGCGCCCGCGCTCGCGGCTCCTATTGTCGGCCATCGAACACGCCTCGGTGCGGGCGGGCGGCCGGTTTCCGCGCGAGGCGATCGAGGAAATCGCTGTCGGTAGCGACGGCCGCATCGACCTTGCCGCGCTCGCCGAGGCGGTGGCGAAATCGCCGCGGCCGCTCGTGTCGCTGATGCTCGCGAATAACGAGACCGGCGTGTTGCAGCCGGTCGCGGAAGCCGCCGGGATTGTCCATGCGGGGGGCGGCTTGCTCCACGTCGACGCCGTGCAAGCGGTCGGGCGGATTGCTTGCGATATGGCGACGCTCGGCGCCGACCTTCTGACGCTGTCGGGGCACAAGATCGGCGGGCCGAAGGGCACAGGCGCGCTGGTGCGCAAAGACGACGACATCCACCTTGCCGATCCCTTGATCCGCGGCGGTGGCCAGGAGCGGGGGCTCCGTGCCGGCACCGAGAACGTCGCGGGCATCGCTGCGTTCGGCGCGGCGGCGGCGCTCGCTCGCTACGACTGTGACACCGAGGCGCGCCATATGCGGTCGCTGCGGGACCTGCTCGAAACCGGGCTGAAAGCGATTTCGCCGGGCGCCGTAATCTTCGGCGCCGAGGTGAATCGGCTGCCAAATACCACGCTGTTCGCGGTCGAGGGCCTCAAGGCCGAGACCGCCGTTATCGCGCTGGACCTCGAGGGGGTGGCGGTGTCGTCGGGGGCCGCCTGCTCCTCCGGCAAGGTTCAACCCTCGCATGTCCTTGCGGCCATGGGGGTTTTGCCGGAACTCACGCGCGGGGCGGTCCGCGTCAGCCTGGGCTGGACCACCACGGAAGCCGATGTCGATCTGTTCCTCAGCGCTTGGAGAAAGCTCACAACTGCATTATCTAAGGAGCGACGCGGCATGGCAGCCTAAATCGCTGCCTGAGCGGCAGTTTTCATGGCCCGCTTGTCTTTCTTCCTCGCATTTTGGGAGGTTTAGGCAGGCGGCCGTTTATGGGGTGACCCGCGACAGGACGATCCGAAACAGGACATCACCATAACCGACTTAATCCAACCCGCGGTCCTTGAAACCGTGAGCGGAGGGACGAATGCCGGCAGTACAAGAGACCGTCGATCAGGTCCGGCGCATCGACGTCGATCAATATAAGTATGGATTCGAGACGCTGATCGAATCGGACAAGGCCCCCAAGGGTCTTTCCGAGGACACCGTCCGCTTCATCTCGGCCAAAAAGAATGAGCCGGAATGGATGCTGGCGTGGCGGCTCGACGCCTATAAGCGCTGGCTGACCATGCGCGAGCCGACTTGGGCCAAGGTCGAATACGGCCCGATCGACTACCAGGATCTTTATTATTACTCGGCGCCGAAAAAGAAGGACGGCCCGAGGTCGCTCGACGAGATCGACCCGGAAATCCTGCGCACCTACGACAAGCTCGGCATCCCGTTGCGCGAGCGCGAGGCGCTGCTTGGCATTCAGCGTCCCGCCGACGAGGAAGGTAATGCGGGTGGCGGCGAACGGCGCGTCGCCGTCGACGCGGTGTTCGATTCGGTTTCGGTCGCCACCACCTTCAAGGCCGAGCTCGCCAAGTCAGGCGTGCTGTTCATGCCGATCTCGGAAGCCGTCCACGAGCATCCCGAGCTGGTCAAGAAATATCTGGGCTCGGTGGTGCCGGTCAGCGACAATTTCTTCGCCACGCTCAATTCGGCGGTGTTTTCCGACGGCTCCTTTGTCTATGTGCCGCCGGGCGTGCGCTGCCCGATGGAACTGTCGACTTATTTCCGCATCAATGAGAAGAATACCGGCCAGTTCGAGCGCACGTTGATCATCGCCGACCGCGGCTCCTATGTGAGCTATCTGGAAGGCTGCACCGCGCCGATGCGCGACGAGAACCAGCTTCATGCCGCAGTGGTGGAACTGGTGGCGCTCGACGACGCCGAGATCAAATATTCGACCATCCAGAACTGGTATCCGGGCGACGCCAACGGCCGTGGCGGCATCTATAATTTCGTCACCAAGCGCGGCGATTGCCGCGGCAAGAATGCGAAAATTTCCTGGACCCAGGTCGAGACCGGCTCGGCCATCACCTGGAAATATCCAAGCTGCATTTTGCGCGGCGACAATTCACGCGGCGAGTTCTACTCGATCGCGATTTCCAACGGCTATCAGCAGGTCGATTCCGGCACAAAGATGCTGCATCTCGGCAAGAACACGACGAGCCGCATCATCTCCAAAGGCATCGCCGCCGGCCGCTCCAACAATACCTATCGGGGCCTCGTCACCGCGCACCGCCGCGCTACCGGCGCCCGCAACTTCACCAATTGCGATTCGCTTTTGATCGGCAATCAATGCGGCGCGCACACCGTGCCCTATATCGAAGCCAAGAATTCGTCCGCCGTGTTCGAGCACGAGGCGACCACCTCGAAGATCTCTGAGGACATGCTGTTCTACTGCCGGCAGCGCGGGTTGTCGGCCGAGGAGGCGACGGCGCTCGTCGTCAACGGCTTCGTCAAGGACGTGCTGCAGCAATTGCCGATGGAATTCGCCGTCGAGGCGCAGAAACTGATTTCGGTCTCGCTCGAAGGCAGCGTCGGATGAACGAATAAACGCAAAACCATGATGAATACCTGAAGTCATGAATACCTATTGGTTCAAACCGCGGGAATACGGCTACGGCGCGACGCCTGTGACCTGGGAAGGCTGGGCGGTAACGGTTGTCACTATGTTCATCGTGGTGCTGGCCTCGATGCTGGCGCCGGTGCTCGGCCAGGGCCGTGCCGGCGGCTTCAAGGCGCTGGTCATCGACGTTTTGGCGATCACCGCCTTCATCATGATCAGCCGGATGAAGACCGACGGCGAATGGCGCTGGCGCAAGCGCTAGCCGCGTAGAGATAGAGAGTTTGGAGCTTTTGATGGCGTTGCTTGAAATCGAAAACCTGCATGTCGAGATCGACGGCAAGGAAATTCTCAAAGGCCTCGACCTCACCGTGAATGCGGGCGAGGTGCATGCGATCATGGGGCCGAACGGCTCCGGCAAGTCGACGCTCGCCTATGTGCTGGCCGGCAAGGCCGATTACACGCCGACCAAGGGCGAGGTGCGCTTCAACGGCAAGAACCTGTTCGACATGCAGCCGGACGAGCGCGCGGCCGAGGGCGTGTTTCTCGCCTTTCAATATCCGATGGAAATCCCCGGTGTCGCCACCATGACGTTCCTGCGTACCGCGCTCAATGCGCAGCGCAAGAAGCGCGGCGAGGCGGAATTCTCGACACCGGAATTCATCAAGAAAGTGCGCGACCTCTCCGGCAAGCTCGGCATCGAGCAGGACATGCTGCGCCGCGCCGTCAATGTCGGCTTTTCGGGCGGCGAGAAGAAGCGCAACGAGATTCTGCAGATGGCGCTGCTCGAGCCGCGGCTCGCGGTGCTCGACGAAACCGATTCCGGCCTCGACATCGATGCGCTGAAGATCGTCTCCGACGGCGTCAACCGGCTGCGCTCGCCGCAGCGCTCCTTCGTCGTCATCACCCATTATCAGCGGCTTTTGTCCTACATCGTGCCCGATATCGTGCATGTTCTTTCCGCCGGCCGCATCGTCAAAACCGGCGGCAAGGATTTGGCACTCGAGCTCGAAGCGCGCGGCTATGCCGAGTATCAGGAAGAGGTCATGGCGTGAACGCCGAAGTCACCCCGATCAAGACCGCGGCGGAGACCGCGCTGGCGCAAAATTTTGCGCAGGTGCGCGGCCTGCTGCCCGGCGACGACGCGGTGGCGGCGCTGCGCAAGTCTGCCTTCGATGTCTTCGTCAAAGAGGGCCTGCCGCATCGCCGCGTCGAGGACTGGAAATACACCGATCTGCGCGCGCTGATGCGCGACGCCAAACCCTTGGCTGATCCACCTGGCCATGCGGAGAAGGCGGCTGCGAAAGGCGCCGGCGCCTTGCTGGGCGATATCGACGCCCGCCGGCTCGTTTTTGTCGACGGTGCCTTTGTCGCCGAAATGTCCGATGCGGCCAATCTGGAGCCGGGGCTATCGGTGCGATCGCTTGCCGAGGCGCTGGCGGACGGCGATCCGACGCTGACCGCGCATCTCGGTAAGGTCGCGCCGGCGAGCAATGTCGCGGTCGCGCTCAATACGGCCTTGATGGGCGACGGCGCGCTGATCCGTATCGCCGCGGGCGCGGCGATCGAGCGGCCGCTGCATTTACTCTTCGTGGCATCGGACAAGCCCGCGGCGACCTTCGTGCGCTCGCTGGTCGTGGTCGAAGCCGGCGCGCGGGCCATGCTGATCGAAAGCCATGAAGGTCCGGCCGGTGCCGACTATCAGTCGAACGCCGTGCTCGAATTGCTGGTCGGCGACAAGGCCCATGTCGATCATGTGAAGATCATCGGCGAGGGGGCAGACGCTCTGCACGTCTCGACGCTCGCCGCCGCGATCGGCGGGCAGGCGCGGTTCAACTCGTTTTCCTACACCGCAGGCGGCGCGGTGGTGCGCAATCAGCTATTCCTGAAATTCGACGGTGAGGGCACCGTCGCCGGCATCCGGGGCGCTGCGCTTTTGCGTGGTCGCCAACATGCCGACACCACGCTCGTCGCGGAGCACAAAGCGCGCGACTGCCAGTGCCGCGAAGTATTCAAGACGGTGCTCGACGACGAGGCCCGCGGCGTGTTTCAGGGCCGCATCATCGTGCGGCCGCAGGCGCAGAAGACCGACGCCAAGATGATGACGCAGGCCTTGCTGTTGTCGGATCGCGCCGAGGCCGACAACAAGCCGGAGCTGGAAATCTTCGCCGACGACGTGCAATGCGGCCACGGCGCGACCGCGGGTGCGCTCGACGACGAGCTCAAATTCTACCTGATGGCGCGGGGCATTCCGGCGGCCGAGGCCGAGTCGCTCTTGATCCAGGCGTTTCTCGGTGAGGCGATCGAAGGCATCGAACATGCAGGCCTGCGCGAGGCCCTGATGGACTCCGTCGTGGCCTGGCTGAAGCGGCGTGGAGCGCGTTGAGACTTTGACCATGAATGACGCAGTGACCCAGGAAGCGAAGACGAACGGCGCCGCAAATGGCGCCCAAAATGGTGTCTATGACGTCAACCGCATCCGCGCGGATTTCCCGATCCTCGCGATGCAGGTCTATGGCAAGCCGCTCGTCTATCTCGACAACGCGGCGTCTGCGCAGAAGCCGCGCGCCGTCCTCGACCGGATGCACGAGGCCTATACGACGCAATACGCCAACGTCCATCGCGGGTTGCATTATCTCGCCAACGAGGCGACCGAGGCCTATGAGGGCGCCCGCGAAAAAGTAGCGGCATTCCTCAATGCCGGCCGCAAGGAAGAAATCATTTTCACCCGCAACGCCACCGAGGCGATCAATCTCGTCGCCTATACGTTCGGCCGCGAGCGCATCAAGCCGGGCGACGAGATCATCCTGTCGATCATGGAGCACCACTCCAATATCGTGCCGTGGCATTTCCTGCGTGAGCGGCAGGGCGCGGTGATCAAATGGGCGCCGGTCGACGACGAGGGCAATTTTCTCATCGACGAGTTCGAGAAGCTGTTCACGCCGCGCACCAAGCTCGTCGCCATCACCCACATGTCGAACATGCTCGGCACTCGGGTGCCGGTGAAGGAAGTCACCCGCATCGCGCATGCGCACGGCGTGCCGGTGCTGGTCGACGGCGCCCAGGGCGCCGTCCATCTCGACGTCGATGTGCGCGACATCGACTGCGATTTCTACGTTTTCACCGGCCACAAGCTTTACGGCCCGACCGGGATCGGCGTGCTGTACGGCAAATACCAGCATCTCGAGGCCATGCCGCCGTTCAACGGTGGCGGCGAGATGATCCGCGAAGTATTCGAGGACCGGATCACCTATGGCGAGCCGCCTCACAAATTCGAGGCCGGCACGCCCTCGATCGTGCAGGCGATCGGGCTCGGCGCCGCGATCGACTATGTGGCCTCGATCGGCAAGGCCCGCATCCGCGGCCACGAAGCCTCACTGCTGCAATATGCCCAAGACCGGCTGCGCGAGATCAATTCGCTGCGCATCATCGGCAATGCCAAGGATAAGGGGCCGATCGTCTCGTTCGAGATGAAGGGTGCGCATCCGCACGACGTAGCGACGATCATCGATCGTTCGGGCGTCGCGGTACGCGCGGGCACCCATTGCGTCATGCCGCTGTTGACCCGCTTTGGCGTCACCGCGACCTGCCGCGCCTCGTTCGCGATGTATAATACGCGTGACGAGATCGATTGCCTGGCGCAGGCCCTGGTGAAAGCGCGGGAATTCTTCGCATGAGCGACGACGTGAAATCCGACACGCCCGAAACCGCAGTCGCGGAGAAGCCCGCCACGATCCCGGCCGAGGAGATGTCGCGCCTGACCGACGAAATCGTCGGCGCGCTGAAGACGGTTTTCGACCCCGAGATCCCGGCCGACATTTACGAACTCGGCCTTATCTACAAGGTCGACATCGACGACGACCGCATGGTCAATATCGACATGACGCTGACGACGCCGAACTGCCCGTCGGCGGCCGAATTGCCGATGCAGGTCGAGAGCGCGGTGTCCGGGGTGCCCGGCGTGCGCGAGGCCAAGGTCACGATCGTGTGGGATCCGCCGTGGGATCCGAGCCGCATGTCGGACGAGGCGCGTACGGTTCTCAACATGTGGTGAGGAATAGGGCGTAAGTTGCGAGCAAGGCTTGAGCGCATTAGATGCGAATTGGACAATGAGGAACTGAAGATGGCGACTGCCCAGCCAACTACTCCCCGGCCAAGTACTCCCCAGCCAAGTACTCCGAGGACGAGACCTCAAGTGATGCGGCTCACCGAAGCCGCCGCCGAGCGCATCAAGGCGGTGATGGCGAAAGCCGATCGCCCGATCGCGGCTATTCGCGTCGGTGTCAAGAATGGCGGCTGCGCCGGCATGAGCTACTTCATGGAATACGCCGAGAAGGCCGATAAGTTCGACGAGATGGTCGAGGACAAAGGTGTGCGCATCCTGATCGACCCGAAGGCGGTGCTGTTTCTGCTCGGCACCGAGATGGACTACAAGGTCGAGAAGCTGTCGGCGCAGTTCGTGTTCAACAACCCGAACCAGACCTCGGCCTGCGGCTGCGGCGAGTCGGTGCAGATCGAACCGGCCCAAGACGCCGGCGTGTCGCCGTAATCAGGCGACGCGCGCAGCCGGTGCGGCGGCCGGATCCGCCTCGGGATCGGCTTCGCAAATGACGCGGTTGCGGCCGTTGCGCTTCGCCGCATAAAGGCAATTGTCGGCCCGCTCGATCAAAACCTGCGAGGTGTCGCCCGGGTGCAGCACGGCGACGCCGATCGAAATGGTGACGCGGCCCAGCCGCTCGCCACTCGAGCGCTTCATCAGTTCCTTGGTCATCACCGCGCGCCGGATATGGTCGGCGACCGTGATCGCCGATTCCAGCGTGGTCTTCGGCAGCGCGATGACGAATTCCTCGCCGCCGTAGCGCGCGGCGACGTCTTGCCCTTTGACGTTCTGCTTCACCGACAAAGCGACAAGACGAAGCACCTGATCACCGGTGAGGTGGCCGTATTTGTCGTTGAAGCTCTTGAAATGGTCGATGTCGAGCATCAATAGCGACAGGGGCTCGTTTTTTTCTTGGGCGTCGATCAGGCCTTTGGCCAAGGCTGTATCGAAATATTTCCGGTTCGCAAGCGTCGTCAGCGGATCGGTGAGACTTTCGACCCGCACCGTCTCCAGATTTTCCTGTAACTGCGCGATTTCCTGACGCGACGAAGCCAGCCGCGCTTCGAGCTTCTTGTTGTTCTGCTCCATCTCCTTGGCGCCCTGCACCAGATGTTCGATCACGGTGCGAAGCGCTTCGCCGTCGCTGGCCTTGGCAAGCGATTCGCTGGCAAGATTGAGCCGCTTGGAATAACTCGTCGCCGAACCGGCCGCGGCGTCAATCGTTGCCATGACCTGCTTGATCTCGTCGAGCACGCGCTCGCCGACCGTATCGATGCGCTCGCCCATGCGGCTGACGGCGAGATAGGTATCGTAGATCTGATCGAGATCGGTGTCGGTGAGGACGCCCTTTTTCGCCAGCGCCTCATTGATCGACTGATTGAGCGATTGATTGTAGCCGGTCGCGTAATGATACCAGATTTCGAAATTACGCGGCGAGGCCGGTTGGCGAAGGGCGCGAATCTGTCCGAGCGCGATTTCGGCGAATGCGACTGTTCTCTCGTGCTCGTCGTTGGGCACGGCCATTCAATTTCTCCAATCGCCCGGAAAGCCGGGAACTGGAGTCGGCGTAACCGCCGACCTATTCCCGTCTAGATTTCAATTCCAGATTTCACAGGGGAATGTAGGAGATGGCGGTGAAGGACCGGTAAATGACCACTTATGTAGGGAAAACCCTTACGCGAGGATGGCGTAACCAAGCCGGCTCGTTATTGGTCAGGCCTTAACCACAACCGGCCGTAGCAGGAAGGCGGGCAGGTGGGAGGTGTCGGATTCCTCGACTCGCGGCCGTGGCGCCGGCGCGGGACGGCGCGGTCTGGCGCTGTCGATGCGTGCGACCGGCGCGGGCGCGGGTCGATGCGAGGAGTGGTGGCGATCGCGGGGCCGCTCGTCCCGCCGTTCGTCACGCCGCTCGCGCGGCGGGCTCGATTCTTGTTCCGGCGCGCTGGCGACGCCGGGAATCTTGTCCATAAAGGGAATCGGTTGCCCGATCAGCTTCTCGATGGCGGCGACTGCCTTGGCGTCGTTCGAGCCCGCGACGATGGTGATGGCGGCGCCGCTGCGGCCGGCGCGGCCGGTGCGGCCGATCCGGTGCACATAGTCGTCGGCATGCACCGGCACGTCGAAATTATAAACGTGGCTCACATCCGGAATATCGAGGCCGCGCGCGGCGACGTCGGAGGCGACCAAGAGCGACACCTCGCCCTTGCGGAATTGTTCGAGCGCCGCGGTCCGCGCCGGCTGATCCATGTCGCCGTGCAGCGCCAAGACCGAGAAGCCGTGGCGCAGCAGCGAGCGATGCAGCGTGGCAACGTCGCGCTTGCGGTTGCAGAATATGATGGCGTTCTTCAAACCCTCGGCCGCGCGGATCAGGCGGCGCAGCGTATCGCGCTTGTCGTGCGGCTCGCGGCCGGAGCGGGCCAAAAACTGGGTCGTGGTGGCGACGGTCGAGGCCGGACGAGACACCTCGACGCGGACCGGATTGTGCAGGAACTGTTGGGTGATGCGCTGGATTTCCGGCGGCATGGTGGCGGTGAAAAACAGCGTCTGCCGGGTGAACGGCACGAGCTTGCAGATGCGCTCGATGTCGGGGATGAAACCCATATCGAGCATGCGGTCGGCTTCGTCGATGACCAACAGCTCGACACCAGTGAGGAGCAATCGCCCGCGCTCGTTATGATCGAGGAGCCGTCCCGGCGTCGCGATCAGCACGTCGACGCCGCGCGTGAGCTTGACGTCTTGATTGTCGAACGAGACGCCGCCGATGATCAGCGCCACGTTGAGCTTGTGATTGACGCCGTATTTGGCAAAACTCTCTTCCACTTGCGCGGCGAGTTCGCGGGTCGGCTCAAGGATCAGCGTGCGCGGCATGCGGGCGCGGGCGCGGCCCTGTTCCAGCATGGTGAGCATCGGCAGCACGAAGGCCGCCGTCTTGCCGGTACCGGTTTGCGCGATGCCGAGCACGTCGCGCCGGGTCAGCACGTGGGGGATTGCTTGTTCTTGGATCGGAGTGGGAGTTTTGTAACCGGCCGAAGCAACGGCGGCGACAACTTTATCGGACAAGCCGAGATGCGAAAACGATGCTGAAGACGTATAGGACGTGGAATCTGAAACCGACGCGGATTCTGGAACGGACGTAGATTCTGGAACGGACGTAGATTCTGGAACGGACATGGACCCTCGAGTCAGGGCCGCGGGGCTATCGTTTTGGCTTAACCATGAATTTTGGTTGAACCCAGATGCGCGCTGGCGCGGCCGATTCTGCCTAACTGCAGATGCCGGGGAACATAGGGTCGATCGGTCGAAAGTCAACCGGAAAGGGCTTGCCGCATTGCAGTAAGTTAAACGGATTGCTTCACTTTTTCTCGAACTTGCGACCCCGGCTGATTATAAACGGGGCACCCAAGGAGCACCAATGTCCGACGCGCTGCCGATTGTCCTCATTCCCGGGTTGACCTGCACGCCACGGCTTTACGCCGAGCAAATTCCGGCGCTGTGGCAGTTCGGGCCGGTCACGGTCGCCGATCATCGGCGTGACGGCAGCATGACGGCGATCGCGCAGCGGATTTTGGCCGCGGCGCCGCCGCGCTTTGCCCTCGCGGGGCTGTCGATGGGCGGCTATATCGCCTTGGAAATCATGCGCCAGGCGCCGGAGCGGGTGGTGAAGCTCGCTTTGCTCGATACCGGCGCCCGCGGCGACACGCCGGAGCAGACCGCGCGGCGTCAGGTCGTCATCGGGCTGGCCAAGAGCGGTCGTTACGCCGAAGTTCCGGAGATCGCTTTCCCGGTCTACGTGCATCGTAATCGCCACGGCGACGAAGCGCTCAAGGCGATCGTCCGCACCATGGCCGCCGAGACCGGCGTCGAAGCCTTTCTGCGCCAGCAGCAGGCGATTATCGGACGGCCGGATTCGCGGCCGGGGCTTGGCGCCATCCGCTGTCCGACGCTGGTTCTGGTCGGGGAGGGCGACGAAGCGACGCCGCCGGAACTCGCCCGCGAGATCGCGGCCGGCATTCCAGGCTCGCGCCTGGTCGTGATTCCCGACAGCGGACACTTGTCGACGCTGGAACAGCCGCAGCCGGTCACCCAGGCGCTCCTCGACTGGGTGCGGCCGTAAGGCAGTCCACAGCCGCGCCAATTGTGCTAACGAGACGCCGACAAGCGGCAAATTCCTTTCCGCCCTGCGGGCGAGCAATAGCCGATAACGGAGGGACCCCTATGAGCTTCGGTCATTTTGCGCGTGGTTCGATCGTGGGCACGCTGGCACTGCTGGCGGGCTTGGCGGCGGCACTCGCGCCGGCGCGTGCACAAAGCGATTTTCCGAGCCGGCCGATCCGCATCATCGTCGGATACGCAGCCGGCGGCGGCAACGACATTTTCGCCCGCATCGTCGCCGACAAACTGGGACAGATACTCGGTCAATCCGTGATCGTCGAAAACAAGCCGGGAGCCGGCGGCCGCCTGTCCGCGGAATACGTCACCCAGCAGCCGGCGGACGGCTATACGCTGATGGTCGGTCCGAGCGGCACTATGGCGCTTGCGGCCGCGATCTACCCCGACCTCAAATATTCGCCGACCAAAGATTTCGTACCGCTGGCGATGATCGCGCATTTCCCGCTGATCATGGTGGTCGGCGCCGACAACCCGTCGACGACCGTCAAGGAGTTCGTCGAATGGGCGAAAGTGCATCCCGATAAGACGAACTACGGCAGTTCTTCGCCGGCCTTCACGATCACGGCGGAGCTTTTGAAACTCAGCTCCGGCATGCCCGGCGTGATGATCCCGTACAAAAGCAGCAACGAAATGATCCTCAGCGTGATCCAGGGCCAAAGTGCGCTCACGATCGCCGACGGTCCGCCGACGGTGCCCCAGGTCAAAGCCGGCAAGGTCAAGGCGCTGGCCGTTACCGGTGCGGAACGCACGGCTTTGCTGCCCGACGTGCCGAGCATGTCGGAGGCCGGCTATCCGGAGGTGGACGTGCATCTCTGGAGCGGCGTCTTCGCCCGCGCCGGGACGCCGGCGCCGATCGTCGCCAAGCTTCAGAAGGCGCTCGACGAAACGATCCGCGATCCCGGCGTTTCCGACAAGCTGAAGGCGCTCGCCGTCGATCCGGGCGGTGCGACGCCCGACCAATTCAAGGGCATCATCGAAAGCGACATCGAAAAATTCCGCAAGGTGATCAAGGCGGCGAACCTGCACTTCGAGGAATAGCCGAGCTGTTTGGCCGTTCCTGCCGTTTCTGGCACCTGGACACGCCGCGCGTCGCGGCGCAGATTCGCGCGGCCATCGAAGAGGGTCGACGATGAAGCGTTGTGCTGTCGCGCTCGCCGCGCTGATGCTGGCGGGAAATTTCGCCATTGCGGCGAGCGCCATCGACTTGTCGACCTGGACCTGCCGCAAATTCCAGACCGCGAGCAAGGACGATACCGCCATCATCCTCGCCTGGCTCGACGGCTATTATAAGCAGGAGGATGAGCCGCCGGTGATCGACGCCGATCAGTTCGCCGCCAACCAGAAGAAGCTCAATGAATATTGCGCCGACCATCCCGAGGCCGGGCTCATTACGGCGGCAGATAAATTATTTCAGAAGGAATAGGGCGAATGGCGAGTAGCGAATAGCGACTTATAAGCCCAATTTGCTATTCGCCATTCGCGGCGCTTAGACGTCCAACAATTCCTCGTTCGCGAATTCCGCGCGCTCCTGGATGAAGTCGAAGCGCGCTTCGGCCTTGGTCCCCATCAGCCTCTCGACGGATTTCTCAGTATCCTTGCGATCGTCGGCGACCAGGACGACCCGAAGCAGCATGCGCTTCTTCGGGTCCATGGTGGTTTCTTTGAGCTGCGCCGCCATCATTTCGCCCAGCCCCTTGAAGCGGCTCACCTCGACCTTGGCATTGGCGTGGAATTCCTTTTTCAAGATCTCGTCGCGGTGCTTTTCGTTCCGGGCATAGAAATTCTTGCCGCCGTGCGACAGCCGGAACAGCGGCGGCACCGCCAGATAAAGATGGCCGTGGTCGATGAGCTGCGGCATCTGCCGATAGAAGAAAGTGATGAGCAGCGAAGCGATATGGGCGCCGTCGACGTCGGCGTCGGTCATGATGATGACGCGGGCGTAGCGTAAATCCTCGTCGCGGTAATGGGCGCCGGTGCCGCAGCCGAGCGCTTGCGCGAGATCGGCGAGCTGCTGGTTTTGCGCGAGCTTGTCCTTCCCGGCAGACGCCACGTTGAGGATTTTTCCGCGCAACGGCAGGATCGCCTGCGTGGCGCGGTCGCGCGCCTGTTTGGCAGAACCGCCGGCGGAATCGCCTTCGACGACGAAAATCTCCGAGCCTTCGGCGGCGCTGTTGGTGCAGTCGGCGAGTTTTCCCGGCAGCCGCAATTTGCGCACCGCGCTTTTGCGCGCGATGTCTTTCTCCTGGCGGCGGCGGATGCGCTCTTCGGCGCGTTCGAGCACGAAGTCGACGAGCCTGTTGGCCTGCAGCGGATTGCCGGCGAGCCAATGGTCGAATGGATCCTTGATCGCCTGTTCGACGATCCTTTGCGCTTCGGCGGTGGCGAGCCGGTCCTTGGTCTGGCCCTGGAATTCCGGTTCGCGGATGAATACCGACAGCATGGCGCAGGCGCCGACCATCACGTCGTCGGACGTAATCGCGGCCGCGCGCTTGCCCTGGCCGACGCGCTCGGCGTGATCCTTCAAGCCGCGCGTCAGCGCCGAGCGCAGGCCGGATTCATGGGTGCCGCCGTCCGGCGTCGGGATGGTGTTGCAATAGGAGTTGAGAAAGCCGTCGGCGTCCGCCGTCCATGCCACCGCGCATTGCGCCGCGCCGTGCTTGCCGGTCTTGCCGGCGCTGCCGGTAAAAATATCCGGATGGACGAGCGTGGCGCTCGCGAGTGTCTCAGACAGATAATCCTTCAGTCCGTCGGCGAAATGAAATTTCGCTTCCGCCGGGACGTCCTCGACGCCGCGCAGCAGTTCCGGCGCGCAGGACCAGCGGATCTCGACGCCGCCAAACAGATAGGCCTTGGAGCGCGTCATCTTGAAGACGCGTTCCGGCTTGAACTGGGCCTTCGCGCCGAAAATCTGCGGGTCGGGGCGGAAGCGCACTTTGGTGCCGCGGCGGTTCGGCGCCTTGCCGGCGTCGATCAGCTTCGATTTCGGTATGCCGCGCTCAAAGATCATCCGATAGAGTTTTTGGCCGCGCGCGACCTCGACTTCCATGCGCTCCGACAGCGCATTCGCCACCGAGACGCCGACGCCATGCAAGCCGCCGGAGGTTTCGTAAACCTCCGAGTCGAATTTGCCGCCGGCATGCAGCGTGCACATGATGACTTCGAGCGCGGATTTGTTCTTGAATTTCGGATGCGGGTCGACCGGAATGCCGCGGCCATTGTCGGTTACCGACAGAAATCCGTCGGCCGCGAGCTCGACCTCGATCCAGTCGGCATGGCCGGCGAGCGCCTCGTCCATGGCGTTGTCGATGACCTCGGCGAAGAGGTGATGCAGCGCCTTCTCGTCGGTGCCGCCGATATACATGCCGGGACGCCGCCGCACCGGCTCGAGGCCTTCGAGCACCTCGATGTGCTTGGCCGTATAGCCGGCCTCACCGCTGCCGCGCGCGGAGGCAGGTGCACGCCGGGCTCCGGCACGCCGCGGTTCGGCGAGGCCGGCGAACAGGTCGGGCTTGTCTTTTTTCGGCGATTTCGCGGTCTTTCCCACGGCGATCCTTATGTGGCGCTTGGTTTTGTCTGTGCAACGGCGACGAATCAGCCCGACAGGGCCAGCGACTATGCCACCGGCAGGGCAAAAGCATGAGCGGCAAAACCTTCACAGATTGACGGCCCGGAACGCGGGCCTTATATGCGCGGCCATGGACTCCCGGTTCGCCACAATTGTCCCTGCGAAGCGCCGCCGTAGCGTTACGGCACGGATGCGCGCTCGCGCATAGCTCGTTCGTGCCGCCGGTTCCGCGGCACGTTTCTCCTGATATCTTGCCCGCGGTCTCGGCCTGATCCCCGAAAGGACGGAGGGTAGAATCATGCCTGCTAAAGCCAAGATCGGCGTACTCGGCGCTTCCGGTTACACCGGCGCCGAATTGGTGCGCCTCCTGTTGCGCCATCCGCATGTCGAGATCGCGCTGTTGACGGCCGATCGGCGCGCCGGCAAGGCGATGGCGGATGTGTTTCCGCAATTTGCGCCCTATGCGCTGCCGGCGCTGACCTCGATCGAGGCCGCGGATTGGAGTGAACTTGCTCTCGACGTCGTCTTCTGCGCGCTGCCGCATGGCACGACGCAGAAGGTGATCAAGGATTTGATGGCGCGGGCGCCGGGCACCAAGGTCGTCGACCTGTCGGCCGATTTCCGGCTTGCCGATCCTGCCGCCTATGCGCGCTGGTATGGCCACGAGCACTTTGCGCCGGAGCTGCAAAAAACCGCGGTGTATGGCCTGACAGAAATCTATCGGGCTGAGATCAAGGCGGCGAAGCTCGTCGCCAATCCAGGTTGCTATACGACTTGCGCCGAACTGCCGCTGATCCCGCTGCTGCGCGGGAAGGCCATCGATCCCGACGAAATCGTCGTCGACGCCAAGTCCGGGATGACCGGGGCAGGGCGAACGGCGCGCGAGGAAATGCTGTTTTCGGAAGTGTCCGAAGGCTTTCATGCCTATGGGGTCGGTCACCACCGGCACATGGCCGAACTCGACCAGGAATTTTCTTTGGCCGCCGGACGCGACGTGGTGGTGAGCTTCACGCCGCATCTCGTGCCGATGAACCGGGGCATCTTTTCAACGATCTATGTACGCGGCTTGAATGCGTCGCCGCAGGATCTTCATGCGATGCTTTTAAAGTCTTACGCGAACGAGCCGTTCGTCCATGTGCTGCCGTTTGGAGCTCTGCCGCAAAGCCGGCACGTGCGCGGCTCCAATATGACCTTCATCGGCGTCGCCGCCGATCGCGTTCCGGGCCGCGCCATCGTCGTCTCGACGCTCGATAATCTGACCAAGGGAGCGTCGGGGCAGGCGGTGCAGAATATGAATGTCGTGCTCGGCTTGCCGGAGACGACCGGATTGGAGCAGGTAGCGCTATTTCCGTGATGCGGCGTTCAGGGCCGCTCGGCGATTTTCGGATCGAGCGTTTTCGCCGCCGCGATATCGGCGTCTCCGCCTGACGCATCGCCGCTGTCGCGCTTGGCGAGCCCGCGCTCATAAAGCGCTTTGGCGCTTTTCGGCTGGAGCTTGAGCGCTTGATCGAAGTCTGTCGTCGCGTGAGCGTCATCCTTGGTCTCGCGATAGGCCATACCGCGGCCGATCAGCGCCGGTGGAAAATCCGGCAATAGGCTCAGCGCCTGACCGTAATCCGCGATGGCGCCCGCCATGTCGGATCTCTGCCGCTTCGCTCCCGCGCGAAACGTGTACGCGAGCGCCCGATCGTGATCGCTGGTGGCGGGCGAGGCGATGACGCGGCTACAGGAGGCGACGGTCGCGGGTTTCGGCGGTGCCGAGCCGCAGATGGCTCGATCATCGGCCGCGGCGGTCGCAACTCCCAAGCCGACCGTCAGCAGAGCGGCGGCGCTGCAACGCTGAAAAAATCTCTTCTTTGGGACAAAAGTCATTGGTTTGTTGATCACTTAGTCGCGGACCTTCACGTAACTTCCGGGCGCATCTTCGATTGGCTTAAGCGCCCCATCGCCGGGAATGCGCGCCGCCACTTCGGTCGGGCTTTGCCGGGTGATCCAGACCAGCCAATCCGGCCACCACGAGCCCGGATTTTCCTTGGCCTTGGCGAGCCAGCCGTCGATGTCGGCATTGCGCGGCTTCGGGCCGGTCCAATACTGGTATTTTTTCTTCGCCGGCGGATTGACGACGCCGGCGATATGGCCCGAGCCGGAAACGACGAATTTCACCGGGCCGCCGAAGAATTTCGAGCCGAGCATCACCGATTTGGCCGGCGCGATATGATCTTCCCGCGTCGCCAGATTGTAGATCGGCACCTTGATCGCCTTCAGACTGATCGGCGTATTGCCGATGGTCATCTTGCCCTTCGACAGTTTGTTGTCGAGATAGCAATTGCGCAGATAGAACGAATGATTGGCGGCCGGCAGCCGCGTCGCGTCGGAATTCCAGTACAATAGGTCGAACGGAAACGGCGCCTTGCCCTTCAGATAATTGTTGATGACATAGGGCCAGATCAGATCATTGGAGCGCAGCATGTTGAACACGCTCGCCATCGCGCCGCTCGACAGAAAGCCGCGTTCGGCCATTTTCTGCTCGATCGCCGCTACCTGCTCCTCGTCGACAAACACCTTGAGATCGCCCCCATAGGTGAAGTCGACCTGGGCGGCAAATAGCGTGGCCGAGGCAATGCGGTCGTCGTCCCACGCCGCCATGGCGGCGAGCGTGACCGCGAGCAGCGTGCCGCCGACGCAATAGCCGATGGCGTGGACCTTGTCCTCGCCGGTCGCCTCTTTGATGGCGTCGAGCGCCGCGATCGGCCCCTGACGCACATAGTCTTCGAAGCTTTTTTGCGCCAGATGAGCGTCGGGATTGACCCAGGAAATGCAGAACACGGTCAATCCCTGGTCGACGCACCATTTGATGAAGGATTTTTCCGGCGTCAGATCGAGCACGTAGAATTTGTTGATCCAGGGCGGCACGATCAACAACGGCCGCTTGAGCACGGTTTCGGTCGACGGCGCATATTGGATGAGCTGCATCAGCTCGTTCTGAAAGACCACTTTGCCGGGCGTGATCGCAAGATTGCGCCCGACCTCGAACATCGAGGCGTCCGATTGCCGGATCTTCAATTCGCCGCCGCCGGCCGCGATATCCTCGGCCAGCATGTGCATGCCGCGCACCAGATTGTCGGCATTGGACGACAGCGTCTCGCGCAGCAATTCCGGATTGGTCAGAATGAAATTCGTCGGCGACAGTGCATTGGTGATCTGCCGCACGTAGAATTCGGCCTTCTGCTTGGTGTGCGGGTTGAGGTCGGCGGCGTCCCTCACCAGCGTGTCGGCCCACTGCGCGGTCAGCAGATAGGCCTGTTTGAGGAAATCGAAGAACTGGTTCTGCGACCAATCCGGATCGTTGAAGCGCTTATCGGACGGCGCGGGTTGAGCGACCGGCGGAACCGGTTCGCCGGCGAGCCGCTTCACCGCCGCCGCCCAAAGCTCAAGATAGGCCTTGCCGAGACGGTTCTGCAATTCGACGGTGCGTTGTGGGTCGGCGAGCCAATATTCCGCGACCTGACCGAGCGTCTTGACCACTTCGGTCAATTCCTCGGCGAGCTCGCCGGACGGACGGCCTTCCTCGCGGGGCTTTAGATAGGCCGCGAGCGCCCGTCCGCCCTCTTCGACCAGCCGCGCCAGGTTGCGCGAAAACACTTCGACATCGACCGAACCGATTTTCATCGGGATCGGTGGTGCTGTCGCCGGCTGCTGCTGGGCCGGTTCTTGTGATGGAGCCCGCACGGAGCGTTCCTCAACGATCACGGAAGCGGGTTAGCCCCGATCCCTGCGGCAGAGATGGCCTGCAACGCACGCCCGCACAAGCCGCTTATTTGGGCGAGCTGACTGAACGACTGCCGCCTCGGCAAGCGGGTCGGCGCCCGTCCTTGTTTCTACCATATTAGCATTTTAACGCTTCGCTGGTGTGATCTATGAGACGATCGGCGCAAATTATTGGGGCCGTGAATATTTCTGAAACGCGGTGAGGGGAGGCCGCTCGGCCGGAACGGGCCGGTGAGCGGTTTCTTGGGTAGCGGAGCTGATCGTGCATTACCGGCCGGATAGCGGGATTTGGACGCGTGGAATTATGGCGCTTGGGCTCAAGCTTTGTCTTGCGTCTTGGCTTGGGCCTTTCGCAGTGATCGCCGCTACCGGCCTTTTGCTCTCGGCGTGCTCGCCGGGCGCCGACTATCCGTCAATTTTCCCCGCAGTCCACGACATGCCGCCGCCGCGGGCCGATACCCCGCTTAATCCGGTTCAAGTCCAGCAGGCGACGGAGGACCTGATCACCGAGCGCAATCACCTCAATGGCGAAGCACAGGGCGCTGCGCCTAAGGATCCGGCTGCCGCCATAACTCCCCAGCCGGCCAAGGCTAAGGCCGCAAACGGGGCTGCCGCCGTCGGCGGCCAGGGCGCTCCGGGCGCGGCCACCCTGACCCCCGTTAGCGAAACCAAGTGATAAGACGCCGAGCCTAGTATACAGTTTCGTCGACACGATACGCCGGGTCCGCCATGGAAGAATTTTATCGCATCCGCCGACTGCCGCCTTATGTTTTCGAGAGCGTCAACCGCGCCAAGGCGGCTGCCCGTAACGGTGGCGCCGACATCATCGATCTCGGCATGGGCAATCCCGACCTGCCCGCGCCGGCCCATGTCGTCGACAAGCTCAAAGAGGTTGTCGGTAAATCGCGCACCGACCGTTATTCGGCGTCGAAGGGAATAGCGGGGCTGCGCCGCGCCCAGGCCGCCTATTATGGACGGCGCTTCGGCGTGAAGCTCAATCCAGACACCCAGGTCGTCACGACGCTCGGCTCGAAGGAAGGCTTTGCCAATGTCGCCCAGGCGATTACCGCGCCGGGCGACATCATCATCGTGCCCAATCCGACCTATCCGATCCACGTATTCGGCTTCCTGATGGCCGGAGGCGCCATCCGCTCGGTGCCGGTCGAGGCCAACGACGCGTTCTTCGGCGCGCTCGAACGCGCGGTGCTGTTCTCGATCCCGAAGCCGATCGCGGTGGTGGTTTGCTATCCGTCAAATCCGACCGCGTGTGTCGCGACGCTCGATTTCTATCGCGACCTCATTGCCTTTGCGAAAAAGCATTCGCTTCTGGTGCTGTCGGATCTGGCTTATGCCGAGGTCTATTTCGACGACAATCCGCCGCCGTCGGTGCTCCAGGTACCGGGCGCGATGGACGTCGCGGTCGAATTCACCTCGATGTCGAAAACCTATTCGATGCCGGGCTGGCGCATCGGCTTTGCGGTCGGCAATGAGCGGATTATCGCGGCGCTGGGCCGGGTGAAATCCTATCTCGACTATGGCGCCTTCACGCCGATCCAGGTGGCTGCGACCGCGGCGCTGAACGGCCCCGACGACTGCATCCATGAGATGCGCGCCACCTATCGGCGCCGCCGCGACGTGCTGGTGGATTCATTCGGCCGCGCCGGCTGGGCGGTGCCGCCGCCGGCGGCCTCGATGTTCGCCTGGGCACCTATTCCCGAACCGTTCCGCACCGTCGGCAGCGTCGAGTTTTCCACCTTCCTGGTCGAGAAGGCGGGCGTCGCGGTGGCGCCCGGCGAAGGCTTTGGCGAGCACGGCGAAGGCCATGTCCGCATCGCGCTGGTCGAGAACGAGCAGCGTATCCGCCAGGCCGCCCGCAATATCCGGCGCTTTCTTGAAACAGGCCCGGAAATGCTGCACAACGTCGTTCCTCTCGCGACGCGACGTTAGTCAGCGGTATTCCGCTCCAGGCCGCGCTCCGTATTCGAAATTGGCGACGTTTTATGGCTGAGCCGCTGAAAGTCGGTCTTGCCGGACTGGGCACCGTCGGCAGCGCGGTGGTGCATCTCGTTCATCAGGGGCGCGAGCAGCTCATCGCGCGCTGCGGCCGGCCGATCGAGATCGTCGCGGTCAGCGCGCGCTCGCGCAGCAAGAAGCGCGGCTTCGACGCGAAGAAGTTTCGCTTCTTCAGCGATCCGCTGGCGCTGGCGCGCGACCCTGCAGTCGACGTCGTGGTCGAGGTGATCGGCGGCGCCGGCGATCCGGCCAAGCGCATCGTCGAAACCGCGCTTGGCGCCGGAAAGCCCGTGGTCACCGCCAATAAGGCGCTTCTTGCCGCGCATGGGCAGAAGCTCGCAGCGCTCGCGGAACGCCAAAAGGTCGCGCTCAATTTCGAGGCCTCGGTCGCCGGCGGCATCCCCATCGTCAAGACGCTGCGCGAAGGCCTGAACGGCGCGTCGTTCAACCGCATCTACGGCATCCTCAACGGCACCTGCAATTACATGCTGACCCGCATGGGCGAGGAGCGGATCGGTTATGCCGAGTGCCTGCGCGAGGCCCAAGCGCTCGGCTATGCGGAAGCGGATCCCACCTTCGATGTCGAGGGTCATGACACCGCGCAGAAGCTTGCGATTTTGGCGAGCCTTGCTTTCGGCACCAAGATCGACCCGCGCGCCATCTATGTCGAAGGCATATCGTCGATCACGCTCGCCGATCTCGATGCCGCGAGCGAGCTCGGCTACCGCATCAAGCTGCTCGGCGTCGCGGTAAAGACGGACGCCGGCATCGAACAGCGCGTCCACCCGACCATGGTGCCGAAGGAATCCGCGATCGCGCAGGTCATGGGCGTGACCAATGCGGTGACGATGGATGCCGAGGGGCTTGCCCCGATCACGCTGGTCGGTCCCGGCGCCGGCGGCGCCGCCACCGCTTCGGCCATCGTCGCCGATCTTGCCGATATCGCGCGCGGCGTGCGCACGCCGCCATTCGGGCGGCCGGCGGCGCTCATGACCGCGATCCGCAAGGCGCCGATGCAACGCCATGAGGGCGGCTATTATATCCGGCTTCTGGCGCGCGACCGGCCCGGCACGGCGGCGACCATCGCGCGCCGGCTCGCGCAGCAGAACATCTCGCTTGAATCGATCGTGCAGCGCCATCCGCCGGGCTCGCGGGGCGCTGCGGCGCCGGGCCGGTCGGGGGAGGCGGTGCCGGTGATCATGATTACATATGCGACCAGCGAAGATGCCGTGCGCAAGGCGCTGGCGGCCGTGCGCCGCGACAGAGTCGTGTCCGGACGGCCGCAGGTGATCAGGATCGAGAAGAACTAGCATTCGTTCAGTGGCCGAGTTCAATGGCTTGCTTTGTCGTCATGGAGATATGAGTCATGCCCGCTAAATCCGCTCGGCCGCAGCAATCGATGGAGCGCGCGCTCACCCTCGAGATCGTCCGCGTCACCGAACGAGCCGCGGTCGCTGCCGCGCGGTTGCGCGGCCGCGGCGCGGAGAAGAAATCCGACCAAGCCGCCGTGGACGCGATGCGGCGCGAGCTCGCCACGCTGCCGATCGACGGCATCGTCGTCATCGGCGAGGGCGAGATGGATGAGGCGCCGATGCTGTTCATCGGCGAGGAGGTAGGCACCAAATCCGGCGCCAAGGTCGATATCGCGGTCGATCCGCTGGAAGGCACGACGCTGTGCGCCAAGAACATGCCGGGCGCCATCGCGACGCTGGCCATCGCCGACCGGGGCACGCTGTTGCACGCCCCCGACATCTACATGGACAAGATCGCGATCGGACCCGGGTATCCGCGGGGCATCGTCGATCTCGATGCGCCGGCCGACCAAAACATCCTCAATTTGGCCAAGGCCAAGGGGGTAAAGCCGGAAGCGATCACCGCGATGATCCTCGACCGCCCGCGGCACGCCGACATCATCAATGCCATCCGCAAGGTCGGCGCGTCGGTGAGCCTGATCAGCGATGGCGACGTCGCCAGCGTCATTCATACCGCGGATCCAGACAAGACCGGGATCGATATCTATCTCGGCATCGGCGGCGCGCCGGAGGGCGTGCTGGCGGCGGCGGCGCTCAAATGCATCGGCGGCCAGATGCAGACCCGGCTCATCGTCGACACCGATGAAAAGCGCGAACGCGTCGCCAAGATGGGCATCAAGGATCCACGCAAAAAGTACCAGATCGAGGACATGGTGAAGGGCGATTGCCTGTTCGCCGCGACCGGCGTCACCGACGGCCGCATGCTGCAGGGCGTGCGCTTCGGCAAAGGCGTGATCGAAACCGAGACCGTGGTGATGCGCTCGGCCTCGGGCACCATTCGCTGGATCAGGGCCGAGCACCGCAAGCTGAACAAGTTCGAGTAACGTGAAGGGCGGCGGCGAGTCCGGACTCCATGCCACCGTCCGAGCAATTCTTGCGCTGTCTGTGATTATGGATTCCGGGCTCGCGCCAAAGGCGCGCGCCCCGGAATGACGGGCAGAGATGTCTGAGAGCAACCGTCTTTTCCTCGGCGTCGACGACTCGGCGACCGGGCGCGCCTGGCTCGACCGGCTTGACGAGCGCGGTGCGGCGCGGGCGCTTGCCATTGCGCAACGTCACGAGCTTCCGGAGTTGTTGGCGCGCATCATCGCCGGCCGCAAAATCGAGGCCGACGCGGTCGATGCCTTTCTCGACCCGACGATCAAGCAAGCGATGCCCGATCCCTATGTGCTGACCGCCATGAAGGAGGCGGCCGAGCGGATCGCCGACGCGGTGAAGCGAGGCGAATGCGTCGCTATCTTTGGCGACTACGACGTCGACGGCGCGACCTCGGCGGCGCTGTTGGCGCGTTACCTGCGGCAATGCGGGCTCGCACCCCTCATCCACATTCCCGATCGCTTGTTCGAGGGCTACGGACCGAACGTGGAAGCAGTGCGCGCGCTCGCCGAGCGCGGCGCGACGCTTCTGGTTTGCGTCGATTGCGGCACCACCAGCATCGAGCCGCTCGCCGAAGCCAAGAAGCTCGGCGTCGATGTCGTCGTCGTCGACCATCACCAAGCCGACGAGGCGCTGCCGTCGGCGGTCGCTATCGTCAATCCGAACCGCCGCGACGATCTCTCAGGCCTCGGGCACCTCGCCGCGGTCGGGCTCGTCTTCATGACGGTGGTCGCGCTCAATCGCGTGCTGCGCGAGCGCGGTTTCTGGGCTTTGGATCGGCCCGAGCCCGATCTGCTCGGTTTTCTCGATGATGTGGCGCTCGGAACGGTCGCCGACGTAGTCCCCCTGATCGGTCTCAACCGGGCCTTCGTCGCCAAGGGGCTGATCGCGCTGCGTCGCCGCGAGCGCGTCGGGCACACGAGCCTGATGGACGTGGCGCGGCTCTCCGGTCCGCCGGAAGCGTGGCATCTCGGCTTTCTGCTCGGCCCGCGCATCAATGCCGGCGGCCGGATCGGCCGCGCCGACCTCGGCGTCAACCTCTTGCTCGAGAACGATCCGATCGAAGCCGCCAGGATCGCCGCCGAGCTCGATCGCCTCAACCGCGAGCGCCAAGCCATCGAACTCGAGACCTTGGCGCAAGCCGAAGCCGAGGCGCAGGCGGCGCTCGGGATTGAGGAAAAAGGCGCGGTCGTGGTGACCGCCGCCGAAGGCTGGCATCCCGGTATCGTCGGCCTGGTGGCGGCGCGGCTGAAAGAAAAATTCGGCCGGCCGGCCTTTGCGATTGCGCTCGAGCCCGGCGGCATCGGCACCGGTTCCGGACGCTCCATCACAGGCGTCGATATCGGCCGCGCGGTGCGGCGCGCCGTCGCCGACGGGCTTTTGCTCAAGGGCGGCGGTCACGCCATGGCTGCCGGAGTGACGTTACGCAAAGGCGCGCTCGGCGAGTTCCGCGCGTTTCTCGAAGCCACGTTGGCCGCCGACGTCGAGACCGCACGGCGCAAGAGCGGCCTGCTGATCGACGGCGCGGTCACGGCGGCAGCGGCCAATGCCGAGCTTGTCGCCATGATCGGCCGCGCCGGACCGTTTGGCTCGGGTAATCCCGAGCCGGTGATCGCCTTGCCCTCGCATACGGTGACCTATGCGGAGGAGGTCGGCCAGGCCCATATGCGGGCGCGGCTGAAATCCGCCGACGGCTCGTCCGTGAACGCCATCGCCTTCCGCGCCGCCGGCCAGAAGCTCGGCACGGCGCTGCGTAACAGCCGCGGCTTGCGCGTCCACGCCGCAGGCTCCTTCGCGCTCGACCGCTGGCAGGGCGAAGAGCGGGTGCAGTTCAGGCTTACGGATATTGCTCCGGCGGAACCCTTTGCGGGGCGGTAGCGCCCTACACCGAAATCTTGCCCTCAAGATAGAGCACCGCGCGGCCGGCGATACTGACCCGGTCGCCGCGTAGCGTGCAGCGGAGCGCGCCGCCGCGCGGTGAAATCTGGCGGGCTTCAAGCTCCATCTTGCCGAGGCGCTCCGCCCAATAGGGCGTGAGCGTGCAGTGCGAGGAGCCCGTCACCGGATCTTCGGGAATGCCTTGCGCCGGCGCGAAGAAGCGCGACACGAAATCGACGCCGTTGTCTCCCGGCGCTGTGGCTATGGCAGCCCAGCAATCGACTTTGGCGAGCGCCACCATATTGGGTTTCAGCGCGGCGACTTCGGCCGCCATGCCATAGACCACGAGACAATCGCGAGCGCGCAGCACCGCCTGCGGCGTGCCGCCGAGCGCCGCGAGCAGCCCGGGCGGCGGCGCGGCCTCCTGGGCGGGACGTGACGGAAAATCCATCTCCAAAAGTTCGGAGCCGCGCTTGCTCACGCGCAGCGTGCCGGCTTTTAGGGTGCGAAAATTGACGCTCTCGAGGGTGCGATCAAGGTGATGGAAAACCACATAGCCCGACGCCAGCGTCGCATGTCCGCACAGATCGACCTCGACGGTCGGCGTGAACCAGCGCAGCGCGTAGTCTGAGCCTTCGCGGACGAAGAACGCGGTCTCGGCGAGATTATTCTCCGCGGCGATGGCTTGCATGGTCGCATCAGGCAGCCAGCCGTCGAGCGGACAGACGGCGGCCGGATTGCCGCCGAACAGCTTATCGGTGAACGCATCGACCTGATAAATCGGCAACTGCATTGCCATGCCTCCGTCACGCCGGGGCGCACGTCATAGCAGCATTGCGGTTCGGCCGGGAGGCGCTTGGCATGACCCATGCGGACCGGCTATCTGGGTGCGCAAAAGTTTTAGGCAAGTGAACTTTTAGGGAAGTGAAATGGCCAAGCTCAATCTCTCTGTCGCCGTCGGCGATTACGACCGCACCCGCCCGCTGATCGACGGCGCGGTCCAGATCGACGGCGTCGATCCGGTCTATATGACGCTCGTCCCGGAGGAGATTTTCTTCCGCGCCTTCCGCGCCGCCGAATTCGACATCTGCGAATTGTCGCTGTCGAGCTATACGGTGAAGACCGCGCAAGGCAATTGCCCCTATATCGCGGTGCCGGCCTTCGTGTCGCGCGCCTTCCGCCACACCTCGATCTATGTGCGCACCGACCGCATCAAAAAGCCCGAAGACCTCAAGGGCAAGAAAGTCGGCGTGCCGGAATATCAGCTCACCGCGAATGTCTGGGCGCGGGCGATGCTGGAAGACGATTACGGCGTCAAGCGCTCGGATATCCACTGGATCCGCGGCGGCATCGAAGAGGCGGGCCGGCCGGAAAAGATCACGGTGAAATTGCCACCCGGCGTGCGGCTCGACAACGCGCCGGAGGGCGCGACGATCTCGAAAATGCTGGAGGAAGGCGACATCGACGGCTTCATCGCGCCGCGGCCGCCGACGCTGGTCGAAAAAGGCCATCCGCATATCGGTTGGCTGTTTCCCGATCCGGTGGCGATCGCCAAGGACTATTTCAAGCGCACCGCCATGTTTCCGATCATGCACGTGGTCGGCATCCGCCGCGAATTGGCGGAAAAACACCCCTGGCTGCCGGGCGCGGTGTTGAAGGCGTTCGAGCAGGCCAAGGAAGCGGGGCTGAAGAAATTATCGGACACGTCGGCGACCAAAGTGACGCTGCCTTTTGTCGAGGAGCGGCTCAAAGAGGCGCGCGATTCGATGGGCCACGATTTCTGGTCCTACGGCGTCGGGCCGAACCGCAAAGTGTTGGACTATTTCCTCGCGCAACATCATGCGGAGGGTCTGTCACCGCGTCGTGTCGCGGTCGACGAAATGTTTCATCCGGCGACGTTCGAGACGTTCAAGCTTTAGTCCCTCACTCCGATCGTTCCCGCGCAAGCGGGAATCCAGAAACAGCGCAACGCAACTCCTGGGTCCCCGCTTTCGCGGGGACGAGCGGGATACGGACCTCACTCGATCACCTCGTCGGCGCGGCCGAGGAGCGAAAGCGGCAAGGTGAGGCCGAGTGCCTTGGCGGTTTTCATATTGATGACGAGTTCGACTTTTGTCGCCTGTACGACAGGCAGGTCGGCCGGCTTCTCGCCCTTCAAAATTCTGCCGGTGTAAATGCCGGCGATATGGTGTGTCTCTACAATGTTGCCGCCATAGCTCATCAGGCCGCCCGCGGTGGTGAATTGCGGGGTTTGGAAGATCGTCGGTACGGAATATCGGGACGCCAACGCGGCGATTTGCTCGATCCGACTGTTGACGAAGGGGTCGGCGAGGATGACCAATCCGCCGACGTGTTTTTGCGCAAGCGTCGAGAAAGCCGCCTCGAGTTCCTCATCGTTTCCGATGTGCAGGATCAAAAGATCGAGGCCGAGGCTGTGCGCTGCGGCCAGTATATCGTTGGTCTGGCGCTCGGCGATGTCGCCGCCTGCGGGATTGACCAGGACGCCGATGGGATTGGCGGCCGGCAGAGCCTCGTGCAAAACTTCCAACCGCTTCGGTCCGAGTTGGAAGCTGAGCGCGGTGACCCCGGTAATGTTTCCTCCGGGCCGATTCATGCTGGGAACGAGGCCGAATGAGACCGGATCGGCGCCAGTCTCGAAGACGATCGGGATTGTCGTTGTCGCCGCCTTTGCGGCACGGGCGGCGAGCGCGCTTCCCGGCGTGACCAGCACGGCCACATTGTGCTGGACGAGGTCGGCCGCTAATTCGCGCAACCGATCGTATTTTCCTTCGGCCCAGCGATATTCGATGACGACGTTTCGACCCTCGTCAAAGCCGGCTTCGCTCAGGCCCGCCCGGAATGCCTGCAAGCGGTCTGCCCAGGCGTCGGGCGTTGCGCTACCGAGATAGCCGACTACCGGCAGCGCGGATTGCTGCGCGTGGGCGGCGAGCGGCCACGCCGCGGCGGCGCCGAAAAGCGCAATGAATTCCCGCCGCCTCATTCGATCACCTCGTCGGCGGTGGCGAGTACGGTGGGAGGGATGCTGACGCCGAGGATTTTCGCGGTTTTGAGATTGAGCCGCAGCGTGAACCGCGTCGATTGCTCGATCGGCAGGTCGGCGGGCTTGGCGCCGCGCGCAATCTGGTCGGCGAGTTCGGCCGCGCGCCGCGCCGCCGCGACGTAGTCGGCGCCGTACGACATTAGTCCGCCGGCGGCGACGAACCGCGAACTCGCATCGAGGCAGGAGATCATGCGTTGCCGTAATGCAAAGGCGGCGATGCGGTCGGCATCGCTGGTGAAAACCGCGGAAGCCGGCAGGAACAGCGCGCCGCGGAATTCCGGCGCGATCTCTTGTAACGCACGCTCGTAATCGTAGGGCGGGTCGCGAAGCTCGATACCGGTGAGCGCGATGCCGAGCGAAGGGGCGGCGCTCGCCACCGCCCGCCAGGCCTCGGCACCGTCGAAATCCCAGAACCCGAACGCCGCATGCAGAGCGGGAAAGGCATCCTTGAAGAGCTGCAGCCGCTTTTTCGTCGCTTCGAGCGATAGCACATAGATGCCGGTAACATTTCCGGTCGGCCGCGCCAGGCTCGAGACGAAGCCGCTCGTCAGCGGATCGTAGCCGATCGCCAGCATCACGATGGGAATTGTGCCGGTGGCGGCCATGGCCGCTCGCAGATTGTCTTCTTGACCCAAGGCGAAGATGAGATCGACGCGGCGCCGCACCAGTTCGCGCATGGCCCCGTCGTAGCGATCGAAGTGACCTTCGAGATTGATGTACTCGATGGCAAGCGAGTCGCCCTCGACATATCCGAGTTCGCGCAGCCGGCCGAAGAAGGCGACATAACTCGGCGGCACGCCCTTGGGACTTACCGGATGCACCATGCCGACCCGCAGCGGTTTGGGTGCCGTCTGGCTCCGCGCGCGCCGCAACGGAGCGACCACGCCCACCGCTGCGCCGCCGAGCGCGGAGATGAATTCCCGCCGCCTCATTCGATCACCTGGTCGGCGAGCGCGAGCAACGTCGGCGGCACCTCGATGCCGAGCGCCTTGGCCGCTTTCAAATTGATCGCCAGCTCGAATTTGGTCGACTGCACCACCGGCAGATCGGCGGGCTTGGCGCCCTTGAGGACTTGCCCGGTATAGGCGCCGATTTGATGCCACATGTCCGCGAGGTCGGTACCGTAGCTCATCCGCCCGCCGGACTCGAGATAATGCTGGTTGTCGTAGGTCGCCGGAACCTTGTCGCGCGCCGTAAGAGTGGCGAAATGCTCGGCGCTGTTGTCGAAGAAGCCGTCGCCGCCGACGAAGAGCGCGTCGGGGCGGTCGTGGGCAAAGCTCGCAAAGGCCGCTTCGATCTCAGCCGTTGTGCTGGCGTTGAAAATCCGGATTTGCAGTCCGATGGCGGGGGCGGCTTGTTGTATCGTGCGCAACGTGGTGCGAGTGGACGTGGCATTGGCCGGATTGACGAGCACGGCGATACGAACAGCCTTCGGCACCAAGTCATGCAGCAGCCGCAGCCGCTTGGCGGCCACCTCTTCGACGAAAAAATTGATGCCCGTGGCGTTGCCGCCGGGGTGGGCGAGGCTCGCAGCGAGGCCAAGCCCGACCGGGTCTTCGCTGACGCCAAACACGATCGGGATCGTCGCGGTTGCTGCTTTGGCCCTGATCGCGGGCACGGTTCCGGGAGTGGCGATCACGGTCACTTGTCGGCGAACCAGATCGGCCATCAGCGCCGGCAGTTTTTCGAAGTGACCTTCGAGCCAATGGTATTCGACCGTCACGTTCCGGTCCTCGACGTAGCCATTCTCGCCGAGGCCCTTACGGAATGCGGCAAGGCGCGAGGCGGTCGTGTTGGGACTGACGAAGCCGATCACCGGCATCGCCGGCTGTTGTGCGCGCGCGAGTGGCCAGGTTGCGGCAGCGCCAATCAGCCCGATGAAATCCCGCCGTCTCACCCCAGCCCTCCGCCGCGCCCTTGGGGAATATTACGCTTTCGGCGCGCGCAATCGCACGTGAATATTCTTCTCCTGCGTATAGGCAACCATCTCCTCAAAGCACTCCTCGCGGCCGATGCCGGATTGCTTGAAGCCGCCGAACGGCGCGCCGAGGAAGTGTTTTGAGACTTCGTTGATCCAGACGAAGCCGGCTTGCACCGCGGCCGCGGTGCGGTGCGCGGTCGACAGATCGTTGGTCCAGATCGAGGCGGTGAGGCCGTATTCGACGGCGTTCACCTCGGCAAGCATTTTTGCTTCGTCGCTCCATTTGAATATCGCGAGCACCGGCCCAAAAATTTCCTCCCGCGCGATGCGCATGGTCGGCTGCACATCGGCGAACACTGTCGGCTCGATGAAGAACCCTTTAGCCAGCGCCGGATCGGACGGCTTGCCGCCGCCGGTGAGGAGCCGCGCGCCTTCCTGCTTGGCGCTGTCGATGAAGCCCAGGATCTTCTCGTGCTGGGTCTTTGAGATGATCGCCCCCATGGTGGTCGCCGGATCGGTGGCGATGCCGGGTTTGTAATGGGCGATCTTCGCTTTCACTTTAGCGAGCACCACGTCGTAGATTCTCTCATGGACGAAGGCGCGGCTGGTCGAGCCGCAGGACTGCCCGCACCAGGTGAAATTCATGCCACCGATGACGCCGTCGGCGACCTCGTCCGGATCGGCGTCCGGAAAAGCGATCAGCGCGTTCTTGCCGCCGAGCTCGAGCATCACGGGCTTGAGCGTATCGGACGCGGCCTTCATCACGGCGCGGCCGGTCGGCACTGAGCCGATCAGCGCGATCATGGCGACGTCCTTGTGCGAGGCAAGCGTCGAGCCCGCTTCCTTGCCGCCGGGAACGAGGTTGAACACGCCGGGCGGCAGGATATCGCCGATCAGTTCGGCAAGGCGCAGCGAGGACAGCGGCGCCTGTTCCGGCGGCTTCATCACCACGGTATTGCCGGTGGCAAGCGGCGCTGCGGCCTTGCCGGCGCAGAACATGAAGGGGTGGTTGAATGGAATGATGCGGCCGACGACGCCGCGCGGCTCGCGCACCGAAAAATTCACGACGTCGGGGCCCATCGGGATCGACGAGCCTTTCATCTCGGTGACAAGGCCGGCATAGAATTCGATCTGCGCCGCCGCAATCGTCGCGTCGCGCACCATTTCGGCATAGGGGTTGCCGCAATCGGCGGCGTCGATCATCGCCAATTCCTCGGCGTGGTCGCGCAGCACATTGGCGATGCGCTTTAGCAGTCGTGCCCGTTCGAGCGGCGGCGTGTCGCGCCAGGCCGGGAAGGCGGCCTTCGCCGCGCCGACCGCGGCGTCGATATCGGCCGCGCCGCAATCGGCGACCGGGCCGAGCGATTCACCGGTGCCGGGATTGATGGCGTCGGCCGAACGGCCGGATTTCGCCTTGTGCCATTTGCCGCCGTAGAAGGCGTCGCGATGCTGCGGCAATTGCAGCGCTGGCACTTTGAGCGATTTCGGCGGGACTGCGGTGTTCACGGTGTACTCCCTATATGGCCGTCATTTCTGTTTGATGTCGTCGAGGCCGCCGATCCGGGCCACGAGCGTATTGACGCCGATGGCGAGCACGAACAGCACGAACAGGACGGCGTAAAGCCGCGGCATGTTGAAGTCATTATAGGCCTGGATGACCAGAAAGCCGATGCCGCGGTTGGAGAGTTTTGTCTCCGCGAGCAGCGTGCCGATCAGGGCGACGCCGAGGCCTAGCCGCAAGCCGTTGACGATCGGATGGCGCATCGCCGGCAGATAGATCTTGGTCGTCATCTGCCACCAATTGGCGCGAAAGCTCTTGCCGACTTTGATCAGCGCCTGGTCGATCTGGCGCATGCCGGCGGCCGCATTCAGCGCGATCGGGAAAAAACACGACAGCGTGCCCATGGCGATTTTCGAGCCGGAATCGACGCCGAACCACATGATCATGACCGGGAAGAAAATGATCTTCGGCGTCGGGCCGAGATAATAAAGATAGGGCTCAAAGGCGCTGGCGATGAATTTACTGCCGCCGATGACGATCCCGGCGACGACCCCCGCGAGCCCGCCCAGCGCCATGCCGACGGCGATCTCTTTGCCGGTGACGCCGAGATTCCAATAGAAATCGCCGCTCAGGAGGAGTTTTTCCAGCGCGCTCCAGACGGCCGGCAGCGACGGCAGGACGCCGCGGTAGAACCAGCCGGAGCTGGCCATCAGCTGCCAAATCACCAGCACGGCGAGCACGATGGCCGCGCGCAACAGCGTCACCGGCGTCAGCCAGGACTGGCCCGGCCGCGCCCGCGTCAGCCGACCGACTTCAGCCATCGCTCGGCCCTTTCGGTCACCATGAAGAAGATGACGCTGACGAGAATGACAAAACAGATCGCCGCATAGACGCCGGGCAGATCGTAACGTTCGGCAAGCTCGTTGATCAGGTGGCCGAGGCCGCCGAAATTGATCAAAAATTCGACACCGACGACATTGATCAGCGCGAAGATCAGCCCGAGTCGGATGCCGACGAAGATGGTCGGCAGCGCGGACGGAAACAGAATTTTCCAAAACTGCTGGTTTGGGGTGAGCTTGAAACTGCGCCCGACATTGAGGAGGACCCGCCGCGTCGCCAGCAGGCCTTCGAGCGTCTTGAGAATGACCGGCGGCAGCCCGGACAAAAACGCCAGCATGATGATGGTCAAGGCGCTGCGTCCGAACAGCACCAGGAACAGCGGATAGGCCAGAACCAGCGGCGCCGAGGCGAAGGCCGCCACCCAGGTTTCGCAGGCGCGCCGAAACAGCGGCAGGCGATGCATGAAGACGCCGATGAAGACGCCGAACACCGTCAGCAACAGGCCTGACGCCAGGCATTCCCAGCCGGTTTGCAGGAAGCGGTGCAGAATGTCTTCCTCGGCGATGACGCGGGCAAAACTGGCCGCGACTTCCGACGGCAGCGGCACGATGAAGCGGTTGATCACTCCGATGCGGACTAAGACTTCGACGGCGACGAGCACCAGCACGGCCGAGCCGAAGCCGACGAGGGGCGGCGCCCAGCGGCGCTCCGTGAAAGCGGCCGCACTCATGCGCCGCGCCTTTCACCCTGTCCCCTTGGCGGGGAGGGATGGGGGAAGGAGAACTGCGTCACGACAGCCGCCACAGCACCGTCCTCAAGCTTTGAGCCGGGGCAATAGCGCGAGCGCATTGCCGCGATCGAGCGAGTCACGCTCGGCGTCCGACATTTGTGTCTGTTGCAGATCCTCGACGCCTGCCGCCACCTTCACGAATGGATAATCGGTGCCGAACAGGATGTGGTCTGCCGGCGCCATGATGCGCAAAGCGGCCATGGCGCCTGGGGTCGCCGCGTTCGCGGTGTCGTAATAAAGCTTGCGCAGCTCGGGGGCGACGCCGTTCGGCGTCACCTCGGCGGCACGCGGGTGGTGAGCCAGCACGTCCGCGAGCCGTCCGGCCAGCATCGGCGTCGCACCGCCGCCGTGCGAGAAGATAAAGCGGATGTCCGGGTTCTTGATCAGCGTGCCATTGACGATCAGGCTCAGAATGGTGCGCGTCGTGTCGAATGGGAACTCGACCACTTGCGGGACTATTGTCGGCAATACGCTGCCGCAGCAGGCAGCGACGGTCGGATGCACATAGACGACGGCTTTGCGCCGATTGAGCTCGGCAAAAACCGGCGCGAATGCAGCGTCGCCCAGATATTTGCCGTCGTAGCTGCTCAATAGCCCGATGCCGTCGGCTTTAAGGGTGTCGAGCGCATATTCGATTTCGGCCAGCGCGCCTTCGGTGTCCGGCGGCGCTACGGTCGCGAACAATCCATAACGGCCGGGATATGTCCGAATTTGCTCCGCCGCATAGTCGTTCCATAGGCGCGACAGCCGGCGCGCGGCGGCGACATCGCCGAACCACACGCCAGGAGTCGTGATCGAGACGACGGCGGTCGCGATGCCGTTCTGGTCCATAATCTCGAGCGATTGGCTCGGCGACCAGGACAGCGCCTGGCTTGCCGATACGCTGGCATGACCGAAATTGGTGCGCTCGTGCTCCTCCTTCATGTATTGCGGAGGCAGAAAATGATGATGCACGTCGATCCGCCGCGCTGGCTTGAGCGCGGGCGTCTGCGCCGAAGCCTGCCGCACGGGGAGCGCCGCCGCTGCGGCAAATCCGGTGGCGATGAACTGACGACGCCCCATGCAGCAAGAGCACGGTGGCTGCAGAGCACGCTTTGTTGGGGCGTCGGATCGAGCGACGGTCATCACTTATGCTCATGCGCGTGCAGCGCGCGCGACTCGTCGTCGTTCATGCCGCGGCTCGCTTCCTCGCGCAAATCGCTCCAGATCTGTGCGACGTAGCGGCCGAACGCCTCGCTCGACACGATCTCCGAGGTGCGCGGGCGCGGCAGCTTGATGTCGACGATGCGCTTCAACCGGCCGGGCCGATAAGTCATCACCAGAATGCGGTCGGCGAGTTGCACGGCTTCGGTGATATTGTGGGTGATGAGCAGCATGGTCTGCTTCAACTGCTGCTGGATTTGCAGCACCTTGTCGCCGAGGAGGAGCCGCGTCTGCTCGTCGAGCGCCGCGAACGGCTCGTCCATCAGCAAAATCTTAGGCTCCGAAGCAAGCGTGCGCGCCATCGAGACGCGCTGACGCATGCCGCCGGAGAGCTCCGAAGGGTAGCGCTTCTCAAAACCGTCGAGGCCGACCATCGAGACGAAGCGCCGGGCGCGCTCGATGCGCTCGCGCCGCGGCACGCCGGCGATTTCCAGCGGGAAGGCGACATTGTCGACGACGTTGCGCCAGGGAAAGGTCGATTCCTCCTGGAACACCATGCCGATCGAACGATGCGGCCCGGAGACGGTCTCGCCCGCAACGGTGACGCGGCCGCCATAGCCGGTGAGCAGCCCGCCGATGATGTTGAACAAGGTCGACTTGCCGCAACCGGACGGACCGATCACGGCCAGGAATTCACCGGCAGCGACGTCGAACGACACATTGTCGAGTGCCGTGACGTCGCCTTCGGGCGTGGCAAAACGCATGTCGAGGCCGTCGGCGACGAGGATCGCCGGGTCAGCCTGTGTCAGCGGCGTCACACGACTGCTGGTCGAGGCGACAGCCATCGGATGCTCAATCCCCGTCTAGATTTTGCGTTTGAGCATGATCTTGTCCGAAAACCGGATTCCACTTTTCGGGATCATGCTCTAGCTGCCGGCGCGCGTCATCGCAGCCGTCATCACCGCGGTGTAGCCCGGCTCGACCCGCACATCGACCACCGCCACCCCGCCGGCATCGACCGCCGCGATGGCTTTTTCCAAGACGCCGGCAAGATCGCCGGGTTTGGTGACCGGGCCGAATCCCACCGCGCCCTGGGCCCGACCCATGGCGGCGAGATCGACCTCGGGATCGGACATGCGCTGGCCGATCCATTTGTTCTCGACCGGGCGATTGCGCGCCCGCGCCATCCGTTCCTGGTGCAACTCGTCGTTATAGAACGAGCGATTGTTGCAAAGCACGAAGAGGAGCGGAATCTTGTAATGCACCGCGGTCCACACCGCCGTGACGCCCATCAGAAAATCGCCGTCGCCGCAAAGCGCGATCGGCAGCCGGCCTGAGCCCTTCAGCGCCAGCGCGGCGCCGACCGAAATGCCGGGGCCGCCGCCGACACCGCCGCCGCCGTCGGAGCCGACATAGTCGAGCGGATGGCGGAACGTGATCCAGCTCGCGTCCCAGGACAGCGGCAGATGCGTGTAGGTCACCGGCCGGTCGCCCAGCACTTTGCGCAAAGCGCGCGCGACATGCTCGTTGGTGAAGCCCGACGGTTCCTTGTCGGACGACGGCCGCGGGCTCGGTATCGCGTGGGGCTTCGTGCTCTTGCCGACTTCCTTGGCGAGTTCCGGCACCACGAGATCGGGATCCGCCGAGAGAAGAAGATCGACCGGCGGCAGCGCCTGGTGATCCATGCTCCAGCCGTTGTGAATGCGATGGTCGAGCGAAATCTGGATCACCTTCACGGACGGCGACGGTCCGAAATAGCGTAACCCGCCGGCGAGATCGACCCAGTCGAGACTGAGAACAACATCGACATTCTTTAAACCTTCGACGCCGTCGGGCGTGATCGCGCGCGGCGATCCCATATAGAGCGGATGGTCGGTCGGGAAACTCGCGCCGATCTTGAGATCGGAGACCACATAGGCATTGAGCGCTTCGGCGAGCGCGACGCGCGCATTCCACACGGCAGGATCGCGCGAGGTGCGGCCGGCGAGGATCAGCACCTGCTTGGCGTCCTTGAGCATCGCCGCCGCTTTCTGGACAAGCTCGGCCGGCGCCGCGGTCGCGACCTCCGGCATATAGCGGGCGATGTCGATCGGCGGCAGTTGTTCGGAGACCTTGGCTTCCTGCAGCTCGGCGTCGAAATTTATATAGACCGGGCCTTGCGGCACGGTATTGGCGATCCAGGTGCCGCGCAGAATGGCCTCGCGCGCCGCCGCAGGCGAGGCGGGTTGGTCATCCCATTTGGTGTAGTCGCGGATGAGCGCGCCTTGATCGCGGGCGGTATGAATCCAGTCGATCCACGGCCGGCGCTTGGCGGCATCGACCGGACCGGTGGCGCCGAGCACGATGACCGGCATGCGGTCGCACCAGGCGTTGAACATCGCCATGGTGGCGTGCATCAGCCCGACATTCGAATGCACGGCGGTGACCATGGCCTTGCCGGTCACTTTGGCGTAGCCGTGGGCGATGGCGACTGCGGCCTCTTCGTGCAGGCAGAGCAGCATCTGCGGCTTCGAATTGCCGAGATAATTGACGATGCTGTCGTGCAGGCCGCGGTAGCTCGCGCCCGGCGTCAGCGCGATATAGGGAATATCGAGCGAGCGCAGCGCCTCGGCGATGACGTCAGAGCCGAAACCGGGCGCATTGGCGCCGGCCGGCGTGGGGCGTTCGATCTTGGCAACGACGGGATCGGCGTCGGTAGCACGTGCGGTCGCGGCGGGGGGCGGCGTCATTTCGGGCATTTCCTCGTCTTACGGATTGGAGCGCGTTGGCGGCCCGCATCCAACCGGATCGCGAGCGAGTTCACAAGCCAGTTCAGGAGCCCTGACGCAAGCGGGCAAGAAGTCCCACGCCGGCATAGCCGTCGGCCGGGTCGATGCCGGCTTTGCGCTGATAATCGATCACCGCACGCGTCGTCGCGCCGCCGATGCGGCCGTCGGCGCCGCCGCAATCGAAGCCGAGCGTGGTGAGCCGCTCTTGGATCTCCTGCATTTCGGCAAGCGTCGGCGCCGGTTCGCTGCCCGGGAACTTTTGCCGAAACGGCCCGCCGCCCGAGCAGCGGTCGCCGAGATGGACGAGCGCCAGCGCATAGGCGGTCGAGGGGTTGTAGCTCTTTGCGGTAAAAAAATTCTGGCCGACCAGAAAGGCCGGACCGCCCGGCACCGGCACCCAGGGTTTTGCGGTCGCGGTGGCTTGCGGAAACGGCTCGCCGTCGGCGCGCGTGACGCCCAATTCCCGCCAGGCCGCATAGCTGCGCGATCGGCCGCCGTGCGATGCGGGCATATGAACCTCATAGCCCCAAGCCTCGCCGCGCCGGTAATTGCCGCGCTCGACGAAAAAGCGCGCCGTCGATGCCAGGGCGTCGTCCGGCGCACCATAGGGCGAAATTTTGCCGTCACCGTCATAGTCGATGCCGATGTGCAACCAGACTTCGGGCATCCATTGGGTGTGGCCCATGGCGCCGGCCCAGGAGCCGATCATTTGTTCCGGTGTGCCGAAGCCGCGCTGGACGATCATCAGCGCGTTGATGAGTTCGCCTTCCCAGTAACGCCGCCGCCGTGCTTCGCCCCAAGCCAGCGTCGCGAGCGAGGGGATGACGGGCCGCATGTGATTTTTCTCGACGACCGGATCGCCGAAGGCGGACTCGATGCCCCAAACGCCGAGCATGAAGGCGGGCTCGACGCCAAAATCCTTTTCGATCCGGGAGAGCAGCGGCGCGTATTGTTTGGCTTTTTCCTTGCCGGCGGCAATTTTCCAGTCGGAGGTAGCGCGGTTGAGATATTGCCAGAGTTTTTGGGTGAATTCGGGCTGGTTGAGGATCGCCTCGAGCCCGGTCGTATCAGGCTGCACCCCGGCCATGACGCGCGTGTACGTATCGTCGGTGATGCCGCGCGCCACCGCCTTCTCGCGGAAGTTCGCGATCCATTGCGCGAATGGCACGGCTGCCGCGCTCGCCATCGGCGGTACGATCAGGCTCGCAGCCGCGCCGGCGATGGCCTCTAGCACGGTGCGCCGTGCAATGCTCGGCGCTGACGGTTTGCTGTGCACTGTGAGATTCGCTCTCTTGTAATGCCAGTTTAGCATCCCGCGGCGTTGGATTGGCCTCCCCATCGTTCTTTGTTGCGGCCGGTGCGGCGGCACTTGGAATTGCACCGGCCGCCGCCTGAGGCGCATCCGTTGCCGCGGCGGGCGGCGGGTCGTCGACCGCGGTGACGGCAAACGGTACCGCCGGAGGCCGAGCGGACGCGTCCACCACCGGCGCTGCGAGCGAGGCTTCGATCTGTTCCGGGTGTTGCAATCTATCGGCCAGGCGGTCGAGGCTTTGCGCAAAACTTCCGATATCGAAATTCAGCGGATCGTCATGGCCGTTGCGAATATTCGCATCGAGAGCCGCGTGAAACGCCGGAATAAGCCAGCGGCCGGCGCGGACGCTTGCAATCGTATAGAGAAGCGCAAGCCGATCGTATTGCGCGGGCGAAAAGGCCGGATCGGGCGAGCGCGAATCCCCGCCGCGCGCGCCCGACCGCCTTGGCTGGATCATTTCGATATGGAGAAAGAGCCCTTTCAGCGCGCCGTTGAAATTGGCAGCCTGCTCGAATTTGGTTTCCCGCCACGGAATTGCAAATTCGTGATCGACCAGCATGCCGCCCGCGCGATTGACCACCACATGGGCTTTGCCCCAGCCGTCCGGACAGGCGAAATTCGCCAAATTGTTGAACCCCGCAGCGCCGTCGATGTCGTCGGGAAACGAGCGGTGACGATAGTTCGGGCCGCTGGTGTCGTGGATCACGAAATAGCGCGCCGCCGGAGCATCGGGATCGTCGTCGCGCGCCTGCGACAGCGGTTGCCAAAGATGCGCGGCAAAATCCCATTCGAGATTCTGCCGGGACAGAAATGCGCTCAAGATCTCGCGCGACGGAAGCCCGGTGGTCTCACCCATTCGGCTCGTCAGCGCCGCCGGGAGCGTCTGCAAGGGCGGCGCGAGGTTGCGGGTCTCGTCCATGCCGCGCATCAGACACATCGCCTGCTCGGCCGGCGTGCCCGCAAAGCTCAGCGTCTGCGGATCGAACGAGCAGGGGCCCATATTGTCGATGAAATACGGCGCGCGAAAGTGACTGGGCTTGCACGTCACGCTCAAGGCCGCATGGCCGGAGCAAATAAGCGTCGCGCAGGCGAAGCCGATTTCTACAATCCTGCTATTGGCCGGACACCAAGCGCGCACGAGGACAATCCCGAATGCGAGATGCGGTACTATCGCTATCAACGTACGTCATGCCAAGCGGGTCATGACTTTCAGCGCGCCGACCAACAATGAACAAACGTTCAGAGAAATCTTCAGGAGGGGACGGGAACCGGCTAGAACTCATAAATCGGCATATCGAGCGCTCGCGCGACCCGCAGCAGCGGCTGGTCGAAGCTTGCGAACAACACTTCATAGTGGCGGCCGCGCAAAAACTCGACCGTGGCAAGATGCAATGCATCAAGCGTTCGAACGGAAATCGGAAATGGTTGCAGGGCCCGGGCGAGAACGACGGGCGTGAGTTCTATCAGATCAATTCCGCTGAGTATCGCCTTGGCCTGATTGGCATACGATGCGCCCATGCTTCTGCCATGGAGGCGCGTCCATACTTCATATTCAAGCAATCTGCTTGAAACCAACGACTGCCGCCAAATATCGGGTGGCAGGGTTAGGGTCTCGGCGAAAAGCTGTGCGAGGACAACCGAAGTATCAAGATAAATCACCGGTCGGCTCGATCTTCGTCGAGCTCACTCATGAGCTCTTCGTGGGTCATGATCGGCGTAAGAGGCGGCGGGTCTCGGCGTGGATTGGGCGCGGGCGTCAGCCAGCCTTCGCGCACCCCTTCCGCCCGAAACGTTTCTTCGGAAATAGCGCTACGTCCCGACTGTGGCGGTACGAGTTCGGCCACGACACGATCGCGATCGGTGACGAGGACAGTCTCGCCAGCGGCCGCAAGGCGGACGTATTCGCTGAGCTTATTCTTCAGGACTTTCAGGCCAACAGAGCGCATAGCGCCAAGGTAGCTTCCAGAGGCTACTTTGTCAATTTTTGACGCCTGGGTGCTTAGTTCTTGGCCCGCTCGACATAGCTGCCGTCGGCGGTCATCACCACGATCTTGGTGCCGGTGGTAACGAAAGGCGGCACCATGGTGCGCACCCCGTTCGAGAGTATCGCGGGCTTGTAGGAGGACGCCGCGGTCTGGCTCTTGATCGCCGGCTCGGTCTCGACCACTTCGAGGACGGCCTTGGGCGGCAACTCGATGGCGACCGGGTTGCCTTCGTGGAGGCTGATTGAGACCTCCATCTCCGGCGCCAGATAGGCAGCGAGATCGCCGACGATGTCGGCCGGAACCGCGACCTGGTCGTAGGTTTCCATATTCATGAAATGGAAGCCTTCGCTGTCCTGATACATGAATTGATGCTTATGGTCCTCGACGAAGGCGCGCTCGACCTGATCGGTGGTTTTGTAACGCAGCGCGACCTTCACGCCGTCGGCGATCCGGCGCACGTCCATCTGGGTGACAGGGGTGCCCTTGCCGGGGTGAATGCTCTCGACGGTCACGATGACCCCGAGCTTGCCGTCGATTTCGACGATATTGCCTTTGCGCAATGAGCTGGCGATGACTTTCACGGCTGCCTCAAATCCAATAGCTATGATTCCGCGCGCACCATACCGATCCTGGCGCTGATCGCTAGTTATTTCCTCGAACCCGTCCGAACAGGGATGCCGCGGGCAGACAGATGCCGGAAACGCCCCGTTCCTCGCCTTTTTGGACGCCTCACGTCCACGCCGACCGCCGACCGGCGCTATTGGCGCGGGGCCGGATTGTCACGGCGCTGCGTGCGTGGTTCGCGGGCCAGGACTTTGTCGAGGTCGAGACCGGGGTGCTGCAGCGCTCGCCGGGCAACGAAACCCATCTGCATGCCTTCCCCACGACGCTCGCGGCGCCAGGCGGCGGGGAGGCGCGGCTTTACCTGCGTACCTCGCCGGAATTCGCCTGCAAGAAGCTCCTCGCTGCCGGCGAGCGCCGCATCGTCGAATTCGCAAGGGTGTTCCGCAATCGCGAGCGCGGCGCGCTGCATCATCCCGAATTCACGCTGATCGAATGGTATCGCGCTGGTGAACCCTATCGCACGCTGATGGGCGACTGCGTCACCATGCTGCGGACGGCAGCCCGCGCCGCGGGAAGTCGGACGCTGACGTTTCGCGGCAAGACGTCGGACGCCTTTGCGGAGCCCGAGCGCGTCAGCGTGGCCGAGGCTTTTGCCCGTTTCGCCGGCATCGATCTCTTGGCAACGCTGCCCGATGGCGCGCCGGATCGTGACGGCTTTGCGCGCGCCGCGCAGGCGGCCGGAATTCGCGTCGCCGCCGACGACCATTGGGGCGATATTTTTAGCCGTGTTCTGGTGGAGCGCATCGAAGGCAATCTCGGCATCGGCCGCGTCACGATTCTCGACGAATATCCGGCGGTGCTCTCGGCGCTGGCGCGGCCGGCCGCCGATCCGCGCGTCGCCGAGCGCTTCGAGCTTTACGCTTGCGGCGTCGAACTTGCGAACGGCTTCGGCGAACTGAACGACGCGCCCGAACAGCGCCGCCGTCTCGAACACGAAATGGGCGAGAAACAACGCATCTATGGCGAGCGCTATCCGATCGATGAGGATTTTATCGCGGCGCTCGGACGGATGCCCGAGGCTTCAGGCGTGGCGCTCGGCCTCGATCGGCTAGTGATGCTCGCGACGGGGGCGGCGCGGATCGATCAAGTGATATGGACGCCGATTGAGGAGACGCAGACATGACGGTTCTCGAAACCCGGCGCAGTGTCGATCCGCTGGAACAGGTCGCCGCGCGCTATGCGGTGGCGATCACGCCCGTGCTCGCCGATCTGATCGATGCCGCCGATCCGCACGATCCGATCGCGCGGCAATTTGTTCCCGATGCGCGCGAGCTTGATGTAAGCGAGGGCGAAGACGTCGATCCGATCGGCGACGCGGCGCATAGTCCGGTCGAAGGCGTTGTTCATCGTTATCCCGATCGCGTCTTGCTCAAGCTCGTCAATGCCTGCGCGGTCTATTGCCGATTCTGCTTTCGCCGCGAAATGGTCGGGCCCGGGCGGGGCGGGTTATCGGGCCAGGCTTTGGCGGCGGCGCTCGATTATATCCGCGCCACGCCCCAGATCTGGGAAGTCATCCTGACCGGCGGCGATCCGTTGGTGCTGTCGCCGCGACGGCTCAAAGACGTGGTGTCGCAGCTCGCGGCGATCGAGCACGTCAAGGTGATCCGCGTGCACACCCGTATCCCCGTCGCAGCACCCGAGCGGGTCGACGCTGCGATGGTGCGGGCGTTGCGCAGCCCCAAGGCCACCTTCGTCGTCCTCCACGCCAATCATCCGCGCGAACTCAGTCGCGAGGCGCGCGCCGCGATTGCGCGTTTTGTCGATGCCGGCATTCCGATGTTGTCGCAGTCAGTGTTGTTGCGCGGCGTGAATGACGATGTGGAGACGCTCGGCGCGCTGCTGCGCGCCTTGGTCGAGTGCCGCGTCAAACCTTACTACCTGCACCACGGCGATCTCGCGCCTGGCACCGCACATTTCCGCACCACCATCGCCGACGGCCAGAGCTTGATGCGCGCTTTGCACGGCCGCTATTCGGGGCTGTGCCAGCCGGCCTATGTGCTCGACATTCCCGGCGGCTACGGCAAATCGCCGATCGGCCCGAATTATTTGAGCGCCGACTTATTGAACGCCGACGGCGGCACGGTCGAGGACTTCAACGGACAGCGTCACGCCTATCCGCCGCGGTGTTGATGCCCGCGACGCTTACTCCGGCGTGGCGAAAAACACCGCGGTCTCGAACTGATAGCCGCAGGCATCGCACGACCAAGTGTGGCGCACGCAACGGTCATTGAGATATTCCGACCAGTCGGGCGCGAGCAGCCAGTCGCCGCATTGCGCGCAATTGTTTTTGCTGAAGGTGACGAGACGCGAGGACGCCGTTGTGTCGGCAATCTTGGTGTGTAGCGCCATGATTTTCCTCCCTTACGTTCTCTCCGCCCGGCCGTGACGCTAGGTGCGTTCTGTGGCGCCGACATGGCGCGGTTGCGTCACGGGTGTGAGAACGGCGCGGAGAAACTCCGGTTGCGTTGCAACAGTTCGATGACACGCGCGCGGTGCGCCCGCGACGACGCCGGCAAGAACCGCGGGAATGTCGCGCGGACCTGCCAAATATCCAAGGCGACGAATCCCGCCAGCCGCCGGGGGAGAAAACCATGGCGACTGCACCGAGCCTGGCGCGGACGGATCTCGGTTGGGGCGGCCGTCGGCGAATAGCGCCTCATATGCCCCTTGATTTATTTGCGTTTTCCTCGCCGCCCGAATTCGTCCTGCGCGTTGTTTTCTGTGCGATGTGGCAAAAGGGCAACAACGCAAATTGCGATTAACGACTATACTCGCGCGGATAGTTTCATAGGCGGGGCGCTATGAAGAGAGCCATTTTTTGCCTGTTCGGATTGCTAGGATTTATCGGTACCCCCGCCTTGGCGGCCGATATGCCGGTCCGCTGGTCAGCGCCCGAAGCACCGCCGGCAATCTGGAACTGGACCGGACTTTACCTCGGCGGAGGCTTGGGAGGCGATTGGTCGCGCTACGAGACCAAGCTCACGACGGTCAATGGACCGGTGCCGTTGTTTGCTCCGGCCGACGTGGGGCGCATCAATGCGCTGGGCTCGCCGACGATCACGACTTTGACCGGCGCCTTCGGCGGCAGGCTTGGCTACAACTATCAGGTCGACCACTGGGTGCTCGGCTTGGAAGGTAACGCCTGGTATTTTCGTTCCAGTAAGACGGCGACGTCGTCGCCCGGGAATCCCTTTGCCGGCGTCGCTGGCGGCACCGCCACCTTCAACACGACCTCGTCGATGGATTGGGTTGCCACGGTCGCGCCGCGCCTCGGCTGGAGCATCGACCGGGTGTTGCTCTATCTGACCGGCGGCGCAGCCTTCGGCAAAGTGAGCTACGCCGACTCCTATGCTGCGGTTAATGCCGCTGGCCTGAACCTTGAATCGACCTCGGCGAGCCAGACGCGTGCCGGATGGACCGCCGGCGGCGGATTGAATTACGGCCTCAACAGCAACTGGGTGCTGAGCGTCGACTATCAGCATATCGATCTCGGTTATCTGAAGACGAGCGCTCCCGTCATCACGGTGGGCGCGGCCAATACGGCGACCTTCAACTTCTCCACCCTCGTCCACACCGACGTCTTCACGCTCGGCGCGGCCTACAAGTTCTAAAACTCCGCTTGTCGATCTGGAACGCAGGCGAACCGGACGCTGCGCGTCCGACGGCGGCGAATTGCGCGAGGCATCGAGAGCCTGGCGCGCCCTACGGGACTCGAACCCGTGTTACCGCCGTGAAAGGGCGATGTCCTGGACCGCTAGACGAAGGGCGCGGGATAAGCGCGAAGCGCTTACGCTGAGGCGCGCGACATATAAAGAGGTTTGGTTGGAAGCGCAATCGCTTCGGATCGCAGCGATTGGGCCCTAGCGGATTGATTGGACACGGTCTTTTCACAGAGATTGTGGCGCGGCTCAGACCAGCGGCTTGGTCACGGCCGTCTGCGCTAGCGTCTTGCCTTTGGTCGTCAAGTCCCAGCCGATGGCCGCCTCTTCGATCGCATCATTTCCGGACACTGGTTGGGTGACGCTCGGGAAGGCATCGCCGAACGGGTCATTGCCCATGCGGCTGGCGTCCCAGTCGGCGTAGTCGGCGCTGGTGTTCGAGGCGTTGTAATCGCCCAAATTCGCTGTGCCGCCGTCGATGGAGAAGTAATCAGTGCCGGCGCCCTGCTGCGTGAGCGCGCGTTCAGGCGAGCCTTGAGATGGGTTCGCGTTATCAGTCGACGTGTAGCGGAACAGATCGAGTGCCGTATAGATGCCCTGACCGATATCTGCGCCAACGGAGCCGACCCGGCCCATCACTTCGGTGAATTCATGCTGCAGGATATCGACGGCATCATATTTGCCGCTCGAAGCGGTTTCGTTGAATTCGAACGGCAGCGCACTCGTCACGCCGACGTAGCCGTCGAGACTGGAACTGGCTCCCTCGACGCCGAGCGCTTTGGCATCCGCGGTGCTGATCGCGAAAGTGCCCCCATTGGTCGGATTACTCGCGCTCAGGCTCGCATCAGCGGTTGCCTGATAGCTCGAATTGCCTGAGTCGGCCTGTAGGGCGTTCTTGAGCGCCGAGTAGCTGACGCTGTCGTAGAAGGTTTCGCTCTCCGCCGCATTGCCCTGCGCGATCGAACCGCCGCCGACTTCGCCGTAGCCTATCTGAAGATTTAGGACGACATTGTTGCTGAAATCCGCCGCAAGCCCGGCGGCCGCGGCGATGACGGCGTTGCGGTAACCCGAGGGCGCGTTGTTGACGCTCGAATCCCAGCCGAGATTAAATTGCAGGCCGCCCGCGGCGCCGACCAGGTTCGTGTCGCTGAGTTGGGACGCGCTGAAGACGGCGATTTGCGCGATCGTGAGGTTATTGGCCTGATTGGCGAGCAGCGAAGCCGTCTGCGACGCCGACAATCCGCTGAGCTGCGCGTTGGTCAGCGCGCCGACTTGCTGCGCGGTCAGGCCGGCGAGCGCGGCAGCTGAGAGCTGATCGACCTTCGATGCGACCTGCGGATTATTCAGTTCGGCAAGCTGCTCGGCACTGAGCCTGGAAAGCGCGGTCGTCAGCCCATTGAATTGGGCGGCCGTCAGGTCGGCTGCGTTGAGCGCGTCCAAGTTTGTGGTGCTGAGTCCGTTGAGCTGTGCCGCGGTCAATGCTTGGACTTGCGTCGTCGAGAATTCGCCGATCTGGGTGGAGGACAAGTTGTTCAGCGTCGCGACCGACACGGTCCCGATCTGGGCTGCCGACAAGCCGCCGATCTGGGTCGAAGACAGCGTTTGGAGCTGCGACGCGGTGAGGCGGTTGAGCCCGGCGGCGGAGAAGGCGGCGATCTGACTGGGCGCCAGTGCGTTGATCTGGCTGCCGCTGAGGTTTGCGGCCGCTGTGGTCAGGCCGCCGAGCTGCGCCGCGCTCAGATTAGCGACGTTCAAGGCGTTGAAATTGGTGGCGCCGAGCGCGTTGAGCTGGCCCGCCGTCAGCCCGTGAATCTGCGTTGCCGACAGTTCACCGAACTGGGTCGAGGACAGGTTGTTGAGCGTCCCGGTCGAAACCGCGCCAAGCTGCGCCGCCGTCAATCCGCCGAGCTGGGTCGACGATAGCAAGTGGAGCTGTGTCGACGACAGGCTGTTGAGCGCAGCAGGGGAGAGCGCGCCGATCTGTCCCGCGGTGAGCGCGTTGATCTGCCCGGCGCTCAGATTGGCCGCGGTCGTGGTCAGGCCGGTGAGCTGCGCGGTGGTGAGATTCGCAAGATTGATGGCGTTAACGTTCGTCGCGCTCAGACCGTTGAGCTGGCCGGCCGTCAACCCATGAAGCTGATTTGCGGATAGCTCACCGAACTGGGTCGAGGACAGGTTGTTGAGCGTCCCGGTCGCGAGCCCGCCCAACTGCGTTACGGTCAGTCCGCCGATCTGGGTCGGCGACAGCGCCTCGATCTGTGTCGCGGAGAGGCGATTGAGGCCGGTGGCGGAAAATGACGCGATCTGGCCCGACGTCAATGCGTTGATCTGACTGCCGCTGAGATTGGCCGCGGCCGCGGTGAGGCCGCCGAATTGCGCGGCTGTCAGTTCGCCGGGGTTCAGGGTATTGAAATTCGCGGCGCTAAGCCCATTGAGCTGCGCCACGGTCAGAGCCTGGATTTGGCCCGCCGATAATTCGCCAATCTGGGTTGTGGACAGGTTGTTGAGCGTCGTGCTGGTGAGCGCGCTAAGCTGCGTCCTCGACAAGGCACCGATCTGGGTCGGGGACAGTGCCTGGATCTGCGTCGACGACAGGCTGTTGAGCGCGGCCGGGGCGAGCGCGGCGATTTGGCCCGGCGAGAGCGCTTCGATCTGACTGCCGCTCAGATTAGCGGCGGCCGTGGTCAGGCCGCCGATCTGTGCGGTGGTCAGGTTTCCGAGACTGACGGTGTCGAAGTTCGTCGCGGTCAGAGCGTTGAGCTGAACCGACGTCAGCCCATGAAGCTGCGTTGTGGACAGCTCACCGAACTGGGTCGAGGACAGGTTGTTGAGCGTCCCGGTCGACACCGCGCCGAGCTGCGCTGCCGTCAGTCCGCCGAGCTGGGGCGATGACAATGACTGGATCTGCGTCGATGACAGGCTGTTGAGCGCGGCGGGCGAGAGCGCGCCGATTTGGCCCGGGCCGAGCGCCTCGATCTGACCGGCGCTCAGATTGGCCGCGGCCGCGGTCAGGCCGCCGAGCTGTGCGGTGGTGAGGTTTGCAAGACTGATGGTGTCGAAGTTCGTCGCGCTCAGACCGTTGAGCTGGCGGGCCGTCAGCCCATGAAGCTGCGTTGCGGACAGCTCACCGAACTGGGTCGAGGACAGGTTGTTGAGCGTCCCGGTCGACACCGCGCCGAGTTGCGCCGCCGTCAGTCCGCCGATCTGGGTCGACGACAGCGCCTGGAGCTGCGACTGCGATAGACTGTTGAGGCCGGTGGCGGAAAATGACGCGATCTGGCCCGGCGTCAGCGCGTTGAGCTGGCTGCCGCTGAGATTGGCCACAGCGGCGCTGAGGCCGCCGAATTGCGCGGCTGTCAGATCGGCGAGGTTCAGAGCGTTGAAGTTCGCGGCGCTAAGCCCATTGAGCTGCGTCGCGGTCAGATCTTGGACTTGGCTCGCCGACAATTCGCCGATCTGCGTCGTGGACAGGTTGTTGAGCGTCGAAGTCGACACGGCGGCGAGCTGCGTCTTCGACAAGGCACCGATCTGGGTCGACGACAGTGCCTGGATCTGCGTCGACGACAGGCTGTTCAGTCCGGTAGGGGAGAGCGCGGCGATTTGGGTCGGCGTGAGCGCGTTAATCTGACCGGCGCTCAGATTGGCCGTCGCCGCGTTCAGGCCGCCAATTTGCGAGGCAGACAGTGTCGACACGCTGAGCGTCTGGAAATCGGCCTTGTCCAGAGCGTCGAGCTGTGTCGCCGTCAGCGCCTGAAGCTGTTGGGTCGAGAGCGCGCCAAGCTGGGACGAAACAAGAGTTCCGACTTGGGCATTGCTGAGATTGGCGATCGCCGACGGACTCAAACCGGAGACCTGAGACGAGTTCAGGTCGGCCACGTTGAGCGCTTCCAAATCGCTTTTGCCGAGCGCGTTGAGCTGGGCCGTCGTCAGCGACTGGATCCGATCGGGCGCGAGCGAGGAGATTTGCGTCGTCGTAAAATTTGCCGTTTGCGCCGCGGCGATCGCCAAAAACGTGCTGTAGGAAATGGCGCCGATCTGAGCGGTGCTGAAGGCGCGAATGTCAGGTGCGGAGAGCGCGTCCAATTGCGGCGCCGTCAGTCCGCCGACCTGCGCCGTTGTCAGCGCGGCGATATCTGTTGTCGTGAGCTTCGCCACTGTCGTGATCGGAAGCGCCGCGATCTGGCTGGGCGAAAGTCCGGTGACGATGGAAGTCATGATGCGCCTTTGATGCTGCCACGATCGACGTGACCGACGCTCAAATTCGGCGCAGGGTTGCCCCCACCATCGGGTCTACCGGAAAGCCACACACCCGGAACTCGAAGTCGCCCCTGACCGTCCCCGTTATGTCAGTAGCATCGCGTGGCTATCCGGAAATCCTAAAGCCGCGCAGGAATCGAATCGATTTTGAAAAAAATGATTAATCAACAGTGTGCAGGCGCGCCCTCCGTCAAAGAGGCGAGCCGCGTATGAAATTTACCGAATCCAGCGAGCAACAGCCGCTCACCATTTCCCGATGTTGGGCATCGAGGTCCACGGCTCCTTGGGCGGCAAGGCTTCGCCTTTCTGCAACAGCTCGATCGACTGCTTGTCCGGGGAACGGACGAAGGCCATCATGCCGTCGCGCGGCGGCCGGTTGATGGTGACGCCGGCCTTCATCAGCTTCTCGCACAGCGCATAGATGTCATCGACCTCATAGGCGAGGTGGCCGAAATAGCGCGCGTCGCCGTAGTCCTCGCCGCTGTCCCAGTTGTAGGTCAGTTCGACGAGCGGCGCCTGGCGGGAGGCCGGTCCCTTGGCGACCAGGTCGCTGTCTGCGGGCGCCGCCAGAAATACCAGCGTATATTTGTTCTTCTCGTCGACCCGCCGGCGCACCTCGGTGAGGCCGAGCTTGTTGCAATAGAAGTCGAGCGCGGCGTCGAGATCGCGTACGCGCAGCATTGTATGAAGATAGCGCATGAAAGAACCTCCGCTAAACAGTCAGTGAAACAGTGCCGGTGCCCGGACGGGACCTGGTGTATAGATAGGCAGGCGAAAGCCGGTGCGAATGGAACCATGGCCGCGAGACCACGGCATTGGGAGTATGAATGATTGCGCCCGATCTCGATAGCGCCCTGGCGCGGCTCAATGACTTCGTCCACGAGGCGCAATCCATCGTGCCGTTTACCGGCGCGGGGATCTCGACCGAATGCGGCATTCCCGATTTCCGCTCGCCCGGCGGGCTGTGGACCAAGAACCGGCCGATCCCGTTCGACGAGTTTCTCGCCAGCCAGGAGGCGCGCAACGAATCGTGGCGGCGACGCTTCGCCATGGAGGATAAGTTCGGCGGCGCCCAACCGGGACGCGGCCATCGGGCGCTAGCCAGTCTCTACCGCGCCGGAAAAATTCCGGCCGTGGTCACGCAGAATATCGACAATCTGCATCAGGCATCCGGGATCGCTCCCGACCACGTCGTCGAATTGCACGGCAATACGACCTTCGCTTTGTGCCTCGACTGCAGCGAGCGCTATGAACTTGCCTGGGTCCGCGGCAGGATGGAGGCCGCAAACGGCTGTGCGCCGGACTGCCCGGGCTGCGGCGGCTTCATCAAGACGGCGACCGTCTCGTTCGGCCAGGCGATGCCCGATGCCGCAATGCAGCGTGCCCAGGATCTCGCCCATTCGTGCGATCTTTTTCTGGCGATTGGCTCGTCGCTCGTTGTCTGGCCGGCTGCCGGCTTCCCCTTGGTGGCAAAGCGGAATGGCGCTCGCCTTGTCATCATCAACCGCGAGCCGACCGACTTCGATGAGATCGCCGATCTTGTGGTGCGCGAGGACATTGGAACGGTGCTCGAACCATTCATCGCCCACTGAATAAAATCCGCGTTGTACACAGGCATGACGCTTTTATCTCACTGTTGCATTTTTGTACTTTTCACTCGGATCGCCGGTGTTATCCTCTTTTCAACAGATTCGTGATGCGCCCGTAGGGCGCCAGCAGCGGCGGCCACGGCGTCATGGCGTCCGACGGAATTGAAACAAAATCCAGTAGAACGGGTCTCGGACCCGATGTGACGCTTGGCGGCGATGTCTCGCCCCGCGTCGCCGAAATATCCGGTGTCATCAAATGGTTCGATGTGGCCAAGGGCTATGGCTTCATCGTTCCGGATAACGGCCAGACGGACGTGCTTTTGCACGTTACGTGTCTGCGCCGCGACGGCTACCAGACGGCCTATGAAGGTTCGCGGGTGATCTGCGAGGTTGTACCCGGGCCGAAGGGGTTGCAGGCCTTCCGCGTGCTCTCCATGGACGAATCCACCGCGATTCATCCGGCGCAGATGCCGCCGATGCGAACCCATGTTACTGTGACGCCGACGAGCGGTCTCGAACGGGCACAGGTCAAATGGTTCAATCGGCTGCGCGGCTTCGGCTTCCTCACCCGCGGCGAGGGGACGCCGGATATTTTCGTCCACATGGAGACGCTGCGTCGCTTCGGTCTGACCGAGCTGCGCCCCGGCCAGTTCGTGTTGGTGCGCTTCGGACCCGGCCCCAAGGGCATGATGGCGGCCGAAGTCAGGCCGGAGAGCGGGCCGCTCGGCCCATCCTCGCACTAGCGCCAAAAATGTTTCATCGCTGCCGTTCGGCCGCGCGCCGTGGCGCCTTGATCCTCTTCGTTATTGGCCTCGCGGCCCTCGGCGCCATCGCCTCGGGGCGGGCCGCCAGCGACGATACGATCAAGATCGTCGGCCGTTCGGGCGTCCATGCCTTTTCGGTGGAGCTTGCGACCAATGAGCTCGAGCGCGAGCGCGGGCTGATGTTTCGCAAGGAGCTGCCGGAAGGCTACGGCATGCTGTTCGACTTCCATACCGATCAGACCGCCAATTTCTGGATGCGCAACACCTACATCCCGCTCGACATCATCTTCATCAAAAGCGACGGACACATCCTTCGCATCGCGGAGCACGCCAAGCCGATGTCGGACGATCTCATTCCGTCGGGGGGGCCGATCCGCGCCGTGCTCGAGGTCATCGGCGGCACGGCGCGCAAGCTCGGCATTGCACCGGGTGACACCGTGACAGGGTCGATTTTCGCCTCGGGCCATTGAGCTTTGCCGGCTTTTCACTTGCCTTGCTGGGCGCGGCCGAAACGGCTATCCACGACCGCGGCCGTCGGGGTATAGCGCAGCCTGGTAGCGCGGCAGTTTTGGGTACTGCAGGTCGCAGGTTCGAATCCTGCTGCCCCGACCAAAATAAGTCACTGATTTAGCGTTACATTCCTGAAACGATTCTAACCCGCTAGGATGGGTGACGTGGATCGGCATCGAAAGAGAACAACGCCATGACCGCCCGCATCTATAGACCCGCCCGCACCGCGATGCAGTCCGGTACCGCCAAGACCAAGGAATGGACCTTGGATTACGAGCCCGAACAGCCGCGGGCGGTCGAGCCGTTGATGGGGTGGACGAGTTCAACCGACATGAAGCAGCAGCTGCGGCTGCGCTTCGACACCAAGGAGGAGGCCATCGCCTATTGCGAGCGCAATGGCATCGCCTATGAGGTGTTCGAAACCACGCCGGCGAAGCGGGCGCGCATCGCTTATTCCGACAATTTCGCCGCCACCCGTCGCGGCGCCTGGACGCATTGAAGGCGTTGTCGCGCACGGCCGGCGACGGCTGCGCGCCGTCCGCAATATCCGTTCTTTGATTTTTAGACGTGCTGCCTTTGCGGCATGCGGGCTGAGCCGTTGTCGGTGCGGGCGGGCCCATTAGCGCGCTGGCGCAAGAGCGAGATGAAACGCTCTTCCGGCATCGGCTGACCGAGCAGAAAACCCTGGCCATAGTCGCAGCCCATGCTGACCAGCGCGAGCGCGTCGGCCGCCTTTTCGATGCCGATCCCGACGGCGATGCTGCCGAAGCTGTGAGCGAGATCGATCACGGTCTTGCATAGGGGGGCGTTGACCTTGTCGGTGCCGCAATCGGCGACGAAGACGCGGTCGAGTTTCACTTCGGCGAAGGGCAGGTTCTTCAGCCGCACCAGCGAGGAATAGCCGCGGCCGAAATCGTCGATCGCGAGCTTGACGTTGAGATATTCCAATCGCTTCGTCATGTCGTGAGCCAGTGCCAGATCCTTCACGATCTGCTCTTCCATCACGTCGATGATGAGACCCGGCCACTTCTCGTATTTCGGGCGGTAAGTCTGCACGATACCTTCGACATCGATCTTGGCCAGCGCGCTGACCGGAATATTGATCGCCATGCGCAAGTTGACGCCGAGCTTGGAGAATTTGAGGCCGGCTTGCAGGGCGTGCGCCAACGCCTTCTCGGATAGCGCGATGAGACTAGAGTCGAGCGCGCCGGGCATGAATGCGCTTGGCATCAAGACGCCGTGCTCCGGGTGGCGCGCGCGCGCAAAAGCCTCGGCTCCGACAAGCTGCTTCTTGCGCAGATCGATTTTGGGCTGGTACCAGAATTCGATCCAATCGTGGGACAGCGCTTCGTCGAGGTCGAGACGACCGGCGACCGCCGGCGGTTGACCGAGCCTGTGCTCTTCCAGAATTTTCAGGATTGCGCCGGTCTCGAACGGCTTTCGCAGCACCGGAAGCATTTGCAGGCGCTTCTGTTCGCCGATGTTTTTGACGTGGGCGAGCACCGCGGAGCCGCGGCTGCTGATGAGCTGCACGCGGCCGCGATAGCCGCCGATGCCGAGCGCCACGACGCTCGCGATCGCCTCGGAGGATTCCAGCGGGACGTCGAGGAAGACGAGATCGGGAGATCGCTTCTCCAGCGCCGCCAATAGCCCCTGGCCGTCGGCGAACTCCTCCGTATCGACGCCGGCGCCGTGCAGAATGAGGGACAGAAAATGCCGGATGCTGCCGTCGCCGTCGATGACGAAGCAGAGCGGGGCGCGGGCTTCACCGCTTTGTTCGGCCGGGACGCCGGCAGCAATAACCGGTGCGGCGAATGCGGATTGCGCCGGTTTTGCGCTCATAAGCTCACATCTTCAGCCGCGGCCGCTAACCAGGGTTTTTGCGCCGCTATAGGAAAATTAAGGGCATCATTGATGCAAAACATTAATCTCCGGTTGCGGGCGGCGCGCCATAAACCCGCGAATCGGCTGTAGAAATGAAGGCCTGGGTTCGGCAAAGCAGCTATGACGCCGCAGCGTTGACGTGCACTTTGAGGTGCAAAGCCCGAATGCTAAACGATGGCATGGCCGGCAAGGCAAATGCTCGGTCGCTGCCGTGTCTAGCCGATGATGCCAGCCACTGTGAGCCGGATCACCGCAACAAAGACGTGAGGGAGATGAAGATGCCGACCAAGGGGACCAATCCGAAGCTCAATCGCCGCAAGTT
>JBAPUM010000034.1:0-18799 GCA_049282655.1 Xanthobacteraceae bacterium
GACGACACCTCGATCTTCAAGACAGAACGCCCAGTCCGCTATCGACGATCGCTACCCCGGCTATCGTGGTCGCAGACAAGCCGCTTCCCTCAGCGGGCTATCGCGCAGCGATTTAGTGCCATGGCCCCTATCGGACATTCGCCGCGATGCAATGAATGACCGCTTTCGGGGACCAAGCGAATATTCGCCGACCGCCAACCAAGCTCGATTTATGACTGCACGCCCTAGCTCACTTCGCCGCCTGATCAAGCCCGAGCGATTTGATGATCGGCGACCAGGTCGCGAGATCGGCCGTCATGGTCGAGGTGAATTCTCCCGGCGTTCCGCCCATCGGCACGTAGCTGAGTTTGGTGAGCGCGTATTGCAGTTCGGGCGCCTTCAGCCCTTCGTTGATCGCCGCATTGAGCTTGTCGATGATCGGCTGCGGCGTGTGTGCCGGCGCCAAGAGGCCGGTCCAGGCCGTCGTGACGAAACCCGGATAACCGCTCTCGATCATGGTCGGCACATCCGGCAGTTCCGGAATACGTTTGGGTGAGGTCACCGCGAGCGCACGCAGCCGGTCGACCTTAATCAGTGGCGCCAGCACGCTGGTCGCTTCGAAGGTCATCTGCACATTGCCGGCCACCACGTCGTTGATTGAGGGGCCGCCGCCTTTGTACGGCACGTGCACGATATCGATGCCGGCGCGCGCCTTGAACAATTCGCCGATCAGATGCGGCAACACGCCGATGCCGCCCGAGGAAAAATTCACTTTACCCGGATTGGCTTTGGCGTAGGCGACCAGTTCCGGCACGGTCTTCACCGGCAGTTGCGGATTGACCACGAGGATGAGCGAGGTCGCGCCGACGAGCGCGACCGGCGCAAAGCTCTTCAGCGGATCGTAGCCGGCGTCGGGATGCAACAACGGCGCGATGATGAGGCCGCTCGCGGCGGAATAGAGGAGCGTATGCCCGTCCGGCACCGCCTCGGCCGCATCCTTTGAGCCGATGGTATTGCCGGCGCCGGCGCGGTTCTCGACCACAAAGGGCTCGCCGAGCTTGCCCTGCAGATAATTGGCGACGATCCGGGCGATGACGTCGACCGGGCCGCCCGGCGGCGTCGGCACGATGATTTTCACCGGCCGGTCCGGATAGACCTCCGCCCGGCCCTGGACGATGCCGAGGGTGGCCGCCAGCAGTGGGGCCAAGACCATGACCGGCAGCCATCGGCTGAGTTGATTGAAACGGCTCACAGCGTTCCCCCTTTTGTGTCGTTCTTGGCGGTGAACTCGACTAATCTAGCCGCATGTCGGCCGTCTTTACCACCGGAGGCGGCAATTGGCCTCGCCTTGACCCCCTCTTGCCTCGCGTCTAGACCCTCATCCGCACGGATAGCCGGCAGTCTCATGATCGTGCTGATCGACAATTACGACAGCTTCACCTTCAACCTGGTGCACTATTTCGGTGAACTGGGCGCAGACGTCGTGGTGCACCGCAACGACAAGGTGACGAGTGAAGCGGTCGTCGCCGCCGATCCCGATGCCATCGTGCTATCGCCCGGCCCTTGCACGCCCAAGGAGGCCGGCATCTGCCTCAACCTGATCGGGAAAGCCGCTCCGACCATTCCGATCCTCGGCGTCTGCCTCGGCCATCAAGCCATCGGCGATGCGTTCGGCGGCAAGGTGGTGCGCGCGCCCTCCCCGGTGCACGGCAAGCTCGCCGAAATCCGCCATGAAGGCCGCGGTATCTTTCGCGGCATCAATGCGCCGTTTCGGGCGACGCGCTATCACTCGCTCGTGGTCGAACGTGACACCATGCCGGGCGAACTCGCCGTGACGGCAGACACCGATGACGGTCTCGTCATGGGGCTCGCCCACAAATCGCTGCCGGTGCACGGCGTGCAGTTTCATCCTGAAAGCATCGCATCCGAGCACGGCCATCTGATGCTGAAAAACTTTCTCGACCTCGCCGCCGCCTGGAATGAATCGAGCGGCCGGCGCCGTGCCGCAAAGCCCCATTGAGGATGGTGCCGTGACCACAGAATTCAGGGCGCTCATCGGCAAAGTCGCGACCGGCGCGGCGCTGAGCCGCGACGAGGCGGCTATCGCCTTCGAGCAGATGATGTCGGGGGAAGCGACGCCGTCGCAGATGGGCGCGCTGTTGATGGCGTTGCGGGTGCGTGGCGAGACCGTCGACGAGATCACCGGCGCGGTCACCGCAATGCGCGCCAAGATGGTGAAGGTCGGCGCGCCGCCCGGCGCCATCGACGTCGTCGGCACCGGCGGCGATGCCTCGGGCTCGTTCAATATCTCGACCTGCGCCGCGCTGATCGTGGCCGGCGCCGGCGTGCCGGTCGCCAAGCACGGCAACCGCGCGCTGTCGTCGCGCTCGGGCGCAGCCGACGTCTTGACCGCGCTCGGCGTCAATATCGATCTCGGCCCCGAGCAGATCGGCCGCTGCATCCGCGAGGCCGGCATCGGCTTCATGTTCGCGCCGGCGCATCATCCGGCGACCAAAAACGTAAACCCGACCCGCGTCGAGCTCGGCACCCGCACGATCTTCAATCTGCTCGGTCCTTTGTCCAATCCGGCCGGCGTGCGCCGGCAGATGGTCGGCGTGTTCTCGCGGCAATGGACCGAGCCGCTCGCGCAAGTGCTGAAAAATCTCGGCTGCGAAAGCGCCTGGGTGGTGCACGGCTCCGACGGGCTCGATGAGATCACGACCTCCGGCCCGACCACGGTCTCGGCGCTCGAAAACGGCGCGGTGCGGACCTTCGAGATATCGCCGGAGGACGTAGGCCTCGCCAAGGTCAAACCGGAGGCGCTGCGCGGCGGCGATGCGCAGACCAACGCCAAAGCCATCGAGGAGGTTCTCGAGGGCAATAAAGGCCCGTTCCGCGATGTCGCGCTGTTCAATGCCGCGGCGGCTCTCATCGTCGCCGGCAAGGCGAAGGATCTCAAAGGGGGTCTTGAACTCGCAACGCATTCGCTCGATTCCGGCGAAGCCGAAGTCCGGCTTGACCGGCTGATCGTGGTTTCGACCGATGGCTGACATTCTGCAAAAGATCGCGGCCTATAAGCGCGACGAAATCGCGGCGGGAAAGCGCGACCGGCCGCTGTCCGTCCTCGCCCAGGACGCAAAGGCCGCCAGCGAGCCGCGCGGTTTTCTGCGCGCCATCGAACGTCGTCTGGCCGCCGGCGATTATGCGCTCATCGCCGAGATCAAGAAGGCAAGCCCGTCGAAAGGCCTCATTCGCCCGGATTTCGATCCGGCGACGCTCGCCGCGGCCTATCAGTCCGGCGGGGCGACCTGCCTTTCGGTCTTGACCGACGCGCCGTCGTTTCAGGGCCGTCTGGAATATCTGCGGGACGCGCGCGCGGCATCGAGCCTGCCGGTGCTGCGCAAGGATTTCATGTACGACACCTACCAGGTGATGGAAGCGCGCGCTTATGGCGCGGATTGCATCCTGATCATCATGGCCGCGGTCGAGGACGGCTGTGCCGCCGAGCTCGAAGCGGCGTCTGCGGCGCTCGGCATGGATGCGGTCATAGAAGTGCATGATGAAGGCGAGCTCGAGCGAGCGCTCCGCTTGAAGTCAAAACTCGTCGGCATCAACAACCGCGACCTGAAGACTTTTGCGACCACGCTCGCGACCTGCGAAAGGCTCGCGCGTCTGGTACCGCCGGGCCGGGTCATCGTCGGCGAGAGCGGCATTTTCGCTCCCGAAGATCTGACGCGGCTTGCGGCGGCCGGCATCTCGACATTTTTGGTCGGCGAGAGCCTGATGCGGCAGCACGACGTCGCCGCCGCCACGCGCGCTTTGCTGGCCCGCCAATCCGCCCTCGCCTCGGCCCGGTAGCCGCACAGGTGAAGACTTTGGCACGCCGGGCAAAGACACTCACGCATCTGAGTAGCCGCGGCGAAGCCCATATGGTGGATGTCGCTGCAAAACCCGCGACCGAGCGCATCGCGGTCGCCGAGGGCCGCGTGGTGATGCAACCGGCGACGCTCGATATCGTGCGCCGAGGCAATGCGAAAAAAGGCGATGTTCTCGGCACGGCCCGCATCGCCGGCATTCTGGCGGCCAAACGAACGCATGAATTGATTCCGCTTTGCCATCCCCTTCTCATCTCTCAGGTCGAGGTCGACCTGAAAGCCGATCCAAAACTGCCCGGCATCATCGTCACCGCACGGGTCAAGGTCACGGGCCAAACCGGCGTCGAAATGGAGGCGCTGACCGCGGTGTCGGTCGCCTGTCTGACGATCTACGACATGGTGAAGGCGGTCGAACGCGGCATGCGCATCGAAGGCATCCGCTTGCTCGAGAAGCGCGGCGGCAAGAGCGGCCGTTATCGGGTGCGGGAGTAGCGCCGTGGCTTTGCTCTCCGTCGCAGACGCTTTGGACCGCGTGCTGGCGCAGGCCACATTGCTGCCGGCCGAAATGGCGCCGCTTGCCGAAGCGAACGGCCGCGTGCTCGCGTCCGATCTCAAGTCGCTGCGGACCCAGCCGCCGGCCGATGTCTCGGCGATGGACGGCTATGCGGTGCGAGCGAGCGATGTTGTCCATGCCCCGGCGCGGCTCAAGGTGATCGGCGAAGTCGCCGCCGGCCGGCCGTTCGATGCGACGGTCGGTCCCGGCGAAGCGGCGCGGATTTTCACCGGCGGCGTCGTGCCCGACGGCGCCGATACCGTCGTGATCCAGGAACTGACCAAACGCGATGACAATACGGTGGAGGTGCAAAAACCAGCCGCCAAGGGCCGCAATGTCCGCGCCAAGGGTCTCGATTTTCGCACCGGCGATCCGCTCTTCGCTGCGGGCCATCGACTCACGGCGCGCGATCTTCAACTCGCCGCCGGGATGAACCATGCGCTGGTGCCGGTCCATCGCCGCCCCAAGGTCGCGCTGTTCGCCACCGGCGATGAGCTCGTGCCGCCAGGCGTCGAGCCGGGACCGGCACAGATCGTCTATTCCAATGGCTTTGCGCTCGCGGCGCTGTTGCGCGAGGAGGGCGCCACGGTGAGCGATCTCGGCGTTGTCGGGGACCGCTTGCCGGAAACGATCGCCGCGGTCAGGCGCGCCCGCGATCTCGACGCCGATATTCTGGTGACGACCGGCGGCGCCTCGGTCGGCGAATACGATCTGGTGCAAAAAGCTTTTGCGGCCGAAGGCATGGCGCTGTCGTTCTGGAAAATCGCCATGCGTCCCGGCCGGCCGCTGATGCACGGCCGGCTCGGCGCCACGCATGTGCTCGGCCTGCCCGGCAATCCGGTGTCGTCCTATGTCTGTGCGTTCTTGTTTCTGATCCCGCTGATCCGCCGCATGACCGGCCGCAGCGATATCGAGCAAATAACCGAATCGGCGGTGCTCGGCTGCGAACTCCCGGAAAACGACGAGCGTGCCGATTATCTGCGCGCGAAACTGAAATCCGGCGCTGACGGGCCGATCGCGACGCCCTTCGCGATTCAGGACAGTTCCATGATGGTGCCCTTGGCGCAGGCGGATTGTCTCGTGATCCGAGAACCTTATGCGCCGCCGGCCGCCACCGGCAGCCCGTGCCGAATCGTTAAATTCGAGCGTTAAGCGCGGGTTGGCTCGAGCCCGCGCTTTCTTCACTTCAAATTAAATGGTTGCAGAACACATATGGAACGGATAGTGTCCGTTCATGATTTGTTTCGACCGCGACAGGCCGAACCCGCGAACTTGCGGGTCGATTGCCGGGAACTAACGGTCCAGGAGGGGAAGCGCCGATGCTCACTCGTAAACAAGCGGAACTCTTGCGCTTTATTCACGAGCGGCTGAAGGAAGCCGGTGTTCCGCCCTCCTTCGACGAGATGAAGGACGCACTCGATCTGCGCTCGAAGTCGGGCATCCACCGGTTGATCACGGCGCTGGAAGAGCGCGGATTTATCCGCCGCCTGCCTAATCGCGCCCGCGCCATCGAAGTCATCAAGCTGCCGGACTCGGTCGCGCACGGTATAGCCGCCAATCGGTCGCGCGGTTTCACGCCGAGCGTGATCGAAGGCAATCTCGGCCGCGTGCGCACCAATGGTGACGACGAAGGCGGCCGTCCGGTTGCCGTCCCGGTCATGGGCCGCATCGCCGCCGGTACGCCGATCGAGGCGATCCAGACCCGCAGTCACACCATCAATATGCCGACCGATCTTCTCACCCCGGGCGAGCATTTCGCGCTCGAAGTGCGCGGCGACTCGATGATCGAGGCCGGCATCCTCGATGGCGACATGGCGCTGTTGAAGAAGACCGACGCCGCCGATACCGGCGATATCGTCGTCGCCCTGATCGACGACGAGGAAGCCACCCTCAAGCGTTTCCGCCGCCGCGGCGCCTCGATCGCGCTCGAACCGGCCAATACCGCCTATGAGGTGCGCATCCTGCCGCCTAATCGCGTGCGCATTCAGGGCAAGCTGGTCGGATTGTTTAGAAGGTATTGAGAGATTGGTCATTCCGGGGCGCGCCGAAGGTGCGAGCCCGGAATCCATAATCACAATTGGTCCAGAACGGGCGCCGATCTTTATTCTGCAGGAACTGTGGTTATGGATTCCGGGCTCCTCGCTCCGCTCGGCCCCGGAATGACGAACCTACTTCACTGGTCCGCTTCGATATCTTCCTGCCGCGGCGTCGCATCGCGCGGCGCACGCGGCTGTGTCACCGTGTCGATACCGGCATTTGCCGCAGTCTCCGGACGCGCGTTGCGGAGTTTCGGCGCCGGCGCCCAGGGCCGATCGAAATATTTCGGCCGCGTGGCCTCGATGGCAAAGCCCGCGGCCGTGCGGCGAAGCGCCAAGGCGCCGCCACGGCGCCAGAGGTCGCGCGTCACCAGCATTGCGGCGCAGCCGGGCGGCGGGTCGCGCGCGGCGATGACCAGAACCGCGCGCTGGCAATCCTCCGCAAAAGCCTCCGGCTCGAGCGCCGCGGCGACCAGTGCGCCGTCGCTCAATTTGCCGACACAGCCGGATGGATCGCAGTCGATGCCCTGCCCCAGGCTGTGATCGTGAATGTCACGGCCGTCGGCGTCCGCCGCGAGCCATTCGCGCATTGCAAAGGTATCGCCGCCTGCGTGGTGCAGGGAGAGGCGGCCGTCCGCGCCGCGCACCGCAAAACTGCGCCCGTCATTCGCGATCAAGACATCCGGCACCGGGACCGACGCCGCCCAGATCACGGCGACGATCCCCAAAACCGCGCCGCTCCAGCGCAGCGGCGTCTTCAAAAGGCCGATCAGGAGGAGCCCGAGCGTTGCGGTCAACAGCGGTCCGGTGCCGAACGAGGTGACGCGGCCGAAGGCGCCGGGCAGACCCGCCACCCACAGCGAGACCGCGTCCATCCATTCGATGCCATAGCCCATCTGCCGCCAGCATTCGGCATCGAAGCCGAACGGGATGAGCACCACGCCGAGAATTCCCATCGGCATCACCCAGGCCGAAATAACCGGCATGGCGAGAAGATTGGCGATGACGCCGTAGGGCGCGACGCGATGAAAGTGATAGGCCGCATAGGGCGTGGTCGCCAGTCCGGCGAGCAGTGACGCGACCGTCAGCCCGACGATTTCGTTCGCACCCCACAGCGCGGCGCGGGCATGGAGCGAACTATCGGCTCGCGCTTTGAGCCTGATCGCGCCGCGCTCGTAGCCGGCGATCAGCGCCAGCGTCGCTGCAAACGACATCTGGAAGCTTGGATGCACCACCGCCTGCGGGGCGAAGAGCAGCACCAGCATGGCGGCGACGGTCAGTGTGCGCAGGGTGAGCGTCGGCCGGTCGAATAAGACGCCGATCAGCACGACCGCGATCATGATGAAGGAGCGTTGCGTCGCGACCTCGGCGCCGGAGAGGAGAAGATAGAACGCGGTCACGACGAGAGCCGCGAACGCGGCCCATTTTTTGATGGGAAATCGATCGGCTAATCCGGGGATCAGCGCAAGAACGGCGCGGAATAGGAAGAAGATGAGGCCGGCGACGACCGCCATGTGATAGCCGGAGATCGACAGCACATGGCCGACGCCGGAGACGAACAAAGCGTCGTAGAGATGGCTGTCGATGGCATCGCGTCTGCCGTCGATCAGCATCGCCGCGATGGCGCCGGGATCGCCCGGCAGCACCGCGCGGATGCGGGCGTCGATGGCGTCGCGTAGCCCTTGAATGAAGGCATCGGCCCGCTGCCAGAGGCCTTGATCGCTCGGCGCCGTCACGACTTTCACCGCGCCGCGCACAAAGCCCGAGGCACCGATGCCCTGGAAGAACAGATCGCGGGCGAAATCATAGCTGCCCGGCTCGAGCGGCTGCAGCGGCGGGTCGAGCAAGGCTTTGACCTCGACGAAGGCGCCCGGCGGCGGCGCCATGCCGCGCTTGACCGAGAGCCGCACGCGCTCGGGCTTCACACCGAGGCGCCCGCCGTCGATACGGTCGACGCGCAGCACGAAGCGGTCGGTGTGCTGGCTTTCTTCGCGCAGCTCGACAAAGCCCGCGATGGTGACGCCGGACGTGGCGAAAGCCAGCACCGGATGATTGATGCGAGCGGTCTTGATGGTGGCGACCGCAAAGCCCGCCGCAATGGCGAAAATGCCGAGCGCGACCACAAAGCCGATATGTCGGCGTCGCAGCATGATGGCGCACGCCGCACAAACCGCCGCCAGCGGCAGCGCCGCCCACCAGGCCGGCTCACGCTCGGCCGTGAAGTAGACAACGATGCCAAAACCATAGGCGACCGAGAACCAGGGCAACAGCCGTCCCGCGGCGACTTCTTGCAGCGCCCAGTCGCGGATGCGTGCCGGAACGGCGAAATCGAAGCGCGGCCAGGCCGCACCCCAAGGTGCGCCCCAAGGTGCGCCCCAAGGCGCAAGCACGCCGCCGACCGGCCAGGTTTCTTCGCGTGCCGGTGCACGGCTTTCGGTTTTGCCGTCTTGATCCACTGCGCGGGCCCTGCGCGCCGATGACCCCGCCAGATGCTACACGAGCAGCATGGGTTGTGGCGAGGCCGTATACAACAGCCTTGCACACCAGCCCCCACACCAGCCGGTGATCACGTGCCGGCGAGTTTGGCCCAGGTGTCGCGCAAGCCGACGGTGCGGTTGAACACGAGCTTCCCCGGCGCGGAATCCGGGTCCGGGCAAAAATAGCCCTGGCGTTCGAACTGCACCGCCGTACCAAGAGGTATTTGCGCCAGCGACGGTTCGACCCGCGCATCGGCGATCACCTCGAGCGAATTCGGATTGAGCTCCGCGGCAAAATCGGCGGCGTTTGGATCGGGACGGGTGAACAGCGGATTGTAGATCCGCACCTCGGCCGGTAGCGAAGCCTCCGCCGAGACCCAGTGCATCGTGGCTTTGACCTTGCGGCCGTCCGGCGCATTGCCGCCTTTGGTGGCGGGATCGTAAGTACAGCGCAGCTCGACCACGTCGCCGGCCGCATTCTTCACCACGTCGCGGCAGGTGATGAAATAGCCATAGCGCAGCCGCACCTCGGCGCCGGGAGACAGTCGAAAAAACTTCTTCGGCGGGTTCTCCATAAAATCCTCGCGCTCGATGAAAATCTCGCGCCCAAAACGAAGGCGGCGGGTGCCGGCGGCCGGATCTTCCGGATGGTTCACCGCCTCGACCTCTTCGCCCTGCCCTTCCGGATAATTCTCGATCACGACTTTGAGCGGCCGCAGCACCGCCATGCGCCGCTCGGCGGTCTTGTTGAGATGCTCGCGAATGGAGAACTCGAACATCGCCACATCGACAATGCTGTTCGCCTTGGCAACCCCGATGCGTTTGACGAAATCGCGCAGCGCCTCGGGCGGCACGCCGCGCCGCCGCAGGCCGGCGAGCGTCGGCATGCGCGGATCGTCCCAGCCGCCGACATGGCCGCCGCGCACGAGTTCGGTGAGCACGCGCTTCGACAGCACGGTGTAAGTCAAATTCAGCCGCGCAAATTCATACTGATGCGGGTGCGAGGGCACCGGCAGATTCTGCAGAAACCAATCATAAAGCGGCCGATGGTCCTCGAATTCGAGCGTGCAGATCGAATGCGTGATGCCCTCGATGGCGTCGGATTGGCCATGCGCAAAGTCGTAGCTCGGATAGATGCTCCAGGCCTTGCCGGTGCGCGGGTGCTCGGCATGGAGAATGCGGTAGAGCACCGGATCGCGCAGATTGATATTGCCCGACGCCATGTCGATCTTGGCGCGCAGCACCCGCGCGCCGTTCGGAAATTCACCCGCGCGCATGCGGCGGAAAAGATCGAGGCTTTCTTCGATGCTCCGCTCGCGGAACGGGCTGTTTTTCCCGGGCTCGGTGAGCGTGCCGCGTGCGGCGCGCATCTCGTCCTGGCTCTGGTCGTCCACATAAGCCTTGCCGTCGCGGATCAGCTTTTCGGCCCATTCATAGAGCTGCTCGAAATAGTCCGAGGCGTAGAACAGATTCTTGCCCCAGTCGAAGCCGAGCCAGCGCACGTCGGCCTCGATGGCGTCGATATATTCCTGCTCTTCCTTGGTCGGATTGGTGTCGTCGAAGCGCAAGTTGCAGCGGCCGGCGAATTCCTCGGCGATGCCGAAATTAAGGCAGATCGATTTGGCATGGCCGATATGCAGATAGCCGTTCGGCTCCGGCGGAAACCGCGTGACGACGCTCTTGTGCCGCCCCGACGCCAGATCGGCACGCACGATATCGCGGATGAAATCCTGGCCCGCCTCGCGGGTTATGGTCTCCGCAACCGACATGGTCTTTCCCTTTGGCGGCCGAGAAACTCGCCTGCAGCATGATCTTTTCGGAAAACGGCCGCCACTTTTCCGGATCATGCCCTAACCCGGGCCGCGTCCGATTCTAAGGCATAAGTCGTGACGGTCCCCCGATTGGACAAGTTGGCCCTTGGGGTCAAGCCCGGCCTTGGGGTCAAGCCCGGCGCTCGCGTTTCGGGGCTCAAGGGCGCGAGCGGCGCTGCGTCGTCACCAAGGATGCGCCTGACGGTGGGGTCGCCTCCACCCTCTAGGCGGACTATGATTGCGGAGTGACCTGGAGCGGCAATTCAAGTCTGTGCGTCGGATGCCTGCCGCCCCGAGGGGGTCGGCAGTTGAAAATACGATCGATCGCTATTGCCCTGTGCTGCGCTTTCCTGTGCACGCCGGTCCGTGCGGGGACATTTATCGGCGTGCTGTGGCCCTGGCTTGGGCCGCTGGCGGCGCCTGGACTGGTGGAGGTGGTCGCCGACCTTCAGACCAATCCCGATGTTGAAGTGGTGACCTATTGGCATTCGGATTGGCCCGCCCTCGTCGACGATATCAATCGTCAATCACCAGGCACGCATATTCTTGTTATCGGCTACAGCTTGGGCGCGAACAATGCGATCTTGGTGGCAAACAGTACCAGCTACATCGATTCCATTATTGCGCTGCAGCCCTCGATCTTCACGACCAACACGGCGCTGACGGGCAACGTCGGAAGAATAGTTGAAATTTATAATCCAAATCGATGGATGACCTTTGGGGGAATGGGATCGCAGCGGCTCGAGGGCCCGAATATCGAATACATCACGAATAACGACTCGCATCCGGGCGCGCCGTTCAATTCCGACTTTCGTAGCCTGGTGAAAAGCGAAATCGCCAGGCTTGCCGCTCTACCGCCTCCGAACACACCGCAAGCGGAAGTTCCTAAATCATCAAACCCGACGGCGCCGGGGCATCCTCCCGCGGCAGCAGCGTTTGGGAGCAAAGCGGACGCTGCGGTACAACGCCGTGGCGGCGGTTGAAGACGCATGGCGGGGGCACGGCGTTAATCGCACATCCGCGCCACTGCCTGCGGCGTGCCGACCGCCATGGCGCGCCGCCAGAGGCGTGCGTCGACGGTGCTATCTGTGTCGTGTCCTTTGGTTCCGGCCGTGGGATTGTGCACTAGGAGCGCCCGCATGGGGCGATAACGGGCCGGTGCGGAACCTGTTCCCCATGCCGCCGCCCAATCCTGGGTTCGTTGAACCTTCGGTGATCCGGTTCGTTAGGTCTAGATCATGAATCCCGTTCTGCATCTCGGTGCCTGGCGCTGCGCCATTGTCGGCGCGCTGTTGGCCTTCGGTTCGGTCCCGGCCGCACCGGCTCCGGCGGTCACCCAGCAAGATATCGATTGGTGCAACGGCAAGAACGCCACGCCGGATGTGCAGATCAACGGCTGCACGACCGCCATTCAATCCGGCAAGCTTTCAGGAAACAATCTCGCGATGGCCTATCACAGTCGCGGTCTCGGCCATGCCAAACGGGGCGATGACGCGGACGCCATGGCGGACTTTGACGAGGCCATCCGGCTCGATCCGCAATCCGCGCTTCCCTACAATGATCGCGGCTTCACCTATGCCCGGAAGGGTTTCCTCGATCGCGCCCTCGCCGATCTGAATGAGGCAATCCGGCTCGATCCAAAATATGCCTTGGCGTACCGCAACCGCGGCTTCGCTCACTATCTCAGGCACGACTACGATCCCGCCATCGCCGATTACAACGCTGCCTTAGGACTCAATCCGAACGACGTCACGGCCTACAACGACCGCGGCAATATCTACCAGGCGAAGGGCGATCTCGACCGCGCCATCGCCGACTTCGATCATGCCATCCAAATCAACCCGGGCTTTGCCGTGGCCTACAGCAACCGCTGCCACGCCGATGATGACAAGCACGACTACGATCGCGCTCTTGCCGATTGCAGTGAGGCGATCCGGCTCGCCCCGAATTTTGCCTTAGCCTTCGTGAACCGCGGTCTCGCCTACCATGGCAAGGGCGACGAGGCTCGATCCGAAGCCGACTACGACGAGGCGTTCCGGCTCAATCCGGCGCTGGCTGCGAGCGTTAAACGACCGTGGCGAGATGGACTTCGCCAAGGGTGAGGGGTCCGGCCGGACGTGGGTTTTCAATCCACTGTGGCGCAACGGTGACAGCGGCCGCGAAGGTCGCTTGTTATGATCGCCCGCGGCCCTGGGAGCCGTTGCCCTCCATGCACGGAGTTGAAACGTCGTGAAAGCGATTGGCCGTCTGTCCATTATGGTCGCCGCCACCTTGCTTGGCCTCTGTGGCGCCAACAGTGCGCGGGCCGATTCCGGCCAGGTGTGGTCGCTGACGACGCCGTTTGGCATCTACTACGGCATCATCGGGCGCGAGACCGTGGATTATCCCACGACGCACGCTCCCGGAACGATCGTCATCAGCACCAGCCAACGGCGGCTCTACTATGTGCTGGGCGGCGGCAAGGCTCTTCGCTACGCCATTGCGGTTGGCATGGAGGGGGCTGCCTGGACGGGCGTCAACACGATTTCCGCCAAACGCGAATGGCCGGACTGGACCCCCACGCCGGGAGAACGGCAGCGGTTTCCCACCCTGCCCGCTCACATGGCAGGGGGGGCGGATAATCCCCTCGGCGCGCGCGCGCTCTATCTCGGCGACACGCTCTATCGCATCCACGGCACCAACGAGCCTTGGAAGCTCGGCGGCGGCGTGTCGTCAGGCTGCATACGCATGTCCAACGACGACATCGTCGACCTGTACAATCGCGCCAAGATCGGCGCGACGGTCATTGTGCAGCGGTGATGACGGCAAGTTTGTTCGTTTCGCAACAGGGCGACGCTTCGTTGGCTAGCTAGTCCCTATTGCGCTCATTCCCGCGCAAGCGGGGATCCAGCTCTTGTTCCCCAATCGCCGCGGACAAGTCTGGGTTCCCGCTTGCGCGGGAACGATCGGTTGTTGGTCCGGGATGATCGAAACATGATCCCGTCACCCGAATTGAGGCTCCGACTCAAATCCGGCTCAATGACCGCTTCGCTCCGAAAGCGACCGAAATTCTGCATTGCCGCGAAATGACGCGATGGGCCAATTTCTGCCGCACGCACCCGCAGCAAAAGCAGCGAGCGTTCTCGCCTTCGGACCACCGCGCAGGTGGTCACAGACCTGTCGATTGGGACATGATGCGGTGCATACATTGCAGCGGGCATAATCCCGTTGGGGACAGGGCGAACGGCAATCGGCATCGGAAGGCGACAGTTCATACGGCGCTGGGCGGCACGGCAGTCGCATGACCGTTGGCCGCGCGCGCAGCAACCGTCGATGCCGGTGGTCGGGTTTTTGAACAGCGGCTCACTTTACCAATGTCATCTGGGGCACGTCAGCCACAACGCTCGACCAGGCAACGCGCTGTCAGCTTGCATCGGACTCACGGACGCTGTGGGATCCAGCATTCGCACGAATTGTGTACCGCTCGCGATAGGCGGAGGAAGCTTCGGCTGCTGACCAAATAGCTGCTCCCAATAGCATGATATCCTTTATCAAAAACCCGCTCCCACGGGCGTCTAGGCCGGGTGTTGTAAAAAGAAAACTAAGCGTATTCAGCATCGCAAACGCTGCCATGAGACTACCAAACATAGATAAACGGGGTGCCACAGGCCGAAGCGCGATGAGTGTTCCTGTGACAATCTCGATCACACCAATCAGCGCCGCGCCACCGCGGGGTCCCAAAAGGGGGTCAACCCAGAACAACAATAGGCTATGAGCCGTCCAAACCTGCACGCCCGTCACGTTTGGCTGTAGAAACTTGTATATGCCAAAACGCAGGAACAAAAGGGCTAAGCCATAGCGTAGAATGACGGTGCTAACCCAATGGAGGCGTTTTTCCAAAATTGGATCAAACATTATCCTATCCTTTTGTTTGTAGAACTATCGCTGACCTCGGAGCCGATCCAAGAAGATTATAATTATGTGCGAGAAGGTCATTCGACTTTCGCGCCGGAAAACTTGATGACTTTGGCCCATTTGTCGATTTCTTCAGCGACGAGCGTGCCGAAGTTGGCGGGCGTCATTGGCATTGGCATGTTGCCGAGAGCAGCGAGTTGCGCACTAATCCGAGGATCGCCGAGGCCTGCAGTGATTTCCATATTGAGCTTATCAATCAGCTCTACGGGGGTGTTCTTTGGCGCGCCGATGCCAAACCAGATGCTCGCTTCGTAGCCTGGCAGAAATTCGTCCAGGGCCGGCACATCCGGCAACCCCTCCCAGCGCGTCGCCGTGGTTACTGCCAGCGCTCGCAGTTTACCGGCTCTAATATTCTCGATCGAAGAGGATACCGCCACAAAGTAGACTTGTGCTTGTCCACCGAGCACGGCCATCAGTGCCGGCGGACCGCCGCGAAAAGGCACGTGGACCATGCTGCTGCCGGACAACATATTGAATAGCTCGCCGGCCACATGCGGTCCGGTGCCGTTGCCGGCCGACGCCATATTGATTTTACCCGGATTGGCCTTGGCGTAAGCGATGAATTCGGGAACGGTTTGAGCGGGAAACGAGGGTTCGACCACCATGATGAGGGGACTGCGAATCAAGCCGGCGACCGGGGCGATGTCGCGGATTAGATCGTAATCAAGCTTTTCATAGAGGGCTGCGCTGGTCGCGGCTGACGTGCCGACGAGCGCGAGCGTATAGCCATCCGGTGGCGCTTTCGCGACCATTTCCATGGCAATCGTGTTGCCGGCGCCAGGCCGATTTTCCACGACAAACGGCTCGCCGAGCCGTTGCGATAGCCACTGTCCGATCACGCGGGCGACAACGTCTGGCGCGCCGCCGGGGGCATCGCCGACGATCATGCGCAGCGGCCGCGTCGGATAACTTTGCGCCCAAGCGGAGTGCGAAGCGATTGGGAGCGCGGCGATACTTGCTGTGAGTCGCAGAAATTGACGGCGTAGAAGCATAATAATCTGACCTAAGGGCCGCTTGTTTCGAACCTAAGCGGCGACTGCGAAATCCTGTTGTACCTTTTTCTCATACGCCAGGAGCCTTTGAACGCTCTGACGGCGCTTCATTACTTCGAAATGTCTCTGACAGTTGGTAAACTCCGACAGATTGAGGTCGAACTGCGTCCCGCGACGAAAACACCAGAAGAAATGGGCGTCCGCAGCCGTGAAATGGTCAAAGAAATATTCGCGTCCCGCAAGCATGTCATCCGCAATCTTGTAATTTTCTAGGAGCGGGCCGATGGCTAATCTTCGCACACTGTCGCTAGCATCGGGCAAATCGCAGACGCGCGCCGGCGAGTTGATCCGGGATAGGTAGGGATGTACGCCCGCCGCACACCAAGCCAATATCGATACCGCTTGCAACTCTTGCCAGGGATCATTGGGCAGCAGCCCGGCCTGCGGGAAATTGCGCGCTATCCATATCTGAATGGCGACGTTCTCGCTGAGCGGACGCCCATTGACGAGAAGCAGGGGTACTTTGTGCTTGGGATTGAGTTTGAGATATTCACTCGATTTCTGCTGATCCTTGCGCATGTCGAGCGGGCGCACTTCAAAGTTCGCGTTTGCCTCGCTCAGGGTAACGTAGGGAACGAGTGAGCAGGCGTTAGGCGCGTAATACAGGACGATTTCCATTGTTATCTCCAAGTGGGGCTAATCCTTAGGCCGGATAGGCAGGTGCAGCGCCAGCAAATCCGTCGAATGCGGAAAGCAGCCGGTCGCGCCAAGCCCCTATCGGGTCGTTCTCCAGCAGCAACGGGAAGCGGCTAATGCATCGCGCCCATTGGAAACAGCCAAAGACGATATAATCGACATATGCTGGGTTCGCGCCGCCCAGATAGGTCTGCACGGCGAGGACGGCGCGTAGTGGGTCCAAATTCTTTCGGAAATCCACCACTTTCGTTTCGCGGTCGGCGGCGAGCTTCTCCAGACTCATTCCGAACCGCTCTTCTCGCGACTTGCGAAAATAGGCGCGGTCGTTCGCATCGATGTTTGCGAAAATGTCGGCGGCGATCAACCGCGCGATTCCGGCGACCAACACTCCATCGGCCCAAGCGTTGACAAATCTGGCGGCGGCGCGGCCGCCGTCACCACCGAACAGCGACGGCCGATCGGGGTAGCTGTCTTCTAGATATGTCGCGATTGTCCAAGAGTCGAAAACGACATGATCGCCATCAACGAGGACCGGGACGCGCTTCTGTCCGGAAAATGCGATGACCTCTTTATCGGTGAAACGCCACGGGGTGGTATCGAACGGCAGGTGTTTGTGTAACAGCGCCATTTTGGTGCGCCAGCAATAAGGGCTGAAGCGCCGTTCAGGTTCCGCTGCAGCGAGATCGTAGAGTAGCCGTGCCATGATCGAATTCCGTCTAAATCTTGTGTGCAACACTCACTGCCGTTTGACCGAACAGCAACGCCTTGGATTCTTCGGACACCGTTGGCTGGGTGTTGATCTCGTCCGCCTTCTGATAAGCCCGCACGGTAGCGGGCCGCAGCCGGATTGCCTCGAACCAACGCTTCACGTGTGGAAAATCGTCGAGATTCTGTCCCTGACGCTTCCAGGGAACGATCCAGGGGTAGCAGGCCATGTCTGCAATTGAATACTCGCCCGCTAGGAACGCGCGATCGGCGAGGCGTTTGTTGAGCACGCCGTAGAGTCGGTTCGTCTCCTTGACGTAACGATCGATGGCATAGGGGAGCTTTTCAGGTGCGTACTGGCTGAAGTGGTGATTTTGGCCCGCCATGGGACCCAAACCGCCCATTTGCCAGAATAGCCATTCCAGGACTTCGATCTTGCGGCGGGACGCGCCCTCCAAGAACATTCCCGTCTTCTCGGCGAGATAAAGCAGAATAGCGCCAGATTCGAAGACGGCTATCGGCTTACCGCCATCCTTCGGCTTATAATCGACGATTGCCGGTATGCGGTTGTTCGGAGAGATCGCCAGGAACTCCGGTTTGAATTGATCGCCCTTACTGATGTTGACCGGGACGATGCGGTACGGCAACGCGACTTCTTCCAGAAACATCGTGACCTTGTGACCGTTTGGCGTTGTCCAATAATAAAGATCGATCATCGCCGCTTCTTCCCTTTTTGATATGGTACATTGAGCAGAGCGAGTGCCGGCTTTACGACGCCCTCAAGGAGCGGCCTGCTGGGGGCGGATCGCGCGAGAATACGGACGCCAAGTAGCACCCCAAGTAGCAGGCGGGCGGTATCGGTAGCATTCACGCTACGCGGCGCGCTTCCGTCGGCCTGGGCAGCGAGAATGCATCTTTTGAAAAAGGCTTCGATCTCGCCGAATTGCTTGGCGATAACGGCGCCGAGCTTCTTTTCGTGCGGCGCAATCTCAAGCGCCGAATTGACGAGGAAGCATCCTTTGCGCTCTCGGTCCTTGACCGAATGGTCGACGATTTCGGCGAAGAAGCGATTGATCGCCTCTTTGGGAGGCAGCGATGTTTCGTATCTGCGCAAGCGATTGCGCGTCGTGCAATCGAGATAGCGTTGCAGGGCGCGGGCAAAAAGAGTCTGTTTGTCCCCGAAGGCGTTGTAGAGACTTGGCGCCGTCAGGCCCATCGAAGTCGCGAGATCGCGCATCGATGTCGCCTCGAAGCCGTGCTGCCAGAAACGATCGGTCGCCGCCTGCAGGGCAACTGCCTCGTCGAATTCTCTCGGTCGTCCCACGTGAAATCCCGCCGCCACATGCGCCCAGCGTCGGCCGAGTTCGCATTGAAGTTGACATTATCTAACGTCCGCTACAAAATGTCTAGGAAGTGACTTGGCCTTCAGAGCCTTCGATGCGCTCTTCGGCTGCTTAGCCCTAGCCGGCGAGATAGACGCACGGCCGCGCGTTGTGCGTTGCGATAGATCGGCGTGCCCAATGGTAGAGTTGGGTCATTCGCGACCGAATGACGGGCGTCGCTCCGTGTCCGCTGTCGCCTCAACAGCTACCTGATCCCTGCATCGCGGTAAGCGACGCGAAGGGCCAAAGCACTAAATCGCTGCGCGATAGCCCGCTGAGGGAAGCGGCTTGTCTGCGACCACGATAGCCGGGGTAGCGATCGTCGATAGCGGACTGGGC
>JBAPUM010000035.1:0-17196 GCA_049282655.1 Xanthobacteraceae bacterium
CATCACCGGCGCCCCGGCCCGCCGCGGCGGTCCGCCGACACTGAGCCCGGTTCCGGGCGGCAAGGACGACAGTAATGCGCGCAATGGCGGCTGGCTGTCCGATCTTTTGACCCGCGCGTCCCGCGACGACGCGCGGCCGACGGATGCGCCGCCGATCGCTCCCGCCGCGTCGCGCGAACCGCCGCGCGAAGAGCGCCCGGCGCGCGATAGCGTCGAATCCATCGATACGCTGTCGGTCGACATCGCGCGCATGATCGACCACGATGCGGCGGCCGATCTGTGGGAACGCTATAAGCGTGGCGAACGCGGTGTATTCAGCCGGCGGCTTTACACGCTGCAGGGCCAGAAGGCGTTCGACGAAATTCGGGCCAAATACCGCTCCGATCCGGAATTCCGCCAGACCGTGGAGCACTATATCCACGAATTCGAGCGGCTGCTCGACGATGTCTCGCGCGGCGATCGGGGTCCTGCCGTGGCACGCAATTATCTCACGTCCGATACCGGCAAGGTCTACACCCTCTTGGCGCATGCGGCGGGACGGTTCGACTAAAACACCTCAAGCAACGCTCTTGCTTGCGACACAATAGCAGCGCTACCGTCGGCACCATGGACGCCCCGGTTGCGCTGCCTACCGCCGCCGATGTCGACGACGCTGCTCGCCGGCTGGCTGGCGTGGCGCTGCACACGCCGCTCTTGACCTCGGCCGCGCTCGACGCCCTGACCGGCGGTCGCACTTTTCTCAAAGCCGAGACCTTGCAGCGCACCGGATCGTTCAAGTTCCGCGGCGCCTACAATAAGCTCGCCTCGATCCCGCTCGACCAGCGTGGCGGCGGCGTCGTTGCGTTCTCTTCCGGCAATCATGCGCAGGGTGTCGCCGCCGCGGCGCGGCTCCTCGGCATGCGCTGCGTGATCGTGATGCCGCGCGATGCACCGCGCGCCAAGCGCGAACGCACCGCGGCGCTCGGCGCCGAAGTCGTGCTGTACGACCGCGCCCGCGACGATCGCGAAGCCATCGCCGGCGACATTGCAAGGCAGCGCGGCGCGGTTCTGGTCCCGCCTTATGATGACGCCTTGATCATCGCCGGCCAGGGCACCGCGGGACGCGAGATCGTGGACGACCTCGCCCTGCTCGGCCTCCTCCCCGACGTCATTGTCGTCACGGCATCCGGCGGCGGTCTTGCTGCGGGCATCGCGCTTGCCGTCAAATCGCGCGTACCCTCGGCCGCGCTGTTCACCGCCGAGCCGCAGGGTTTCGACGACCATGCGCGTTCCTTCCGCAGCGGCCGGCGCGAGGAAAATGCCGCGCTGACCGGCACCATTTGCGATGCGCTGATGGCGCGCATGCCCGGCAAAATGACATTCGCGATCAACCAGTCGCTGGTCGGAGCCGGTCTCGTGGTGAGCGACGATGAAGTGGCGGCGGCGGTCGCTTTCGCCTTCGCCGAATTGAAGCTCGTCGTCGAGCCCGGCGGCGCCGTCGCGCTCGCAGCCCTGATGCACGGCAAGGTCGACGTCAAAGACAAAGTCGGCGTTGCCGTCCTCTCCGGCGGCAATGTCGATCCGGAATTGTTTTCCCGGCTGGTGGCGTAACGCCGCTTCACCCGCCGAGAATTTAAGCGCCTGCGCCGGGCATGAAGCAGCGGATCTGTGTCGCGCCGTTGATATCCTGGTACGGCCAAACGACCGCCGGCCCAAAGCGGTTGGGCTCGGTGATCACCGCGGAGTCGGGCACGATCACCCACTGCCCTTGGACACGCACGCGATACCGCCCATTCTGGGTGTCCCAGTCGACATTTTCGACTTTGACGCCGTCGGCGAACGAGCAGCACAAGCCCTTGCCGCTCGCGAGCTGATCGAACCACTTATGCAGTTCGGGATTTTCGCTGGCGTAGCGGCCGTCGTCGCGGGCGGACCCGCTATTGGGTAAAAACAGAAGCGCGCACAACGCAACTAGCGCCAAACCAAGACCGGCAAATCTTTGCTCGGTAAGTCTGTGCATTATGGCCTCCAGATGATCAGCATTCACGGACCGTCAACGGTCCTGCAGACCCGGAGCACTCACTGCATTATTGCCTGCACGTCGTTGTTGATCCGCACTAGCTCAAACATAAGCAACTTCCGTGCCGTGTTTACTCGGCATCCATTCAAGGCCCGGCGCGGTTAACGAGCAATAAAAGCGCAGCCCGATGCCGTATTGGTACGTACGATGCGATCGGCGCGTGGAGCGAATGGACTTAAAGCTAACCGAACAGAGCGTTCAGCTCGTCTTCGCTGATGCCGCGCAAGGCGGCGAACGAATCACTTGCCGCCGAGTGCATCGTAGCACCGGGTGGCGCTACGATTACGGCGGAAGCCGCCTCTCCATTGGCAACCTGGTGCGGCGGCAGCGGCACCTCAGCGGCAGCGGCGAAAGAGCTATCGACAGCGGCGGCCGGATCTTCATCCAGCTCCGGCATTTGCGATTCCGGCAGCAACGCGTGAGTTGCGCCGAACGCCTCGGACGATACCGTCAGTTCCTCCGCAGCTTCCGGCTTCGCAGAATGAAATACGAAGTCGGGGCCTTCGATATGCCAGCGCGCGCCGCCGTTTGCGTGAGCAGGCGCTGGTGAATCTGATTGCGTCTCCGCGGCGCCCGATTGCACGACGCCACGGTCAAATTCGCTGCGGGGACCGATAGCGGACGCCGCACTCGTCAGCGATAGCGCGAGACTGGTCACAGACTCGGAAGGTTTGCTCCCTTCGCTGAGTTCCATGATGAATTGGTCGAGTTGCGATACGTCTTGATCGGCCGCCGCCTGCTCTTCGTGCCCGGTCGGCGCGGCGAACGCGGTCGGTTGCGGCAGGTCCTGAACCTCGCCGGCGGATTGCTGGGGCACGGTGGCCGTGGCAGCGCCGCCAGGCGACTGCTTGATCAAATCGTCGAGCCGGCCGGCAACGTCGTCCAGCAATTCGGCTGCGGAGCGACCGGATACCTCGCTCGCATGATGCGGCCGGCAGGCACCGGCGATGTCGCGCAATGCGGCATCGATGGCATTGCACAGCGACGCGTCGACGGCGCACTCGCGCAGGCTGAACGAGACGTCCTGAATGCATTCGACCGCAGCAACAATGTCGGCTGCCGACGCCGTTTCCGCCGTAATGGCGGCTCTCGCTTGCTCGATAGCTGCGGCGATGTCGGTGAGATCGCGCCATGACGCACTGGCCGATGGCGACGGCGCGTCGCCGCGGATCGAGGCTTCGATCCGCGCGAGTGCAGCGGTGACGGCTTGAGTGTCGGCCTGCCGATTACGATGGGCGAATTCGGTCAAGAACCAGCGACCGCGCTCGGTTGCTGTCACCGCCGCATAAACGGCATCGAACTCTGCTTCCTGGGGCGGGTCGGCCGTAAGGGCCGACAGCGCCAACGGGTCCTTGGACATGGCGGTACCTGGAGCGATTCCGATCATAAGAGCGAAAAGGGCGCAACCCCGTTAGGTTGTCGCTCCGAGATACCCACAGGTTCAGGGCTCCGCGGGCCGTCAACCCCACAAAGCAGGCTCGGCCGGGTATGCAGTACTACCTACGTAGCGCAGGCCTTCGGGACGATCGTTGGCCAAAAGCAGCGGGCCATCGAGGTCGATCAAGCTGGCCTGCTGTGCCACCAACAGAGCCGGCGCCATCGCCAGCGAGGTCGCCACCATGCAACCGACCATGATGGCAAAGCCGCGCCGGTCGGCCTCGGCGGCCAGCGCCAGCGCCTCGGTGAGACCGCCGGTCTTATCGAGCTTGATGTTGATCGCGTCGTATTTTCCGGCCAGCGCGCCGAGCGATGCGCGATCGTGAACGCTCTCGTCGGCGCAGACCGCGATCGGGCGTGCGGTTCGCGCAAGCGCGAGGTCGCGCGCTTCCGCTAAAGGCTGCTCGATCAGCGTGACGCCCGCGTCGGCGCAGGCGGCGAGATTCGTCGCGAGATTGTTCTCGCTCCAGCCCTCGTTGGCGTCGACGATGAGTTCGGCCTTCGGCGCGGCGCGGCGCACCTCAGCGATCCGCACGGCGTCGTTGCCGTCAGCACCGCCGAGCTTCACCTTCAGCAAAGGCCGCGACGACGCGCGCTCGGCGGCCGCGGCCATCGTGGCGGGGCTCGCGAGCGAGATCGTGTAGGCCGTCACAAGCGGCTTCGGCACGGAAAGACCCGCCAGGTCGTGCACGCGGCGGCCCGTCCGCTTGGCGCTCAGGTCCCAGAACGCACAGTCGACAGCATTGCGCGCAGCGCCGCCAGGTAACGCGGCCTGAAGCGCAATGCGGTCGAGACCTCGCTGGAATAGCGGCCGTATTGATTCGATCGCCGCGACGACACCCTCGGGCGTCTCGCCGTAACGGGCATAGGGTACGGCTTCGCCCCGGCCGCGATGCGCGCCATCGCGTAGTTCCGCGACCACAACCACCGCTTCGGTTTTGCTGCCGCGGCTGATGGTGAAGGCGCCGGCGAGCGGCCAGCGCTCGATGGTGACAAAGAGTTCCATAAGCGCGGCAAGTATGACGGCAGGCAGGCGCGACGCTCAAGCCTTTTCACGCCGCGATTTCGGTGTCCTGGCCGAGCGGCAGCAGCGGCTCGTCGTCCTCGTCCAGCAATGGCGGCAACAGCGCGTGCCGATCGGACCAGGTAATGATCTCGAAATGGCCGTCCTCATGCTCGGCGAGCGCCGTGCAGCTTTCGACCCAGTCGCCGCAATTCATGTAACGGATACCGAAATTGTCGTGCATCACCGCATGATGGATGTGGCCGCAAATGATGCCGTCGACCTTGTGACGGTGCGCTTCTTCCGCCAGCGTCTGTTCAAAGGCGCCGATGTAATTGACGGCGTTCTTGACCTTGTGCTTGGCCCATTGCGACAGCGACCAGTAGGAAAAACCGAGACGGCGGCGGACGGCGTTGAACCAGCGGTTGACCAGAATGGCGAGGTCGTACGCGGTGTCGCCGAGCAAAGCGAGCCAGCGGGCGTGCTTGACCACCATGTCGAAGACGTCGCCGTGCACGACAAAATAACGGCGGCCGTCGGCGGCCTGATGGATGGCGGTCTCCACCACCTCGATGCCGCCGAAATGCGTGCCGTAATAAGAGCGCAGGAATTCGTCGTGATTGCCCGGCAGATAGACGATGCGCGAGCCCTTGCGGGCCTTGCGCAGCAGCTTCTGCACGACGTCATTGTGATCCTGCGGCCAATACCAGCCCGACTTCAACTGCCAGCCGTCGACGATGTCGCCGACGAGGTAGATGGTATCGGCATCGTGGTAGCGCAGGAAGTCCAGCAATTGGTCGGCTTGGCAACCGCGTGCGCCGAGATGCACATCGGAAATAAAAAGAGTACGGAACTTCTTTGCACCGTGCTCGAACGTCACCGAATCAAATCTCGCGCTTTTCAATCCCGAATCTCGGTCTAGATAAGTTCCATTGCAGGACCATGACAGCAATCGTTAACGCCGCGGCTTCACCCATCCTGCGCTTGTCGACGCAGGTTTGAGTCACAGCTCTGTCATGGCGGGAAGCTACACGTCGGCGCGATGACAGCGCCGATTCTCGCCGCCGCGATATTCTTCTGCGTCGTAACCTTCATCCATGCCATGAGCATCGCGATCGCGATCGCTCGCTTCCGCCAAGGCGCGCGGCAGGGATCGTTCGCGAACGCCTATCCTGCGGTCAGTCTGGTGCGCCCGCTCTGCGGCATAGACAATTATGCCGCCGACACGCTGCGCTCGACATTCGAGCTCGACTATCCGCGTTACGAGGTTTTATTCTGCGTCGCGTCGGCGAGCGATCCGGTTCTGCCGCTGATCAAACGGCTGATGGCCGAGAACCGCGGCATTGACGCCAAGCTTCTCATCGGCGACGACCGCGTCAGCCCAAATCCCAAGCTCAATAATGTGATCAAGGGCTGGCACGCCGCGGCCCATCCGTGGATCATCATCGCCGACAGCAATGTGCTGATGCCGCGCGATTATGTGCAGCGGCTGTTTGCCAATTGGCGCACCGATACCGGCCTCGTCGCTTCGCCGCCGATCGGCTGCCGCCCGCAAGGGCTGTGGGCGGAACTCGAATGCGCCTTCCTCAACACCTATCAGGCGCGCTGGCAATATCTGGTCGACAGTTTCGGCTATGGCTTTGCGCAGGGCAAAACCATGCTGTGGCGCAGGGCCGACCTCGATCGCGCCGGCGGCATCGAGGCGCTGGCCAAAGAAGTCGCCGAGGACGCCGCCGCGACCAAGATCGTGCGCGATGCCGGACTGAAAGTGCGCCTGATCGATCGGCCACTGGCGCAGCCGCTCGGCCAGCGCAGCGCCACAGAGGTTTGGAATCGTCAGTTGCGCTGGGCGCGGCTGCGGCGCGCCAGTTTCCTGCTCTATTTCCTGCCGGAAATTTTGTCGGGCGGCGTGCTGCCGATGATCGCGATTGCGATCCTCGCTCATGCTTACGCCTGGCCGGTCGCGTTGAGCGTCATAGGCTTCGGCGCGTTATGGTATGGCGCCGAAATGCTGCTTTCCGCCGCGGCCGGCTGGCACGTCACCGCGCTCTACCCGCTCTACGGGTTGATGCGCGATCTCCTTTTGCCGGTGTTGTTTGTCAGCGCGCTCAAAGGCAACGACTTCGTTTGGCGCGGCAATGAAATGCACGTCGAGCGCATGCAGCCGCGCCGCATGATGGCACAGATGCAACCGCGTCGCGTCATGGCAAGGGTGCGGCCGCGCGTGCACGAGCTCGCCGCCGGTAGCCGCCGGCGGCTGCGTTCATTGCGTGCACGGATGTCGTGAACGGCGCCGCGACACCGTCAGCGGTCGAACAGTGCAGCCTTCAGCTCGCGATGGCCTGAATCAAGGCGGCAATCTTTATGGTGGCGAAATTGGAGAACGTGTCGGACACCGCGTAAGGCAAGACGATCTGGTCGCCGTGACGCATGGCGCCGCACGTATAGACGACGTTGGGCACGTAACCTTCGCGCTCGGTGGGCTCCGGACGAACAAGCGGCTCCCGCGTGCGCGCAAGAATCTTCGACGGATCTTTCTTGTCCAACAGAACCGCGCCGATTGAATATTTTCTGACCGGACCAACGCCGTGCGTCAGCAGCAGCCAGGCGTCGTCGAGTTCTATGGGTGAGCCGCAATTGCCGATCTGAACGAATTCCCAAGGATATTCGGGCTGCAGGATGGATTGACCGCCCTCCCACGTGTACAGATCGTCGGAATAGATCAAATACAGGTTCTCATTGTCCTGGCGGGCGATCATCGCATAGCGGCCGTCGATTTTCCGGGGAAACAAAGCCATTCCCTTGTTGCGCGCCGCCGAGCCGCCGAGCGGAGTCATCCGGAACGATTGAAAATCGGTCGTGGCAAGCAACTCGGAACGAATCGCCCTGCCGCTATAGGCCGTGTAGGTCGCGTAGAATGTTTTTCTGCCCTCGTCGTTGAATTCGACGAAGCGGGCATCCTCGATGCCATTTGATTGAGACTCGGTGATCGGAAAGATGACGCGTTCGCTCAATTCTTCGTCGTCCCCGAACATGACTTCGACGGCATGGCTGTTTGCCGGGAACGCGCAGCTGCGGACCTTCGGCACCGCGGCTAGCCGCGCGGGCGGGTCGACGGCGACGCTTCCGTCGGCCGTTATGGTGCCGGACCGGAATGTCAGCGATGAGATATGCCCCTCGCCGACGGCGCGCAGACTCAAGATGAAGCGGCAGCCATTTTCGGGCGCGCCGGACTGGTCGGGATGCCGGACGATGCTCGGATTGAACAAGGCCGAAGCCTCGAACGAATATTCGTTGAGAAAATATGCACCGATCAGGCGGCGTTGCGTCTGATTCAAGTCCGCATGGGGTGCCAGCGCATCCTCCATGTCGGCCGCGCGCGCCTCGAAAATATCGATGAGATTCCTGTGACGGCCCTCAAAGTTGTCGAGGACGTCGCTTAATTGCTGGGCGGCGGCCTCGGCACCGAGACGAAGAACCCTGCCAACGATGTTATTGGCCCGTATCTTATCGGTGGGGTTGAGGTCGCGAGGTTCCGTTGCCGGTTTGAAGGGCCGCACCACGACCCGTGCCGGGTCCGGGCGCAGATGCAAGCTCTGGCGATTCAAGAAGTGGGATTGGGACAAAAAGTCTCCCTGGGGTTTTTAGCGATGGGATTGTGCGGTCGGCTTCGCCGCCTGCGGCCTTGGATGCCGGTCTCGCGCCGTCAATCGCGGTCATGCGCTTGAACTGGCGAATCTCCACAAGGCCGAGAAGATACGATAGCACCGATTCCGCTCCCTTGTTCTCATTGGTTCGATCCGGATGAAGCCCGTCGGAGCAACTGCCGGTCTCCGGATCGGTCAGAGCCGCCTGCAGGTCATTTTCCCCCAAAAACCATTCAAACGCCCGGAGCGCCTCCATCGACCACTCCGCGCCACCATCCGCCCGCCCCGCGGCCAGGCAGGCGGAAATCGTCGCCGACGCCTCGACCGGCTGCTGATCGAACGCTTCGGGCTGCTGGCGGCGCTTGCCGAAGCTCTTGGTTCCGACCGGCCTAAAATATCCCGACGACGTGGTCTGGAGCGAGTTGAGCCAACGCAGCGATCGCAGCCCGACGTCGATGTAAGACGCCGTGTGGGTCGTCAGTCCGGTCTGGATCAGCGCTTGGCAAAGCCGTGCATTGTCGTAAGCGAGCGTATCCTCAAACCAGAGCCAGTCTTTGGTGGCAGTTGCCGAGAAAAGCGCCATCAGCCTGTCGGCCAATAATCTGCGCAGGCGATTGGCAAGAACGTCGCCGGCGACCTGGATGCAATAGGCGTCCAGTCCCAGAAGCGAGAACGCCCAAGCCCGTGGCGACGAGAATTCTTCGACGACAGGAAGCGCGGTCTTGAACAGCGCGGCTGCCCATCTGCGGCGCGAAGGATCGGCGTCCCTGCCCGCGCATTCGGCCAGCGCCCACAGCGTCCTGCCGTGACTGTCTTCAGACCCCTCATCTTCCAGCCAACGGCGATCGTAGCTCATGAAATTGCGAAATCTTCGGGTATCCGGATTCCAAGCGTGCTGAATGAAGGCCGCAAAGCGTGCCGTGATGGCGTTGGATAGCCGGACTTCGCCGAAATTCGTCAGCTGGCTTGCGAACAAAAGAGCGCGAGCGTTGTCGTCGGCGCAGTAGCCATGGGAGCGGTCTGGCACCGAGTGAACGGCGTGCTGGAGCATACCGGTGCTGTCACAGAGCGAAAGGAAATGCTCGATCCGGATGTCCGGTATGACGTGCCCCTTTCTTCCAGGAGCAGGCGTATCGACAGGCACTATTCCAGGGCGGATATTCTGATTTTCGGACTCAAAGACGCTGAGATAGCGCTTCGCTGTCTGCACCCAGGTCATCGATCGGCTTGCCGCATAGGCACTTTTGCGCATCGCGTGCCGACGCACGTCGTTGGTCAGCAGGCCCGCGATTTCGGCGCTCAGCGCGTTGCTGTCGCGAAACGGAACCAGAATTCCGCAATCCTCGCCCAGCAATTCCTTGGCGTGCCAGTAGGGCGTCGATACGACCGCCTTGCCCAATCCGAAGCTGTAGGCGAGCGTGCCCGACGTCATCTGGGCCTCGTTGAGATAGGGAGTCACATAGACGTCGCACATCGAAATAAAGTTCAGAAGCGTGGCCTGATCGACGAACTGGTTGAAAAAGACGACATGATCGTCGATGCCGAGGTCGCGGACCCGCTCCGTCAGACTTTCGCGATAGATCTCGCCCTCGTGGCGCACCAGGTTCGGATGAGTGGCGCCGAGAACGACGTACAAGGCGTTTGGGCAGGATTTGATGATTTCCGGCATGGCATCGAGCATGGTCTCAATGCCCTTGTTCGGCGACAACAGACCGAAAGTCAGAATGATCATCTTGCCGGTGAAGTCGAATTTCGCTTTGGCGTGATGCGGCTCGAGGAACGGAAAATCCGGGATGCCGTGCGGTATGACCTCGATCCTCCGCGCCGGCACGCCGTGAACGGAACGGAGGAATTCGTCGCCCTTTTCCGACATGACGACGAGCTTGGCCGACGTGTCGATGATCCGGCGCATCACGTCGTGCTGGGTGGAGGAGGGTTTCGCGAGCACCGAGTGGAGTGTCGTGACGACAGGCATTTCGAGCCGCGACAACAGTTCGATGATATTGCCGCCGGCCTCGCCGCCGAAAATCCCGTATTCGTGTTGCAGGCAGACGACGTCAAATCCCGCACCGTTCAGAAACTCCGCCGCCTTGACATAGTCGCCGATGTTATCGTCGTGAATCTCGAAACGCACGGCCGGCGGATAGTCGTAGGTGCGGCCGGCATCGGTCATGGCCACGACACAGGTTTCAAGATCCGGCCTGGCTGTCGAAACCGCTCGATGAATATCATGCGTGAACGTCGCGATACCGCAGCGGCGTGGAAGATAGTTGCCGATGAACGCTACACGCTGGAGGAGTTTCATTTAATCGTTTCCAGATGCCCGTTCTTTCGGACAGCGTTTGCTTGAGTAAGCGACGCCGACAACGGCTTCGCCTTTGGAAGCTTGACCTTGATAGTTTCCAGCGGCGTGGAACGTCGCAGTAATTTCGCAACCGCGCTGTCCCCCGTGTAGGCAACGAGGCCGACCATTCCGGTAGCGCCGACCTTTATCTCGACGGTGTCCGTTTGCGCGAACACAGCCTCGCCGGTGACAATCTCGAACGATCCGGCTGTGGCGTTTCCGCTGACGACCAGCAGCCAGGTTTCTCGTTCCGCTTCCAGTGACCACGACGAGGCTGGAGGCAAGCTGATCCGTTCGAATACGAAATATGGGCCGGAAACGAGAATTGTCCGTTCATTGGTAAACCGTTTCGGCCGCGGCCGAAAATCAGCCGGTCCGGCATGTGCCACCGCGATTGCGTTTTCGATGTGAAGTTCGCGCCCGCGACCGGAATCCGACAGCCGGAATGTCGTGTCGCTTCGTTGTTGAATCTCCGCGATGACAAGACCGGCGCCGATCGCGTGAATGGTCCCGGCAGGCACCGAAATAACGTCGCGCGCGGACACCGAGCGCCACATCATCAGATCGGCAATGGAGCCGTCGTCGATCGCCGTTCGCAATTGCGGCCTTGTCAGCTGTCGCGTAAGGCCGACGGCGACCTTGGCGCCAGGAGCGGCGCTCAACACGTACCAGGCCTCGGTCTTGCCGCGCGGCAAGCCTATCGAATGGGCGTACGCATCGTCCGGATGAACCTGGATGGAAAGTGGCTGGCTCGTAAAAAGCAGCTTGAGCAAGAGCGAAGGATCTGCGTTCGCGCTGTCGGGCCGCTCGTACCAGACCTCGCCGATCGCGACGCCATCATGAACTGCGCCACTCCAAGGGTTCAGATCATTAACGCCCCAAGGCTTGGGGACGGCACGCGCGCGTGCATGTTCAATCGCCATAACCCTGCCTGACGTTCGAGCGAGACAGCGCATTTCGATCGCAGACTGCGTCGAAAGCTCTCGATCACCAGCGCCGGCTGCGTGAGATTATCGGCCGTGGATAACTGGCGTTGGGTTAGAAACCGAAAAGAGAATTCAAACACTATCGAATAGGCGGAGTAATCGACTGAAAAACGCCACCTCAATATGTGAATGAATGAGGCTGGTTACAAGTTCCAGCCGCATTGGAAACTATTGAATCGGATCGGGGTCTAAGGCGTGGCTCAGGGTCTAAGACGTCGCAATGTCACGCGCAGCCTGTTCGGCGATTGCCTCGGTGGCGGCCCGCTCGGCGGGAAAATCCGCCGCGATCCAGGCTCGTTCGGCAGCCCGCATGGCGACGCCCAGAGCGGGGCCTGCGGCAATGCCGCGACTGGTGAAGTCCGCCGATTTGAGCGGAAACATCGGAACGGTCCAATGCGCTGGCAAGCTCGCAAGCTCATGCCATGCACTGTCCGCCGCACCGGCAGCGGAGCGCGACCAGGCCACCAGCACGCGATCGGCAAAAGCCTGCGCGCCGAGTTCGTAGAGAAGTGCACGCGCGGCCGGCCCGCCCGCGGCCGGCGACACGCGCCACCATCTCTCGAGCGTCGCGAGCCGCGACGTCTCTGCATTAGACAGACGAAGCCGATCCGCGAGCCGATCCGCGTCTTCATGGAGAAATACCGCAAGCGCGCCGAGACGGCGCACCGCGTCGGGACCCGCGCCGCTTGCCGCCTCGACCTTGGTCATATTCTCGAAGCTTGCCAGGAACGGCACGCCGCCCAGCACCGCGACCAGAAGGCCGCTCTCGGCCATGACCGCAAGCGCCGGCGTCGCATGCGGCGCGAGCAGAAGCTTCAGCAATTCCATGCGCACACGTTCGCGCGACAGCGTCTCCAATCCGGCGCGCGCAACGATCGAGGCGTGGAGACCTGCAACATCGGGGTGACCGCCGTCGCCGTACCAGGCGTGGAAGCGGAAGAAGCGCAAGATACGCAGATAATCTTCGGCGATACGCTTTGCCGGCTCGCCGATAAAGCGCACGCGCCGCGCAGCGATATCGGCGAGGCCGGCGACATAATCGTAGACTTTGCCGTCGGCGGCAGCGGACAGAGCATTGATGGTAAAATCGCGCCGCTCGGCATCCATGGCCCAGTCGCGGCCGAACACGACCTTGGCCTTGCGGCCGTAAGTTTCGACGTCCTGGCGCAGCGTCGTGACTTCAAACGGCTTGCCGTCGATGATGACGGTGACGGTGCCATGCTCGATGCCCGTCGGAACCGATTTCCAGCCGGCGGAGGCGACGCGGCGCACGACTTCGTCGGGCACGGCCGTCGTCGCCACATCGATCTCGTCGACCGCGAGGCCCAAGAGCGCATTGCGCACCGCGCCGCCGACGACCCGCGCCTCTTCGCCGTCGCGGTCAAGAAGCGCGAGGAGGCGCGCGACCTCGCTTTCTTTCAGCCATGAGGCTTCGCCGAGATGGCCATTCTTCGTCACTGTGTCACGCCCGGCACGAACTTGCCGTTCTCGATATGCGCCGGCACGTAAGTCGAGCCCGGCGGGGCGCCGGAAAATTTCGCCAGGATAATGAAGCTGCCGATCATCAAGAGGAGCGATACAATCACCAACGCTGCGAGGCGCCGCGGCGTCCACGACGTTTGCAACATTAATCCGTTGCGGGTCGCCACCAGGAACGCGGCATAGAGCGCGAACGGGGTGAGAAACAATCCGATCTCGGTGAGGATTGGCCTGATCATCCGGCCCAAACCCGCTGGTACAGGTTCCTCAGGATACCAGCGGTGATGCCCCAAATGTAGCGGTTCTCGAACGGGATTTCGTAATAATCCCGCGCAAAGCCGTTCCAGTCGCGCGTCTTGCGCTGGTGATTGGAGGGCGTCATCAGGAATTCGAGCGGCACTTCGAAGGCTTCCGTCACTTCGCGCGGATTGAGCTCGAGCGTGAATTCAGGCTTTACCCGCGCCACCGTTGGTAAAATGCGGAATCCTGAAAACGTCAAATAGAGATCGAGGTAGCCGATCGGCTCGATCAGTCCTGGCAAAAGACCGGTCTCCTCCTTGGCTTCGCGCAGCGCCGCAGCAACCGGATCTGCGTCGCCGGGATCGATCTTGCCGCCCGGAAAGGCCACCTGCCCGGCGTGGCTCGCAAGCTCCGCCGTCCGCAGCGTCAACAGCACCGTCGGTTCGGGGCGATCGATCACTGGAACGAGTACGGCCGCGGGCTTGGTGGCCTTGACGCCGGCACGCCGCCAAACGTCAGGATTGAGATCGAGATCGCCTCGCGCCCCCTCGACCGACGGATCGGTCAAAGCCGGCGGCACGTCGAGCGTGAGCCGCTCGCGGGCGCGATCAAAAAAACTTGGCGTCGTCACTTGCTGACTTGAAACGCGATCGTTCACGCAAAACCCCTCACCTCTTCGGCCGGCGCCATGGCGAAAAACATTCCTCCGGATGACACGCCGAACATGGTCTTGCCCTCGACGTCGCGCTCTTCGCCAAGCTCGACGAGATCGAAGAACAGAGTGCGCGTCACTTTCGCCCATAAATCGCGGCGGACGTGAATATAGGGTTTCAGCCCGCCGGTGCCGGCCTCGGGGACAAAGCGCATGACGTGCTGCGGGCCGCAGGCGACCCAATCGTCGACATTGGTCCGGAAGTTGAGCACCTGGCCCGCGCCGTTGCTCTCGACATTCAGTTCGACGGCCAGAAACGGCGCGTCGTCGACGCGGATACCGCACTTCTCGACCGGCGTGACCAGAAAATATTTATCGCCCTCGCGCTTGAGCACCGAGGCAAAGAGCTTTACCAGCGCCGGCCGGCCGATCGGCGTCTTCAGGTAGAACCAGGTCCCGTCAGTGGCAATACGCATGTCGAGATCGCCACAAAATGGCGGGTTCCACAGTTCCACCGGCGGCGCGCCTTTGCCGGAGCGCTGGATTGCGCCGGTGATCGCCTCGAGGCCGGATTGCCCTTCCTTCGCCATGGTTTGCGTAGAGTCTTTCTTGTGACTGCAGTGTGGGGCGCGATCATCCGCCAATACGGGCATTTAGCAATCTGCATCTGGACCGTGCCAAACCCAAGCTGTGTCTCCAGTCGCGTTTCCTATGGATAAAGAATCAGCGCACAGTCTGCGTTTGAGGCGGCTGGCGCGTATATTGCATAGGTATGTGCCTAGCGGGCAGGCAACGACGCTGCCCCAGTTTCGTGCATATGGCGCGATTCTGGCCGAGACAAGAATACGACCCAACACAAGGAGTTAATGATGGCCGTTGCCGGCGGGGATGGGCTCGAAAAGCTCGAAGACATGATCGTGCGCGCGGCCGAGACGACCGCCGAACATGTGCGCGCGGCCAGGGCCGCGATCGGCACGGTCATCTTCGGTCAGGACAAGGTCGTCGAGCAGGCCCTGATTACCATCCTGTCGGGCGGTCATGCGCTGCTCTTGGGCGTACCCGGTCTCGCCAAGACGAAGCTCGTCGACACCATGGGCACGGTGCTCGGGCTCGACGCGCGGCGTATTCAGTTCACGCCCGACTTGATGCCATCGGATATTCTCGGCACCGAGGTGCTGGAAGAAAGCCAGTCCGGCAAGCGTAACTTCCGCTTCATCTCCGGCCCGGTATTCGCCCAACTGTTGATGGCGGACGAGATCAACCGCGCCAGTCCGCGCACCCAGTCGGCGCTGCTGCAGGCGATGCAGGAACAGCACGTCACGGTGGCCGGGGCCCGTCACGACCTGCCGAAGCCGTTCCACGTGCTGGCGACCCAAAATCCGCTCGAACAGGAAGGCACCTATCCGCTGCCGGAAGCGCAACTCGATCGCTTTTTGATGGAGATCGATGTCGGCTATCCCGACCGCGATGCCGAGCGCCGAATTCTTTTCGAAACCACCGGCGCCGAGGAAACCAAGCCGAAGGCCGCCTTGACGGCCGAGGATTTGATGGCGGCGCAGCGCCTGGTGCGCCGGCTGCCGGTCGGCGAGTCCGTCGTCGACGCTATCCTCGCGCTGGTGCGCTCGGCGCGTCCCGGCCCGGAGGGCGGCGAAGCCGCGAAACTGATCGCCTGGGGACCGGGCCCGCGCGCGAGCCAAGCGCTCATGCTCGCCGTGCGCGCCCGCGCGCTGCTCGATGGGCGCCTCGCACCGTCGATCGACGACGTGATCGAACTCGCCGAGCCGGTGCTCAAGCACCGCATGGCGCTCACCTTCGGCGCCCGCGCCGAGGGCGAAAGCATCACGGCGGTGATCGGACGGCTGCGGGCGCGGATCGGATAGGCTGATGGCGGTCGAGCCCAAGCCGAGGCGCATACACCAAGACGGACCGGCGGTTACGCGCGCGGTCGGAGCCAGCCGGACGCTCGCCGCGAGCATGCCGCGGCTGATCCTCGACGCAAGGCGTGTTGCCGCGACCGTCATTCATGGCCTGCACGGCCGCCGCCGCGCCGGTTCGGGCGAGAATTTTTGGCAATATCGCCGCTTCGTTTCGGGGGAGCCCGCCGCGCGCGTCGATTGGCGGCGCTCGGCGCGTGACGATCACCTTTATGTGCGCGAGCAGGAATGGGAGGCCGCACACACGGTGTGGATCTGGCCCGACCGTTCGCTGTCGATGCAATTTGCGTCGCCTTTGGTCCGCGACACCAAACTGTACTGCACCCTGGTGGTGACGCTTGCGCTCGCCGAGGTCCTCGTCGACGGCGGCGAACGCGTCGGCATTCCGGGCCTGATGCGGCCGACCGGCAGCCGCAATGTCATCGACCTGATCGCACAAGCCATCTTGCACGATCGCAGCGGACGGACGAGCCTGCCGCCGAATTTTGCGCCCTCGCCGCTCTCCGAAGTCGTTCTGCTGTCTGATCTGTGGAGCGAAATCGGCGAAATCCGCCGCACGCTGACGCAGCTTTCCGGAAACGGCGCACACGGTCACGTGGTGCAAATCGTCGACCCCGCCGAAGAGACATTTCCATACTGGGGCCGCATCGAATTCGTCGAACCCGAAGGCGGCGGCCAGATCACCGCCGGCCGCGCCGAGACCTGGCGCACCGATTATGCCGCGCGTGTCGCGCGGCATCGCGCCGAGATTCGCAGCGAAACCGATCGCCTCGGATTCAGTTTTGCGATTCACCGCACCGACCGTCCGGCGAGCGAACTGCTATTGGCGCTCCACGGCCGGATCGGCGCCGGCACGGCGCAGACCGCCATGCGCTCTTACGTGCCGGCCGGATCCGGAGCGCCGACATGATCGGCGGATTGCCGCTCGGCTTCACCGAACCGCTGGTTCTCGTCGGGCTGTTGACGCTGCCGGTCCTGTGGTGGCTCTTACGATTGGCTCCGCCGCGGCCGCGCCGGCTCGACTTTCCGCCGACGCGTCTGCTTTTGGAAATCGCGCCCAAGGAAGAGACGCCGGCGCGCACGCCGTGGTGGCTGACATTGCTGCGGCTTTCGCTCGCGGCGCTCGTCATCATCGCCGCGGCCGGACCGATGTGGCACCCGCCGCTCGCAACCAGCAAGGCGCACACGCCGATCGCGATCCTGATCGATGACGGCTGGTCGGCCGCCGCCACCTGGGATGCGCGGCTGCGCACGGCCGACGACATCATCGCCCGGGCCGAGGACGACCGCCGCGCCGTAGCGCTTGTACCGCTGTCCAGAGGCCCGCACGATATCTCTTTGGAGACGGCGGGTTCGGCGCGCGTCGAACTGCACAAGCTGAAGCCCGCACCCTACACAGTCGATCGCTCCGAAGC
>JBAPUM010000036.1:0-10102 GCA_049282655.1 Xanthobacteraceae bacterium
GGACTAGCGGAGCTCGAACGGAATGTTCTGGAATCGAATGAAATCGAGCAAGTGCTAAAGCGCACGCCATCAGAACTGGACCATCACGAGGCAATCGAAAAGGGCATCGCGCTGCACAAAGATCTGGAGTTCTTGATCTCGAGCCTCACCAAGAGAAAGAATGAAGCGCTTCAGATGCTGGACTCCTACCGCAAAGGCTTGGGCAAGCGGGTCGCAGAGGCACTCGACGAAATAGTCGAGGGTGAATTCAAGGAGGTCGACGCTCCAGCGCAGCTCGAAGAGGCCGCCGTACCCAAGCTCATTCCAGCACAACACGAAAGTCCCGGCACCGATGACGTCAGAACGGAAAATTGAAGCGAACAGACTTAACGGCCGCAAGAGCCGCGGACCGCGCAGCGCGGCTGGAAAATTAACAGCCAGCCGCAATGCGCTGCGCCATGGGTTGGCAACCATTACCTATCGGCAGCCGATGCCGGCTGAGGAAGTCGAGCGTTTGGCCCGGGCGATCTGCCTCAACGATAATGACCCGACTCTATTGGCGCCCGCCGTAGCCATTGCGGAGAATGAGTTTGTGCTGCGCACGATCCGGCAACAGAAAATAGTGGTTATCGAGCGGCTCCGCGAAACAACAGCCATCGCACTCTCCAAGGGCGACAACAGTTTCACCGTGGCAAAAGCGCGGTTCCTCGAGATGTGGCTGCTCGATCGCGAAATCACAAAGCTCGTGCCCAAGCTGGCCGAGAAATACCGGGATCAGTTGCTGCTGGAATTCGGCGAAACCGGGCAGGTTCGGCTCGACTGTTCCGGCGGCATTGTTCCAGATTGCCTCAAAGCACTCCTGGAGGAGCCGGATTCGATGGAAGACGATGAGGAAGACGACGAACGTGCGCTCGAGCAGGCTGTAAAATGGGTCGCGCAGCAGGAGCGTGACGAATACCAAGCCATCGAAGAGGCCATCTCCGACCTCGTCCGCTTGGTGCGGTACGAACGCCGGGCATGGTCACGCCAGAAGCGCGCCATCCGCGAATTTATGAATCATAAACTAATGCTGCGCGCAGCACGGTAGCGCCGGGCAGCCTACCGATGAGCGCTCGCAGCCCGTCCGGTTAATAAGTGACGCCGCGCGTGACCGGTCACCGCCCGTCCCAATGACAATGTGCGGCCCGATGTGACCGGTCATCGTCCGCCCCAAGGATAGGGCGATCCGCCATGTAACGGGTTACGTCCGCTCCGATGATAAGGTCGCGCACCATGTAACCGGTTACGTCCGTCCCAATGACAAGGCGCCGCACCTTGTAACCGGTTACTGCCGATCCATCGGCAGGGTGTAACGCGTTACGTGAGCCCTAACCCAGTCGCCGCGAATATCAATAAAATATGCCAAGGACTGCGATTTGGCAGAACGAACCCAACGCAACAATCAACCCTGCTTTTTGGCAGAACGAACCCAACGCCGCAGAAGCTCACCGACGGCGCCTTCGGATTTCCTCGATCACAATGCTGTTGTCTTGTTCGCCCTCGCCATGGCGCCGGCAAGCTTCCAGCACGTCGGCGTGAACGGAGAGGAGCGGCAGCTCTTGGCCCGTCTTGCGGGCCTGGTCGAGCATCAGGTGGGTATCCTTGAGCGTCTGGCGCACGCGACCCTCGGGCGCGAAATCTTTCGCGACCATTTTCGGGCCCTTGGTGTCCATGACCTGCGATGCCGCAGCCGATACGCGCGCCAATTTGAGGAACGCCGCCGGATCGAGGCCGAGCCGGTCCGCGAAAACGAGCCCCTCGGCAAGCGCCAGGCGATTGAGTCCGAGGATGAGGTTGATGGCGAGCTTGGCGCGGCCACCGTCGCCGACTTTGCCGATGTGATGGCGCTGCGGAAACAGCGCTGCGAGGACGGCAGAGACTTCTTCGGCAAGCCCCGCGTCGCCGCCGATGAGGCCGACGCCGTCGCCCTGGCGGACCTGTTCGCTGGTGCCGGACACTGGCACTTCCAGAAAGCGCAATTGGTCGGCGACCCGCGCACCCAGCGCCGCGACCCGGTCGGGATCGCAGGTCGAGGTGCAGATCACGATCTTGCCGGCAGCGGCGGGAAGGAGCGCGCGCTCGACGACATCCTCGACCTGATCGGTCGAAAACACCGCGACCACGATCGGATCGCAGTCGCGGGCGATGCCGGCAAGCGATCCGGCGCGGCCGCCGATTTGTGCGAGCCGCTCGTTCTTCGCCGCATCGACGTCGAAACCCGTCACCGAAATTCCCGCCGCGATCAGGCGGCGTGCATAGACCTCGCCCATCAGGCCAAGGCCGATCAATCCGACGGGGGCTGGCGTGCTCATGGACTTAACCGAGCGCCGCGATGCCGAGATCGCGGGCAACATTGTCGAGACTCTCGCGCAAGGCTTTCGGCATCGGCACGCCGTTCGCCTTGCGCTCGACCAGTTTGGCGTAGCTCTGCTCGCCGGGCAGCCAGATGCGCTCGACGCCCGGCAGCCGCCGCGAGGTGCGGATGTCGCGGATCACCTGATCGACCGCACGTTTGAATTCATCGGGCGGCATGAAGGCCTCCACCGCGATCGCGGCAATGGCCTGCCCCGTATTCGTGGCTTTTCCGGTTTCCTTGACGAAGTCGACGACATCGCGGCCGAGCGCCGCGCGATTGAGCGCGCCGGCGAGAAGCCCGATGATGAGGCTCAGGCCGTAACCTTTGTAATCGCCGATCGGCAGGAGCTGGCCTTCGTCAGCGCGCTTCGGGTCGGTGAGCGGCTTGCCTTCACGATCGATCATCCAGCCGATCGGCATCTGTTCGCCGCGTTGCGCCTTCAGCCGCACCTTGCCGTAGGCGGCCACCGTCGGCGCCATGTCGAGCACGATCGGCGGCTCCTCCAGCGCCGGCACAGCGACCGCCATCGGATTGGTGCCGAGGAGACTTTCGCTGCCACCCCAAGGCGGCAGATGATTATTGCTGCCGACGGCGAAATAGAGCCCGATCATATCGCGGCGAAGCGGCATGGTGACATAGAGTGCGGCGGGGCCGGCGTGATTGCTCATGCGCGCGCCCACCCAGCCAATGCCGGTCGCCTTGGCTTTCTCCATAGCGATCTCTGCGGCGCGGCGCATGACGAGGTGTCCCATGCCGTTATCGCCGTCGAGCAAGGCCGCCGAGGGCCGGTCGCTGACCAGCCGGATATTCGGTCTGGCATTGACGCCGCCGGCGCGGATGCGTCGGACATAGAGCGGCAGCCGAATCACGCCATGGGTGTCGCTGCCGCGCAAATCGGCTTCGACCATCAGCCCGGCGAGTGTCTGTGCGTCCTCCGCCGGCAGCCCGGCGGCGATGAAGGCGCGGGAAACAAAGCCCGCGAGCAGTTCGGACCCAACACGGCCCTCATCTTGAGGCATTTCATGCTCCCTCTACGCCGTAACAAAGAATGGCGAGGACTGGTTTAGCGCCCCGCCGGACCATATAATCAGCTATCTCATGGCAAACCGGCGTTGCCTGCTCAAGCCTGGATCAAAGACTTGACTGAAAAATCATTGCCTAGCGGGTCGTTGCCACCCGATTTGCGGCGCCTGGAAGCAGAGGCGATTTTCATATTCCGCGAGGTCGCGGCCGAGTTCCGCAAGCCGGTGCTGATGTATTCGATCGGCAAGGACTCCTCGGTGTTGTTGCATCTGGCGCGCAAGGCGTTCCACCCGTCGCCGCTGCCTTTTCCGCTGCTACACATCGATACCACCTGGAAATTCCGCGAGATGATCGCATTTCGCGACGAGACCGCAAAGCAGCTCGGCCTCGATCTGATCGTCCACACCAACCGCGAGGGGCTGCAGCAGGGCATCAATCCGTTTACGCACGGCTCGTCGCTCTACACCCACGTCATGAAAACCGAAGCGCTGAAGCAGGCGCTCAACGAACATGGCTTCGATGCCGCGTTCGGGGGCGCGCGGCGCGACGAGGAGAAGAGCCGGGCCAAGGAGCGTGTCTTCTCGTTCCGCAACGCCAATCATGTTTGGGATCCGAAGAACCAGCGGCCGGAATTGTGGCACCTCTATAATTGCCGGCTCGGCGCCGGCGAATCGATTCGCGTCTTCCCGCTGTCAAACTGGACCGAACTCGATGTCTGGCGCTATATCGCGCATCAGCACATCCCGGTCGTGCCACTGTATTTTGCGGCACCGCGGCCCGTGGTCGAACGCAGCGGCGGCTTGCTTGTCGTCGACGACGAGCGTTTCCGATTCGAGCCCGGCGAAAAAGTCACGACGCGCACCGTGCGCTTTCGCACGCTCGGCTGCTACCCGCTCACCGGCTGTATCGAATCGAGCGCCACGACATTGGCGGAAATCGTGCAGGAAATGGAAGTCAGTCAGGTGTCGGAACGCGCCGGCCGCCTGATCGATCACGACGAGCAGGCCTCCATGGAAAAGAAGAAACGTGAAGGCTATTTCTGATCAAGCGATCGCCGGTGCCGCCGCGCTGGGGCCGGCTGCCGCCACCCGCGACCAGCTTTGCCTGCTTACTTGCGGGTCGGTCGACGACGGCAAATCGACGCTGATCGGGCGGCTCCTGCTCGATGCGGCGCTCGTCCTCGACGATCATTTCGCAGCGCTGACGCGTGATTCCAAGACCCACGGCACGGTGCGCGGCGACATCGATCCGGCCCTATTGGTCGATGGGCTCGAGGCGGAGCGCGAGCAGGGCATCACCATCGACGTCGCCTACCGCTATTTCGGAACGCCGCGGCGTCGTTTCATCGTCGCCGACACGCCGGGCCACAAGGACTATACGCGCAACATGGTGACGGGCGCCTCGACGTCCGACCTCGCGATCCTTCTGGTCGACGCCGAGAAAGGCATTCTCGAACAGACGCGACGGCACGCCTTTATCTGTGCGCTGCTCGGCATTCGCCACTTCGTGCTCGCGGTCAATAAAATGGACCTCGTCGGTTTCGACGAGCGACGCTTCGAGGCCATCCGCGCCGATTTCATCCAATTCGCCGCCCGGTTCGAACATCGCAGCGCGCTTGCTATTCCGATGGCGGCGCTGTTCGGCGACAATGTCGTTCGCGGCAGTGTGCACATGCCCTGGTATCGGGGCCCAAAACTCCTCGAGCATCTCGAGACGGTCGTTGTCGAAGCCCACCGCGACGCGATGCCGCTGCGCCTGCCGGTGCAATATGTGAGCCGGCCGAATGCCGAGTTTCGCGGCTATGCCGGAACCGTCGTATCGGGCGCGCTGCGCAAGGGGATGGAGATTTTGGTATCGCGAACCGGGGTGCGCTCGCGTGTTGCCGACATCGTAACGATGGACGGCAAGCTCGAGGTTGCGGAGGCGGCCGACGCCGTCACCGTGGTTCTTGCCGACAAGATCGACGTGTCGCGCGGCGACATCATCGCGTCGCCGGAACAACCGCCGCAACGGGCCGATGCCTTCGCGGCCACTTTGGTCTGGATGTCGGAGCATCATTTGCTGGCCGGGCGAACCTATCTGCTGAAATGCGGCGGCCAGACGTTGAGCGCCATCGTTACCGAGTTGAAATACCGGATCGATATCGAGACGTTCGAGCACCTTGCCGCCAAGGAGCTTGGGCTCAACGAAATTGCCTTCGTCAATGTCGCGACCGCGGAGCCGATCAGCTTCGATGCTTACGACGAGAACCGCGATACCGGCGGATTCATCCTGATCGACCGCCACACCAACGCCACGGTCGCTGCCGGCATGATCCGTTTCGGCTTGCGCCGCGCCGCCAATACCTATTTCCAGGCCTTCGACGTCACCAAAACGGCGCGCGCGAGCCTCAATGCGCAGAAGCCTGCGCTATTGTGGTTCACGGGGCTTTCCGGGGCGGGCAAGTCGACGATCGCGAATTTATTGGAAAAGAAGCTCTACGCCTTGGGCAAGCACACTTTCGTGCTCGACGGCGACAATGTCCGACACGGCCTTAACCGCGATCTCGGTTTCACCGAAGGTGACCGGGTCGAAAACATCCGCCGCGTCGCGGAGGTCGCCAAGCTGTTCGTCGAGGCAGGCCTGATTACCATCGTTTCTTTCATCTCGCCGTTTCGCGCCGAGCGCGAAATGGCGCGCGAACTCGTCGCGCCGGGTGAGTTTATCGAGATATTCGTGGATACGCCGCTCGCCACCTGCGAGGAGCGCGATCCCAAGGGGCTTTACAAGAAGGCCAGGCGCGGCGAGTTGCAGAATTTCACTGGGCTTGATTCGCCCTATGAATCACCGGTCAATCCGGAATTGACGCTTGATGCAACGAAGGATAGCGCCGCCGATCTGGCCGATCGCATCATCCAGTTCATGCAGCAACGCGGTATGCTATCCTGATCGGGCAATCATGAGGCGGCCCTGGGAGGAAGATGGTCATGAGCACGATGATCAAGGAAAAAATCAAGACACTCGACGCGTGCTTCGGCAATTATCCGCACACGCAGGCGATCAAGAACGGCAATATCAAATCCGACTGCGTCGCGCTGCATCTGGCCGAGGTCAATCCGATCTACAAAGCGTTCCTGACGATGGTGCGGGAGCAGAAATTCGACGTCAGTGAGATGGCGCTGGTTACTTATCTGCAGGCCAAGGCATACGGCAAGCCGCTCACGCTCCTGCCGGCGACCATGATGGGCCGGTTTCAGCACGGCACCATGCTGTATAATTCGGAGCGCGGCACGGTGACACCCGACAGTCTTGCCGGACGCCGGATCGGCGTCCGCTCCTTTGCCCAGACCACCGGTGTCTGGCTGCGCGGCATTCTCTGGAAGGATTACGGACTCAATCTCGGCCAGGTGAAGTGGGTCACTTTCGAGGATGCCCATCTGGCCGAATTCCGAGATCCGCCAGGCGTCGAGCGCGCCGCCGAGGGCAGGGATATGACCAAGATGGTGCTCGACGGCGAACTCGATGCGGCGATCTTTGGCGGCAATATCCCGACCGACCCTCGGCTCAAAAGCGTCATCGCCGAGCCGGAGGTTGCGGGGAAAAAATGGTTCAAAGATCACGGCACGGTGCCGCTCAACCATATGGTGGTGGTGAAATCGGAATTGTCGAAGTCGGATCCCGGCGCGGTGCGCGAAGTTTTCCGCATGCTTCACGACAGCAAGACGGCAGCCGGCCTGCCCAAACCCGGCGCCATCGACACCATTCCGTTCGGTTATGATGCGGTGAGACCGGCGCTCGATCTGATGTCGAGCTATGCGCTCGAGATGAAAATCATCCCGCGGCGCTACGCGGTCGAGGAATTATTCGACGATACAACGCGCGCATTGCAGGCTTGATCCAGATCAAATCGCGCCGGGCCGCGCCGCATAAGATCGGTGTCGGCTCAGCGGGGGCGACACCCGCCTGCCGGGCGGCCGGGGCCGAGTCGTTACCTGCCACGGCCCTGGCCGTTTCCCTCAAAGCGGCGTGTCTCCGCTTTGTCGCGTAAACCTTTATGGCAGACGCCCCAACAATACCTCACATTTCGACACAATCGGTCACGCTCCCGCCCTTGCGACAGGCTGAGATCGTTTTCGTTCGGTCGGGGAGCCGCGCATTATGGGGTGCCGGGGGATCGCCTTTATCCTTGCGGGTATGATTGCGATCGCCGCCTGCGGCTCTGCCGCTGCGGCGCGCGCAGCTGATTCCGGCGCTACCAATTCCGCCATCACGGTTAACGGCAATCAGCGGATCGGCGCAGATATGATCCGCTCATATTTTCATAGCGGCTCCGACGGACACTTCGACGCTGCCGCCCTCGATGCGGCGCTCAAGCGCCTTTATGCCACGGGGCTCTTCAAGGACGTCAAAATTGCCCACGAGGGCGACCGGCTGCTGGTGATGGTCGTGGAAAATCCGACCATTGGCGTGGTCGCGTTCGAAGGCGACAGGAAGCTCAAGGACGACGATCTGACGAAGGCAATCCAGTCGAAACCCGGCGGTCCGCTGTCGCGCGCCTTCGTTCAGGCCGATGTCTTGCAAATTATCGATCTTTATCGCCAGCACGGCTATTTCGACGTCAGTGTCGTGCCGAAGACGATCGACGCCAAAAACGCCGACACAAACGCCCGCGTCAATCTCGTATTCGAGATCAAGGAAGGCGGAAAGCTCGCGGTGCGGCAGGTGCTGTTTGTCGGCAATAATGCGTTTTCGACGACCAAGTTGAAGGCCGTCGTGAAAACCGGCGTCACCAATGTCTTGAGCTTCCTGCTCGATAACGACACCTACGACGCCGATCGCATCGAAAACGATCGCGAATTGCTGCGCCATTTCTATCTCGCCCATGGCTACCCGGATGCGCGGCTGTCGTCTGCGGCGAGCTACGATCCGGCCACCAAGTCGGTCACGGTCACGTACAAGATCGAGGAAGGCGTGCTCTATCGCTTCGGCAAGGTCGAAATCGATTCCTCTGTGAAGAACACTGACCGGGCGACTGTGGGCGCGGCATTGCGCACGCAGACGGGAGATGTCTTCGACGCCGATGCCGTTACCAAAAGCGCGGCCGACATGACGATCGCGCTGGCGAAAAGTGGCGAGCCGTTTGCCCAAGTCGTGCCCCGCAGCGAGCGGCATCCTGACCGCCGGCTCGTCGATGTCATTTACATGGTCACCCAGGGCAAACGCCTCTATGTCGAGCGCATCGACATCCACGGCAATATCAGGACGCATGATGAGGTGATCCGCCGCGAATTCGATTTCGGCGAGGGCGACGCCTATAACCGCGCGCTGATCGACCGTGGCGAGCGCCATTTGCAGGCGCTCGGCTATTTCAAATCGGTGAAAATTACGCCGCAGCCCGGGTCCGCGCCGGATCGCGTCGTGCTCGACGTCGCGGTCGAGGAGAAGCAGACCGGAAATTTCTTCGTCTCCGGCGGCTATTCCACGACCGACGGCTGGCTCGCCTCGATCAGTATCGGCGACACCAACTTCTTGGGAACCGGCAATATCGCCAAGGCCTCAGTGAGTTACGGCCAGTATGCGCGTGGCTTCGATGTTTCCTTTACCGATCCGTGGTTTCTCGGCGAACGTCTCGCCCTCGGCGGTGAATTGTTCGGCCGGCAGAGTTTTGCCAACAGCAATCAATCCTTCAACAGCAGCCTCTATGGCGCGAGGGTTTCGGTGGGCACACCGCTGACCGACAACCTCGGCGTCAGCTGGAACTATGCGATCTACAATCAAGGCCTCAGCCTCGACCCGGCGCTCGGCACCTCGTCGCTGCCGATCCAGCAGGCGGCAGCCGCGGGCGCTTATTGGGTGTCGTCGATCGGCAATAGCGTCACTTATTCGACGCTCGACAACGCCAAAAATCCGACCAGCGGAATTCGTGCCCAAACCTCGAACGAGATCGCCGGTTTCGGCGGCGCGGCTAAATTTGCCAAGACCACCGAGGACGTACGCTACTATCACGAGATCGCGGGCGACGTGGTCGGCATGGTGCGGGCGCAAGCCGGCTACGTGACGCCGTGGGGTGGCCAGCAATTGCCGCTGCTCGATGGCTTCTTCGGCGGGCCGCAACTGGTCCGCGGTTTCGCGCCGAACGGTTTTGGCCCGCGCGACATTACACCCGGCACGACACTCGATAACCTCGGCGGCAATGCCTATTGGACCACCTCGGCGGAACTGCAATCGCCGGTGCCTTTCGTGCCGCCGGACGCGGGGTTGAAGGTCGCCTTGTTCTCCGACACCGGCAGTCTCTGGGCCACCAACGCTTCGAGCGTTTCCAGCATAGCCGCGATGTCGCCGTCGCAGCAGATCGCAAATTCACGCGCCATCCGCTCTTCGGTCGGCGCCGGCCTGATCTGGGATTCGATGTTCGGCCCGATCCGGATCGATTACGCCTATCCGATCGCCAAGCAGAGCTACGACGTCACTCAGCGTTTCCAGTTTTCCGCCGGCGGATTTTAAAACCCTGCAGCGAGGGACTCGGGCGCGGCTGTCGATTCCGCCCGTGGTTAGTCGATTTCGGGCCTTCTGAGCCATATTGTTGACAATCTACGAAAAAATGACGAATATTGTCGACAATGTCCGTTGAAAACATAACGTCTGTCGTCAATCGCATCGAGCGCGAGCTTGAGGATCTGATTCTCACGGGCGAATTCGGCCCCGGCGATCGAATTAAAGAAAACG
>JBAPUM010000037.1:0-37175 GCA_049282655.1 Xanthobacteraceae bacterium
CGGTGATGCGGACGACTACGCGGTTTTGCGGGCTGAATCCGGCCGGACCGGACGTCTGCCGGTTGGGCCCGGCCTCATCAACTTCAGCTATGTCGGCACGTTTTTGCCGCGATCGGCGGTAACCGCCCGCGTCGTGTTCGCGGCGCTGGGCGCGCTCCGCAGGACCGCGCCGAAGCTTGCCGAGAGGCTGCGTTTTAATTTTATCGGCACCAGCAATCATCCCGACGATGGGACGACCTATCGTTTTCGACCGCTTGCCGAAGCGGCCGGCGTCGGCGATCTCGTCACCGAAACTCCGCAGCGGATCCCCTATCTTGATGCGCTCGCAGTGCTGGCAAGCTCCACGGTGATATTGCTGCTTGGCTCAGATGAGCCGCATTACACGGCATCGAAAATCTATCCGGGGTTGATGTCAGGCCGGCCGTTCCTGTCCTTATTCCACGCCGCCAGCAGTGCCCACCGAATTCTCGTAGAGGCCGGCGGCGGTCGTGCGCTGTCATTTGCGACGCCGGAAGAACTCGACGCGCTCACGCCGCAGTTCGCGGCGGCAATCCGTGATCTGGCAACGGCGCCCGACACCGTGGGAAAGGTGAACCCGGATGCGATTGCGCCATATTCGGCGCGCGCCGTGGCCGGCCGCTTCGCTGAGATATTCGACGCGGTCGCGCGCTGACGTCCGGCATCGTGCGCATTGCCTTGACCGCCGATCCAGAACTGCCGGTGCCGCCGAAGCACTATGGCGGGATCGAGCGAATTATCGATTTGCTGGCGCAGGAACTGGTGCGGCGCGGCCATGAGGTTACGCTGTTCGCCCATCCGGCCTCCGCATCGGCGGGGCGTTTCATTCCCTATCCGGGAAAATCGAGCGCTTCTGCACTCGATACGGTGCGCAATGCCGCGACGATCGCTCGCTTTGTCCTCGACGGCGGAGCCGATGTGGTCCACAGCTTCTCGCGCCTTGCCTATCTGTTACCGATCTTGCCGCTGCGGATACCGAAGCTCATGACATATCAGCGCGCGATAACTCCGCGCAGTATCCGCCTCGGCGACCTGATGTCGCGCGGCAGCCTGCAGTTCGCGGCGATCAGCAACCACATGATGAAGCCTGTCGCCAATATTGGCCGGTGGCACGTGGTGCCGAATTGCGCGAGCCTTAAAGATTATGAATTTCAGCCCAAGATCGGAAGCGACGCGCCGCTGATGTTTCTCGGTCGTATTGAGGAGATCAAGGGCCCGCATGTGGCGATCGACGTCGCCAGGCGAAGCGGGCTTAAGCTTTGCATCGCTGGCAACGTGCCCGCCGGTGAAGAGCGTTTTTTCGAATCGAGAATAAGGCCGTTTATCGATGGCGACGCCGTCGTCTATGTCGGGCCGGTCGACGATGCTGAAAAGAATCGGCTTTTGGGCAGAGCGCGCGCGCTGTTGATGCCGGTCCTCTGGGAAGAACCGTTCGGCATTGTCATGGTCGAAGCCATGGCCTGCGGCACGCCAGTCTTGGGCTTGAATCGCGGCGCGGTGCCGGAAGTCGTTGAGGAGGGCGTCAGCGGTTTTGTGCGCAGTGACATCGACGGCTTGGTGGAGGCCGTTGCGCGGCTCGGCGAAATCGACCGGCGGCATTGCCGCGATCGGGTCGAGCGACAATTTAGCGAGACCATTCTCGCCGAGCGTTATTTGTCGGCCTATCGAGACGTCATCGCGTCCTGCGGGCGTCGAGCGGACGGCTGAACGCGCGACGCCATGCATCTCGGCATCGTCACCAGTCACCCGATCCAGTATCAGGCGCCGCTGTTTCGCGCGCTCGCGGAACGCGTCGATCTTACGGTTTACTTTGCGCATCGGGCAACCGGAAAGAACCAGGCCGAAGCCGGCTTCGATGTCGGCTTCGATTGGGACACCGATCTTACCCACGGTTTCCGCCACACATTTCTGGAGAACTTGTCGAGGCAGCCCAGTATTACGCGGTTTGCTGGCTGCGATACGCCGTCCATCGGTGGAGTATTCGCGGCCGACAAAGTGGATGTGGTCGCCGTCTATGGCTGGCACTTCAAGAGCTATTTACAGGCCGCGAGGGCTGGCCGCAGGCTCGGTATTCCTGTGATGGTGCGTAGCGATTCTCACCTCGCCAATCCGCGGCCGTTGGTGAAGCGTGCCGTCAAGGCCGTTGTGCTGCCGCCACTCCTCCGCTTGTTCGACATGTTTCTGCCGACCGGGACGCGTTCGGCGCAATATTTACGCCGTTACCGAGTGCCGGAATCGCGCATTCGAATTGTGCCCTATTGCATCGATGTCGACACCTTCGCCTCAGCTGCTGTGCGGGGCCGGGTCGAGCGCGAGCGCCTGCGCCGCGAATTCGGCGCCGCCGCGGGCGAAAGCATGGTGTTATTCGTCGGCAAGCTCATCGCCCTGAAAGAGATCCCGACCATAATCGAAGCGCTGGCGCGGCTGGTGGGGGCCGGGCAGGCGGCCCGGCTCGTTGTGGTCGGTTCCGGGCCTCTTGCGGGCGAGCTTACCGCCATGGCAAATGCTCGTTCACTGCCGGTGACCTTTGCCGGATTCGTGAACCAGACCCGCATGCCCGAGGTCTATGCCGCCGCCGATGTCCTGGTGCTGCCGTCCTCCAGCGAAACCTGGGGGCTCGTGGTCAATGAGGCCTTTGCCTGCGGGCTCCCGGCCATTGTTTCGGATCGTGTCGGTTGCGGGCCTGATATGATTGTCGACGGAACGACCGGCTCCATCGTTCCGGTGGGGAACGTAGAACGTCTCGCCGACGCGATCGGCTATTGGACCGGCGCCCACTCGAAAGAGCGTCCTGATCCTGCCGCGACGCGGCTGGCTCTCGGCGGGGTCACGGCGCGTTATTCGCCCGCAAGCTCGGCCGCAGCCTTTATTGCGGCGGCCGAAAGCGCGGCAGCCGCGGACCGCAAGGTGAAACGCTGATGGCGCTAATCGGTTCTAGAACCTTGCACGCGCCGTCCTCGCGCCGCGTCCGTTATGCAGGCAACTACGTTCACGTACCGATCCCGGTGTGGGGGATTGTATTTCTAGTCGCATTGTTGATCGCCCTGTCCTCGCAGGACCCGTTGCTGACCTTCGCCTGCATTTCCGTCTCACCGCTTTTGGCGACGCTCGTCTGGCGCGAGGGCGAACCCCCCGTTGCGTTCGCGGCTCTGGTGGCGCAGTGGCTACAAATCAGCGTCGGTACGCTACGTGCAACGGCCAATGGGGTCGACCTCAATACGCTTTTTCATACGGACGGTGCAAATTACGCCAACTGGCTCAGTCTCGGCGGCCTTCTGATCCTGGCGTTTGGCATCAGGCTGGCGAATTTCAATCGGCGTCCGATGGATATCGGCGCACTTCACGCCGAACTGCACTCGTTTCGATATTCGCGCGTGGTTGCCGCTTATTGTATCGCGCAAGCCGCGAATATTCTGAGTCAGGGATTAATTTGGATCATTCCTGGTCTCACGCAGGCGCTTCTCGCCGCGAGTAATCTGCGCTGGTTGTTTTACTTCATCCTCACAGTGACGACTCTGGTGCAAAAAAGAGGCTATGGCTATTTGGCGGCAGCGACGCTGTTCGAGGTGATTTTCGGTCTTGCGTCGTTCTACTCGGATTTCAAAACAGTCTTCTTCGTCTTTGCGGTTTCTTATTTGATGGTTCAGCGCCGCATAAATTTCCGAATGGCTGCAAGTCTGACTGTTCTGTTCGGCGCGCTATTCTACATGGCTATCATTTGGTCGGCGGTAAAAATGGATTACCGGTCCTTTCAGAACCTAGGTACCGGCACGCAAGTCTCCATGGTCGGAACTGTCGACAAGCTCGAACGCCTGGTTGAACTGGTCGGCAACGTCGACGAAAAGCGATTCTGGTCCGGTTTCGACGCGCTGACGCAGCGCATCGAATACACCCGTTTCTTCGGCTATGTAACCCAGAACGTTCCCACTTTCCTGCCCTATGACGATGGCGGGATCTGGGGTGCCGCCGTCTATCACGTCATTACGCCGCGGCTTTTGTTTCCCGACAAGGCGGATCTGACGGGCGACGTCGAAAATACTGTGCGTTACACGGGCCTGAAATTCAGCGGCGGCGGCACAGACACCGAAATTCCGCTCGGTTACATGGCTGAGAGCTACATTGATTTCGGGCCGGTCGGCATGTTCGTGCCGATCTTTTTACTGGGACTGCTTGTGGGCTTCGAGTACCGATATTTCGCCACCCGGCGCTTTTCATTGGTATTCGCCTATGGCTTGCTGCCGGTCGTGTTCGGAACCGTCATCGCCTACGAGGAAACAGCCATCAAGATATTGGGTGGCAATCTCATCGTATTCATCGTTTCCTATTTGGCCTGCAAGTTCGCGGTACCGCTCATCCAGCCGTGGTTGACGGGAATTCGGCGCCGGGCCTGAACCCTGTCCCATCACATGCGCGTCCTTCACGTCGTGCCGAGCTACCTCCCGGCGGTGCGCTACGGCGGGCCAATTTACTCCGTCCATGCACTATGCCGGGCTCTCGCCGTGCGCGGCCACGACGTTCACGTCTTCACCACCAATGTCGACGGCCCTGGGATTTCCGATGTTCCTTTGACCGAACCTGTCGAAATGGACGGTGTAAAGGTGAGATATTTTGCTTGCGGTCTGGGCCGCCGTCTTTATCGCTCGCCCGCAATGGGACATGCGATCGAAGCGGAAGTGAAGGCATTTCAAGTCTTGCATCTGCACTCCGTCTTTCTCTGGCCGACGCTCGCCGCCGCCCGGGCCGCGCGTAAGGCGCGCGTGCCCTACGTGGTGGCGCCGCGAGGCATGCTGGTCGGCGATCTCATCGAACGCAAAAGCAAAGTGCTAAAGACGCTATGGATCAGGCTGTTTGAGCGCGCTAATCTGGCGGGCGCCGCGGCCATTCATGTCACATCCGAATTGGAGCGGGCGGAGCTGGAAAATCTCGGCATTCCGGTCCGCGGCGTTGCCGTGATTGCCAATGGCATTGACGTCCCGGAGTTGACCGAAGCATCCCCTGAATCCGCCGCGCTGCCGCTGCCCTACATCCTGAGTCTCGGCCGCATCAGTTGGAAAAAAGGCCTCGATCGGCTTATTGCGGCGATGAGCTACGTGCCGGACGCCGTACTCCTGATCGCCGGCAACGACGAAGAGAATTATCAGCCTCAGCTGGAGGCCATGGTTCGCGATTTGAAACTTTCGGCGCGGGTTCGATTCCTGGGTCCGGTTCAAGATGCGAAGAAATGGAGCCTGATGCGATCGGCAATCATTTTTGCAATGCCGTCCTACTCGGAGAATTTCGGGATTGCGGCGCTCGAGGCAATGGCCTGCGGCTGCCCGGTTGTGGTGACGCCGGAGGTCGGGCTAGCCAGCGCCATCGACTGCGCCGGGGCCGGCATTGCGGTGTCTGGCGAGCCCGCGCAACTCGGTGCGGCGCTTGCTGCATTGATGTCCGACTCCATTCGCCGGGTGCGCATGGGGACGGCCGGTGCGAAACTCGCCGCCGAGGAGTACTCGTGGGCCCGGATTGCCCAACAGACCGAACGTCTGTACGACCGTTGCCTGAAGGAACAGGCCAAAAGTGCTTGAACAAATTACACCGGTCATTCTAACGTTCAACGAAGAGGCCAATATCGCGCGGACGCTTGCGCACCTGCGGTGGGCGCGCGACATCGTGGTGGTCGACAGCCACAGCACCGACGCGACGGTTGCGATCCTATCGCAGCACGGCCAGGTCAGGCTGTTCAAGCGCGCTTTCGACAGTCATGCGCGGCAATGGAATTTCGCCATCGGTGAAACCAACATCGCGACCGAATGGTTTCTGGCGCTCGATGCCGACTATGTTATGACCGAGGAACTCGTTGCGGAACTTGCGGCGCTCCAACCCGGCCGAAGCATCAACGGCTATTCGGCGAACTTCCGTTATTGCATTGGCGGGGTCCCGTTGCGGGGGACGCTATATCCCGCGGTGACTATTCTTTGCCGGGGCGGCAACGCCCGCTACGAGCAGGATGGCCACACTCAGCGTGTCGTCGTGACCGGCGCGGTGGCGACCCTGCGGTCGAAAGTACTGCACGATGATCGCAAGCCGCTGTCGCGCTGGATCGATTCGCAGAAGCGCTACGCGCAGCTCGAAGCCGAGCATCTGCTCGCTGCCGACAAGGCCGACCTCGGTATTATGGATCGCATCAGGCGCTGGGGCTGGCTGGCGCCCTTCGTGGTGTTGTTCTATTCGATTCTTGTCAAGGGTTGCGCCTTCGACGGGCGGCGCGGCTGGTTCTATGTGCTGCAGCGCACGTTCGCCGAATTGCTACTAGCGCTTGAAGTGGTCGATCGCCGGCTGAGGGGGGCCGGTGCTGCCGGCGCGCCGCTCCCATGATGAAACCGCTCACTCAATCGCCGCAGAAATGGGCCCCTTGTCTCACGCGGTGGCTCGACTTTGTTCAGTTAGCCCATGCGCAGCTATTGATTACCTTAGAAATGTTTGATTGCAAAATCACCAAGTAGCGAATTACGTATGATTACAGATCGGATTTACCGCTTTTTGATGCCATTGCGAACAACTCACCGCTTCTATACTCGAATCGTGCGTCGACTTCCGCATCGCACGCGCATCGTCCGACATTTTGACCAGTCATTTTTTATCGATCCAACAGAATTGAGTGGGTTTTATCTCTACTATGAGCAGGAATATGACGATCACGTTTTCGACTTCCTGTCGAGCAAGCTTGCTTCGTTCGCTTGGGCGATAGACCTTGGAGCGAATATCGGCCTGTATACGGCGTTTCTTGCGCGATTTTGCAACAGGGTAGACGCTTTTGAACCCGATGAGAATCTCGTTCTTAAACTTCAGGAGAATTTGCGCCTCAATCACATCAATAACGTCAAGATCCACGCGAAATGCATTTCGGATACATCGGGAGTAGTTAACTTCGCGACGTCATCTATAGCAAATCTAGGGACTGGAAAGATTGCGCAGCGCGGGATCAGCCTGCCTTCCGTCAGTCTCAATGACTTCCTGGCCGAATCGAAGCAGGAGCCGTTATTCATCAAAATGGATATCGAGGGAGCGGAATGGCTCGCTATACAAGGGGCCAAGCAACGATTGTCGTCTTGGAGTGCTCCTCTTTCTATCCTCATGGAAGTCCACCCTGACGATATCGGACAATACGGCGGGAGTCTGCCGGAGCTTCAGGCGACATTGGAAGGAATCGGCTTTGACGTCCGATCCTTGGAATCCAACAAACTTCATCCAGTGATTGACTCTTCGCGCTTTTGGTGGATCTCAAATGAATGACCGTGGCTCCCTGTAACCGGCTCCGCGGAGCCGCCACTGAAGTATAAAAGATATGAAAGAAAGAACGTAGGCTGTTTACATGACCGCAACCGTCAAACATAAAATTGGAAGGTGGCTCCTTCCGAAGCTGCCGGTCAACCTGCATGTATTCAGACACATTCGCGCCGAAATGAATGGAATGTCGGTGCGGACCCTTCACTTGTTACACCCCAAATATCGAACTGCGGTGTCCGCGCTTCGACAGCAACGAGGAATAAAGGCAAACATCGGGAGTGGTCCATTTGGACAGCCGGGTTGGGTCAATCTCGATATGTTTAGTCACAACCGCGTAACACTCCGTGCTGACTGCCGAAAAAGCCTCCCTTTCGCGGATGCATCCTGTCGAGGGATCCATGCCGAGCATTTCTTTGAGCATCTCAATCACGAAGACGAAAGGCATTCGTTCTTGGCGGAGTGCTTTCGGTGTCTCGCGCCAGGAGGCGTTTTGCGTATAATCGTCCCGGACGTGGAGCTGTTTATCGCGGCATATTTGAGCACTGGCTGGGATAAATTCCGTGCCATCGCAGCCACCGGCGACGATCCAGAGAAAATATTCAGGACAAAAATGGACGCGTTGAATCATATTTTCATTCAGGACTTCGAGCACTATGGCGGGTACGATGAAGAGTCGTTATTCCTTGTGCTTCGGCAGCACAAATTTCGCGAGATTCACAGGCGATCATTTCTAGTTGGGTGCTTTCCGGATGGGTGCATCGACAGGGAACAACATAAACCGTACTCGTTGTATGCCGAAGCAGTGAAGTAGTGAGAGCATTGCGGGATCGTCTGTTATATCAGCAACTGTGGTGCAAGCGGCCGGAGGCAGAACGTTTGGTCATGAACACTAAAGCGAGCGCCGGCACCTTTGCGATAGGGGTATCGCCGGTCGGAGTTATGCGGACCATTTCGGGGCGCGGCCAGTTCAGACCAGCCGATTGCGATGCCAATGCTGCATCGACCCTTGCGACACACGAATTGTAATATCGACAGCTCAGAGAATATCGATGATAAGCGCGCTGCGATCATTTCGATCGATACTGAAGCGGCTAATATTCGGCGCGTGCACCCCTTTCCTTGGAGATGACCAAGGCCGGATCGGCGTCAGGACGTTAACGGGGCCGGCCAAAGGTATGCGCTTTCGTTTGGATTTACGCGGCGACTATGAAATGCACTATTGGCTTGGGAATTACGAACGCGAGATCGCCGACAGGCTGCGGGCATTCGTGAAGCCAGGCTGGACAATTTGGGACGTCGGTATTTTTATCGGCTACTACACGTGTTTGTTCGCCCGGTTGGTCGGCTCGGAGGGGCAGGTGGTGGCGATCGAAGCCGATCCGCGGAATCTTGCCCGTACCCGACGGCATGTCGAAATGAATCGATTTGCCAACGTCACGTTCGTCGCCGGGGCGATCGGGATTCCCGATGCCGAAGTCAAACTGCTTATGAGTGACGGGAGCAATACACACCTTGCCGGAGCCTGGATCGGCGCCACCCAGGGGGGCTACGTTTCGAACGAGATGCGCGATAAAGCAATCACGGTCAGGTGCAAAAGTCTCGACCAGATCATAGCCGATCGTTTGGCGCCGAGACCCGACCTTATTAAACTGGATATCGATGGCGCCGAACTATGGGCCTTGGACTATACGGACCTGCTTGCAACGCAGGTCCGTCCGCTATTTCTTGTCGAACTGCACAATCCGGAATGTGATGCGGCCGCCTGGCGCTTTGCGTCGCGGTGGAACTATAAAATTGAGCGATTCGAGACCGGTGAGGCGTTGGACAGCGCCGAATCAGTACAAGGAACAATTCTTTTGACGCCGCGCCCTTGTTAGCAACTCAACTTCAAAACGGTGCTGCGGCGCTTACTTTGATGCAGGCCGCTCGGAGGCCCGCGCGACTGAGTCCATGTCCGTGAGGCACCTGATCAAATCCGGACTGAAAGTCCTGCCCGCCAAAGATGCGCTCCTCGCGCTTGGTGCGGGATTGCCACCGTTGCTCAAAGGGGCGGTATCGGAGCGCGTGTTTGGCGCGCTTGCCCGGGCGCGCGAATCTAGTGCGCCTCTCACATTGACGACGAATCTCGGCATTGATAGCCGCATAACTATCACTCTACCGTCGTTCGCACCCGTGAGCTATTTGTTTGGGACGCCGAAGCAATACGCAGGTGAGCGTGGCGCATTGATGCTGGCTTGCGAACTAGCTGGCGATGCTGGCGGTTTCGTCGATATCGGAGCGAACTATGGCTACTTCTCGTTTGCTATTGCGGCCCGTCATGGAGACCGTGTACCCATCCATTATTTCGAGCCAAACGTTGAGCTATTCTCGATCATCGCTGAAAATGTACATCGCCTAAATTTTAAGACAATGATTGGCCATCGTAAAGGCATCGGCAATTGCGACGATGTTGTGCGGTTCTATTTGGATACCGTCGACAATTCGCAGTCGAGCTTAAGTGTTCCTCATTTAGACGACGCGAGGTATCAACCCGTCGATATCCAAGTAATCTCTTTCGCATCATTCTGTAAAAATACAAATCTTGATAATTTGTTGGTTAAAGTAGACGTTGAAGGTGCCGAGTTCAGATTTCTCGAAGGTGTAGGTGATGCCGCGCGACATATTGCATATCTCATTATCGAGGTATTGGGCGGGGCCATGAGCGGCAATTTCATCGCCTCCGCCGAAGCGCAGCTAGGCATGAGGTCGTACTACATCAATGACTATCAGCTGCAGTTTTCTCCCGGTGAAAACTTCCGCTACGTCCCGCCACAATTCAACTGGCTCTTTACAAGAGTGCCGCCTGAAGAACTCGCCAAACGACTGAAGGGAACGAAACTCACCGTTACCGTCTGACCGTTTGTATATCGAAACGAAGAAGAATCAGGCTGCAATGGACGCGATCCTAAATCTCGCCAGTTACATCGCCAGCCACCCGCTGACGCGAGACCGGAAGCTGCGTGCCTTCACCCGCTTGCTGCGCTGGCAAGTCGAAAGCCGGCTGCGCGGTGAGGTGGTTGTGCCGTGGGTCGAGGGTACTCGTCTCGCCGCTCGGCGCGGCATGGCCGGCGCGACCGGGAATATCTATTGCGGATTGCACGAATTCGAGGACATGGCCTTTGTGCTGCATTTTTTACGTCCTGGCGATTTATTCGCAGACATTGGTGCGAATATCGGAAGCTATACCGTTCTTGCCTCTGGCGTCCGCAAAGCGCGCACCGTGGCGTTTGAACCAGACCCACTGACTTTTGAGGCTTTGTCGCGGAATATCGCTCTGAATCGACTCGATAACTTGGTCCGACCCTGCGAATGCGCTCTCGGATCGCGGCAAGGAAGCGTCGGATTTACCGTCGGACTCGATACCGTGAACCACGTCGCCGGCGAGACTGACGGTGCCACCAGGACTGTCGCCCTGGATACCTTGGACCAGGCATGCGGAAACGAGCGGCCGAATTTGATCAAATTGGACGTCGAAGGCTTTGAAAGCGAGGTTCTGGGCGGTGCCGTCGAAACCCTGCGATGTCCGAAACTTCGGGCCATCATCACCGAGGACAGATCGCCGCCCGTGGTTGACGTTCTGCATCGAGCCGGCTTTGCCGAACACAGTTACGAACCGTTTTCGCGGCAGTTGCGGCCCGAACCCGGCGGCGGCGGCCGCCATAACGCGCTCTTTGTGCGTGACGCGGCTTTCGTACAACACAGATTGCAAAGCGCAACTCCCGTCCGCGTTTTGGATAAATCACTTTGATCGACACCGATAAATTGTCTCTTTCTGATGTCGCCCGACGTGTTGTCGAGCGCGTCACGCGGAACTGGGTGTACCGGCGACGCTTGCCGCAAGCGGTCGGCGGCGCGGCCATCGTCGTCTCTCCGTCGGCGGGATTGAAGTATTTGTTCAAGCCGATGGCGCGGATCGATCCGTCCTTGTTGCGGAATGCGACGGAGCTTGTCCGGGCGAACAATGTTGTTTGGGATATCGGCGCCAATGTCGGGCTTTTTGCATTCGCCGCCGCGGCTTGTGCGGGTCCGAAAGGACGCGTGATTGCGGTCGAGCCCGATACGTTTCTGGTGGGTTGCTTGCGGCGATCGGCTCGGCTGCAGCCGGACACGAGCGCGCCGGTCACCGTCCTGTCAGCCGCGATCGCATCGGAAATCTCGCTCCGCGAATTCACGATCGCATCACGGTCGCGCGCCTCGAGCGCTATGCGCGGTTACGGTCAAACGCTAATGGGACCTCCGTCCGAGAGCCAGACTGTCGCCGCCTTCAATCTCGATTGGCTGGCATCGAATTTGCCAGCGCCGAACGTCATCAAGTGCGATGTCGAGGGTGCCGAGGCGGATGTATTTTCCGGACAGACAGAAATTTTGAACAAAATTCGCCCGGTCATCATTTGCGAGGTGTCCGACAATGCGGCAATGCTGATGACGACGATGCTCGTGGAAAGCGACTACGTTCTTTACGATGGCGAAAGGCCGCTGGCGGCGAACGCCATGATGGATCGGACATCCTGGAACACTATCGCGATCCCAAAGGAATTGAATGCCGGCTATTTGAGCGGGCGTTAGAGCGGGCGCTCCGGGGCTAATTGCCCTTCCTTGCTGTCAACGCGGCCGGAAGCGCTTCCAATGCCGACGGGGTCGCGCGGGGTTGCCGGCGGTATGAGGCCGCTGACGCTGTCCTCCGCGGCCGTTGGTTGCGCCGTGGGGCTGGCGTCACCGTCGGATTTTTCCAGCAATGCCAAAGCGATCGCCTTTTCATTACGGCGATCGCCCTTGAGCAGCATACTGATCGTCCGTAGCACGATCACCAAATCAAGCCGCAGCGACGCGTGACGAATATACCATTCGTCGAGCGCGTTCTTCTCCTCCACCGATATCAGTCTGCCGCCGCAGACTTGCGCCCAGCCGGTAACGCCCGGCCGGACCGTCAGGCGTAGCGATTGTCCCTGCGGCTGATCGACCGGCAACAGCGGCCGCGGGCCGATCAACGACATCTCGCCGGCGAGCACGTTCCACAGCTGCGGCAATTCGTCGAGCCGCGTCGCCCGCAGGAAGCGTCCGATCGCGGACGGGTCTTGAGCCTCGCGTTTTTCTTTTGTCTGACGGTCGAACAGCGTCTTGAGCGTACGAAACTTGTAAAGATGCAACGGTGCGCCATTGCGGCCGAGGCGTTGCTGCCAAAAAATCGCCGGGATACCGACGTCCAGCAGCGCCAGCACCATAACAATCACGATCACGGGCGACAGAACGAAAGCGATGGCGAGCGCGATCGCGAAGTCGAGCGCGCGCTTGACCTTCCAGAATGGACGATCCAGCGATACGTGAAATTCGCTTTCCGGAACTGCCGCCATCTCTTCGGCCGCTACGGTCGGGGTCGCATCGTCGTCCGTACCGCGCGCCGATATGAGAAGATCGGGCAGCACCTCGAGCCCAATATTGAGTACGTCGCGGACCCTGCAGATTTCATTCCACGTCGGCTCGGGAAGATCCTTCGGCTCTTCGGCGACCACGACTTTGTCGATCCGAACGCCGTGGAGCGCGTAGTCGGCGATGACTTTCTCGAGATCGGCCGGGGCGCCGATGATCGGATAGCCGTTGAGCGACCGATGCCGCAATCGCGGCCTCTGGTCCAGGATGGCGACGATCTGATACTCGCCCGGCGCAAGCTCCTCCAGCATTTTCGAGAAGAACCAGGCCAATCGGGTAGCGCCGATGATCAGAACATGCGCGCTTTGTCCCACCGCATGATACGTCCGGGTTTCACGTCGGGTGCCGCGCAACCGAAGCAAAAATCTCGCGCCGAGGAGGCCCGAAGCCAGCAGCATGAAGTGCAGCACCGGGATCGACCGCGGCGCTTCCTCGAGGCGTGTGAGCACGAAGGACGCGACGGCCGAAAGCGCCGCGATAAGAGCGCACGCCTTGATCAGCTCGAAGGCGTCTCTGATCGAATAAAAGCGGGAAATCGGCGAACTGGTACGAAACCACTGAAAAACGAGCAACGAGGTGAGAAAGGCGACGCCGCAATAGGTGATGGTGCCGTTCGGCCTCAGAATTGCGCCGTCGCGCAAGAGATAGGCCGCCAGCGGGCTAAAGCCTCCCCACACGACGTCCCAAACAGCAACACGGGATAACAGCCGTGTATGCGAAGACGGCTTTCCCAAGCGGCGATTTGCCTTGACCACAGCCGATGCCTGTCAGGAAGATCCTGCCCGCCCCTACCCGGGCGATTCGTAACATAAAACGCCCTTCTGGATAACACTAATCCGCGCCATACACGCCGCGAAAGACCGTAATTTGCGCTCAAAGGAAGGAACTCGGCGGTCTCGCCAGGTTCAGGTTCGACGGCGGGTCACCGTGGCGGCGCCGCGTCGCCAAAGCCAGAGTGGCAAGCGAATCAGCGGATAGACGAAGTGCAGGAACGCCGGTAAGGGAAAGTCGATAACGTCGAGAATTCGCACGAATTCCACGCGGTATTCGGCCCAAAAAAACGCCCACCCCTTCCCCAATAAGAATTGCGCGAGAATAACGCGCATTTTGCTGACGAAGCTACGGCCCATCTGCGCCTCGGCGCGGCTGTCGAGCATCGTCAGTGCCGCCATTTTCGCCAATCGCCTCGATCTTCCGTCCCGTTCGATCTCGTCGGCCAGACCCGGCGGAAGCTTAAGCTCGAAAAGCTGATTGCAGAGCAGGAGTGCTTGTCCGGCGCAAAACGCAGCGCCGATGGGTTGCGCATGGCGATAGAGCCGTTCGACACTTTCGTTACTCTCCGCGATCAATGCATTGAGGTCCGCCAGCCACTTCAGCCTTGACCAAGCGTGCTGTGCGCCATGAACGCACAGATAGGCGAACAGATCCTCTTGCGCCAAGGTGCGGATGCACATCCCGTCGCCGAGCCGCACGAGTTGCGCCGGTGAATTGGCGTCGATGCCTTTGAGCAGCAGCGGATTGTTGGTGGCGCGCCACTGTAGTTCCACGCGCAATTTACGGTCCCGCCGGATGAGCTGGACTTCTCGGGCGTAGCGAAAGACCGCACGGCGTTGCGTTTTGCTGAGACGTTCGGCCGGGTGGGACAGCGCGTAGCCTTCGCGTTCTAGAACCAATAATGCCGCTTCCACTTGGTCCGATGAGATCAGAAGGTCGATGTCTCTGGAGTCCTTTGCCTTGATGGAGCCATAGGCGAGCTGGGCCAGTGCGATGCCTTTCAACGCCAGGACAGTGATATTCGCCGCTTCGAATGCGCGCTGCAGGCGGATCGTTTCGGCGGCGTATCTCAGGTTTTGCCGGGCAATTCGTAGTGCCAGCGCAGCGAGCTTCTTCGCGGTCGCGGGTGGAAGCGCGACCTCGGCCGATGCCAAGGCAGCGTGAACCAGCCCGGCGACACGCTGACGGCTCACTTGCAATAAAAAGTCGTTCCAATCGGTAATCGGATGGGCTGCCGTGCGAACAGCCGCATGGCGAGCTTCCGACGGCGGCCATCGGCAGCACGCGGCCGCTAGGACGAATGAGGGTGCAAATCCGTTGCCGGCCGCGCGGGCCTTGAGGGCGTCACCCGGGCTAGCGGGCGTCCCGCCTGTGGCATCGCTCTGTTGCGTCACGCATCCCAGCCTGAAAAATCACGGCAACCCTAACGCCACCATTCTCGGCAGCCCTCTACTCTCGCCCGATCGCCGGCAGATGATCGTACCCCACCACAAACCACTGGTTGCCGAATAAAGCGCATGTTTGGTAACGTTCCGTTCTCTCTCCCTTCTAGGCGCGAGGGCGGCATTCGTCGAGCCAAACTTGCCCCCCTGTTCCACCGCAAAAGACGACGCTGGACGTGAGGCCGTGCGATGGCGCAGCTCTCGGCTCCTAGACCGATCGAAAGGTTGCGGTTGCGATGTACTTTTACCTGTCGAAAATACTGGGCGACCTTGCCCTTCCATCGACTTCCATACTGCTGCTGATCGGTTGCGGCCTCCTCTTGTGGCGAAGCCGGTTCGCTCGGCTCGGCCGGCGAATGACCGCCACAGGCACAGTCCTGTTCATCGTCGCCGGCCTGACGCCGCTCGGCACGGCGCTATTATTGCCGCTGGAAAATCGCTTCCCGCGATGGGACGAAACACTCGGCCCGCCGACCGGGATCATCGTGCTCGGCGGCGTCGTCAACACGTACATTTCGTCGTCGCGGCACGATATATCGCTCGACTCAGCGGCCGAACGTCTAATCGCCGCCGTCGAACTACAACGCCGCTATCCCGGGCTGCGCATCGTGTTCAGCGGCGGGAACTCGAACCTTGTTTTTAAAGGGCGGTCGGAATCCGAATTTGCGGCCCGTCTCTTGGAGAATTTGGGCGTGCCAAACGGAAATATTACGGTCGACTATTCCGCGCGAAACACGATGGAAAATGCCGTCAATGCCAAGAACATTGCCGAGCCGAAGCCGGGCGAACACTGGCTTCTTGTTACTTCCGCGTCGCACATGCCGCGCGCCATCGGCCTATTCCGGATGGTGGGATTTCAGGTAGAAGCCTATCCGGTCAATTATAGAACCGGCGGCTGGCGCGATCTTAAGGCGGTGCCGTCATTATCGCTGGTCGGAGGGTTCTCGCGTCTGGATTCCGCGATCCACGAGTGGGAAGGGCTAATTATCGATTGGATCTTGCGACGCTCGACAGCATTGTTTCCTGGTCCGGCAGATGTGGAGTCTGGCCGATAGGTGGTGGATCTGTGAATGATCTCAGATGAGCCCAGATTCTTTCGATGATCGATGCAGCGAACACGATCCAATATACGTCCAAGTAGCTTCTATGGCTGGTGTGCGCCCAAAAGATCGCCGTGACGACGATGAAGGCGAGGAACAGCAAAGCAATCAGAATGGTGCCGGGCCGTTTTCTCGCTAGAACCATCCCCAGTATTCCGAGCAGGGCGATCGGCGCGTAGCCGATAGAATAAGCGGCCTCCGCCAACAGTTCGCGATGTGGGTTCAGCCCCCACGAAAATCCGGCTTGGACTTTCCGGAACGCCCCCTTCACGACCAGTCCCGGGTTGGCCCGCATGAATTCCAGGGCGCGATGTGCATACCAGCTGCTCGTAGCAATCTCGTCGTGCGCTCGGCCCGTGAGTTCCGCCCGATCCGCTGCGGACAGGTTTGCGAACGCTACATTCGTACTTCGGTCGATGCTTGTTGCCGGATAATGCGAGAAGGTGTCCGGATTGTTGCCGATCCAAAGGGCCCGGCCCGTTTCCGAGCTAACGACAGGTACGCCCGTCACGCGATAGGTCTGATAAAGCCATGGGCCGATGGTCAGCATGGCGGCGACTGCAAGGATCGAGCACTTGCGAAGCCGTTCGGACATCCCTCCGGACGCCCCCCAGACCACGCACCATAATAGTCCCACGGCGATCGCGGGCATGACCGAAGCGCGCACCAAGGGGATTGTTCCCAGCGCGATGCCGGCGACGAACCAATCGAAATATCGATTGAGCCTGCGGGCGCGCAACAGAAGCCAAACCGCGAACGCGGTGCAGAATGTCACCATCCCGGTCTCCTGCAACGCCGTGTCATGCATGACGTAATAGGGATAGAGCGCGGTGATGGCGCAGGCGAGCATGCCGGTACGCCTATCGAACATCTCCCGACCTATCAAATAAGCACACCATGTCGTCGCCGCACCCAGCAACGCTTGCGGCACTACAACGAGCCAGTAGTCTCGACCAGCCAGAACCGAGATGGTCAGAAATAATGGGTAAACCGGCGGATACCGGGCGCAAGCGTTCTGAAGACAGAAGCCTTTGCCGTCTACGACGTTGACGGCGATGTTGTAGTAAAAGAGATAGCCGTTTGTCCAAAAATACTCTTGCCCGAAGGCGATGCGCACTCCTATCCGTGTGGCAAATGCTGCCGCAAGCAGTGCTACGCAGCCGAGAGGTGAATAAGCAACCGACCATCGCCGTGTCCCAGTATCGCCGGTAGCGCGGTCCGAAACGAGCATCACGTTGACCATTTTCAAACAATTTACACTGGCGTTTCCGCACGTGGTCGCTCGGACGACACGATTGCTGCAATAAATGATTGGTAGGCAGCAATGGGTTGCGGGAGAAAAAGAAAGCCGCCGGTTAGCGTCGTCAGAAGACCAATAAGGCCCAGCATGCACGCTATCAATGTCACCACTAGCGACATGGCGATGACCGAAGTCGCCCAGCCCGGAGAAGTGAGCCCCGCAATTTTCATCGTGATCGCGAGTAGTGACGCGGTGCTGGTCAGTACCACTGCGGCCACTGCCGCGAGCATCAATCGCGTCAGAACGCGATCGGCAAAGACCGCAATCGCGCTGAATCCGTGTCGCACCAATGACACCAGGTTCATCTTGGATTGACCGAAATATCGCCGCCCCCGGTCGGTCGCGACGTAGCAAACCGGAAGCTTGGATCGGAGCACCGTCGCAGGCAGGCTGGTCCATAGTTCGGGCATCGCGCAGAGCCGTTTTGCAGCCTCAATGCGCATCGCCGAGTAGTTGCCGAATTTGATTTGGTCGCCGGTGAGTAAACGAAACAGTGTTTGGTACGCGCGGTAACACACCTTAAACAGCATGCCGTCACTTCTGTTTGCCCGTTTTGCTACAACGACGGTGGTCCGGTCGGCCGCCGCGAGCGCAGAGACCAGCTTCAGCGTGTCGGCAGGCTGGTCCTCGCCGTCGGCGTCCATCACGATCATCGTGGTAGCCAATTCGGTCGCCACCACGTGTGATAGGCCAATGGCGATTGCGCCCTGGTGCCCCACATTTCTTCGCAAGTAGATGACGTGCAAAGGAAGTTCGACGCACATGCGCAGGCTCTCGGCATCGACTGGACGGGGCGAACCATCATCGACGATTACCAGGTGGGCCGACAGCGCTGCTCTCAACATCACCTCTTGCACATCTCCCATTAGCTTGCGAAGGCTTGGCTCGTCATCGAATACAGGAATGACAATCGCAATTGCGCTCTCGGGTGGCGAATAGGAGAAAGTCATCATATCGTTTGCGTTACGGGATGGTGCTTAAACCGGGTGTGGTGATTACCGGCATGGCTGTGATTTTACACTAGTGTGGCGAAACCGGTTTGCGCGGTATTTTTGTCGACAGTCTCATATTTGTCTGACGTGGGATAATGCAAGCGGAACAGGCTTTGCGACGACATTCCCCACATGAACTCTGGAACGCACGGACGATAGCAGACGGCGGGGTGCCCGGGAAACTCAAAGGTGGGCTTCGCAGCGCTTCCGGCGTCCCAGCCGCCACGAACGACGTTCAATCCGGCGCTCGGGCCATTTTCCTGGCATCCACGTATCATCCTTCCGTCGTGATGCCGCATCCGGCTCCCCAGTTGCCACACCGGCGCTAGTGTAGGTCGTAGTCCATCGAGCAGCCGCGCTATCTCCTGAACCAATTCCTTCGGCACCGCGACCCCGGAATCTGGAAGACGACGTAGCGACCATGGCGCTCGCCGGCACTATTGCTCAGTCCGGCGGATACAGTGCAATGCGATAAGCAATCATTGATTGGCCCCCGACGCCTTGCGCAGGAAGTGGCCCGCCGCGATGCCACGCAGCAGCGCCAGGCGATAGGGACGTATCACGTCGTCGCGCTCCCAGCCTGACGTTGGCCAGTTTTCGACAAGGCGCTTCAACCTGTCGATATCCAGGGTCTTCGCCGCCGGCGCGCAAGCGGCAAGCCGGTTCAACTCCGCCGCGACATCGGCGCGGGCCGCAGTCAACCCTTCATGCCAATCGGGCGCCTGATAGCCCTTTTTCTGCTCGTTGAGTACCGCTTGCGGCAGCCGGTCGGCAAGCGCGCGTTTGGCGACTGCACGGGGAACGCCATCGATGAGATATTGCTCAGTCGGAATGCTCAAGCAATATTCGACGAGGCGCTTGTCCGCCATTGGATCGCGATAATCTATGCCCCAACCGGCGAGTATTCCCTTGTGAAGATTTCCGGAATCGAATCGGCCCATGACCCACAAACGGGTGGCAAAACCGTCTTTGCGGGGCCGATACGAGAAATCGAGATCACGTTCGCTCGCAAGCGCCGCAAGATCGTGCTCGGCGATCCAGTCGCGACGTATGGCGGTATAATTCAGGATGTCATGGGCGTGGCCAGCAAAGGTCTTGTTGGCCCATTGCCAAAGCCAGACCGGTGTAAAGGGGCCGAATACCTTTGCCACCGCGCCCCGCCAGCGCATATTCGTCGTCGCGACAAGTTTCGATACCTCATGCCAGAGCTTGATGATGCGCCCCGCCCGCAGAAACTCCGGCAGCACTTCCAGCCCATGGTAGCTTACGGTCATATTGCCATTTTGGCCGGTCAGTATGATCTGGAGTTTGCGCTCGCGCGCCGCCTGATTAATGGCACTGACCCACACCCAGTTGCACAGATTAAGTACCGGGGCGTCGAATAGAAAAAAGAAACGGTCAAGCCCATCCAGTGGAGAGGAGTGACCGGATCGGATCAGCACGTGCTCGATATTCGGGTACATCGCAGCGGTGGCGGCGGCGAGCGGCGCCTCGTCGCCGATGCGATTTCTACGATCTTGACCGTCATAACCTTCGCGCGGGACAGCGGTGAATGCGACGACCTTGCCGCCGCCCGGCGCCAGCAATCTTGCGGCAGTCGCCGTTACTGCCGAGCTGTCAAATCCAGCGCTCAAATTTGTACCGACTGTGCCATTCGCGCCGCGCAGTCGCGATTGCGTGGCCTGGTCGAGGTGACGACGCAGGCCTTCAACGTAGTTGCCGGATACGGCTCGCCCGGCGCTTGGACGTTGGGGATGCCAGTAACGCCGCGACAACAGCCCATCTTGCGTCACGGTGACAATGTGAGCCGGCATGACGCGATCGACGTTTTTGAAAAAGCTGCGCGGCCCGCTCTGCGGCATGAGCGTGACGAGTTCAGCAACTGCCTGCTCATCCGGCGCGTAGGGAATTTCGGTTAATGCGTGCAACCCCTTGGGCATCGAAGCAAAAGCAAATAAACCTTGCCCGCGATGATAGTGCAAAGGCCGCTGGCCGATGAAATCACGCGCGAGCAATAGCTTTCGCGCCGACGCATCCCAAAGCGCGAAAGCAAAATCGCCGACCAGCCGATCAACCGCGTCCTCACCCCAGCGCTCGATGCATTTGAGCAGAATAGCCGCGTCGCAGAGTTGCCGAGAATCTGCCGGGGCCAGGTCGAGCGTTGTTGTCAGCTCGTCGCGGTTATCGAGCCGGATATCGGCGACCAGCGTGAACCGGCCGTCATGGCTCTGCAAGGGTTGGCGGTCATGCACGTCCTCCGGCAGCGTGCGAAAGAGTTGGCGCCCCATCGCAATCGGGCCATCGGACCAGTGACGTCCGTCATGCGGCCCATAGATCTGCTGTGCCCCAAGCATGCGTGCGCAGTCGGCGGTCGGCGCCGGCCGACCCCCGAAACGCCATAGGCCGGCAATGGCGCTCACTCGAAGCCACTCTCAGACCGAAGGGGTGACACACTCATTGGGACGAAGCCTTGGCGGTGCGTTTCTCAAGACGAATGAGAATTGGAATGCAATATCTTCTGGTCGCCATCCTACGCGGAAACAAAGGGGCACAAATGCGTCAAAAAATACGAGGAATGGCGCGAAGGCGAGCGCCCCGGTGTCGGCATCGGATGAGGACGTTCGGATTGGGTGTGCGGCAGTCAAAAACGCCGATAAAGCAGGACCCAAATAGTGCCGCTCGAACGCACTTTTACTATAGGCTCTCGCGAGGGAGCCTATAGCGAGGGCACTTCGGGATCAAAAAATAGATTAAGAAGCCTGGCCGGGACCATCCGCGGAGGCGGCGGCATCAGAACTCGTGTCGTCGGACAACGTGCCGGTGATTACTTTCGGCGTCACCCAGGTTTTGAGGGACGGCTGAGCAACGGTCTCCGCGGCGGAGCCGATACTCTCGTCCACCTGAAACAGCGTGCGATCTTTGTTTTGGCTCATGTGTCAGCTGCCCAATCCTGAATCCTTGACAATATTACTAGCTTCGCTGGGATATTGGCAATGAGACATTGCACATTCCTAAAGATCGTCAGGTGAATGGGAATTTAGCATAAAACTTAATGTTTTCAATGCCTTATATTTAAATAACGGTGACATAAGGCGGATGCGCCGCGCCAATAAGAACTACTGCGGCTTCTATGCCACACTTTTCAGCGTTGCGGTCGCGAATCACAAAGGATCGTAGGTCACGGACTTTTTGCGGAGCCGCCTGCCTCCGGTGAAATCGAGATAAGTATCGTCCCCCATGCGGAAGGCGGTTTCAATCCAGTGGGCTACGACCATGCTGGGCTGATGCTCAGCTTTTCGCGGGCGAAATCGGGTATTCAGATCGGCTTCGAGCGCGGCCATTTCCGGCGTGAACTCGTAGCGATCGGACGGTCCAAGGAGGGCTTCGTATTCCGAACACCCGCGTTTGATCGTCATCTGGATAGCTGGACCGAGCTTTGGATTCTTATCGAACGCCTGGCGCACGACTTTGAATAGCGCTCGTGCCGCGTCGAGGCCGGTCACGTAAAAGTAGCCCGCATAGACGCTTTGCGAATAGGGGTTATTGAGGTCGGTGCCCCATTTCGAACGGCAATTAACCCGCCTGGCGATTTCCCAGGCCGCCACCAGTTCGCGCAGGGTTCGAGTCACGACTTTGACTTTGTAACAGCCGCTGCACCCGACGGGGACTGCCGATTCGGCATAAGCATGGTGAAACATGAAATCCATCAGGAACCCGCAGCCCAAAGCCGGCCCCCGAGACACGTAGACCCAGTTATCGTTGCGCTTGGGATCGCCAGTGAGCGTCAGCGTGCCGTCTTCGGCCTCAACCAGCCGGCCGGTTTCGATCGCGTGACGCAGATTTTCTGCGACGTTCCTCTCGCCGACCTTTAAGGTCATAAGCTCGTCGGGAGTTTTATTCATGGATCAATGACTTCGTGAAATCACTACGCGGCTTGTTGGGGATCGAGCTTGACGGCGCCTTCATCCAGCAACTCCCGGAGGAAGCTTTCGACTTCGGCGCGACAGGCCTCCGGCGTAATGGCATATTCCTTCCGAAGTTGCGCACAGATGGTATCGACCTCGTGAAGCGTTTCAATCAATTCCCAGATCCGCGCGCCGACTTCGGTGATGCCGATATGCCGGACCCGCTCCCTGCTCATCATGACGCGCTCGTCGCCTATTTTAGCGATCAGCCAGTCACCCCGTCGTCGCACCATATGGAACCTTTCTATCCGGCACATCCCACTGCGCGAGCAGTCATGTTAGCATTCTTGCTCGGCAATCGCGCGCAGAATGCGGTGTTGGGCTCCACGGAATGTGAGGCTTGATGGCGGGGGCAGGCAAGGAGGCTGTTACGTCCGGCGATCTACTCCGGGAAGCCAAAGAGTCCTGGAAGCAAAATCGCCCGAATGACGCCCTCGATCTGGCCTGGGCGGCCTTCGATCTCGCACCGGACGACGGCCTGACCAAGGCTTTTGTCGCCAGACTATTGCGTGCTTATCCGGCCAAACTATCGAGCGAAAGGCGGGTGGCCTATCTGAAACTCCTAACCGATCGGTCGATCGAGCCCAATCTGGTCAATCCCGCCGGATGGCACTTGGTGCTTCGCAGTTGCCGGCTTGCCGACGCCGTCGGCGAGGAGGCTCTGGAAGCGCCGGCGGCAGACTTGGATCGCGATGATCTGGTTCTGACATTATTGCGGGAATCACCGGTCGGTTTGGTAGCGGCGGAGCGCCTTCTGAGCCGCCTGCGGCGCTGGCTGCTGGTGTCCGGGCGCTGGGGGGCTCACCGGCAGATATCGAATGCATTGAAAGCCCAGGCCAGCCTCAATGGCGGCGCGTGGCCGTTCGACGAACGCGAACGCGAGTTGCTCGCCGGAGAGGGCCGCCGTCCAATGATCGACGCCTATCTTCCGGTTCGAGAGCCAAAAACAGTCTCCGTCGCAGCAGAGGGCGCCCGCTCGCCGTCCGAGCCCGTGACCCGTGCGGTCAAAGCGCAATACGAGGGTTGGCCCTATCCCGCATGGACCCGCATTACCGCAGAAACGGCAATGCGGCTGCCGGACGTGATTGGGGAGATGGAACCCGAGGTGGCGAAGCTCTTGCCGGTCAAGGCGAATATGCTGATCGCCGGATGTGGTACCGGGCGCCAAGCTGTGGGCGTCGCATTACGCTACCCTGACGCCACTGTCACGGCGATCGATATCAGCGGCGCAAGCCTCAACTACGCTAGGCGGCAATGCGCCGCGCTCGGCATCGCCAATTTGCAGTTCGTCCAACTCGATCTCCATGACGTCGCTGATCTCAACAAGCGGTTCCATGCCATCCATTGTGCGGGAGTACTTCATCATCTGCCCGACCCGGAACGCGCTCTGAAGCTTCTGGCTGACGTTCTGGAGCCCGGCGGCGTCATGCACGTCATGGTGTACAACCAGCAACAACGGCTTATGGTGAGCGGGGCGCGGACCTTCCTTTTCGCCGATCTGCTGCGCGAGCCGGTGACCGACGATCTTCTGCGGCGGGTGCGGCAGCGACTGCTGCAACAACCCGAGCATCCTGCGGCTGCTTATGTCGCGCGCTCGCGGGATTTTGCGACGCTCGCCGGCACCTACGACCTCCTGCTGCACCGGCACGAAGACCCGTTCGATTTCCCGCGTATCGAACGCGCCCTCGATAGAGCCGGCATGCGAATGCTGTCGTTCGATATGCCGTCACCCGCCGTTGCGGCGCGTTATGACGCGATGTTTCCCGGCGATCCGAAGCACCGCGATACCAAATCATTGGCTCGTTTTGAGATGTCTGAACGCGAGGTTTCACAACGTCACTACAGGTTCTGGTGTCGCCTTCGCTGAACCCTAAAGCTGCCTGCCATGAGCACCGACGACGTCAAGCAATTGCCAGAGAAAAAGCGTCCGCCTTTCAGCGTACGGGCGCTGCGCGAGCTCTGGCGTTTGGCCGTCGACCGGCCTTATCGAAATCTGAGGTGGCTCGACTGGGTGCGGCCGAAGGGAGCCTTTCAGCCCTTCAACGATACTCGCGTCGACCGTTATCCCCGAATCTTCGGCTTCGTCCAGTCCCAACTCGGCGCTGCAAGCAAGGCACGGATACTCTCGTTCGGCTGCTCGACCGGCGAAGAGGTCTTTTCTCTGCGCGACTATTTTCCGCATGCCGAGATCAAGGGTATCGACATCAATCCCGGTAATATTGCGGTCTGCCGGCGGCGTCTAAAACAGGCACGCGATACGGCCGTCATTTTTGAAACCGCGGCGTCGACCGATGCGGAGGCGGCCGCCTTTTATGACGCGATTTTCTGCATGGCGGTGCTTCGTCATGGCAGCCTGGGCAATCCTGGCGTCACGCGGTGCGACCATCTCATCCGGTTCGAGGATTTTGCCAAAGCGGTGGCGGACTTCGAGCGCTGTCTCAAGCCGGGCGGTTTGCTTGTCATGCGCAACAGCAATTTTCGCTTGTGCGACGCTGCGGCGGCGACCGCATTTGAGACCTTGCTGAGTGTGCCGTTCGGAGCGCGCGCGCGCCGGACGCCGATCTTCGGCCCCGATAATCGGCTGATGGAAGGAGTTGAGTATCCTGACACAGTGTTTCGTAAGATCGAGAAATGATGCCCCGCGCACTCTGTCAGGCCTGATCCAACGAATAGTTCATTGGGAATCGACAAGCATTCCGTCAATCTCCTTTCGGTCCCATGCCTCAAAATCGTAGTCGACAAATGTCTTTAGGACGGCATCCTCCTTGCCGCTGCCGCGCATTCGTCGGTTCATGATCACGAATATCTTGTCCGTGCGACCTGCCCACCTTTGATGAGTGATGTCCTCCAGAGGGGCGGAGTCCAGGAGATGAAAACTAAAGATAATGCGGAAGCCTGGAAGGCCGTTCGCGGCCTCAGGTTCCGGCACGACTGCGATTGCATGTTGCCAGTGATGTACCGCCATCTCGGAACGAAGATATTCAAGCACGACGGGCGATACCGATAACATCGAAGTGCCGCTCGCCTGGTCATAGTGATCGCCCCTCGCAAATTCCCGTGCGGCATTGGCGTAGGACGTAAGGCCGTAAGCGGCAAACGTAGCGACAATTAGAATTGGGATGACTTTGGCTAGTGGCGCTTGCCATTGATCGATGGCGACGAGTAGCAGTAGAAAAGAAAGTATGCCAGCGTACCGAAAGTAACGCTCTTCAAATGGGACGACGGTAGCACTTCGTACATACATCGCAATGAAGGCCGCGGTGTAAATCGCGATAATAGCAAGTAGGAAAATAGCCATTGGGCGGTAGCGCGTTTTGCGCAGCCGAAACCATGCCCATCCCAATAAGACGAGCCCTAGCGGCCCGAGCACGTAACTAGTTTGGGTAATGCCCGAAAGAATTGGTGCGGACGGATGCAGAAACAGCCAATCCAACAGCTCGTGCAGGGAATACCCTGAAAATACGGCCGCGGCGATGGGAAACAAAACTATCGGCCATGTGATGGTATATGCCGCTCCAGTCACTGGCGTCGGACCCCGCGCAACCCAAAAGGCATAAATTAGCAGTGCGGCGACCATCGAACCCGCCCACATCGCGAGCAGCGAGGAGGTAAGCTGCCGTCGCTTCCACAGATCAAGTAGACTGATGGCTGCCACGGTTGCGGCGAAAGCAAAGAGGCCCGATAGCTTTGCAAAAAAGAGGAGGACAGCCGCCATCAGCGAAATCGCGAAGGACAGCAAGGGCCTTCTTTGGGCTGCCCATACCAGGGCAGACAGAGACCAAGGCAATGCCGCAAACAGCAAAACCTCGCCGCCACTGTAAAGACGAAATGAAGAAGTGGTGTAGTGAAACGCCACCAGCCCGGCTACGAAGAAGGATAATACGAAGCACGAAACTTCGTAACCTCGAGCAATCCAGATCCAGCCAAGTACTCCTATAACACTGGCCAACAGTGCGGTCAGTGAAATGGCCAAGCCATAGCTGGTGTCCAACCAAACGAAGGCTCCTGGCACGAGGTATTGTCCGGGACTCCACCAAGTCAGGAATGTTTCGATGTCGTTCGCGATGTTTGAAGGGTCTGGCGAGAAACCGTAATTAAAAGGAGCGCCTTCCAGCATGCTTCGGAACACCGCAAATCCAGCGGCGGTATCGAAAACCATCGCCGGTCTAATAAATAAGGAAATTGTGAATAACGTAACCGGAACTAGCAGCAAGAGGTAGACCCCGCCGCAGGAGATCTTTGTAGTACTCCGATCAGTCGATTCCACGAGAGGCTCCTTCTGTGACGGCAGGTAGCTGGGTAAGCCTATAATGGGCGTTTCAAAAGGCAAACGGAAGGCGGAGTCCGCCAATACATTGTGCGCAGTGCTCCGGCCAACGATACACGGCCTGACTCGCGGCTATCTCTGATCGTAATATGATATGTTTCAAAATATGCTCTCCCGCTTCGGATAACAGTATGATTGAAAACTTGGCAAAAGTTATCGAGGTAACAATTCTGATGCCGTGCCTGAACGAGGCGGACACGATCGGCACGTGTATCGAAAAGGCGCAGCGATTTTTGTTCCAGGCGGCCATTTCAGGTGAAGTATTGATCGCCGATAACGGTTCGACGGACGGTTCGCAGCAGATTGCGGAGAAGCACGGCGCGCGGGTCGTGGCGGTTACGGATCGCGGCTACGGCGCGGCTTTGATCGGCGGCATTCAAGCCGCCAGCGGTCGCTATGTTATCATGGGCGACGCCGACGATTCCTACGACTTCTCGGCGCTCGCGCCGTTCGTCGAGCGGCTGCGGGACGGCGCGGATTTGGTCATGGGCAATCGTTTTAAGGGCGGGATTGCGCCCGGCGCCATGCCGTTCTTGCACCGTTACCTCGGCAATCCGGTGTTGAGTTGGACCGGCCGTCTTTTTTTTCACCTCAATGTCGGCGATTTTCATTGCGGCCTGCGCGGCTTCAAGCGTGCGCGCATGAGCGCGCTCAACCTGCGGACCGCGGGCATGGAATTTGCCAGCGAGATGGTGGTTCGGGCCGCGTTGGCAGACTTCCGGATCGAGGAGGTTCCAACCACACTGAGCAAAGATGGCCGATCCAGGCCGCCGCATTTGCGCACCTGGCACGACGGCTGGCGGCACTTGAGTTTTTTGCTGATCTACAGCCCGAAATGGCTGTTCCTCTATCCGGGCCTTTTTCTGCTAGCGTCAGGGATTTTCATCGCTTTCGCGCTACTCCCCGGCGCTGTTAAAGTCGGCAATGTCAGTTTCGATATTCATACCTTTACGGTCGCCTGCATTACTGTACTTGTCGGCACTCAGGCAATGAGCTTTGGGGTGGTCGCCCGTAAATTCGCGACCGTGCACAAGCTGTTGCCGCCGTCTCGGCGCTTTTCAGGGGCGCTCGCGGCGCTCACGCTAAACCGGATACTGATTGCGTCCGGTATCATTGCACTGAGCGGCTTGGCCGGGGTCATCGTCTGCATCCTGCAATGGGCTTCAACCGGCTTCGGCGCGCTGGAATATTCTGCGTTGCTGCGGGTTCTCATTCTTTCGCTGACCGCCATCGCCATCGGTGTCCAATTGGCGCTGACCGGCTTTTTATCGGCGATTGTCGAAATACCCATTCGGTAGCGTTATGAACATGGCAGGCTGGCGTCCCAACGCGTCGCGGCGGCGCATATCGGTCTAATGATGAACCAAGGCAGGCATGACAAGCGTCACACCTAATGCTCAGTATAATGTAGCGTCGGCTGACAGCCTTGCGGTGCGGGTGGCGGCACATCAGCGGCGCAAGATGTTCGATCGATTCCTCGTCGACGCTGCGGTGATGGAGCGCGACAGCATTCTCGATGTCGGCGTCACTTCTGATCGCAGCTACGCCGCGTCGAATTATGTGGAGCTCTGGTACCCGCACAAAAACATGGTCACAGCTGTGGGGATCGACGATGCATCGTTTCTCTGCAGCCAATTTCCAGGGATGCGGTTCGTGAGGGCGGATGGGATCCGGCTTCCGTTTCGCGACCAGGCTTTCGACGTTGTGCATTCCTCAGCGGTGATCGAGCATGTCGGATCGTTCGGGCGGCAATGCGCTTTCGTGCGCGAGTGCTGTCGGGTTGCGCGCCGAGCGGTTTTCATCACGACGCCGAACCGGTGGTTCCCGGTGGAATTTCACACGGTCCTGCCGCTGGTGCACTGGCTTCCCAAGCCCATATTCCGCTCGCTCATGCGCCGTACCGGTCGGGAGTTTTTTGCCGAGGAAAGCAATCTCAATCTCATGACCGCGCGCGAATTGAGTCGCGCTACCACTGGCGTCGGCTTTGCGCACAAGGTTTCCTACGTTTCGCTAGTCGGCTTACGAAGCAACCTCCTCTTAAGCATCCGGCGCGGTGGCGCGACTGAACAGTAATGAATCGGCCGCCCGCCAGCTTGGCCGGTTTACCCGACTTGACCGATTTAGAGATGCCACCCTGATACAGGCTGCGGCGGCGCCAATTCATGCTAGTATCAACTGCGCGATTGATCAAGAATCAAACGGAAAATAGGCCGGATGGCGAATTTCCACAGTCGGGCGGCCCTCGTCGTAATTCCTTCCGTGTTGATCATCCTTGCTTTGTTATCTGTTAGATCGCTCGGCGGGTTCGACAGCGATCCTGAGTATGCCTATCTGCTTAACAGTCTTATGATTTTGAAGTTCCAACTGCCGTATTATTTCTGGCATCCTGGTACCACGCTACATGTCTTGGGAGCCGGCGTCATCGCGCCAGTGTGGCTTGCGCGTTGGCCATCGCAACAGCTCGGATTGCAGTTAGATGTGTTGCAGCACCCCGAGTTCTATTTATCCTGCATCAATGCCGTGCTCGCCGTGGCTATCGGTGGGGCCTGCTTCGTTCTAGGTTGGCGGCTACGCATCGCGTCCAAGTCCCTTGCAATCGGCGTCATCGGACAGGCCCTCGCGCTAACCTCATATCCGGCGTTGAGCGCGCTTTCACGCGTATCTCCCGAACCCTTGTTGCTTTGTCTCTCCATGCTCTTGGTTGCGATCTTGGCGCCGCGCATCATCGCGCCAGAGCCGCAGATGGAAAGTCGACCGGTCGCATTGCTGGCAGGCGCAACCGTTGCCGCATGTGTTGCCACAAAACTGACGGCAATCCCGCTGGCGCTTATGCTCTTGCTGTTCGAAACCAGGGGAATGCGGATCATCTCCGCAATCGCGGCCTTTATGACATTTCTAATTTTGACGCTTACAGTCGCGCCGCATTATCACGGCATGCTTGCGTGGCTCGAAAATATGATCTTGCGCAAGGGCTTCTATGGCGGCGGCGAGGTGGGTCTGCCATCAATAGCCAATATTGCTTACGGATTCGGGCTAATCGCAACTGCCGTACCAGAACTTATTGTCACTCTCGCCGGGTGCCTAGTCATGCTGTTATGCGCACCAAGAAAACGCGTGTTCGTGATCTGTGCGACCATCATTGCTGTGCAGATCGCAGTTGTTGCGAAGCTGCCTTTGGCGAGCTACCTGGCCGCCGCAACGGCCACAAGTGATACTGGTTGGCCGGTACGCTACCTGCTTCCTGCCACGGCCGCCGTTATGATGGCGGTAATCGTCGCAGTCCATCAGCTAATGGGTGGTTCGTCGTTTCGACGTATGACGGCACTGTCAATCTTTTCAGTGGTGGTGGGCATCGGAGTTTTGCGGAATATGGAAACCAATACTCAGGAGCTGCGAATCCACTCAATTGCCCGTAAAGAGAATCGAGCGATCTTGGCACAACTCGCGAGCAAAGGCTGCACAATCGTTCCATCCTACAATGCGATCGAATCGACGAAGTACAAACTTGCGTTCGGTAACTGGTGGGCCGGGGGTGCTTTCGATGCGGCGCTTGCGGCAATGTATCCCGATTTTGTCTGGTTCAAATACAGCTTTGAAACCTACGACACGCCACTCGATGCCATCCAAGCGCGGTCCCGGCTTGCAAGGGAAAAGTGTGTTTATCTAGTTGGATCGCCGTTTAGGGAACCCTACGATAACATTATTCCGGGCGTTGGCGTGCTAACGACGGTCGCTGTCACAGGCCGCGATTTGGGATATGGATATTCACTCGGCGTGTATCAACTGGACGTATTCAAGGACTCGAACTAAGTATTCCTGCCCAATCTACAATGTTTATCTGTCATAAGGCGACACAACCGGATGCATAATTTCCACTGAGTGGCACAGGGGTTGATATTGAATAGCGAGACTGCAATATCGCCGATGCGGAGGTTCGGCAGAGGCCGCGCCGGCATCCTTGTACTCAAAATCGGCGTCACCTTGATGTGCTTCTGGTACCTATTCCAGCACCTCAATGTCGCAGAGCTACGCGACACCTTGCCGGGGTTCGAATTCCGCTGGGCCATCCTTGCGGTCGTGCTGCTCACGCTGCAAATCCCGCTCGTGTCGCTGCGATGGTTGGAGATCGCGCGCGTTCTAAAGATGGCCGATCGGCCGGCCTATCTTTGGATGACCGCCGCGGCAGCCATCGGTCAATTTTTTGGACAGATCCTACCGCTCGCTGCCGGCGACGGCCTGCGCATTTGGTTTTTCACCCGATTCGGCGGCAATTGGCGCGACGCCGTAATGAGCGTGACCATTGACCGTTGCGTCGGCGTCGGGCTGTTGCTGGTTTTGTCATTTGCGATTCTGCTATTCCCTTCGAGTCTCGGCCTGTTTGGAGGTCATTGGGACGATGTCATCATTGCGCTCGGCGCGGCCCTGCTCGTCGGCGTGGTCGTCCTTGTGTCCGGCGCGCTGCTATTGCCGACGTCTACAGACCGTTGTTATGTCGAATGGGTCGCGAAGTTCCTCACTAGCGTGTATCACGTCGTTTTCGGGCCGCGTAGCGGTGCGATCCTCGGCATCGGCTGCGTGATCCATCTGCTAACGATCGCCGCAGTCTGGTCGCTAGGGCACGCGCAGAACGTGGCGCTGCCGCTTAGTGACGCGGCGGTGTTGTTCGCCGTGATGGTGGGTATTACGCTGGTCCCGTTCTCGATCGGCGGTTGGGGCTTGCGGGAATTCGCGATGGTGTCGCTATTCGGCAATTATGGATTGACGCCGGAACGCGCCTTGCTGTTCTCGATGTATTTCGGGCTCGCTTGCGTCATCGCTTCATTACCTGGCGCGGTCGTATGGTTCGCCTATCTGATGCAGCGGCCGTCGCGAGCCGACAGGCCTGTGATATGAGATCGGGTCAATGAGCCTTGCGCCATCGTCACCTCCGGCGCTCTCCCGGCGCAAGGAGGAGACTCTGCGTCTTTCCGATGCGACGGCATCGGAACGCGCCAATTGGCGGCGCCGCGCGGCGTTCTTCCACGCCGAGGATCTGCAATATCTCAAATTCCTGATTCCGGAAGGCTCGCGCGTCCTGGAACTCGGCTGCGGCACCGGCGAACTTCTGGCGGAGCTTAAGCCGGCGTTTGGTGTCGGCGTCGATTTGAGCGCCCTGGCGATCGCGGAGGCTCGGAGCGCCCATCCCGCCTATACCTTCAGTGTCGGCGACATCGAAGCGCCCGGCTTCATCGAATCGCTGCCTAGGCCCTTCGATTTTATCGTGATTGTCGACACGCTGGGCTCGCTCGACGATTGCCAGCGCATGTTCGAGAACCTGCATAGCATCTGCACGCGCGAGACCCGGCTCGTTGTCGGCTATTTTTCCCACCTCTGGTATCCGCTGCTGAAACTTGCTGAGGCGCTGCATCTGAAAATGCCGCAGCCGCCGCAGAACGTTCTGGCGCCGGCCGACGTGCGCTGGCTCGCGGCTCTCGCAGACTTCGAGCCGCTAAAAGGTGAAACCCGGCTGCTGTCGCCGCTGCGCCTGTTTGGGCTGGGCCGGCTTATCAATCGTTTTCTGGCGCCGCTGCCGATCCTGCGCAGTCTGTGTTTGCGACACTATACGGTTTGCCGCTCGCTCCGGCGATTCGACGAAGCGCCCCGCACGGCAACGATCGTCATTCCGGCGCGCAATGAGCGCGGCAATATCGAACCCGCCATCCGGCGAATGCCCCAATTCGCAGACTCGATCGAGATCATCTTCGTCGAGGGTCATTCGAGCGACGATACCTGGAGCGAGATCGAGCGCGTCGTCGTCGCCAATCCGCAACATAACATCAAGGCGTTGCGGCAATCCGGCAGGGGCAAGGCCGATGCGGTCTATGCCGGCTTTGATGCAGCGTCTGGCGAAGTTCTGATGATCCTGGACGCCGATCTCACCATGCCGCCGGAACAGCTCACGAAATTTTGGCAGGCGATCCAGTCGCAAAAGGGCGAATTCATCAATGGCAGCCGCTTGGTCTATCCGATGGAAGACGAGGCCATGCGGTTTCTCAATCTCATCGCCAACAAGATCTTTTCGCTGCTGTTCACCTGGCTGCTCGGGCAGCGGTTCACCGATACGCTGTGTGGCACTAAGGTTCTCCGTCGCTCCGATTACATCCGGCTCAAACGAGGACGCGGCTATTTCGGCGATTTCGATCCATTCGGCGATTTCGATCTCATTTTCGGCGCATCGAAGCTTAGTTTAAAGATCATCGAAGTGCCGATCCGCTACGCCAGCCGCAGCTACGGCGAGACCCAGATCTCCCGGTTCAGCCACGGCCTCTTGCTATTGCGGATGGTGTGGTTCGCCTTCCGTCGCATTAAGGCGCCGTGATGGCGGAGAGGGCCGACACGTCGGGCGCGTTGCTGCATTACCGCACCATCTGGGAGCGCAAGCCGGTTCTGCGTGTGATTTACGAAGACTTCTACGATCGCATCGCCGCGGCCTGCGTTCCGGGGGCGACGATCGAGATTGGCGGCGGCATCGGCAACCTGAAAAGTCGGCTCGGCGATGTGATCGCAACTGACATTCAGTTTGCGCCATGGCTCAATGCGGTGGCCGACGCGCAGTATTTGCCGTTCGCCGGGAACAGCGCCGGCAATATCGTCATGATAGACGTGCTCCATCACGTCGAGTTTCCGGTCGCCTTCTTCCATGAGGCGCAACGGGTGCTGCGCCCCGGCGGCCGCGTGGTGACGGTCGAGCCGGCCATCACGTGGGGCAGCACGCTATTTTATCGTTTGATCCATCACGAGCCGGTGCGCATGTCGGCGGGCGTCCTCGGCGAGGGCGAGCCCAATCCGCGCCGCGACCCCTATGATGCCAATCAGGCGATCCCGACTCTTCTCGCTACGCGCGATAGGGAAAAATTCCATGACTTGTTTCCAGAGCTGCGCATTGTCAGGGTCGACTGGTTCAGTTTTGCGGCTTACGCGTTAAGCGGCGGCTTCAAAAGCTGGAGTCTCATTTCGGCGAATTTCGCGCGGCGTCTGCTGCGAGCAGAGCGGTGGGTCGAACCTGCGATCGGCCAACTTGGCGCATTTCGAATGATGCTGGTGATCGAAAAGACTGTGTAATCACAGAGGCGGTGAGGATTTCTCTTGAAAACTCAGCATAAAATGGCCGCGGCAAGATTGCTTTACCGCACGATTAGTACGGCGCGGCAGGCCGTCGGCCGATCCGACAAGATCGTGACCACTAAAGGAGGCGTGACCTGGGAACTTGATCTCTCCGAAGGTATCGACCTAGCGATCTATCTGTTTGGCGGGTTCGAGCCGTCAACTCGGGCGGCGCTCGCCAAATGTGTCAAGCCGGGAATGACGGTGCTCGACATCGGGGCGAACATCGGCGCTCATACGCTCCATCTTGCGAAATTTGTGGGGCCGAACGGTCGTGTCTATGCGTTCGAACCGACCAACTTCGCCTACGCAAAGCTCACGCGTAATCTCTCGCTCAATCCAATCCTTGCGCGGCGAGTTGTTGCCCAGCAGTGCTTTCTAACCGCGTCAAACACCGCCGGCGTGCCGCAAGAAATCTGGTCGAGCTGGCCGCTCATCGCGGCGGAGAATTTGCACCCCGCTCACCTCGGTGCCGGAAAAAGTACGGTTGGCGCGCGCGCCAGAACACTCGACAGCATCCTCGCGGAAAACGGCGAACCAACCATCGGCGTGGTTAAAATGGATGTCGACGGTGCCGAATGCGACGTATTATCCGGTGCTACAAGAATGTTGTCGGTCAACAAGCCGATTTTTGTTATGGAATGGACGCCCTATACCTTGCAGGAGCAAGGGCACACATTCGAAGAAATGATGTCGTTCTTTATCCCGCTCGGCTACCGGTTCTATAACCAGCGAACTGGCAAAGGGCTGCCGTCGGATGCCATGGCCGCCGCCCGAACGATCAGCTATGGCGAGAGTATCAACGTCATCGGCAGGTGTTCAGTATAGCGCCGCCAGCGAAACCGATCACGGCCCAATTCCAGGTCGCCGCCGTGACAGCGCGCTAGAGCCAGCGCCCGCCAGGACCATCGGCGCATTTGGAATGACACGACCGCCCCCAGTTTTTTGCTCCAGCGGCCGCTTATGGCGGAACGATCGCTTGTTGGCTTTGGCGGTCCAGGGCGAGCACGGGTCCACCCGCGAGATAGCCTTTGGCACCTTGCGATCCGCGTCGGGATCTTCGCGGCAACCGCACGCGTCTGACGTTCCGGCGACGACCAGTCGATCTCGTCGGGTGCCTTGGCATGATAACGGCTGGCGTCCGCCTCCATGATGCTGGCGTCGACCGCAAAGGCTTCACCCTTGACCAGCCCGGCGTCCATGCAGGCCCGCACCACCGCCTCGAAGACCTGACGGAACAGGTCGCTGTCGCGGAACCGGCCGTGACGATTGACCGAGAAAGTCGAGTGGCCAGGAACCTTGTCGTTAAGGTCGAGCCGGCAGAACCATCTGTAGGCCAGATGCAACTCGACTTCCGCGCATAGCTTTCGCTCAAAACGGATATCGTAGCAGTATTTGCGCAGAGCAAATACGGCTTTCGTGCCATACCTGCAGAACTCCAACCTTCTGAGCCGATGCAGGAGCCAGCCACTTTCAAATGTGAATCAATGGCTTAAAGAGTTATATTTGGATTATTTTGCCGCGGAGCGCGAGCGAGCTTCATACTCAGGTTGATTGCGCAATTTTCAAGATGGCCCGATCGAGCGGGTGCACGACCGATTCGGGTGTCGCATCGAACACATCGTCCGCCATGAGACGTACGACGTCCGCCACCCTACATCCGGCCTCCCAGCCCAAATGTCTCCTGGCTTTCGCGGCATCTCCCTTATTCGCCATGATCTCCAATGGGCGATGCAGTGCGGCATCGAGCATTACGTGTTGGCGCCAGTCGAGACCGGATCGTTGAAACGCAAGCTGAACAAATTCCTCGGTAGTGTGGGACTCGCCGGTCGCGATGACGAAATCTTCAGGCTCGTCGCGTTGCAGCATGCGCCACATCGCGTCGAGATATTCCGGCGCCCAGCCCCAGTCCCGGCGTACCTCTAGCGAGCCCAGTGTGAGTTTTTCGTCGCTGCCCTGCGCGATGCGCGACGCCGCGGCCACGATTTTCTTGGTGACAAAACGCTCCGGTCGCAGCGGCGATTCATGATTGAAAAGAATGCCGTTGCAGGCGAAAAGACCGTAGGCCTCGCGATAATTCGTCACCAACCAGTGCGAGGTGGCCTTAGCGACCCCGTAGGGGCTACGCGGACGAAATGGCGTATCCTCGTTTGCCGTCGCATAGCCTAGATCACCGAAGCATTCGCTCGAACTTGCGTTATAAATCCGGATCTTTCGGCCAACGAAGCGGACTGCTTCAAGTAAGCTTATGGTTCCGAGCGCAATGCTGTCCATGGTCTCGACCGGTTGCTGGAACGAAAGACCGGCCGAGCTGGGACCCGTGAGATTGTAAATCTCGTCCGGTTCGGTTCTGTTCAACGCTTGTAGCGTGCTGCGAAAGTCCATCAAGTTCATGGACTCAAGGGCAATCTTGCCGCCGATCTTCAACCGATTGAGATTTTCAAGCGAAACGACCTGGGCGTCGCGGGACGTGCCCACGACCCGGTAATGCCTCTCCAGCAGAAACTTCGCGAGCAGCGAACCGTCCTGCCCCGACACGCCACAAATCAAGGCGGTTTTCATTCTCAGCGCAAATACAAGTGGGCTCGCACCCGGGCGCCGCCATCGGTGTTCATCTTGGCCTCTGCGAAAATCAAACCGTCAGCAACGGGTGCAGTCATAATATGCAACTTAACGGTTAGTATGGCCGTGCGCAATATCGATTAACTGTCACGGTCTACCGCTAGGGCACCCTCATCGCTGCCCGTTTAACAGGTAGGATTTCTTGCAGGCGAAATCGATCGCGGCATCTTCAGTTTCGATCGTCTAAAATTACGGACTGCACAGCAGATCGTAAAATTCTATCGTCAGCATCGAGCAAGCCGAACACATGAACTTCAAGCTGCGCAGCATCCTAAGGCTCGGAGTTCACCTGCTGCGTTCGAACACCCGCCGGCTTTCCGGAAACATTAGGCAGGCGGCGATTGGGGAGCACCTTCCCTAGTTCAAGGCCCCCTAGTCCCTCTTCCGCTGGCGCTTTCGCAATCGGACGCCCGGGCCGCCGCCGTTTTCCTCGATAAACTCGATGCCGGCTGTTTCAAGCGCGCTCCGCAAGGCTATTACCGTTGACATGTGGGCAGCCATGATGCCCGGCTGAGATTCAAGCCGCTTAATAGTCGGTAGCGACACAGCCGAGGCGGTAGCGAGGTCACGTTGCTCCCAACGTAGGTGAGCTTTGATCGTCTGAGCTTTCAAACCGCCCAAGAGATCACGAAGTTCTACAGGCAACGTCGAGTGACGCGGACGCTCGATTCGCCGGCCTCAAATGGACCGACAGCGAGCGCTCACTTGTAGTGCTCAAACAGTGGTCGATGCTCTACCGATCATCGCTTTCCAGCAG